>CAZDFD010000061.1:18150-25951 GCA_964504655.1 uncultured Geminicoccaceae bacterium
GTCACCGCACCGGACGGGCCGCTCCTGGTGCTGGCCGGCGCCGGCACCGGCAAGACCCGGGTGCTGACCTGCCGGCTCGCGCATCTCCTGATCGAGGGGCGGGCGCGGCCCGGCGAGGTGCTCGCCGTCACCTTCACCAACAAGGCGGCGCGCGAGATGGCCGAGCGGGTCGAGCGGCTGATCGGCCGCAGCGTCCAGGGCCTCTGGCTCGGCACCTTCCACGCCATGGGCGTGCGGATGCTGCGGGCGCACGCCGAGCTGGTCGGCCTCAAGCCCTCCTTCACGATCCTCGACACCGACGACCAGCTCCGCCTCCTGAAGCAGGTGATCCAGGCGGCCGGGCTCGACGAGCGGCGCTGGCCGGCGCGCGGCCTCTCGGCCCTGATCCAGCGCTGGAAGGACAAGGGCTGGCGCCCCGAGCAGGTGCCGGCGGCGGAGCTGTCCGACTTCGCGCTCGGCCGCGGCCGCGAGCTCTACGCCGCCTACCAGGAACGGCTCGCCACCGTGAACGGCTGCGACTTCGGCGACCTGCTGCTGCACGGGCTGACCCTGCTCCAGGCGCAGCCCGAGCTGCTCGAGCGCTACCAGCGACGCTTCCGCGCGATCCTCGTGGACGAGTACCAGGACACCAACGTCGCGCAGTATCTCTGGCTCCGGCTCCTCGCCCAACGGCATCGCTGCCTCACCTGCGTCGGCGACGACGACCAGTCGATCTACTCCTGGCGGGGGGCCGAGGTCGGCAACATCCTCCGCTTCGAGCAGGACTTCCCGGGTGCGGCGGTGATCCGCCTCGAGCGCAACTACCGCTCGACCGGCCACATCCTGGGTGCCGCGGGCGGGCTCATCGCGCGCAACCGGGCGCGCCACGGCAAGACGCTCTGGACCGAGGGCGCGGCGGGCGAGCCGGTGCGGGTCGCGGGGCTCTGGGACGAGAGCGAGGAGGCGCGCTGGATCGGCCAGGAGATCGAGGCCCTGCAGCGGCGGGGCGAGGCGCTGGCCTCGATCGCCGTCCTGGTGCGGGCCGGTTTCCAGACCCGGCCGATCGAGGAGCGCTTCATCCAGATGGGCCTGCCCTACCGGGTGATCGGCGGGCCGCGCTTCTACGAGCGCCAGGAGATCCGCGACGCCGTCGCCTATCTCCGCCTCGTGGTCTCGCCGGACGACGATCTGGCCTTCGAGCGGATCGTCAACCTGCCGCGCCGCGGCATCGGCGAGGCGGCGCTGCGGACGCTGCACGAGGCGGCGCGGCGGACCGGCACGAGCCTCGTTCAGGCCGGCCGCACGCTCGCCACCACCGACGAGCTGCCGGCCCGCGCCCGCGCCGCGCTCGGCCGTTTCCTGGCGCTCCTCGACCGCTGGCGGGGGCTGCTCGCCGAGCGCTCGCCGCGCGATCTGGCCGAGGCGGTGCTCGAGGACTCGGGCTATGTCGAGATGTGGCAGGCCGAGCGCACGCCCGACGCGCAGGGCCGGCTCGACAACCTCAAGGAGCTGGCCAAGGCGCTCGACGGCTTCGACGCGCTCGGCGCCTTCCTCGAGCACGTGGCGCTCGTGGTCGACGGCACGAGCGACGCCGCCGGCGACATGGTGAGCGTGATGACGCTGCACGGCGCCAAGGGGCTCGAGTTCGAGAGCGTGTTCCTGGCCGGCTGGGAGGAGGGCCTGTTCCCGAGCCAGCGGGCGATCGACGAGGGCGGCAGCCGGGCGCTCGAGGAGGAGCGCCGGCTCGCCTATGTGGGCCTCACCCGGGCGCGCCGGCGCTGCGCCGTGAGCTTCGCCGCCAACCGCCGGGTCTACGGCCAGTGGACCAGCGCCGCACCCTCGCGCTTCGTCGAGGAGCTGCCGGCCGAGCATGTCGAGCACCTGCACCGCAGTCCCGCGGCCCGGCCGGACTGGGAGACGCTGGGCGACACGGGCTTCGTGGCACAGCCGGCGCGCTTCCGCTCGCGCCGCGCCGAGACCGGCCGGCTGCTCGAGGGGCGGGCCGAGATCCTGGCCGCCCGGCCGGTCGCGGGCAGCCGCAGCTTCCGGGTGGGCGAGCGCATCTTCCACGACAAGTTCGGCTACGGGCGGATCGAGGCGATCGACGGCGACAAGCTCGAGATCGCCTTCGAGAAGGCGGGCCGGAAGAAGGTCGTGGACAGCTTCGTCGAGCCCGTTTGAGCGGCCGTCCGTCCGATCCGGGCCCGCGTCTGAGCCGCGTTCGGCTCGTCGCGCCGGCCTCGGCCATGCCCGGCCTCCTGGACGCGCTCGAGCCCCTGGCCGATGCCGTCTCGGTGTTCGAGGAAGAGGCCGACGCCGATGCCGAGCCGGTCTCCTTCGCCGTCGACCTGTGGCTCACCCGGCGCCCCGATCCGGTCGAGCTCGCCCGCGAGCTCGCGCCGGTGTGCGCCCGCTTCGGCTTCACCCCGCCCGACCGGCTCGAGGTCGAGGAGCAGTCGCCCGAGACCTGGCTCGAGGCGGCGGCGACCCGCGGTCCGCCGACCGCGGTCGGCCGCTTCTTCGTCCATCCGGACCCCGCGGACACCGTGCCGCCGGGTGCGGTGCCGATCCTGCTCGAGGCCGGCCTCGCCTTCGGCTCCGGGGAGCACGCCACGACGCGCCTCTGCCTCCTGGCTCTCGGGCGCCTGGCGCGCGGCCTGCGTCGCGCCCGCGTGCTCGATCTCGGCTGCGGCTCGGGGATCCTCGGCATCGCCGCCGCGAAGCTGGCGCCCTGTCGGGTCTGGGCGGCCGACAACGACCCGATCGCCGTGCGCGTCGCGGCCGAGAACGCGCGCCGCAACGGCGTCGCCGGGCGGGTCCGTGTCCTCCTGAGCGACGGGCTCGACCGGCCCGAGCTCGCCGGCTCCGGTCGCTTCGATCTGGTGCTCGCCAACATCCTGGCCGACCCGCTGGTCGAGCTGGCGCCGGAGCTCGCTCGTGCCCTGTCGCCGGGCGGCAGGCTCGTGCTGTCGGGCTTCCTCGAGCGCCAAGCGCCGGCGGTGGCGGCGGCCTACGGAGCGCAGGGTCTTCTGCGCTCGGCCCGTCTCGCGGCACCGCCCTGGACGGCCCTCGTCCTGCGCCGGCGACGACCGCGCTGAGGACGCCGGATCCTTTGCGCATCGACGCGCGGGTGCTATGCGCCTCGCATCGATGAGGGAGGTCCTCGATGCGCCGACTTTTGGCCGCAGCACTGCTCGGTATCCTCACGACGACCGCGCAGGCCGCACCCGAGAAGCCCGAATGCCTCGCCGGCGCCAAGCCGGGCGGCGGCTTCGACCTCACCTGCCAGCTGCTGCGCCTGTCGCTGCAGAACGCGAAGCTGCTGCCGGCGCCGATGGCCGTCACCTACATGGAAGGCGGTGTCGGGGCCGTGGCCTACAATCACGTCGTGGGCACCCGGCCGGGCGATCCGAACCTCGTGGTTGCCGCCTCCTCGGGCTCGGCGCTGCTCCTGGCGCAGCGCAAGTTCGGCGCCCACGACGAGACCGCGGTCCGGTGGCTGGCGGCGCTCGGCGCCGACTACGGCGTCCTGGCGGTGAGCGGCAGCTCGCCGATCAAGTCGCTCAAGGACCTGGCCGACGCCTTCAAGGCCAACCCCGCGGCCTTCCCGGTCGGCGGCGGCGGCGCGGTCGGCTCGCAGGACTGGATGAAGGCCGCGATCTTCGCCAAGGCCTTGGGCGTGGATCCGAAGACGATGCGCTACGCCGCCCTCGAGGGTGGCGGTGCGGTGACCACGGCGCTCCAGGGCGGGCACATCAAGATCGGCTCGGGCGACGCCGCCGAGATGGCCGCCCTGCACAAGGCCGGTAAGGTCCGGATCCTGGCGGTCATGAGCCGCGAGCGGCTGACCGGCGATCTGGCCGAGGTGCCGACTGCGCGCGAGCAGGGGCTCGACCTCGACTGGACGATCTGGCGCGGCGTCTACATGGGGCCCAAGGTCTCGGATGCCGACTACGGCTGGTGGACCGAGACCCTGGGCAAGCTCATGGCGAGCCCGGAGTTCGCGGCCGAGCGCACCGCCCGCGGCCTGTTCCCCTTCAGCAAGATCGGCGAGGAGTTCGAGGCCCAGGTGCGGGCCGACACGGCCCGCTTCCGCGAGCTCGCCAAGGAGGCCGGCCTCTAGCCGGCGGGCGCGGCGGTGGACGCGGCCGGGGGCGGGTGGGGGGCACGCGTTCCGGCCCTGGTGCTGCTCGTCCTGGCGATCCTCTACGGGGTCGCCGCCGGCCGCATCGAGTACGCGTTCAGCTCCGACCCGCTCGGTCCGCGGGCCTTCCCTCTCCTGCTCGCGGGCGTGCTCGGGCTGCTCGCGATTGCCTGGATCGTCCGGCCCGGTCATGCCGAGCCCTGGCCGCGCGGCCCGCTGCTGCTGCAGAGCGTGGGCCTCGTGGCGCTCGCCTTCCTGGGTGCCTGGCTCTACGACCGCGCCGGCTTCCCGGTGGCGACGCTGCTCGTGTGCAGCGGCGTGGCCCTTCTGTTCCGCGCGCGGCCCTGGCAGGCGCTCCTGTGCGGCGTCGGCAACGCCGCGCTCTGGTGGGTGCTGTTCGTGTACGGCCTCAAGATCCCGCTGCCGCGCGGCGCCTGGCTCGGCGGGCCCTGAGCCGTGTCGCTCGACTTCCTGTGGACCGGGTTCGGGGTGGCGCTGCAGTGGCACAATCTGCTGCTGGGACTGCTCGGCTGCTTCCTCGGCACGGTCGTGGGGGCGCTGCCCGCGATCGGCCCGATCAACGGGATCGCGCTGCTCCTCCCGCTCGCCTACACGCTGGGCGTGCCGGCCGAGAGCACGATGATCCTGTTGGCCGGGGTCTATTACGGTGCCGAGTACGGCGGCCGGATCTCCTCGATCCTGCTCAACGTGCCCGGCGACGCCGGCGCCGTGATGACGGCGCTCGACGGCAACCCCATGGCCCGCCAGGGACGCGGCGCCGAGGCCCTGGCGCTGTCCGGCATCGCCTCCTTCGTGGGCGGCCTCCTGTCGGTCCTGGGCCTGACCTTCTTCGCGCCGCTGCTCGGCCGGCTCGCGATCGGCTTCGGCCCGGCCGAGTACTTCGTCTTGATGGTGTTCGCCTTCGCCACCCTGACTTCGATGGTCGGCGACCAGCCGATCAAGACGATGATCGGTGCAGCGATCGGCCTCGCCCTGACCACGATCGGCCTCGATCCGACCTCGGGAGCCTACCGCTTCACCTTCGACGAGCCGGAGCTGCACGACGGCATCGAGTTCATCATCCTGGTGATCGGCCTGTTCTCGATCAGCGAGGTGTTGCTGCTGCTGGAGCACCAGCACCACGGCCGCCTCCAGGCGATCGCGATCGGCCGCGGCTTCCCGACCCTGGCCACGCTGCGGAGCTGTGTCGGCACCATGCTGCGCGCCTCGGGCATCGGTTTCGTGATCGGCGTCCTGCCCGGGACCGGCGCTTCGGTCGCGAGCGCCGTCGCCTACACGACCGAGAAGCGCCTGCTCGACCGAAGCACCTTCGGCAAGGGCGACCCGCGCGGGTTGGCGGCACCGGAGGCCGCCAACAACGCCGCCGCCGGCGGCGCCTTCGTGCCGATGCTGACGCTGGGTGTGCCCGGAAGCGGCACCACGGCCGTGATGCTCGGCGCCCTCCTCCTTTACAACATCCAACCAGGACCGCAGCTCTTCACCGAACGACCGGAGATCGCGGGCGGGCTCATCGCCTCGATGTACATCGGCAACCTCCTCCTGCTCGCGATGAACCTGCCGATGGTCCAGATCTTCGTGCGCATGTTGCTGCTCCCCAACTGGATTCTGCTGCCCGGTATCCTGACGCTCGCGTTCCTCGGCGTGTACAGCACCTATGCGAGCACGCTCTCGATCATGCTGATGCTGGGGATCGGCGTGATCGGCTACTTGGTGCGCAAGCTCGGCTTCGACCTCGCGCCGATCATCCTGGGCTTCGTCCTGGGCAAGGTCATGGAGACCAACCTCAGGAACGCGCTCGCCATCAGCGGCGGCGAGCTCGGCATCCTGTTCGAGAGCACGATCTCGCTCACCCTCTGGGCAATGGCGGCGCTCGTGGTCGTGGCGCCGGCGCTGCTGCGACGGGCGGCCACCGAGCCCTAGGCGCGCTCGCGCCGCCTGTTGCCGAGGTCCCTCGCCTCTGCTAAGAGCCCCCGGCTTTCGAGCGGGGCCCATCGGCGCCCGCGCCCGCCGTCGGAGTTGCCACCCCATGCCGAAGATGAAGAGCAAGCGGAGCGCCGCCAAGCGCTTCTCGTTCACCGGCACCGGCAAGGTGAAGCGGGCGCAGGCGTTCCATCGCCACAATTTCACCGGCAAGCCCAAGGCGGCGAAGCTCCGGCACCGCAAGACCGCGTATCTCGAGCCGGGCGACGCGGCGCTCGTGCGGCTCATGCTTCCCCACGGCTGAACCCAGGATCGATCGGGGCTCGACGCAGATGGCTCGTGTCAAGCGCGGCACCACCACCCACGCCCGGCACAAGAAGGTGCTGGCCCAGGTCAAGGGGCATCGCGGGCGCCGCTCGACCTGCATCAAGACGGCGATGCAGTCGATGGAGAAGGCGCTGCAGTACGCCTACCGCGACCGCCGCCAGCGCAAGCGCGACTTCCGCTCCCTGTGGATCCAGCGGATCAACGCCGCGGTGCGCGAGGCCGGGATGACCTACTCGCGGTTCATGCACGGGCTCGAGCGCGCCGGGGTCGAGGTCGACCGCAAGGTGCTGGCCGATCTGGCGGTGCGCGACCGGACCGGCTTCGGCCTGTTCGTCGAGCGGGCGAGCGCGGCCCTCCGCGCCTGAGCCGAGCGCTCGGGTGCCGTGGGGGGGCCGCAAGGCCCCCTTCGCGTTTCTGCGGTGCAGGTGAGGTCGGCGATGGATCTCGTGGCGCTCAAGGCGGAGATCGAGGCGGAGATCCGGGCGGCCGCGACCCCGGACGCGCTCGAGGCGGTGCGCGTCGCGGCGCTCGGCCGCAAGGGCCGCGTGACCGAGCTGGTCAAGGGCCTGGGCAGCCTGCCGGTCGAGGAGCGGCCGCGCGCCGGCCAGGCCTTCAACGAGGTCAAGCGCGCGCTCGAGGCGGCGATCGCCGAGCGCCGCGCCGAGCTCGAGGCGGCGGCGCTCGAGGCGCGCCTCGCGCGCGAGCGGCTGGACGTGACCCTGCCGCCGCGCGAGCGGCCCGAGGGTCGGATCCACCCCGTCTCGCAGGTGGCGGAGGAGATCACGGCGATCTTCGCCGACATGGGCTTCGCGGTCGCCGAAGGCCCGGACATCGAGGACGACTGGCACAATTTCGAGGCCCTCAACATCCCGCCGGAGCATCCGGCGCGACAGATGCAGGACACCTTCTACGTCGATTCGCGCGACGCCCAGGGCCAGCCCTTGGTGCTGCGCACCCACACGAGCCCGGTGCAGATCCGCACCATGCGGGCCGGCAAGCCGCCGTTCCGCATCATCGCCCCCGGCCGGGTCTACCGCCGCGACTACGACCAGACCCACACGCCCATGTTCCACCAGGTCGAGGGCCTCCTGATCGACCGCAGGACCCACATGGGCCACCTCAAGGGGTGCCTGACCGACTTCGTCCGCGCCTTCTTCGAGCGCGACGACATCCCGGTCCGCTTCCGCCCCTCTTACTTCCCCTTCACCGAGCCTTCGGCCGAGATGGACATCGGCTGCCGGCGGACCAAGGAGGAGCTCGTGGTCGGCGAGGGCTCCGACTGGCTCGAGATCCTGGGTTGCGGGATGGTCCACCCGAAGGTGCTCGAGGCGGTCGGGCTCGATGCCGACACCTGGCAGGGCTTCGCCTTCGGCATGGGGATCGACCGGGTCGCCATGCTCAAATACGGCA
>CAZDFD010000062.1:0-25857 GCA_964504655.1 uncultured Geminicoccaceae bacterium
CCTCGACGATCCGCTCGGCCACGAGCACGCCCTGCGGCCCGCCGAAGCCGCGGAACGCGGTGTTCGAGCAGGTGTGCGTGCGCAACGGTTCCGAGGCCAGCCGGACCGCCGGGTAGTGGTAGGCGTTGTCGGCGTGGAACAGGGCGCGGTCGGTGACCGACCCGGACAGATCGGCCGAGAAGCCGCAGCGCGCCGCGAGCGTGGCGCGGACGCCGTGGATCCGCCCCTCGCGGTCGAAGCCGACCTCGAACTCGGCCAGGACGTCGTGCCGCTTGCCGGTCACGATCATGTCCTCGTCGCGGTCGGGGCGGAGCTTGGCCGGCCGCCCGGTGCGCGCCGCGACGAGCGCCGCCAGCACCGCCCAGAGGTTGGCCTGGGTCTCCTTGCCGCCGAAGCCGCCGCCGAGCCGCCGACAGCGCACGGTCACCGCCGCCATGGGCAGGCCGAGCGCCCGGGCCACCATGAGCTGGGTCTCGGAGGGGTGCTGGGTCGAGGACCAGACGAGCATCTCGCCCTCCTGGCCGGGAACGGCGAGCGCCACCTGGCCCTCGAGGTAGAAATGCTCCTGCCCGCCGCAGCGCAGCCGGCCGGCGAGCCGGAGGGGGGCGGTGGCGAGCGCCGCCTCGACCTCGCCGCGGCGGAGGGTGAGCGGCTCGCAGACGAGCCCGCCGCCGGCGGCGCGGGCCTGCTCGATGGTGAGCACGGCCGGCAGGTCCTCGTAGCCGACCCGGGCGAGCCGGACGGCGCGGCGGGCCTGCTCGCGCGTCTCCGCCGCCACGACGGCGAGCGGCTGGCCCCAGAAGCACGCCTCGCGCGCCGCCAGGACCGGTTCGTCGTCGGCGTGGACCGGGCTGATGTCGCAGCCCTCGCCCAGATCCGCGGCGGTCAGCACGACCACCACGCCCGCGGCCCGGCGGACCGGCTCGAGGTCGAGGGCGAGGATCCGGGCGTGCGCCCGCTCCGCGGTCACGAGCGCCAGATGCAGGCAGCCGGCGGGCTCGGGCAGGTCGTCGACATAGGCGGCCCGGCCGGTGACGTGGGCCACGGCCGAATCGTGCGCGACCGGCTCGTGCACGTCGCCGCGGATGCGCTCGGCCGCGGCCGGCTCAGCCAAGCGCCGGCTCCCGCGGGGGCAGTCGCACGGGGACACCCCGCTCCTCGAGCCAGGAGCGGCGCAAGAGGTTGCGGGCGAGGGTGCGGCGATAGGCAGCCGTGCCGCGATGGTCGGAGATCGGCCTGAGCTCGTCGTCGAGCGCGGCCACCGCCAGCTCGATCGCGGCCTTGTCCCAAACGGCACCTTCGAGCGCCGCTTCCGCGCCCCGGGCCCGGGTGGGGATCGCCGCCATACCGCCGAACGCGAGCCGGACGTGCGCCACCCGACCGTTCTCGACCGCCAAGGCGATGCCGGCGCTCACGGTGGCGATGTCCTGGTCGCGGCGCCGGCTCACCTTCTCGAAGACGAGGCGGGTGCCGGGGGCGGGGCGCGGGACCAGGACCGTCTCGACGAGCTCGCCCGGCTCGAGGGCGGTGCGCCGATAGTCGAGGAAGAAGCGCTCGAGCGGCAGCTCGCGGCGGCGATCGCGCCGGCGCAGCACGAGCCGGGCGTCGAGCGCCAGGAGGGCAGGGGGCCCGTCGCCCACCGGCGAGGCGTTGGCGAGGTTGCCCGCGACCGTGGCCACGGCCCGGATCTGCTCGCCGGCGAAGCGGTCGAGGAGCTCGGCCGTGCCGGGCGCCAGCCGACCCAGCGCCGGCCCCGCCTCGCGCCAGGTGACCGTGGCGCCGAGGCGGAGGCCATGGGCGTCCTCCTCGACCCGGTCGAGCCCGGCCACCCGGCCGAGCCAGAGGAGGAGCGCCGGACGGCGCAGCTCCTTGGTGATCCAGAGGCCGACGTCGGTCCCGCCGGCGAGCGGCAGGGCGTCGGGGTGGTCGGCCAGGAGGGCGAGCGCCTCCTCGAGCGTGGTGGGCGCCACGAGCCGGGCCCCGTCCGCCCCCTCGACCAGGAGAGTGTCCGGGTCGGCGAGCGCGGCGAGCCGCTCGCGCCAGAGCGGCTCGCTCCCTCGCAGCGGATCGTCGGCCGGATCGCCGAGCTCGTAGGCCGCGCGGGCCGCCCGCACGATCGGCCCGTAGCCGGTGCAGCGGCAGAGATTGCCGGCGAGCCGGCGGTCGACCACGGCCTCCTCGGGCGGCTCCGTCCGGTCGAGCCAGAGGGCGTGCAGCGCCACCACGAAGCCGGGCGTGCAGAAGCCGCACTGGCTGCCGTGCTGCCCGACCATGGCCCGCTGCAGGGGGTGGAGCGCGCCGTCCGGCCCGGCCAGATCCTCGACCGTGCCGACCCGGCAGCCGTCGACGGTGGCGAGCAGGCGGATGCAGGCGCAGATCGGCTCGTGCACGAGCCGGCCGTCGCGCAGGCGGGTGAGGAGAACGGTGCAGGCGCCGCAGTCGCCCTCGTTGCAGCCCTCCTTGACGCCGGGCCGGCGGCCGGGCCCGCGCAGCCAGTCGAGCAGCGTCGTGGTGGGGGCGAGGCCCTCGACCTCCCGCAGCTCGTCCCCGAGCCAGAAGCGCACCACCCGCCGCATCAGCTGCCCCGGTAGGTGGTGTAGCCATAGGGGCTCACCAGCAGGGGGACGTGGTGGTGGGCGTCCGGATCGGCGATCCCGAAGCGGACCGGGACCTCGTCGAGGAAGGGCGGGTCGGGCAGGGCCACGCCGAGCGAGCGGAAATAGGCGGCGACGTGGAACAGGAGCTCGAAGCGGCCGCGGGCGATCGTGCCGGGGCCGAGCAGCGGGGCGTCGAGCCGGCCGTCGGCGTTGGTGGCGGTGCGGGCCAGGGGGCGGCGGTCGGGACCGTCGAGCAGGGCGAGCTCGATCCGCAGCCCGACCGCCGGGCGACCGTGCATGGTGTCGAGGACGTGGGTGGTGAGCCGCCCCGACCCGAACCCAGCCGCCGCCATCGCCGGCTCCCCGCCTGCCGCTGCCGCGCCCGAGCGAACCCCGTTCCAGCCGGGCGCACAAGGCCCTAAGGCTGGGGCGCCACGCGGAGGATCGACCATCGCCACGGCCGCGCTCTCCCGCCTGCTGGACCGGCTCGACGCGCTCGCCCGGGTGAGCGACGAGCCCGGGCGGCTCACCCGGCTGGCCTACGGGCCGGCCTGGCGGCACGCGACCGGCCTCGTGCGGGGCTGGATGGAGGAGGCCGGGCTCGCCACCCGGCTCGATGCGGCGGGCAACCTCGTGGGTCGGCTCGAGGGCGCCCGGCCCGGTGGTCCGGCGGTGCTCCTGGGCTCGCATCTCGACACGGTGATCGACGCCGGCCGGTTCGACGGGGTGCTCGGCGTGCTGCTGGGTCTGGCCGCGGTCGAGACGGTCCGCGAGGCCGGCCGGGCGCCGCCCTTCGCGCTCGAGGTCGTGGCCTTCGCCGACGAGGAGGGGGTCCGCTTCCCGAGCGCGCTCACCGGCTCACGGGCGATGGCCGGCACGCTCGATCCGGCCGTCCTCGAGGGCCGCGACCGGGACGGGGTGAGCCTCGCCGAGGCGCTGCGCGGCTGCGGTCCGGACCCGGCCGGGATCGAGGCCTGCGCCCGCCGGCCCGGGGAGGTGCTGGCCTATCTCGAGGCGCACATCGAGCAGGGCCCGGTGCTCGACCGCGAGGGCCTGCCCCTGAGCCTCGTCACGGCGATCGCCGGGGCCGGCCGGCTGCGGGTCGAGATCCGGGGCGAGACCGGCCATGCCGGAACCGTGCCCATGGCGCTGCGGCGCGACGCGCTCTGCGCCGCGGCCGAGGCGATCCTCGCGGTCGAGCGGCTCGGCCGCGGCACCGACGGGCTGGTCGCCACGGTCGGGCGGATCGAGGCGGCGCCGGGCGCGGTCAACACGATCCCGGGCCGGGTGGTCTTCACGGTCGACCTGCGCAGCGCCGAGGACGGGGTGCGCGCTCGGGCCGAGGACGACCTGCGCGCGCTGATCGCCGAGACCGCGCGGCGGCGCAGGGTCGAGGCGCGGGTCGAGACGACGCATGCGGCACCCGCGGTCGTCTGCGACGCGGGGCTGGTCGCCACGCTCGGCCGGGCCTGCGCCCGCCACGGCATTCCCGAGCGGCGGCTGGTGAGCGGCGCCGGCCACGACGCCATGGCGATGGCGGCACTCGCCCCGGTCGCCATGCTGTTCCTGCGCTGCCGCGACGGGATCAGCCATGACCCGGCCGAGGCGGCCCGCCCGGAGGACGTCGCGGCCGCCCTCGAGGTCCTCGCGACCACGATCGCCCTGCTCGCCGAGGAGCACCGATGACCGACCCCCTGGACCGCCTCGCCCGGATCGTCGCGGAGCGCCTGCCCGAGCAGGTGGCGCTCCTGGCCGAGCTGGTGCGCACGCCGACCGACAATCCGCCGGGCGATCTGGCGGCGGCGGGGGAGCGGATCGCCGGTCTGCTCGAAGGGCTCGGCCTCGCGGTCGAGCGGCATCCGGTGCCGGCCGAGAGGGCCGCCGCGGTGGGCATGCGCAGCGCCACCAACCTCGTGGTCCGCCGCCGCTTCGGGCCCGGCCCGGTGATCGCCCTGAACGCCCATGGCGACGTGGTGCCGCCCGGCCAGGGCTGGACCACGGACCCCTACGGGGCCGAGATCCGCGAGGGGTGGATGTACGGCCGCGGCGTCGCGGTCTCGAAGTCCGACATCGCCACCTACGGCTTCGCACTGCTCGCCCTCGACCGGCTCGCGGCCGAGGGAGTGCCGCTCGCCGGAACGGTCGAGCTGCACGTCACCTTCGACGAGGAGGCGGGTGGCGAGATCGGTCCGGGGCTGCTGCTCGCGGAAGGGGCCAGCCGGCCGGACCTGGCGCTCTGCGCCGGCTTCTCCTACGCGGTGGTGACCGCGCACGATGGCTGCCTGCACCTCGAGGTCGAGGTCCGCGGCCGCTCGGCGCACGCCGCCCGGCCCGAGACCGGCGTCGACGCGCTCGAGGCGGCGACGCACCTGCTCGCCACCCTCTACGCCTTCCGTCGCGGGCTCGCCGGGCGGATCAGCGCCACGCCCGGGATCGGCCACGCCCAGCTCACCGTCGGGCTGATCGAGGGCGGCATCAACACCAACGTCGTGCCCGACCGGATCGCCTTCCGGCTCGACCGGCGGATGATCCCCGAGGAGGCGCCCGAGGCGGTCGGGGCCGAGCTGCGGGCGCTCCTCGAGGGTGCCGCCCGTGCCTTCCCGGCCGTCCGGCTCGAGGTCCGCCGCATCCTGCTCGCCCGGCCGCTCGTGCCGCTGCCCGGGCACGAGCGGCTCGTGGACGCGCTCGCGCGGCACGCCGGACGGATCCTGGGCGAGCCGGTGCGTGCTGCGGGCGTACCGCTCTACACCGACGCCCGGCACTATGCCGAGGCCGGCATCCCGGTGGTGCTCTTCGGCGCCGGGCCGCGCACCCTCGAGGAGGCCAACGCGCATCGCGCCGACGAGCGGCTGGCGCTCGCCGACCTCCGCCGGGCCACCGAGATCGTCGCGGCGGCGCTGCTCGATCTCCTGGCGGAGGACTGAGGCTCAGGCCTCGGCCTGCAGCAGCCGGGCCTCCTCGGGTGGGCCCTCGAGGCCGTCGGCGCCGGCCGGCCGCCACGCCACGACCTCCTCGATCCGCCGGGCGAGCGCCAGATCCTTGGCGGTGATCCCGCCCGCGTCGTGGGTCCAAAGCCGCACCTCCACCCCGCCCCAGCGGACCAGCAGGTCGGGATGGTGCCAGGCGGCCTCGGCCAGATGGCCGACGGCACCCGCCACCAGCATCGAGCCGCGCCAGCCGGTGGTCCGGTAGCGGCGCACCAGCGCCCCGCCCTCGACCGTCCAGCGCGGCAGTTCGCGCGCGAGCCGCGCCCGGACCTCCGCCTCGTCCAGCATCCGCTGCGTCATTGCCGTCCTCCCGGGGCCGTCCCGTCGGCGGAGCTAGCGGCCGTTCGGCCGCCGGCAAGCCGGATCAGGCGGTCGGCGCCAGGGCCTCGAGCAGGCAGGCGCGGGCGGCGGCGTCGATCTCGGGTACGCGACCACCCCACCAGGCGAAGCCGGCGGCCGCCTGATGCAGCAGCATGCCCAGGCCGTCGAGGACCGGGTTGCCGCGCGCCCGGGCGGCGGCCAGGAGGTCGGTCTCGAGCGGCACGTAGACGAGGTCGGCCACGAGCGTGGCCGCGGGCAGGGGGCCGAGATCGAGGTCGAGTGGCGGCTGGCCCTTCATGCCGAGGCTCGTGGCGTTGACCAGGAGCGCGAGGCCGTCGAGCGCCACCGCCGACGCCGGCCAGCCGACGCCCGCGACCCGTCCCGGGAAGGCGCGATCGAGCTCGGCGGCGAGCGCCGCGGCGCGGCCCGCCGTGCGGTTGGCGAGCCGCAGCAGCGGCACCCCCGCCTCGAGCAGGGCCCAGGCCACGGCGCGCGCCGCGCCACCGGCACCGAGGACGAGGGCCGGCCCGGCCACGGGACGGCGGTCCGGATGCTCGGCCAGGAGATGGGCCAGAAAGCCCGCACCGTCCGTGTTGCGCCCCTCGAGCGTCCCGTCCGGGTGGACCAGCACGGTGTTGACCGCCCGCATCCGCTCGGCCGCGGCGTCGCGCCGATCGACCAGGGCGAAGGCCCGCTCCTTGTGTGGAACGGTGACGTTCCACCCGAGGAAGCCCAGGCGGGGCAGGGCACGGAAGGCGAGCTCGAGATCCTCGGGGCGGACCGGCAGCGGCACATAGGCGCCGTCGACGGCGTAGCGGGCGAACCAGTGGCCGTGCAGGCGGGGCGAGAGCGAGTGGCCGACCGGCCAGCCGATCACACCGGCCAGCCGGGCCTTGCCGGAGAGCAGCATGGGCAGGCGATCCGAGACGGCGGCCGGGCGAGCTAGGCGGCCGGCGCCGGGGCCGTCAAGCGGGCGGGCTTGCACGGGCCGGCGGGCGCCCCGATGCTCGGGCGCATGGACCTGCTCCGCCGCCTCGCCGCATCCCGGCGGGTCGACCCGCTCTGCCGGCTGGCCTATCGGTCGGCGCACGGCCTGTTGCGGCTGTGGTGGGCGATCCGCCGGCCGGTGGCGCGAGGTGCCGCGGTCGCCACCTGGCACGGGGGCCGGCTGCTCGTGGTCGAGACCTCCTACCGGCCGGGTCTCCTGGATCTCCCGGGTGGGGCGGTCGAGCGCGGCGAACGGCCGGCCGCGGCGGCCCTGCGCGAGCTCGCCGAGGAGACCGGGATCGTGGCGCCCGAGGCGGCGCTCGAGGCGCCCGTCGAGCTGACCTTCGGCTTCGAGCACCGGCGCATCGCCAGCATGGTCTTCGCCTGGCGACCGACCGTCCGACCGACGGCCCGGGTCGACCACCGCGAGGTGGTGGCGGCGCTCTGGCTGCTGCCGGACGAGGTGGCCGAGGCCCGCCTGGCGCCGGGCCTGGCCGTCTATCTCGGTCGGGCCGGTGCCGCGCCGGCTCAGGGCTCGGCGGCGCGCGGCGCGGTCAGCGCCGGCAGGACGCCACCGCACACCAGCCCGACATAGTGCCGCTCCAGCTCGGACAGCTCGCGGAAGTAGGAGCCGAGCGAGATGTCGCAGGTGGCGGCCATGGTGAAGCGGGCCTGCAGGTCGTTCATCATCCGACGTTGCTGGACCGCGCCGGTGCCGAAGGCCTGCATCTCGGTGCAGGCCGGCAGGGCGAGCAGGAGGAAGGGCGGGAGGAGGCGGGCGAGGCGAGACACGAGCGAGCTCCCGGTGAGCATCTTTGAGAGCTCTTTATTCCTGTAAACTAGGAATGTCAACCCCTTTTTGGAGGTCTTCCCTTCCTCTGCCCAGGCGGCTAGATCCGGGGCCACACCGGGGAGGGGCGATGCGGCTCGACCAGGTCGCGGTCCTGAGCTTCGACTGCTACGGCACGCTGATCGATTGGGAGCGCGGGCTGCTCGAGGCGCTCGCGCCCTGGCGCGCGCGGACCGGTCTCGGGCTCGACGACGAGGAGCTCCTCGCGCGCTTCGCCGAGGAGGAATCGGCGCAGCAGGGAGCCACGCCCGGGCTGCGCTACGATCTGCTGCTGGGCGAGGTGCTGCACCGGCTCGGCCGCCGGCTGGGGGTTCCGGTCGAGGAGCGGGAGGCGCGCGCCTTCGGAGCCTCGATCGGCGCCTGGCCGGCCTTCCCCGACAGCGCCGAGGCGCTCGCCCGGCTGGCCCGCCAGGTGCCCCTGCTCGTGCTCTCGAACGTCGACGAGGCCGGCGTCCGCCGCTCGGTGGAGCGGCTCGGCGATCCGTTCACGGCGATCCTCACCGCCGAGGCCATCGGCTCCTACAAGCCGGATCCGCGGAACTTCGCCTATCTCCTGGGCTTCCTCGCCGGCCGTGGGCTGCCGCGGGACGGGCTCCTGCACGTGGCGCAGAGCCTCTTCCACGACCACGCCCCGGCCGCCGCGGCGGGCATCGCCTCGGTCTGGATCGACCGGCGCGCCGGCCGGCCGGGCGGGGCGACGCCGCCGCCGGCCGGAGCCGTGGCACCGACCCTGCGCTTCACGACCCTGGCCGCCTTCGCCGACGCCTTCGCGGCGGCCCGGGCCGGCTGAGCGGCGGGCTCGGGACCGTCGTGCACGCGACGCCGCGGTCCGGCGTCGGCGCTCAGGCGCGGAAGCGCTCCCCGACATAGCGCAGCAGGAGCGCCACGCAGTCCTCGATCGCGAGCTCGTCGGTCGGCACCACGAGCTCGGGCGCCTCGGGCGGCTCGTAGGGCGAGGAGACGCCGGTGAACTCCTTGATCTCGCCCTTGCGTGCCCGCTTGTAGAGGCCCTTGGGGTCGCGGCTCTCGCAGACCTCGAGCCCGGCCTTGACGTAGATCTCGTGGAACGCCTCCCCGGCCGCCTCGCGGGCGCGCTGCCGGTCGGCCCGGTAGGGCGAGATGAAGCTCGACACGACGAGGAAGCCGGCGTCGGCGAACAGCGCCG
The DNA here is from genome assembly GCA_964504655.1 of uncultured Geminicoccaceae bacterium. Lineage (GTDB taxonomy): Bacteria > Pseudomonadota > Alphaproteobacteria > Geminicoccales > Geminicoccaceae > JANXAZ01. The sequence continues at coordinate 8,908 of CAZDFD010000062.1, forward strand.
CCACCTCGCCCACCCGGCGGATGTTCTCGGCCCGGTCCTCGGGGCCGAAGCCGAGGTCGCGGCAGAGGCCGGAGCGGACATTGTCGCCGTCGAGCACGTAGACCTGGAAGCCCTTGGCGAACAGCTCGCGCTCGAGCGCCAGGGCGAGCGTCGACTTGCCGGCGCCCGAGAGCCCGGTGAACCAGAGCACGCCTCCACGGTGGCCGTTCCTCGCGGCGCGCGCCGCGCGGCTCACGGCGTGCCCCACCTGGGTGAGGTTGGTGGCCCGTACCGTCACGAGCTGGCGCTGGTCGGGGTAGCCCTCCATCGAGACGATGCCGCCGCCGACCGGGAGATGGTCCTCGACCAGCACGAACCGGCCGGTGGTCGGGTTGGCGAGGTACTCGTCGAGCGCCAGGAGGCGGCGGGTCCTGAGCACCACCTCGCCGGCGCCGTTGCGCTCGATCCGCTCCGGCGGGAGGCTCGTGAGCTCGGCCGTGTCGATCACCTTCTCGATCGCCTCGACGGTGGCGGTGGTCTCGGTGGTGGCGAGCTTGAGCCGGTAGCTGCGGCCGATCGTGAGCGGCGTCGTCCCGAGCCAGAACAGCCGGGCCTTGAAGACGGTGGTGAGCACCGGCGGCTGCTCGGGGTGGCTCATGATCTCGCCGCGCTCGACGAAGATCGGCTCGTCCAGCGTGACGCCGATGCTCTGCCCGGCGACCGCCTCGCCGGGCGGTGCGGGGACGTGCCAGGCCTCGATGGTCCGGATCCGGGCGGTCTTGTTGGAGGGCGAGAAGAGCACGGTGTCGCCGACCTCGAGCCGCCCGGCCTCGACCCGCCCCGCCACGATCCGGCGCTGGTCGAACTTGTAGACGTCCTGGACCGGCATCCGCAGCGGCCGGTCGACCGGCAGGCTCGTATAGGCGAAGGCGTCGAGCGCCTGGATCACGCTCGGGCCCTGGTACCAGGGCATGCGCGGGCTGTGGCCGGCGAGGTTGTCGCCCTCGCGCGCCGAGACCGGCACCATGCAGGTGGGCCGCACGCCGAGCTCGGCCAGATAGCCGCGGAAATCCTCCGCCACGCTGCCGAACCGGTCGGCCGAGTAGCCCACCAGGTCCATCTTGTTGACCAGCACCGCCACCTGGCGGATGCCGAGGAGGTGGAGGAGGTAGCCGTGCCGGCGCGACTGCTCCTGCACGCCCTCGGCGGCGTCGATGACCAGGAGCGCCGCCTCGGCCTGGGCGGCTCCGGTCACCATGTTCTTCAGGAATTCCTTGTGGCCCGGAGCGTCGATGACGAGGTAGGGGCGGGCGGCGGTCTTGAAGCGGATCTGGGTGGTGTCGATCGTGATGCCCTGGTCGCGCTCGCTCTGCATGGCGTCGAGCACGAACGCCCACTCGAACGGCATGCCGCGCCTGGCCGACATGGCCCTGACCGCCTCGAGCCTGCCCTCCGGCAGGGAGCCGGTCTCGTGCAGGAGGCGGCCGACGAAGGTCGACTTGCCGTGGTCGACATGGCCGACGATGACGATCCGGAGCGGCCGCGTCTCGGCCGGGCTGTGCGGCATGGGCGGTCCCGTGGGTGGGGAGGGGCCGGGTCGGGCTCACATGTAGCCGGCGGCGCGCAGCCGCTCGAAGCTGTCCTCGGCCTCGTGGTCCATCGCCCGGCCGGCGCGCTCGGGGGTCCGGGTGAGCTCGAGCTCGGCGATGATCTCGTCGATCGTGGCGGCGGTGCTCGCGACCGGCGCGGTGATGTCCCGGTCGCCGAGCGAGCGGTAGCGCTTGCCGTCCCGCGCGAGGTAGAGCTCGATGATCGGGATGCCCTCGCGCCGCGTGTACTTCCAGATGTCGAGCTCGGTCCAGTGCAGCAGCGGGTGGACCCGGACGTGCGTCCCTTGCGGGAAGCTCGTCATGTACTGGTTCCAGAACTCGGGCGGCTGGTCCTTGAGCTGCCACTGGCCGGCCTCGTCGCGCGGGCTGAAGACCCGCTCCTTGGCGCGGATCGCCTCCTCGTCGCGGCGGATGCCCAGGATCAGGCCCTCGAAGCCGTGCTTCTCGAGCGCCGCCTTGAGGCCGAGGGTCTTGCGCGCGGCGGCGCGGGCGGCCGGCGGCAGCGAGGGGTCGGTGGCCTCGAGCGGCGGGCACTCCTCGCGCAGGAAGGAGAGCCCCCACTCGACCGCATAGCGGTCGCGGAAGGCGTACATCTCGGGGAACTTCCTGCCGGTGTCGATGTGCATCACCGGGAACGGCACATGGCCGAAGAAGGCCTTCCGGCACAGCCACAGGACGACGTTGCTGTCCTTGCCGAGCGACCAGAGGATCGCCAGGCGGTCGAGCTTGGCCTTGGCCTCGCGCAGGATGTAGACGCTCTCCGCCTCGAGCTGGTCGAGATGGTCCATGGCCGACGGCCGCCCTCCGGCTGACCGGCCGTCGCGCCGAGGCGGCCGGAAGGAGGCGGCGCTTAGACGCGGCCGGGGTGGCTTGTCAACGCGACCGGATGCGCAACCGCGGGCGTTCGGCGAGGCTCAGCGGCGGACGGTGTTGAGCCGCCCCTTGAGCCGCGCGAGCCGGGTGCGCCGCGCCTGGGCGCGTCGGCTCTGCGCCATGCCGCGCGGCACGCCGCCGTCGCGTCCGCTCTGCACACGGCCGAGCTGCGTCCAGGAGCGGACCGGGCCGCTGTCGAGATGGATGAAGTCGGCGCCCGGATAGTAGCCCACGCCCCCGCCCTGGAGCGCGAGTGCGGCCCGGTGTGCAACCGGCAGCGGCACGCCCGGGAAGCGCAGGTCGACCGCCATGCCGTACATGTGCAGGCTGTTGCGGGCGACGGCGCGCGAGCGCCGGCGCAGCATCGCGTTGGTCTCCGGCGAGCGGTATCCCGAGAGCACCTCGAGTGGGCCGTCGAGGCCGAGCTGCTGCTGGAGGACATAGGCGATGTCGAGGACCTGCGGATCGATCTCCACGATCTCGTCGGTCCGCCAGTCGCGCAGCAGTCGGTTGATCGAGCGCAGCCCCTCGTCGAGGTAGCGTCCGTCGGCGAAGTACACCGCCCGGAGCGCCTCCCCGGTATGGCGATGGTGGAAGGCGATCTGCCGGACCGGCACCGCGGCGAGCGCCGCCCGCCACCCGAGCGACAGCAGCGGGAGTCCAGCCGCCAGCCCGAGGAGGAAGCGCCGGCGGGAGCTCACGGGCAGTTCCGGCATGCCGTTCTCCTCCGTCTTCTTTCCGACCCGGGCGGGCAAGCCCCGAGCGACGGCGACATCGTCGAGCCGGCGCGAGCCGATGGGACGGTTCCTATGCGAATCGTCGAGGTTCTGCAACAGCCTGGACGCGAAGCGACACGCCAGTACCCAACGGCGTCTGGATGCTATTGACGGAACCCGATTCGTGACTTGTATGCAACTATGAATGTTGCGGTTTTGTCACGGGTGGGCGGGGCGGCCGCCTGCAGGCAGCGCATCGGACGGGCTGGACGTGGACGCAATGCCCGGCGCTGCAGGCCGCCTCCTGCAGGCGCGCATCGGACGGGCCGGCCGATCGGCGGGCGCGGCCACGCGCCGGTTCCGCACGGCCGTCGTGGGTTGGTTGCGGCGGCCGAGCCACGACGGGGCGGTGATCATATCGGCGTACCGCGCCGCCGCCGGACCGCGACCTTCCCGAACCGCCCGGAATCGTGGATGCTCGCGGTGATGACCCCCGATCTCTCGATCATCGTCCCCCTCTACAACGAGGAGGACAATGTTCGTCCGCTGGTCGAGGCGATCGCCGCCGCGCTCGCCCCGCTGCCGCTCGCCATCGAGCTGCTCCTGGTCGACGACGGCTCCAGGGACGCCACCTTCGCCCGCGCCCTCGAGCTGCCGCGCGACGGCAAGCCGGCGCTGCGGCTCCTCAAGCTGCGCCGCAATTACGGCCAGACGGCGGCCATGGCGGCAGGGATCGAGCACGCCCGCGGCCGTGTCCTGGTCACCCTGGACGGCGATCTGCAGAACGACCCGCGCGACATCCCGCGCTTCCTGGCCGAGATCGACAAGGGCTTCGATCTGGTGGTCGGCTGGCGCAAGGCGCGCAAGGACCACTGGTCGCGGGTGCTGCCGTCCAGGATCGCCAACCGGCTGATCGGCTGGATCACCGGCGTGCCGATCAAGGACAATGGCTGCTCCTTGAAGGCCTATCGGGCGGACCTCATCAAGGCGATCCCCCTCTATGCCGAGATGCACCGCTTCATCCCGGCCATGGCCAGCCTCGCCGGCGCCCGGATCTCCGAGCTCGAGGTGCGCCACCATCCGCGCCGCTTCGGCCGCTCGAAGTACGGCTTCTCGCGGATCTACAAGGTGCTCGTCGACCTCGTGGTGATCGCCACCATCCTCGACTTCGCCCGCCGCCCGATGCGGTGGCTGCTGGGCACCGGCGGGCTCGCGGCGGCCGCCGGCTGCCTGGCCGCCGGACTGTTCGTGCTGACCCGGGCCGAGCCCGGCGTCGCCTTCCAGGGGGTGGTCATGCTCGCGGGCGCGCTCGCCGCCTTCCTCCTGTTCCTCGGCTTCCTGAGCTACCTCCTGCACAGCGCCCGCGCGCCACGGCTCGAGCGCTTCCGCCTGCTCGCCGCCCGGCCGGTCGGCGCCTCCCCCTCACCCTGACAGCCGGATCCACCCCATGACCGCCGAGCTCGGGATCGCCCACCTCGCCGCCGCCACGGCCGAGCTGTCCGTCGTCGTGCCGGTGCTCGAGGAGCTGCCCGCGATCGCCGAGCTGCACGCCCGGCTGCGCCGCGGCCTCGCCCCGCTCGGCCGACGCTGCGAGCTGATCTACGTGGTCGACGGACCGTGGCGGTCGACGCTCGAAACGCTGAAGGCGCTGCGCCGTCAGGATGGCCAGATCGAGATCCTGACCTTCGCCCGATCGATGGGCGAGGCGGCGGCCCTGACCGTCGGCCTGCGCCACGCCACCGGCGCGGTCGTGCTCACGCTGCCGGCCGAGCTCGAGGTCGATCCGGCCGAGCTGCCCCGGCTGGTGCGCACCCTCGAGGCGGGTGGGGTGGATATCGTCACGCTCGCCCGGCGGGTGCCCGGCCACGGTGGTCGCGGCAAGCTCGAGCGGCTGCTCGAGCTCCTGCTGCAGAGCCGGCTCGAGGACGTCAGGAGCCCGATCCGGGCGATGCGGGCGCGGGTCGCGGCGGAGCTCGGCCTCTACGGCAACCAGCACCGGTTCCTGCCGCTGATCGCCCAGGCGCAGGGCTTCACGGTCGAGGAGCTGCCGGCTCCGGCTCCGGGCCGGGCCGGCCCCGGCCTGGCCCGGGCCGGCTCCTGGCCGAGCCTCGCGCTCGATGTCGTGAGCCTGTTCTTCCTGCTGAAGTTCCTCAAGAAGCCGTTCCGCTTCTTCGGCGGCTTCGGCTTCCTGACGCTCGCCCTGGGTGGTCTCGCCACCGCTTGGCTCGTGTTCGAGCGGCTCGCGCTCGGCGTGCCCCTGGGCGACCGGCCGGCGTTGATCCTCTCGACCCTGCTCGTGGTGCTCGGGATCCAGATCGTCGCGGTCGGTCTGATCGGCGAGCTCGTGACCTTCGCCTGGGCGCGCGAGACCAAGGACTACAAGGTCGACCGCATCGTCGAGTGAGGCGGCCGGGCCGCCGGAGGGCGACCCGACCACGGACGGGCCCGCGAGGAGCCGGTCGCAGCCGGCCTCCCGCCGGCTCCCTCCTCAGCGCAGCGGCGCGGTCGCGACCGGCTCGCCCAGCCTGCGCACCAGCCGACCGTCGTAGTCGTAGATGTAGTTGGCGCTCTCGAAGAAGCTGATCGGCACGTCCAGTCCGATCTGCCGCGCCCGCCGGAAGTTGATGGCGATGTCGGGTGGCGAGACGATCCCGACCTTGAGCTTGCCGGGGGTGGTCCGGCCGGCGAGGATGTCGACGGCGTAGATGGCCGCCAGGTTGGCGTTGCTCTCGAAACTGATGCCGATCGAGAGAACGGCGCTGTCGTCGCCCTCCTGGACGACTTCCGGCACGGCGCTCACAACCGGCACCCGGCCGGCATGGGCGTTGATCGTCGCGATCTCCTTGAACACCGCGGTGCTGCCGGTGATCCAGAACAGGCTGCGCTCGAGGCCCGGGTCGTTCGTCCGCATCTGGACGGTCGCCTCGCCGACGAGCCTGGCGAGCTCCTCCTTGGTCTTGGCCGGGTTCTGCACGGCCAGGTACTGGACCGTGATGCCCTGGGCCGCCGCCGCCTGCTGCATCGGCTTGGCCTGGGTACGCACGGCACTGATGTTCCGACCGTCGACCAGGATTCCGAGGTTGCGCAGGCCCGGCTTGAAGTCCAGCAGATAGGCGAGCTGGACGTCGATCGGCATGTTGAGCGAGGTGAATGCGAAATTGGTTCCGCTGCCCTCCTCGTAACCGGAGATCTGACCGAGCGCGACCGGATCCTTCGAGCACACCGTGACCACCGGGACCGCGCCCTTGCGATAGTACTGGTGGAGCCAAGCGGTCGACTCGGAGCCCATCGACAGAACGAGGTCGAGATTCCCGTCCTCGACCATCTGCAAGGCAGAGGCACCACGCCCGTCGTCACCTTGGAAGTTGAAGGCCAGAAGCTCGAGGTTGAGGTTCTTGGCGGCGAGCACCTCGAGGATCTTGCTGATCGCCACGTCGTAGGCCGGGGAAGGGCGCGGATACAGCACGAGAAGCCGGCGGAGCGGGCCGGCCCCCGGCTTCACGCGGCGGACCGTCGCCTGGAGCGGGTCACCCTCGACCGGTTCCACCCGCCAGTCGGCCGAGCGCGCCTCGTCGACCTTGAACCAGCTGGCCAGGCCGAGCGTCGGGACGGCGCCCGAGGCTGCGGGCGGCAGGGCGAGCAGGCCCACGGCCGAGGCCACCCAGGAGGCGAGGCGGCGGCGGTCGATCGTGAGCGGTGGCGTCTCGGGCATCTCGGGCAGCTCCGTTGCGGCGGCGCGGGGGCCGCCGGTGAGTGGTCAGGTGGCCGATGCCGGCTCGAGCTCCGCACGGCGTCCGGTCGCCGACGACCGGATCCACACGAACGGTCGATCCGACCCCGGCCGGCGTCGGTCGTGATCGGCAAGGGCCCGGGCGAGTTCGTCGGCCGGCCGCTCGCCCCCAGCGGTCTGGCGCGTGAGGAGCGGCCGCAGCTCGGCGAGCCAGGACGCTGCGCTCGACACGCACCGCAGCTCGACCTGCGGCGCGTCGGCGAGCACCGCCCGATAGGAGGCGAGATCGCCGCAGCCGACCAGCCGCAGCCGGCTGCCGGGCGGGACGGTGGCGAGAAGGGGTGCGAGGAAGGCTCGCAGGCGGCGCACCCGGCCCGGATCCTCCGGCACGGCCTGGGCCGAGCCGGCCACTCGAAGCATGCGGCCGGGACGGGCCGGCGGGGCGGGCTCCTCCTCGCCGACCACGAGCAGGAGCGCGAGGTCGGGGGGATCGAGACGGAGAGCCAGGATCTCGGACCCTCGCCGCACCGCCGGCGCGTCGGCCGGTCGGCGCCGCTGCAGCTCGAGGAAGGCCAGGCCCAGAACCGCCACGGCCAAGCCGATCCACTGCAGGGCGACACCGATCTGTCCGGCCAGCAGGACGAGGTGGCCGACCAGGATGGGCCCGGCCACGTGGCCGCCCCGCTCGAGGAAGCGGTAGGCGGCGGTGGCCGGTCCGGCACCGATCCGCTTGGCCAGCTCGAGCTCGGCCACGTGCGTGACGATCGGTGCATTGATCAGGCCGTGCGCCCCACCCACGATCAGGATTCCGAGCCCCATCAGCACGACCTGCAGCACACCGGCGTAGCTGCCGTGTCCGAGGGGATCGGAATCGACGAGTGCGATCAGGAGGAGACCGAGGCCGCTCGAGACCCCCCCCAAGCCCAGCACGAGGCCGGTCCGGCCGGTGCGGTCGACGAGGCGGGCGATGACGCCTCCCGCCACGATCACGCCGCCAGCATAGATCATCAGCATCTGGCCGATGTCCTCCTGCCGGTATCCCTGCTCGGTCATGAGCAGCGGCAGGGCGAAGACGATCACGCCGGTGAGCACGGCCTTGGCCGGAAGGCCGACGAGCCCGATGGTCGCGAGCAGGCCCCGGCTGCGCAGCGCCTGGACGAGCTCCCAGCGCAGCTGCCCCAGGGTGCCGGCCAGCTCCCCTTCGATGCGGGCGCGGCTCGCCCCCGCGGGAATCACGATCGAGGCGTAGATCGCGGTCAGCGCCGCAGCGACGGCCCCGAGCGTGAACACGCCCGCGGGGCCGAGGTTGATGACCAGCAGCGAGCCGATCGCCATGCCGGCGATCATGCCCCCCTGGAAGCCGAACACGATGATCGTGGCCCCCTGGGTCCTGCGCTCGGGCGCGGCGACCGCGAGGATGTAGGACTGCACACCGATCAGCAGCAGCCCCTGGCCGATGCCGGCACAGGCTCGACCGAGCAGGAGCGGTAGAAGGCCTCCGGGGAGGAGCAGGGCGACGAGCCCCGAGGCGGTCAGCAGCAGGCCGATGCTCATCGGCCGGCGCGAGCCGAACCGCCGGGTCAAGTAGCCCGCCGGCACCAGGGTGAGCGCGAAGAGCAGGTAGTAGGTCGTGACCACGAGCCCGGCCAGACCCTCGGGGAGGCCGGCCGCGGCGAGCTCGGAGCGGACGTGCTGCGGCAGGAACGGATAGATCAGATGCTCGATGCACATCGCCACGTAGAAGACCGGCTTGACCAGGGCGAGAGCCCGGTCGCCACCCGACGTCGCGATCGGTCGATCGTCGCGACGAAGCGTCCCGGCGAGCTGCAGGAACAGGTTGGCGAGGAACGCCGAGGCCACGAACAGTGCGAGGAAGTTCTTGGCGTTGCGCAGGATTCGCCCGTAGACGAGGTCCTCCGGCAGGGTCACCGCAACACCCACCTGCTGGGTGCCGCCGGGTGGAGTCACGTCGACCCGGTACTCGTAGGTCGAGGCGTCGCTGCTCCACGGCCGACCCACCATGAAAGGGTCGGTATGGATGGCGATCCGACCGTCGACGATCAGGGCCACCGCACCGATGTCGGGGTTCAGGCGGCGGTACTCGCCGAAGGCACGGTCGAGGCCCTGGAGCTGCTGCAGGTCGAGATGGAAGCCCATGATCTCGGTCATCCGCTGACCGAGCGAATCGGCGAGCGCCTTGGCCTCGAGCTGGACACCACGGCTGTAGAGCTGGATCATCGCGGTGATGACCGCTCCGGCCATCACCATGAACAGACTCGCGTAGAGGATCGGCAGCCAGGGCAGGCGCTGGCGCGCGAGCCAGCCACGGGCGGAGCCGACGATGAACGCGAACAGCAAGGAGAGTCCGGCCGCCAGATAGACCAGCGGAACGAAATGGCTGGTCACGTCCTGGTCGATGGTCGCCCGGCCGACCGTGAGAGCGAGGCTGCCGACGCGCTCGTAGCGGTTGGCGAGCGGCAGCACGAGCTGGAGATGGCGATCGTCCTTGCGCACCTCGCCGGTGTCGACCGGGACCCGGTTCGTCTGCGGCGTCGTCTGGATCAGGCCGATGCCCGGATCCCCGCTGGTGAACAGGGGGTTGCCGTCGGCACCGTAGACCGCGAGCGCCAGGAGTTGCTCGTCCGAGGCACGCAGCCGCTCGGCCCGAGCGCGGAACCCGACATACTGCGGCAGGGGCAGGTCGCGGCGCAGATAGCTCTCGATGGCGCCCTGCAGCATCCGCCCCTGGGCCGCCAGCTTGTCGAGGTGGAAACGCTCGAAGCTGCGCTGTGCCTCGCCGTGTCCGACATAGAGCAGGAGCAGGAACGACAAGCCGGCGACGAGCGCCATGGCGAGCCCGTCCAAGGCTCGGCTGGCGAGCTCCGTCGATCGCACGGCCAGCCTCCCGCGCACCGCCCGATCCGCCTCAGCCGACCAGATCGAGCAGCCGATGCGCGCTGCCGCGGCGCCGGCAGAAGAGGATGTCGAGACGATCGGCGAGCAGACCCAGCACGAGATCGTCGTAGCTCATCCCGTGATCCGGCAAGCCGGCGCACACGAGGCTGGTCCGGTCGGCGATCGGCGCGGCCAGATCCGGCTTGGGGTTGGCCTCGAGGACGTGCAGCCGCCCCGCGGCGTCGGCCCGCAGGTCGAGCCGAACCAGCGTCTCGAGGTCGAGCTCCTCGAACACCGCCCGGCCGAGAGCGTGCAGATCGGCGTGGATCGGTCCGTCGACCGTGGCGGTCAGCAGCCGGAGGCGATCGACGGTGATCGGTCGTTGATCCATGGAGGTGAAGATCCGCTCGCCCTCGTCGAGACGGCGTTCTACCGCCGAGAAGGTGAACGGACCGTTAAGCCGGACGAGCCGCCCGCCGCGGGCGATCACGGGCCCGGCGACCGCGATGCAATACTCCGCACCCGAGAGGAAGGTCTCGATCAGGACATGGTTGTCGGTCGCCGCGTAGACCTCGGCGACGGCAGCCTCGAGGTCACCCCTTTCCTCGACCATGCGCACATGATGCGAAGCCCGCCCGGACACCGGCTTCACGACGAAGGGTCCGGGATGGTCGCCGAACGCCTGGCGGAAGCGTGGGTTGCAGTGCGGCGCCAGCGGGCCACGCGCCGGATGCCAAGCCATGAACGGCGCGGTCGGCAGACCCAGGAGCGCGAGCTCGCGCTTGAACAGATGCTTGCTGTCGAGGATGCTGGTCGTGATGGGATCGTGCCCGAGATAGGGAACGCCGAACATCTCCAGCATGGCCGCAGCGTGCGACATCGCGCCGAAGCCCTGCACCCCGCCGGTGTTGAGCCAAGCGAGATGGGTCCCGGCACGGCGCAACCGCTCGCCGAGCTGCATGTCGTCGGGCAGCGCCACGACCTCGCGGAAGCCGATCCGCGACAGCGACGCGGCGAGGTCGTGGGCGACCTTCTCGTAGCTCTTCCATGGCCGCGGGTTGACGGTGCGGTTGATGACGGCCCCTTCGGCCGTCTTGTCGCCACCGAAGATCACCGCGATCCTGAGCCGGGGAAGGAGACGCTCGATCTGCTGCTCGAGCTCCTCGATGCGGGCCCGGCGCCGCGGCGCCGTCTCCTCGGTGCGTGCAGGGGCCAGCGGTCGTACCGCCGTCGCCGGACCAGCCAAGCTCATGGCCGACCTCATCCTCCTCGCGGGCTCTCTCGGTCGGGACTTCTAGAGATCGATCGGTAAAGACCGGGCTAACTCTCCACAGCCCGATCGCCGCCGGGTCTGCACAACGCATCTCCGGGTATGTGCCGGGCCGGGAAAGCCGCACCGGGCCGGCTGCCGCGGGGAACGGCCGGGGCAGGCGGCGTAACCACCCGTTAAGGGACGATCCGGATACTGCCTCTCGAAGAGGCGAGAGCAGCGGCCCTCGGCGGGGCCGAGGCAACGGAGGCCGGTGACGGCATGACGGCGATCCAGTCGAGCGAGGCGGTCCCGGCGACGGCGGTGGCGAGGCCGAACGGAGCGCGGCCGGACGCGGCCGGACGCGATCACCTCGAGATGCTCCTGCAGGTGCAGAACCAGGTGCTCGAGCACATCGTGGCCGGCGCCGAGCTCGCCGTCACGCTCGGCCGGATCGCCGACGTCCTGGCGCAGCTGGCGGCGCCGGCCCGTGGCCTGCTCCTCTGGTGCGAGGGGGATCCGTCCGGTCGACCGCGCATCGCCCCGGCGGAGTTGCCGCCCGAGCTGGCGGCGACGTGGGCGGCGCGGCTCGCCGAGGGTGTCGGCCTCGAGCCTGCGCTCGAGGCGTTCCTTCGGGCCTTGGCCGCGGCCGGCTACGCCACCGTGCGTCGCCTGGTGCACAGCCAGTCCGACGAGCCCGTGGCGGCCCTGGTTCTGGTCGACCGTCGACCGCTCGCGCTCGGCCGCGCCGAGCAGTACGCGCTCGACACGCTGGCCCTGCTGGCCCGCTCGGCGATCGAGGGCGAGCGGCACCGCGCCGCGCTGCAGAGCGCCACCGACCGCTTCGCCGCGCTCGCACGAACCATCCCCGGCGTGATCTACCAGCGGGTCGTCAAGCCCGACGGCACGATCCGCTACACCTACATCAGCGACGCCGCCAAGGACCTGTTCGGCGTCGAGCCGGCGGCGATCATCGCCGACCCGCAGGCGCTGTTCGACTGCCACGGTCCAGAATATTACGCGACCTTTCGCGAGCGGCTGCTCGCCGCCTCGCGCTCGCTCGCGATCTGGGATGTCGAAGCGACCATCATCACCCGCGACGGGCAGCGCAAGTACACCCACGCCCTGGCGCGGCCGCACCGCCTGCCGGACGGGTCGGTGGTCTGGGACGGGGTCATCCTCGACGCGACGCGGATCAAGGAAGCGGAGCTGGCCGCCGTCGCCGCCGAGAGCCGGACCCGGACGGCGATCATCGAGAGCATCCCGCACGGCTTCGCCCTGTTCGATCCGGGCGGCCGGCTGGTGACCTGGAACGGCAGGCTGGTCGACCTCTACCCGGCCCTCGAAGGGACACTGCAGGCGCAGCTCTCCTATGCCGACCTGGTTCGCGCCGAGATCGCCAGCGGCATCGACCCGGTGCCGGCCGAGACCGACCCCGAGGTCCGCTTCCATCAGCGGATGGCCCAGCATCGCCAGGCCGATGCGGTGATGGAGCGCCAGCTCGCCGATGGCCGCTGGATCCTGGTGAACGAGCACCGCACCGCCGATGGCGGGCTGGTCGTCCTGCACACCGACATCAGCGAGCTCAAGGTCCGGGAGGCGGCATTGCGCCGCTCCAACCAGGAGCTCGAGTCCTTCGCCTCGATCGCCTCCCACGATCTCCAAGAGCCTCTGCGCAAGATCGAGGCGTTCGGCGATCGGCTCAGGCAGCGCTATCACTCGGCACTCGGCGATGACGGTCAGATGTACGTCGAGCGCATGCAGAGCGCCGTCAAGCGCATGCGGGCTCTGATCAACGATCTGCTCGACTACTCACGGGTGACCACCAAGGCACGACCGTTCACAGCGGTGAACCTGAGCGACGTCCTTTCCGGTGTGTTGGTCGACCTGCAGATGAGACTGGAGAGCACCGGGGGAACCGTCGAGACCGGACCGCTCCCGACGATCGATGCCGATGCCACCCAGATGCGACAACTGTTCCAGAACCTGATCGCCAACGCGCTCAAGTTCCACCGTCCCGACGTGCCGCCGCGGATCACCATCACCGCCCGGGAGGTAGCCGGCGGGCGCGAGCAGCAGCCCGGCGAGCGCCGCGTCGAGCTCCGAGTCGCCGACAACGGCATCGGTTTCGAGATGAAGTACGCCGAGCGGATCTTCGGCATCTTCCAGCGGCTCCACACCCGGGCCGAGTACGAGGGCACCGGGATCGGGCTCGCCACCTGCCGCAAGATCGTCGAGCGGCACGGCGGAACGATCACCGCCCTGAGCGCGCCCGGCGAGGGCGCCACGTTCATCATCGAGCTGCCGGCCCATCAGCCGGTCATGGAGACCAAGCCATGAGCCACGCCGTGCGGCCGATCACCATCCTGGTCGCCGAGGACGACCCCGACGATCGGATGATGATCGAGGACGCCTTCGCCGAGAACCGCCTCGCCAACGAGATCCACTTCGTCGAGGACGGCGAGGAGCTGCTCGCCTACCTCCGCCGGGAGGGCTCCTGGGCGAAGCTCGCCGGCCACCCCTATCCGGGGGTGATCCTGCTCGATCTCAACATGCCGAGGAAGGACGGCCGCGAGGCGCTGCGCGAGCTCAAGGCCGACCCCCAGCTGTGCCGGATCCCCGTGGTCGTGCTCACCACCTCGCGTGCCGAGGAGGACATCGTCCGCACCTACGGGCTCGGCGTCAGCTCGTTCATCACCAAGCCGGTCACGTTCAACGGCCTGGTCGAGGCGGTCAACGTCCTCTGCCGCTACTGGATCCAGATCGTCGCCCTGCCGCCCGAGTGCTCGCAGCGCGCGGCCTGAGACCGGCTCCCCACATGCCGCGGATCCTCGTGGTCGACGACGACGAGGAGGACATCGTCCTCCTGCGCGAGCTTCTGATCGCCGGGATCGGACCCGGTGTCGTCGTCCACGCGGCCACGAGCGTCGCCGAGGGCCTCGACCGGCTGGCCCGCGAGGCCATCGACCTCTGCCTCGTCGACTGGCGGATCGGCGAGACCTCCGGCATCGCCTTCCTCGAGCGGGCGCGCGCGACCCGGGCGGTACCGATCGTCCTCCTCACCGGTGCCGGGGACCCCGCGGTCGACCGTGCGGCGCAGGACGCCGGAGCCGCCTACTATGTCGAGAAGACCGGCCTCACGGCCGAGCGCCTCGAGCGGGTGGTGCGCTATTGCCTGGGGCATGCGCCGACGCCGCCGACGGCAGCGCCCGAGCCCCAGGTGGAGCGCCAGGTCACCACTGCGGGCGAGTGCCCGAGGATCCTGCTGATCGACGACGACGAGGACGACTATCTTCTGACCCGCGAGCTTCTCGGCGAGGTGTTCGGCAGCCGCTTGCGGCTCGAGTGGGCACGCAGCTGGGACGCCGCGCTCGCGGCGATCGCCGGGCGTCGGCACGAGGTCTACCTGGTCGACTATCGGCTCGGCGAGCGGACCGGCCTCGAGCTGGTACGCGAGGCGATCGAGCAGGGAAGCACAGCACCCTTCGTGGTGCTCACCGGCCAGGGCAGCCGCGAGATCGACCTCGAGGCGATGCGTGCCGGGGCCATGGACTATCTGGTCAAGGGCGAGATCACCGCTCCGCTGCTCGACCGCTCGATCCGCTACTCGATCGAACGTCACCGGGCCGAGCGGCGGCTCGCCGAGATCGCCCAGCTCGACCAGTTGACCGGCCTGCCCAACCGCTACCTGCTGCAGGACTTCCTCACCCGCAGCCTCGCCCGGGCGCGGCGCTTCGGTCACCACGTGGCGCTCCTGCTGATCGACCTCGATCGCTTCAAGCCGGTCAACGACATCTACGGTCACGGCGCCGGCGACCGGCTGCTGCAGGCGATCGCCGGGCGGCTGCGCGGCACGGTGCGGGCGAGCGACCTCGTCGCCCGGCTGGGCGGCGACGAGTTCACCGTGGTGCTGACCGATCTCGACGATGCGGGGGCCGCCCTGTCACGGGCCGAGCGCCTGCTCGAGGTGATCCGCAGGCCCGTCGACATCGGTGGGTGCGAGGTCGAGGTCGGCGCCTCGATCGGCATCGCCGTCTATCCGCGCGACGCCGGCTCGATCGAGGAGCTGCTGGTGAGCGCCGACGCCGCCATGTACCGCGCCAAGGCCGGGAGGGTGGGCGGCATCCATCGCTACACCACCGAGATGCGGCAGCAGGCGGCGCGTCGCCAGGCGCTCGAGCGGAGCCTGCGACAGGCCGTGGCGCACCACGAGTTCTGCCTGTTCTACCAGCCCCAGGTCGAGCTCGGGACCGGTCGGCTGGTGGGCTTCGAGGCGCTGATCCGCTGGCGCCACCCCGAGTTCGGGCTCGTCTCCCCGGGGGAGTTCATCCCGCTGACCGAGGAGACCGGCCTGATCGTGCCGATCGGACAGTGGGCGCTCGAGACCGGATGCGCGCAGCTCGCCCGCTGGCGTCGCGCCGGTCACGGCGAGCTGAGGCTCGCGGTCAACCTGTCACCGCGCCAGATGCACGAGGCCGGGCTCGGCACCCTGCTCCATCGCCTGCTCGCCGAGCACGAGCTGCCGCCCTCGCTGCTCGAGCTCGAGATCACCGAGAGCCATCTCCTGCAGAAGCCCGAGGAGGTCCGGCGCGTGCTCGCCAGCTTCTCGCAGATGGGGGTCCGTGTCTCGCTCGACGACTTCGGGACCGGGTTCTCCTCGCTCAACCATCTGCGCGCCTTCCCGGGGGCCTCGCTCAAGATCGACCGCTCGTTCGTCCAGAGCGTCGAGGAGAGCGGCAGCGATGCGGCGATCGTCCGCTCGCTGATCGCCATGGCGCACAGCCTCGACCTCAAGGTCATCGCCGAAGGGGTCGAGCGCCCGGCCCAGCTCCGCATCCTGGCCGAGTACGGCTGCGATTTCGTGCAGGGCTTCCTGCTCGGCAGGCCGGCGCCACCCGAGGAGATCACCCGCCGCTTCCTCGACCGATCGGTACCCCCGCGGCTCGGGCGCAGCCGCGAGCGTGCCAGGGCACCGCACGGCCTCGACATCGCGGGCCGTCTGCCCGCTCCCGGCGCCTGAACCCGTTCCGCCGAAGGGCGGCGCTCCCGGAGGATCGGATCCGGGATCTTGATTTCAGAAATCACTAATATTAGCTCTCCAGCGAAAGCCACCTCGGCTCCGCACGGGAGACGCCTCCATGCCCGCGCTCACCGACCGCGCCTGGTCGCCCTATCTCGTAGGCACGCTCCTGGGACTCCTGCAGATCCCCGCATTTCTCCTGATCGGCACGGCACTCGGTGCTTCCTCCTCGTTCGTCACGATCTCGGCCTCGCTCGCCGGGTTGGTGGATCCGGCCATCCAACGGATCGACTACGCCGCCAGGCACCTCTCGGGGGCCAAGAACTGGTGGCAGGTGGCGCTCGTCCTCGGCATCGCCTCCGGGGCGTTCCTCTCCTCGCGGCTCTCTGGAGCCGGTCGCACCGGCATCGCGCCGGTGTGGGAACGCGCCCTCGGCACCAGGAGCCCCACGACCCGTTTCCTGCTCGCCTTCCTGGGCGGCTTCTTGATGCTCGCAGGTGCCCGGATCGCCGACGGCTGCACCTCCGGCCACGGGCTCTCGGGCATGGCCCAGCTCGCCATCGGCTCCCTCGTGGCGATCGCCGCTACCTTCGCGGGCGGGATCGCCATGGCCCACCTCCTGCGGCGCGTGTGAGGAGATCCCCCGATGTCGGTCCTTTCTGCCCTCCTTTTGGGCCTCGCCATGGGCGTGGTCTTCGGCTTCCTGCTCGAGAAGTCGCGGGTCTTCGAGCCGGCCGTCATCCTGGGCCAGCTCCAGCTGCGCAACTTCTTGATGCTCAAGATCTTCCTCGCCGGTGTCGCAGCCGGGCTCGTGGTGATCGGCGCGCTCGTCGCGACCGGGCTCTCGGGGCTCCATCCCAAGCCCGCGCTCTGGACCG
>CAZDFD010000063.1:0-7804 GCA_964504655.1 uncultured Geminicoccaceae bacterium
CGGCCTGCAGCTCGGGGAGGAGGTGCTGGAAGCGCAGCCACTCGCCATAGGGCAGGTGGGGGACGCGGCGGTAGGGGCCCTGGCCGGCGACGGGCGTGCCCTTCGGATCGGCGAGCTTCTGGGCGAGCGGCCAGGCGGCCGGGGTCAGGTCCGGCACCGGCAGGACCAGATCGGGGTCGCGGCCGAGGGCGCGCAACAGATCGCTGTCGAGCGGGTTGCGGGCGATGCGGTCGGCCTCGCGCAGCTCGAGCCGCGGCGGGTCGGCGGTGGCCGGGGGGATCGGGTCGGGCTCCCCGGCGCCGGACGCGGGCGGGGCGGCCGGGAGTTCGTTCGTGCCGGGCGGGCGGGCGGCGGTGGCGGGTTCGTTCGTGCCGGCCGCGGGCTCGAGGGGTGCGGCCGGGCGGTCGGCGGCTTCGGCCACGAGGCGGCGGTGGCGGGCCAGGGCGTCCTGGGCGCGGCGGACGCCGAGCGCCGCCTGGGCGCGGTAGCGGAGCACGACGGCGAGGCCGGCGCGGCGGCCGGGCTCGGCCAGATCGGAGCCGCAGGAGCGGCCGGCGTCGGCGGGCGCGATGTCGGCCAGGGCCTCGGCCTCGAGGCGGTCGGCGCGGAGCTCGCGCCAGAGCGCCACGACCACGGCCTCGACGAGCTCGCGCTCGATCGCGTCGGCGGGCCGGTAGGCGGCGCGGGCGGCCCTGGCGAATGCTGCGAACTCGGCCGGGTCCTCGTGCGGCAGGAGGGCGAAGTGGCGGGCGCGGAGCCCGTGGCGGGTGGCATTCAGGGCGGCGCGGGCCTTGCCCTCGGGGGTCTTGGGCCCGCCGCGGCGGGCCTTGGGTTCGGACATGGTCGACCTCGGCTCGGCAGGAGGAGGGCGGCCCGTGGCGGCGGGCGCGCGGACGGGGCACCGCTCACCGGGCTCGTAATAGGCCCTTCTACCTCGATACAGGAGCAAAATCAAGACCCACGCTGCCGGCCTTCGTCGGCGGTGCCAGGCTCCGTGGTAACCCGCGGTTAACCTCGCCGTGCCAGGTTCGGGCCATGGCCCTGCTGCTCGCGCTGCTGTCCCTCGGACCGCCGCTCCCCGCCGAGCCGGCGGCCGGGCTCGCCCTCCTGGCGGCGGCGCTGCTCCTGGGCGCCGTCCCTTCGGGTGGCTCTCGCACGTCCGTAGGATGGCCGCGGCGGGTGCGATGGCCTAGCCCGAACCTCGCGAGGGCAGACCTCGCACCTCGGGGAGGACGGGCCCATGGCGATCCTGCCGGACTTCCGCGCTGCGCGCTTCACCGCCGGCGCGCCGATCGACAATCCCTATCTGCCGCTCGCCCGAGGCACGGTGCTGACCTACGCGGGATGGCCGCCCGAGGCGGGGGGACCGGCCGCCGCGGTCGAGAGCGACGACCTCTACGTGACCTTCGCCTCGCGGGAGGTCCTGGGTGTGCAGACCGTGGTGGTCCGCGACACCGCCTACGCCGACGGGCGCATGGTCGAGGACACGCTCGACTTCTTCGCCCAGGACACGGCCGGCAACGTCTGGTATTTCGGCGAGCTTTCCTACGAATTCGAGTACGCTTCCGACGGCAGCTTCGAGGGCGCCGACAGCGAGGGCTCGTGGCTCGCCGGCAAGGGCGGGGCGCTGCCCGGCCAGGTGATGCCCGCCGAGCCGGGCTTCGGTGCCGCGTTCTACCAGGAGTTCGCGCCCGGGGTGGCCGAGGACGAGGCGATCGTCGTCGCCCGCGGCGGCGAGCTCACCACGGCTTTCGGTCGGTTCACCGACCTGCTCACCACGCTCGATACCAGCGCGCTCGAGCCCGCCGCGGCCGAGTTCAAGCACTACGCGCCCGGCGTCGGCCTCGTGCGCGCCGAGGAGGAGCTGGACGCGCTGGGCGAGCCGGCACTGTTGCTCGACCTCGTGGCCGTGCGCGAGGTCGAGGCCCCTGGCGAGGCGGACGGGACGGAGCGTGCTTCGTCGCGCGAGTTGAAACGGGCGGTCGGTGCCCGCACCGTGACGGTGACCCTCGAGGGCGGGGAGGGCGAGCTCGAGAACGCGCTCGGGGCCTACACCTACGACCTCGCCACGGGTCGGATCGGCGAAGGCCGGGTGCTGTTCGCCTCCGACGACGCCACCGCTCCGGGTACCAGCGTCGAGCTCGAGATCGAGGCCGGCCAGGGGCTCGGACTCTTCCTTCTGGCCGACGCGACCGGCAGCGGGCTCGATCTCGCCGAGTTCGAGGAGGGCGGCCTCCACTTCCGCAACTTCCTCACCGGCGGTCGGGCGACCATCGACGATCTCCTGGCTCCCCTCGTGGTCGACGCACCCGGCCGCAAGGGCGAGCCTCTGCCGCTCCAGCCGCTGCACGCGACGGGCGATCGCGGCGGCTTCAACGACCTCGATCCCGTGGCCGGCTTGCAGGCGCGGATCGACGGCGACCGGATCGGCTTCGAGGAGCGGCGGGTGACCGATCCCCTGCGCGACGGCGACTTCGACGACGTCCTGGTGCGGGTGGACGAGCCGGCCGCGGCCGCGCTCGCGGCGCTCGGCCTCGGCTCCTGGGGCGATCCGAGCGCGAGCTGAGCCGAGCTCACCCTCGCGCGCCGGGGACCTTCCGGTCGGCGGCCGGGGCGGAAGCCGGCGCGGGCGACGGCTCCTCGGGCAGGAAGAGACCCTCGAGGAAGAAGGCGGCGAGCGCCGCCCGTCCGTCGAGTTCGGCCTTGCGGTAGATGCTCGCCGCCTGCTGGCGCACGGTCGCATCGGACGTCGCCCGCAGCCGGGCGATCTCCTTGTGGTCGAACCCCTTCAAGAGCAGCATGGCCACCTCGCGCTCGGCGCGGGTGAGCCCCCAGGCGCGGAGCTGCTCGTCGATCGCCCGGCCGAGGTCGGCGAAATCGACCGCCGAGCGCTGCCGCCAGGCCTCGCTGCGCGCCGCGACCTGCTCGAGCCGGGCCGCGAGGTCGCTGGTCCGCTCGGCCTGCGCGCGCAGACCCTGAACGGACAGCACCGCGGCCAGAACCGTGGCGACGAGCAGTCCCTTCTCCAGGAGTTCCACGAGAAGGTCCTGCCAGCCGAACTCCTCGACCTCCTCGAGCCACTCCATCGCCACCATGAGGGCCAGAAGGACGAGGGCGAGCACCGCCAGGGCCGGCCGCTGCCAGCGCGGCGGGAGCGAGGGTGCCGAGAGGGCCAAGCGGATCCTCCCTCCTCGGGCGTGCCGGAGCGGTCCGGTCCCGCATCGTTCCTAGGCGGGCCGGGCGGAGGCCACAAGCGGACCGCCGCGGCGGCAAGGGCGCCCGCCGGGCTCAGGCCCGGCAGTGGGCGATCAGTCGCTCGAGGAAGGCTTCGCAGAGGGCGAGTTGCGAGAGCTCGACGAACTCGTCGGGCTTGTGGGCCTGCTCGATGTCGCCCGGGCCGCAGACGATCGCCGGGATCCCGCCGTCGCGGCGGAACAGGCCGCCCTCGGTGCCGTAGGCCACCTTCCTGTGGCCGTTCCTGCCGGCGAGGGCCTTGGTCATGGTGGTGAGCGGATGCTCGGGCGCGATGTCCACGGGCGGCAGTTCGGTGAGCTGCTCGAAGCGGATCGCGACGTGCGGGGCGATCGTCCGCATCGCCGGCAACAGACGCTCGAGGGCGTGCGCCTGCACCTCGGCCACGAGGGCCCCGAGATCGACCTCGGGGAGGGTGCGGAACTCCCAGTCGAACCAGCAGAGCTCGGGCACGATGTTCAAGGTCGTCCCGCCGTGGATCTGGCCCACATGCGCGGTCGAGTGCGGCACATCGAAGAGCGGGTCGAACGGGCCCGCGGTGGCGAGCCTCCGGCCGATGTCGCGGATCGCCACCACGAGCTCGGCCGCCCACTCGACGGCGTTGACCGCCAGGGGTGCGAGGGAGGAGTGGGCCGAGGTGCCGGTGACCGTGGTCCGGTAGCTCTCCTTGCCCTTGTGGGCGATCACGACTTCCATCGAGGTCGGCTCGCCCACGATCACGCCCGCGGGGCGGACCGGGCACAGCCGGTCGAGTTCGGCCAGGAGGCGGCGGACACCCTTGCAGCCCACCTCCTCGTCGTAGGAGAGGGCGATGTGGATCGGCCGGGCCAAGGGCTTCTCGAGCATCGCCGGGACCATCGCCAAGACGCAGGCATCGAAGCCCTTCATGTCGGTCGTGCCGCGGCCGTAGGCGCGGCCGCCCTCGACGCGCAGGCGGAAGGGGTCGGCGCTCCAGTGCTGATCGTCGACCGGCACGACGTCGGTGTGGCCGGAGAGCACGTAGCCCGGCACGCCCTCGGGCCCGATCGTGGCCCAGAGATTGACCCACTGGCCGCTCCCGTCCGGCACGCGGCGGACCGTGACGCCCAGGCCGCGCAGGTGGGCCTCGACCCAGTCGGCCAGGGGCCGGTTGGGGTTGCGGCTCACCGTGTCGAAGCCCACGAGGGCCTCCAGGATCGGCAGGCAGCGGGGCTGGGTCATGCGGGGCTCCGGCGCGGCTCGGCTGCCGAGGTAGGGGAGCCGGTCGCACCCGGCAAGTCGCGCCAAGGGATCGACTTGGCGGGCCGCCCGGCTTCTGGTAGCTGGCCTCCAGTCCCGGCCCCGGAGGGATCTCCTTGAAGCTCGCGGTCTTCATCCACACCAACGAGCGGCAGTATGTGGGTGCCTTGGTCTCGGCGCACTCGATGCGGCGCACCAGCAAGCGGCCCGAGGCGCTCGACATCAAGATCCTGCACACCCGGGACTTCCCGTTCCTGGCGGCGCACGAGGGCCGGCTGTTCAAGCGCGGCAGCGAGCGGCGCGCCTGGCGGATGGACGATCTGCAGTCCTTCACGCCCCTGCGCTTCGCCCCGCCCGGGGAGATGGGCTACGAGGGAAGGGCCGTGATCGTCGACCCGGACATCTTCGCGGTCGGCGACGTGCTCGAGCTCCTGACCCGCGACATGGGCGGCAAGGCGATCCTCTGCCGCAAGCGGCCGGGCAAGGAGAACATGCCCGGCCACTACGCCACCTCCTGCATGCTGCTCGACTGCGCCAGGCTCCGGCACTGGGACCTCGAGCGCAACTTCGAGGAGCTGTTCACGGGCGAGCGCGACTACGCCCGCTGGATCGAGCTCGAGTACGAGGATCCGGCGACGATCGGGCTGTTCGAGCCCGGCTGGAACGACTTCGACCATCTGGACGAGAACACCCGCCTGATCCACAACACCAAGCGCCACACGCAGCCCTGGAAGACGGGATTGCCGATCGACTTCGTCGAGGCCGACAAGTTCAAGCTCTGGTCGCCCAGGGGCTGGATGCAGAAGGTGCAGCGCTCGCTGTTCGGGCACTACCGCTATTCGGGGACCTACAAGCCGCACCCGGACCCGCGCCAGGAGCGGCTGTTCTTCGCGCTCCTCAAGGACGCGATGCGGGCCGGGGTGGTCACCGACGCGATGCTCGAGCACGAGATGCGCCACGACCATGTCCGTCACGACGCCCGCGAGGTGCTCGCCCGCACCCCGGACTGGGAGGCGCTCGACCTGTTGGGCAAGGGCCTCAAGGCGGCGGCCTGAGCCGCCTTCATCCCGTCGCGCGGCGCGGCTAGGCTCGAGGCGGTCGGCAGGAGGGCCGGCCGGGAGGAGCCCATGCCGTCGCGTCTCCGCCATCCGACCCGCCGCGACGTCGTCACCGCTGCGGCAGCCCTGGGCCTTGGCGCCCTGGCCAAGCCCTGGGCACCGGTGCTCGCCGCCGGGACGGCGCAGCTGCGCCTGCTCGAGACGAGCGACGTCCACGTCCACCTCCTGCCCTACGATTACTACCGGGACCGGGAGGACGCGTCGGTGGGCCTCGCCCGCATCGCCACCCTGGTTGCCCGGGCGCGGGCCGAGGTCGCGAACTGCCTGCTCCTCGACAATGGCGACTTCCTCCAGGGCAACCCGCTGGGCGACTGGATGGCCTACGAGCGCGGGCTCGCCCCGGGCGAGGTCCACCCCGTCACGGCGGCCATGAACGCCATGGGGTTCGATGCCGCCACGCTCGGCAATCACGAGTTCAACTACGGCCTCTCCTTCCTCGAGAAGGCGCTCGCCGGCGCGCGCTTTCCCTTCGTGCTCGCCAACCTCGCCCGCGGCCGGCTGGCCTCCCGGGCCGGCGCCGACCGGACCTTCCTGCCGCCCTGGGTGATCCTCGAGCGCGAGCTCGTCGACGGCGCCGGCCTGCGCCACCCGATCCGCATCGGCCTTCTGGGCTTCACCCCGCCGCAGATCATGATCTGGGACAAGGCGCATCTGTCGGGCAACGTCGAGGCGCGCGACATCGTCGAGACGGCGCGCGCCCGCGTGCCCGAACTGCGCGAGGCGGGTGCCGATCTCGTGGTGGCGCTGTCCCATTCCGGGATCGCCGCCGTCCCGCCCGAGGGGGCCGAGAACGCGAGCCTGCATCTGGGCGGGATCGACGGCATCGACGTGATCCTGACCGGCCACCAGCACCGCCTGTTCCCGGGCGAGACCTACCAGGGGCTCGCCGGTGCCGATGCGGCGCGCGGCACGATCGCCGGCAAGCCCGCGGTGATGCCCAATTTCTGGGGCAGCCATCTGGGCGTGGTCGACCTCGTGCTCACACGCGACGGCCGTGGCTGGCGGGTGGTCGACAGCCGGGTCGAGAACCGGCCGATCTTCGAGCGGGTGGACCGCCAGATCCGCCCCCTGGTCGAGCCGGATCCGGCGATCGTCCAGGGGGTGGAGGCGGCGCACCGGGCCACGCTCGCCTATGTCCGCCGGCCGGTCGGGCAGAGCCGCGGGCCGATCACCTCCTATTGGGCGCTCCTGGCCGACGATCCCTCGGTGCAGATCGTGAGCAACGCGCAGATCTGGTACGTGCGGCGGATGCTCGCCGGCGGCCCGTACGCCGATCTGCCGGTGCTCTCGGCCGCGGCCCCCTTCAAGGCCGGCGGCCGCGGCGGGCCGGACTACTACACCGACGTGCCGGCCGGCCCGCTCGCGATCAAGAACGTGGCCGACCTCTATCTTTACCCGAATACGGTGCGCGCCGTCCTGGTCGACGGCGCCGGCGTCAAGGAGTGGCTCGAGCGCTCGGCCGGCATCTTCAACCGCATCGATCCCGTGGGCGGCGACCAGCCGCTGATCGACGCACGTTTTCCCTCCTTCAACTTCGACATCCTCGACGGGGTCACCTACGCGATCGACGTCACCCGACCGGCCCGGTACGACGCCGCGGGCAGGCTCGTCGATCCGACCGCCGAGCGGATCGTCGATCTGCGCTTCGCGGGCCGGCCGATCGACCCGCGGCAGCGGTTCGTGGTCGCGACCAACAATTACCGGGCGGCCGGCGGCGGCAGCTTCCCGGGCCTCGACGGCTCGAACGTGATCCTCGAGGCGCCGGACACCAACCGCGACGCGATCGTCCGCTACATCCAGGAGAGCGGCGCGATCGACCCGGCGGCCGACGGCAATTGGCGGCTCGCGCCCACCACCGGCGGCGCCCGCCTCGTCATCGAGACCGG
Source organism: uncultured Geminicoccaceae bacterium (assembly GCA_964504655.1). Taxonomy (GTDB): domain Bacteria; phylum Pseudomonadota; class Alphaproteobacteria; order Geminicoccales; family Geminicoccaceae; genus JANXAZ01. Next base: position 7,475 of record CAZDFD010000063.1, read on the forward strand.
CCCCGGAGCCCGCGCGCATCTGGCGAGCGCGCCCCTGCCGCTCGAGGAACTCGGGGGCACGCCCGAGGGCTTCCTTCGCTTCGGCTTCCGGCTCGGCTGAGCCGGGCGCCCGCCGCCTCAATCCCCGGCCGGCACCGGCTCGGGCAGGAACTCGCCCACCACCTGCTCGAAGCTCCAGGGGCACGAGGCCGGGAGACGCGCGGCGAGGCCGGGCTCGGTCCGCGCGGATTTGAGGGTGAGGATCCGAACGGCGTTGCGATAGCGTTGCTCGAGCTCGGCTTCGAGCCGGTTGCGCAGCGTGCGGGTGAGGATGTCCTGCAGCCGCAGGCG
>CAZDFD010000063.1:7904-25728 GCA_964504655.1 uncultured Geminicoccaceae bacterium
GGACGTCTTCGAGGTCGAGGCGGAAGGTCATGACCTCCTTGCGCCAGTGGGCGCGTGGCTCCTCGGCGGTCGAGAAGGCGAGCTTCAGGAGGTGGAGCAAGATCTGCTCGAGGAGGGAGGTGCTGCTGCGCCAGTCGGAGCGGGCCAAGCCTTCGATCTCCTCGGCGAGGTTCTCCCAGTCGAGGGGCTCGTTCGGCCGAAGCGCGGCCTGGGCGCGCAGCCGCCCCGCCTGGTCGAGCGCCCAGGCGTAGAAGTCCTCCTCGTAGGACGGACGTTCGAGCGTTTCGGCCAAGGGCGCCTCCGTCATGGCGGAGCGAGGATAACACGCCCGGCGCCGGCGGCGGAGGGGGCTGCAGCGGCTGCGCCTCGACCGGGCGGGCCGGGCTCGGTAGCCTCGTCCCGATCGAGCGGGGTCGTGGGAGAGGGACGATGGCGATGCGCGGCTGGCCGAGGTCCGACGGGCGCAAGGGCATCCGCAACGTGGTGGCGATCGCCTACCTCGTGGAGTGCGCCCGGCACGCCGCCGAGACGATCGCCCGGCCGTTCGAGGACCAGGACGTCCACGTGATCGGCTTTCCGGGGTGCTACCGCAACCAGTACGGCTTCGACATCATGAGCCGGCTCTGCACGCACCCGAACGTGGGCGCCGTGCTGCTCTGCTCCTTGGGCTGCGAGAGCTTCGACCGCTCGGGGCTCCGCGCGGCGATCGAGGCCACGGGTCGGCCGGTCAGGACGCTCGTGATCCAGGCGGCGGGGGGGACACGCAAGACCGTCGAGGCCGGCCGTGCCTGGGTGCGCGAGGCGCTCGCCGCGCTCGAGGGGCAGCCGACCGTGCCGCTCGGCCTCGACGAGCTCACGGTCGGCACGATCTGCGGCGGCTCGGACGCCACCTCGGGCCTCACCGCCAACCCGGCCATGGGCCGCTGCTTCGATCTCCTCGTGCAGGCCGGGGCGCGCTGCATCTTCGAGGAGACGGGCGAGCTCATCGGCTGCGAGCGTCACATGGCGAGCCGGGCCGTCACCCCCGAGCTCGGGGCGGCGATCGTGGCTGCGGTCGAGAAGGCGGCCCGCTTCTACAAGGTGCTCGGGCAGTCCTCCTTCGCGCCCGGCAACGCCGAGGGCGGGCTCACCACGATCGAGGAGAAGTCGATGGGGGCCTATGCCAAGTCGGGGGCCTCGCCGATCGTGGGCCTGATCAAACCGGGCGATCATCCACCCACGGGTGGTCTCTACCTCATGGACGTGGTGCCGGACGGCGAGCCGCGCTTCGGCTTCCCCAACATCAACGACAATGTCGAGATCGCCGAGCTGATCGCCTCGGGCAGCCAAGTGATCCTGTTCTCGACCGGCCGCGGCTCGGTGGTGGGCTCGGCCTTGGCGCCGGTGATCAAGGTCTGCGCCAATCCCGGGACCTTCCGGCGGATGGAGGACGACATGGACGTCGATGCCGGCCGGATCCTCGAGGGCCGCGCCACGCTCGACGAGGTCGGCCGCGAGATCCTGGGTCTGATCGAGCGGGTGGCGGCGGGCGAGCGGAGCAAGAGCGAGCTTCTGGGGCACCGCGAGTTCATCATGGGCTACAAGCAGTTCGAGCCCACGGGGCCCGCCTGCCTGCCGAGGGCCGCCTGAGCCCGCTCACATCGGCCCGGCGCGGAGCTTCCGTAGCGCCGGGCGGTCGGGGAAGTCGGCGGGGCTGCCGGCCGAGCAGCCGCCGAGCGCCAACAGGTCGGTCGGCAGGCCGGGCAGCACGAGCAGGGCACCGCGCTCGCGCAGCCGCGCCGCCGCGCCGGGCGTCCGGGCCTCGACCTCGATCGCGCCCGCGATCCAGCTCTCCCGCACCGGCAGCGTGTCGGCCGCGAGGAGCGCGGCGAGCCGCTGCTCGGCGCTCCAGCCGGGCCAGAAGAGCGCGGTCAGCCGGGCGGTGCGCTCCGGGTCGGCGGCCGCCCGGGCGAGCAGCGCCAGGCTCGAGGCGAGGTCCAGGAGGAGGACCGCGAGCAAGGCCCCGAGCGCCGCCAGATGCGGCGTCCACGCGTCCCCGGCCGTTCGCCCGGGCGGCTTGACGCTCGTCATGCCCGCATCCTAACTCGCGCCCGCCTCGGGGGAAGGCGGGAGGCGTCGATGGGCAGGCTCGAGGGCAAGACGGCGGTCGTGACGGCGGCGGGCCAGGGCATCGGCCGGGCGATCGCGGGGCTCTTCGCCCGCGAGGGCGCCCGGGTGCTCGCGACCGACCTCGATCCGGCCAAGCTCGAGGGGCTCGAGGGCTGCCGAGGGGCCGCGCTCGACGTGCTCGATGCCGCGGCGATCGCGGCGCTGGTCGCCCGCGAGGGGCCGTTCGACGTGCTCGCCAACTGCGCGGGCTTCGTCCACCACGGCACGATCCTGGAGTGCTCCGAGGCCGATTTCGACTTCACCATGAACCTCAACGTGCGCTCGATGTACCGGATGACGAAAGCGGTGCTGCCCGGCATGCTCGAGCGCGGCGGCGGGTCGATCGTCAACATCGCCTCGGTCGCCTCGAGCGTCAAAGGCATCGTCAACCGCTTCGTCTACGGCACGAGCAAGGCCGCGGTGATCGGGCTCACCAAGGCGGTGGCGGCCGACTTCGTGACCCGCGGCATCCGCTGCAACGCGATCTGCCCCGGGACCATCGATTCGCCCTCCTTGCAGGAGCGGATGCGCGCCCAGGGCGACTACGAGAAGGCGCGCGCGGCCTTCATCGCCCGCCAGCCGATGGGCCGGCTGGGCACGCCCGAGGAGGTCGGCTGGCTCGCGGTCTACCTGGCCTCGGAGGAGAGCGCCTTCACCACCGGCACGATCCACATCGTCGACGGCGGCATCACCATGTAGCGGCGGCGGACGGCCGGGGGGGCCTTGCGGGCGGCTCCGGGATGGCCTCATCTGCCGACCATGCAGCGCCCGGTGCGCGTCCGGCCGACCGCGATCGCGGTCCTCGGACTCCTCCTCGGCCTCTGGCTCGGGCTCGCCGGCCCGGCGGTCGCGCGCGAGCCCGCGGGGCCCGTGCTCGTCGTCGAGATCGACGGGGCGATCGGCGTCGCCGCGGCCGAGTTCCTCGACAAGGCGATGGCCGAGGCGCGCGCCCGTGACGCCGCCGCCCTCGTGCTGCGGCTCGACACGCCGGGCGGGCTCGTCACCTCGACCCGGGTCATGATCAAGGCGATCCTCGCCTCGCCCACGCCCGTGATCCTCTGGGTGGCACCGGCCGGGGCCCGGGCGGCGAGTGCCGGGACCTATCTGAGCTACGCCGCGCACGTCGCGGCCATGGCGCCGGGCACGCATCTGGGCGCCGCCACGCCGATCGCGCTCGGGGCGCCGCCCTCACCGTCGCGCGAGCCCGGGCGCGACGGCGAGCGGCCGCCCGCGGGCGACGCGGCCGAGCGCAAGGTCCTGAACGATGCGATCGCCTATCTGCGCGCGCTCGCCCAACTGCGCGGCCGCGACGTCGAGTGGGCCGAGGCCGCGGTCGAGAAGGCGGCCACGCTCACCGCCGAGGAGGCGGCGGCGCGCGGCGTCGTCGATGTCCTGGCCGGCACGCTCGAGGCGCTGCTCGACCAGGCGCACGGCCGGACCGTGAAGATGGCCGAGGGCGAGCGGGTGCTGGAGCTTCGCGGCCGGCCGGTCGAGACCCTCGACGCGGGGCTCAGGCTGCGCGTGCTGCAGGCGATCGCCGACCCGAACATCGCCTTCATCCTGCTCCTGGTCGGTGTCTACGGGATCCTCTTCGAGTTCTGGAACCCGGGCACCTTCGTTCCCGGCATCCTGGGTGGCATCTCGCTGTTCCTGGCGCTCGCCGCCTTGAGCGTGCTGCCGGTGCAGATGGCCGGGGTGGCGCTCCTCCTCCTGGGCGTGGCGCTCATGGTCGCCGAGGCCTTCACGCCCGGCATCGGGATCCTGGGCCTGGGCGGGCTCGCGGCGTTCGCCGCCGGCGCCCTCTTCCTGTTCGACCCGGCGGCCGCCGACGTCGATCTGCGCATCGCACTGCCGGTGGTGATCGCCGCCACGGGCGTGAGCGCGCTCCTCCTGATGGGCGTGCTCGGCGCGGCCCTGGGCGCGCGCCGGCGCAAGGTCGTGAGCGGTGCGGAGGCGATGCTCGGTGCCGAGGGCGAGGTCGTCGCCTGGGACGGTGGCGAGGGCCGGATCCGGGTCCAAGGCGAGGTCTGGGCGGCGCGCGCGGCGGGCCCGCTTCGGCCCGGCACGGCCGTGCGGGTCCGCGAGCGCAAGGGGCTCGTTTTGACCGTCGAGCCGATCGCGGAGGGACGCCCGTGAGCTTCGACCTCGTCTCGGATCTGGTCGCGACCGGCCTGCCGCTGGTCGTGATCCTCGTGATCCTCGCCTATTCGTTCCGCATCCTGCGCGAGTACGAGCGCGGTGTGGTGTTCATGCTCGGCCGGTTCTGGAGGGTCAAAGGCCCCGGCCTCGTCATCGTGGTCCCGCTCGTCCAGCAGATCGTCCGGGTGGATCTCCGGACCCGCGTGCTGGATGTGCCGAGCCAGGACGTGATCAGCCGCGACAACGTCTCGGTCAAGGTCAACGCGGTGGTCTACTATCGGGTGCTCGACCCGGAGAAGGCGATCATCAACGTGGTCAACTTCGACGAGGCGACGAGCCAGCTCGCCCAGACCACGCTCCGCTCGGTCCTCGGCCAGCACGAGCTGGACGAGATGCTGGCCGAACGGGAGAAGCTCAACGCCGACATCCAGCGGATCCTCGATGCCCAGACCGATGCCTGGGGGATCAAGGTCTCCAACGTCGAGCTCAAGCACGTCGATCTGAACGAGAACATGATCCGCGCGATCGCCAAGCAGGCCGAGGCCGAACGGCTGCGGCGCGCCAAGGTGATCGACGCCGAGGGCGAGCTGCAGGCCGCGGAGAAGCTGGCGCAGGCGGCCGAGATCTTGAGCCAGCGGCCGGAGGCGATGCAGCTCCGCTATCTCGGCACGCTCCTCCAGATCGCCTCCGAGCGGTCCAACACGATCGTCTTCCCGCTGCCGGGCGAGCTTCTGGCCGGGCTCGCGGGGCGCGGCAAGGCCGCGGGCTGACCGCGCGGGCAGGCGGCGCCCTCAGGCGGCCGCGGTCGGCACGGGCGGCGCCGGCTCGGGCGCTAACGCGATCCGCTCGCCGAGGAGCTCGAGCGCCTCGACCGGCTCTTGGCGGCCGCGCAGCGTGAGCGTCCCGATCGGCTGCAGCCGGAACGCGCCGCCGGTCTCCTCGGCGACCGCCGGGCTCACCACGATCGCGACCTCGGCACCGGCGTCGATCAGCGGCCGGGCCAGCTCCATGAGCCGCTGGGCGGTGTTCACGGTGTCGCCCACGACCGTGTAGTTGAGCCGGCCCGGGGCGCCGATGTTGCCGACCACGAGCGGGCCGCAGTGGAGGCCGATCCGGACCCGCAGCGGCGGCTCGCCGCGCGCCCGCCGGAGCGCGTTGTCGGCCTCTATCGCGGCGCGGATCGCGAGCGCGGCGCGGCAGGCGCGGACCGCCCGGTTCTTGATCTTCTCCGGCGCCCCCCAGAAGGCGAGCATGCCGTCGCCCAGATACTTGTCGACCGTGCCGCCCTCCTCGTCGACGCAGCGGGCGAGGAGCGCGAAATGCTCGTTCAACAGCTGCGCCACCTCGGCCGGCGGCAGGGTCTCCGACAGGCTCGTGAAGCCCTGGATGTCGGTGAACATGACCGTGAGATCGCGCTCGCGCGAGGCCACGGCGTCCGGCCGTCCGGCGCGGATCAGCCGCTGCACGAGGCTGCGGGGCACGTAGGTCTCGAACGCCCGCAGCGTCGCCAGCATGGCGTTGAAGGCGCGGCTCTGCTCGTCGAGCTCGGTCAGGCGGCTGGGCGGCAAGGGCGGCACCGCCTCGAGCTCGAGGCTCGAGACGCGGCGGACCGCGTCGGTGACCCGTGCCACCGGCCGGGCCAGGAGCCGGCCGAGCGCCACGGCCAGGAGGAGGGCCACGACCGTGATCGCGACCGCGGCGACGCCGGTGAGCCTGAGGGTGCGCAGATAGGGGCTCACCAGCTCGTCCGGGAGCACGAAGCCGACGATCCACGGCACCCGCCCGAAGTCCCCGAGCTCGCGGAACAGCACGAGCTCGCTGCCGGTCGGCCCGCGCACCCGGGCCGCACCGACGCCGGCCCGCCCGGTCGGGTCGTAGCCCTCGAGCGGCTCGACCTCGAACAGGCGCGCGAGCGCCGGGTCGGCGAGCTGGGCGCGGCTCTGCAGGGGCCGCCGGCGGTCGCCCTCGGTGCCGCGCGCGGCCAGGCTCGGATGCGCCAGCACCTGGTCGCGGCCGTAGAGCACGAAGCCGCGGGTCGAGGGGGCGAAGGCCAGCTCGCGCAGGAGCCGCGACAGCCGGGCCGTGGTCACCCCGGCGCTGACCACCCCCTCGAGCCGGCCGTCGACGCGGACCGGCTGGTGCAGGTTGACGATCGCGTCGCGGATATCGGGCGAGTAGATGACCTCGCCCCAGACCGGGCCGGTCGCCTCGCGCACCAGCTCGAACCGCTCGGCGATCCGCCGCTCGCTGCGCGTGCCGATCTCGCGGTCGATCGGCACGATGCGGCCGTCCGGCCCGCGCAGCGCCGCGACCGCCTCGTGCGTGGTGTGGGCGTAGGCGAGGCCCGAAAGCGTGTCGCGCGCCGCCAGGTGGGAGGCGAGCACGAGCAGGATCTGGGCATGGTCCGAGCGGTCGATCGAGCCCGTGGCGAGCCCCTCGGCGATCGCCTGGATGTCGGCCCGGGCCTCGTCCAGGTGCTGGGAGACGCCGCGCGCCACGAGCTCGATCGCCTGCTCGGCCTTCTCGCGCAGGAGCGTCTCGGTGAGCCCGCGCACCGCGAGCCAGCCGAGCGCGCTCGCGACCGCCACCGCCGCGAGGACGAAGCCGCCGAACACGACGGCGAGGAAGGTGCTGAGCGGGATCGCCCTGGGCATCCGCCGGTTCCCCGAGGGGCCGCGCGTCGGCGCATTGCCGACCGGCGCGTCGGCGCTTATATGCCGACGGCCGCCGTCCGTCTTCCCCTCCGACCCCGACCGCCGAGTGCCCATGGACCTGCGCAACATCGCGATCATCGCGCACGTCGACCACGGCAAGACGACGCTCGTGGATCGTCTCCTGCAGCAGTCCGGCACCTTCCGCGACAACCAGCAGGTTCCCGACCAGGCGCTCGATTCGAACGAGCTCGAGCGCGAGCGCGGCATCACCATCCTGGCCAAGTGCACCTCGGTGGTCTGGAAGGGCACGCGCATCAACATCGTGGACACCCCCGGCCACGCCGATTTCGGCGGCGAGGTCGAGCGCATCCTCTCGATGGTCGAATCCTGCCTCCTGCTCGTCGACGCGGCCGAGGGGCCGATGCCGCAGACCAAGTTCGTGCTCGGCAAGGCCCTGAAGCGGGGCCTCAGGCCGATCGTGCTCGTCAACAAGGTCGACAAGCCCGAGCAGCGCGCGGGCGAGGTCCTGAACGAGATCTTCGACCTGTTCGCGGCCTTGGACGCCGACGAGCAGCAGCTCGACTTCCCGCACCTCTACGCCTCGGCCAAGCAGGGCTGGGCGGTCCGCGAGCTCTCCGATCCGCGCACCGACATGGCGCCCCTGTTCGATCTGGTGCTGGCGCACGTGCCGCCGCCCCGGGTCGAGCCCGACGGGCCGTTCCGCATGCTGGTCTCGATCCTCGAGGCCAACCCCTATCTCGGCCGGCTCCTGACCGGCCGGATCGAATCCGGCCGGATCCGGCCGAACAGCACGGTCAAGGCGATCGCCCGCGACGGCCGGCCGCTCGAGACCGCGCGGGTGACCAAGCTCCTGGCCTTCCGTGGGCTCGCCCGCCAGCCGGTCGAAGAGGCCGAGGCCGGCGACATCGTGGCGGTGGCCGGCTTCGGCCAGGCGACCGTGGCCGATACGCTCGCCGACCCCGCGGTCGAGGCGCCCCTGCCGGCGCAGCCGATCGACCCGCCGGTCATCTCGATGACCTTCCACGTCAACGACGGGCCGCTCGCCGGTCAGGACGGCTCCAAGGTCACCTCGCGGCAGATCTGGGACCGGCTCGTGCGCGAGGCCGAGGGCAACGTCGCCATCCGGGTCGAGGCGAGCGCCGAGAAGGACGCCTTCGAGGTCGCGGGCCGCGGCGAGCTGCAGATGGCCGTTCTGATCGAGACCATGCGGCGCGAGGGCTACGAGGTCTGCGTCGGCCGGCCGCGGGTGCTCGTCCGCACCGATCCCGAAACCGGCCAGAAGCTCGAGCCGGTCGAGGAGGTGGTGATCGACGTCGACGAGGACCTCGCCGGGATCGTCGTCGAGAAGCTCACCCGACGGAAGGCCGAGATCCTGGAGATGCGGCCGGCCGGCGCCGGCAAGCTCCGGCTCGTGCTCAAGGCGCCGGCGCGGGCGCTGATCGGCTACCACGGCGAGTTCCTGACCGACACCCGCGGCACCGGCGTCTTGAACCGCACCTTCCGCGGCTTCGAGCCCTGGAAGGGGCCGATCCAGCAGCGCCACACGGGCGTCCTGGTCTCGACCGAGCAGGGCGCCGCCGTCGCCTACGCGCTCTGGTACCTGCAGGAGCGCGGGCCCCTGTTCGTGGGGCCGGGCGAGACCGTCTATCCGGGCATGATCGTGGGCGAGCACACCCGCGACAACGATCTCGAGGTCAATCCCCTGCGCGAGAAGAAGCTCACCAACATCCGCGCCGCCGGCAAGGACGACAACGTGCTGTTGACCCCGCCGGTGCGGATGACCCTCGAGAAGGCGATCGCCTACATCGCCGAGGACGAGCTGGTCGAGGTGACGCCCAAGGCGATCCGGCTCCGGAAGCGGCTCTTGGACCCGCACGCGCGGCGCCGCGCGGCGCGGCAGAAGGAGGTCGCCTGAGCGGAGCCGCGGCCGCTCCCGCATCGTTGGGCATACCCGAGGGCCGTTGGAGCGGCGGGCCGGCCGCGAAGTTTTCAACCCCTCGGGAATAGGCTCGCGCTCCTGCCGTTGTCGGCGTCGACAACCAGCGAGCGGAGCCTCTCGATGCGTCCGACAGCCAAAGCCCGGCGGTCCCCGACCCGCCTCGCCCTCCTCGCCTCGGCCTCGATCCTGGTGCTCGCCCTGACCGCCGCGCCGGTGAGCTTCGATCCGGTCGACGGGTTCGCACCGAAGCTCGCGCAGGCCGGCAAATGCTGCTTCGTCGCCGGCACCAAGGTGCGCATGGCCGACGGCGGCGAGCGGCCGATCGAGGGCCTCGCCCCGGGCGATCGGGTGCTGGGCCGCGGCGGCCGCGCCAACCGGGTGCTGCGCCTCGTGCGCACCCGGCTCGGCCGGCGCCGGCTCTGGTCGATCAACGGCTCGCGCCCGTTCGTCACCGCCGAGCACCCGTTCCTCGGCCAGGACGGCTGGCGGGCGATCGAGCCCGAGGCCACCTCGCGCGAGAACCCGCAGCTTCCGGTGGCCCCCCTGCGTCGCGGCGACACGCTCGTCCGCCTGGTGCCGCCCGCGGTTCCGGTCTCCACCGACGGCACCGCGCGGCAGCTCGACGCCGCGTTCGTCGAGCAGCTCGAGGCGGTGCGCGTGCTCCTGTCGATCACCGGCGATCCCGACCAGCCGCTGTTCAACCTGGAGCTCGACGGCGACCACACCTACGTGGCCGACGGCTGGATCGTGCACAACAAGGGCGGCGACGGCGGCGGCTCGTCGGGCGGCGGCTCGTCGGGCGACGACGACGACGACGATGACGACGGGGACCGGGGCGGCTCCTCCGGCCGCGGCGGCGACGACGATGACGACGACGACGATCGCGGCGGCTCGGCCGGCGACGATGACGATGACGATGACGACGATCGCGGCGGCTCGGCCGGCGACGATGACGATGACGATGACGACGACGACGATCGGGGTGGTTCGTCCGACGACGATGATGACGACGACGACGACGACTCGTCCGCGGACGACGACCGGGCTTCCGACGACGATGACGCGGAGGACCGCGTCGTGGCCGCGGCGCCGGGCCGGTCGGGGGTCGGCGGCCGCAGCGGCGAGCGGAGCCCGGCCGGCGGCGCCGCGGGCGGCGAGGGGCGCGCGCTGAGCCCGGCCGAGGAGCGGGCGGCGATCGCCCGCGGCTGGCGATGAGCCGCCCGGGCCTGCGCCGGCTGGCGGTGGCGGTGCTGGTCGGCCTCCTCGCCGGCTGTGCCGCCACCGGCTCCACCAGCCGCAGCGGCTCGGTGTGGAGCCGGCTCTCGGCCGAGGAGCGGAGCCGGCTCGAGGCGGCCCGCCAAGAGGCCCTGGAGCGCAACCCGAGCGGTGTCGCGACCGCCTGGGCGGTGCCCGGAGGCGGCCGCGGTGGCGAGGTCGTGCCGCTGCGCACCCTGCGCGGCGCCGACGGCGGCTATTGCCGCGACTATCGCGAGACCCTGCGGACGGGCGGCAAAGAGCGCAGCCGCACCGGGCGCGCCTGCCGCACCGCCGCCGGGAGCTGGCGCCCCGCCATCGGCGCCTGAGCCCGATCCCGGCCCTGGCCGGCCGGGTCGCACGGCCCTAGCCTCCGGCCGCCGCGCCGTCCCTCCGGGCGGTGTCCGGCCGGAGGACGGGCGTGATCCAGCTCGACGCCGCGGCGCTGTTGCCGCCGCTCCTGCTGCTCGCGGGCTTCGCCGCCGGCTTCCTCGCCGGGCTCGCCTGGCGCGGCGGCCAGCGCCGGCTGGCGGCGGAGCTCCTGGCGCGCGCCGACGGCCAGCGGCAGGCGGAGACCGAGGCGCTCCTCGACGGCGTCAAGCTCGCCTTCGGCGACATCGCGCTCGAGCAGTTCCGCCGCCTGGGCGAGCAGCTCGCGCAGAGCGCGCGCGGCACGATCGCCACCGAACGGCGCCTGGACGAGGCGCGGCTCGCGGCCGAGCGGGCCGAGCGCGACGCCCGCCTGGCCGCGGTGCTGGCGCAGCTCGAGCGGCTGGGCGGCCTCGTGCGTGAGCTCGAACGCGACCGCGAGGCCAAGCTCGCGGCCCTCGAACGCGAGCTCGCCGCGGCCGGCGAGCGGGCCCGGGCGCTCGCCTCCAGCACCGAGCATCTGGCCCGCACCCTCGGCCAGGCGCGGCTGCGCGGGCAGTGGGGCGAGCGGCTGGCCGAGGACCTGCTGCGTGCCGCCGGCCTGGTCGAGGGCGTGAGCTGGATCCGCCAGCGGACGACCGAGAGCGGCCGCCGGCCGGACATCACCTTCCTCCTGCCGGACGGCGCGCTGCTCCACCTCGACGTCAAATTCCCCTTCGACAACTGGCTGAAGGCGCAGGAGGCCGAGGGCGAGGCCGAGCGGCGCCGCCTCGAGGCGCTCTTCCTCAGGGACGTGCGGGCGGCGATCGCCGAGGTAGCGGGTCGCGCCTATGTCGACCCGGCCGCCGGCACGCTCGATCTGGCGCTCCTGTTCGTGCCCAACGAGCCGTTGGCGCAGGCGCTGTGGAGCCTCGATCCGGGGCTGCTCGACGAGGCCCTGGGCAAGGGCGTGGTTCCGGTCTCGCCGGCCTCGCTGTTCGCCGTCCTGGCCGTGCTGCGCCGCGCGGTCGAGGCCTTCCGGCTCGATGCCGCCCGCCGCGAGCTCGCCCGTGAGGCGGCCGGACTGCGGGCCGCGCGGGCCGAGCTCGAGGCCGAGCTCGAGCGGCTCGGCCGGCGGCTCGAGGAGGCGCTCAGGGCCTTCCGCGCGGTCCAGGCGGTGCGCCAGGACAAGCTCGACCGCCGGCTCGACCGGCTCTTGCCCGAGGTGGGCGCGCCGCCCGACCGGACCCCGCCCGGTGCCCCGGGCTCAGCCGCGTAGCCAGGCGTCGATCGCGCCCGCCTGCGGCAGGCCGCCCGAATGGACGAGCTTGCCGTCGATCGCCACGCCGGGTGTCGCCACCACGCCCGCCCGGGCGATCGCGGCATAATCGGTGATCTTGACGATCTCGACCGCGACGCCCTGCGCCGCGGCCCGCTCGGCGATCAGATCGGCGGTCGCCTGGCAGCGCCTGCAGCCCGGCCCGAACACCAGGACCTTCTTCATCGCATCTCTCCCGGGGCCGCCTCAGGCGGCGATCAGGTTGAAGAGGAAGCCCACGAGCAGGATCCCGCTCGCGACCACGGCGGCGAACGCCAGGATCAGCGGCAGCTTCAGGACCCGCCGCAGGATCAGCATCTCCGGCAGGGACAAAGCGGTCACCGCCATCATGAAGGCGAGCACCGTGCCGAGCGCCGCCCCCTTGCCGAGCAGCGCCTCGACCACCGGGATGATGCCGGCGGCGTTCGCGTACATGGGCACGCCCAGGAGCACCGCGGCCGGCACCGACCACCAGGCCTCCGCTCCCATGATCCGGGCCAGGAGCTCGGCCGGCACGTAGCCGTGGATGAAGGCGCCGACCGCGATCCCGGCGACGATCCAGGGCCAGACCCGGCCGACGATCTCGCGCACCGCCTCGAGCCCGGCCGCGAGCCGCGCCCGCCCGTCCAGGGCGGACGCCGCGACGTCGGGCGGCTGGGCGCGCAGCTCCTTGACCCAGTCCTCGAGCCAGCCCTCGAGGCGCAGCCGGCCGATCACCATGCCGGCCACCACCGCGACCAGGAGGCCCAGGCCCAGATAGGCGAGCGCGATCGGCCAGCCGACCAGGCCCAGGAGCAGACCCACCGCCACCTCGTTGACCATCGGTGCGGCGATCAGGAAGGAGAAGGTCACCCCGAGCGGCACGCCGGCGCTCACGAAGCCGAGGAAGAGCGGGATCGCCGAGCAGGAGCAGAAGGGGGTGACGGTGCCGAGCCCGGCGGCCATGAGGTTGCCCACCCCCTCGCGGCGGCCGGCGAGCAACGCCCGCACCCGCTCGGCCGAGACGAAGCTCCTGACCACGCCCATGGCGAACACCACGAGCGTCAGCAAGAGCAGCACCTTCGGGGTGTCGTAGAGGAAGAACCAGACGGCCTCGCCCAGACGGCTCGTCCGCTCGATCGGCAGGAGGGCCACGAGGCGCTCGGCGAGACCGGGCAGGCTCGCATAGAGGAGCGCCCAGAGCAGCAGGGCCGCGAGCGTCGAGCCGTACCAGACGAGCCGCGCCGCCGGCCGCCGATCCATGGTCGTCGCGACCGATCCGTCCATCTCCGACCTCCGCCGCCACGGCCCGCCCGGCCCGGGGCGGGACTGGCCTCGCCCGATTAGATCGTTCATCGTCGATGAACGATCAAGTGCGACCCGCGGTCGCCGCGCCGCCGGGCTCGGCCGCCGGGACATGGCCGGCCGCGGCGAGCGGGCGGAACATCCGCCGGTACTGGCCGGGGGCGAGTCCGGTCGCCCGCTTGAACAGGCGGCGGAAGAAGGCCGCGTTCTCGTAGCCGACCGCGGCCGCGACCGCCTCGGCCGCGGGCGCCTCGGCTTCGAGCAGGCGCTTGGCCGCCTCCACGCGCAGGTTCTGGACGTGATCGATGAGCGCCGCCCCGGTCGCCGCCTTGAAGCGCCGCTTGAGGGTCCGCTCGGGCACGCCGCACGCCGCGACGACGCCCGCCACCGCGTGCGGCTCGCGGAAGTGCCGGGCGAGCCAGGTCTCGGCGCGGCGGACGAGCGCGTCGGCGTGCGGCTGGCGGCGCACGAGGCTGGCGTAGGGGCGCTGCCCCTCGGCGTGCCATTTGAGCAGGTAGACCTGGGCGATCCGGAGCGCCTCGCCCGGCCCGCAGTGGCGGGCCACGATGTGGATCGCCAGATCGTGCCAGGAGGTCGTGCCGCCGGCCGTGACGATCCGGCCGGCCGGGTCGGCGAAGCAGAGGCTCGGACCGGGATCGAAGTCGACCGCCGCGAAGCGGGTGCGGAACAGCTCCTGATAGGCCCAGTGCGAGGTCGCGCGGCGACCGTCCAGGAGACCGGTCGCGGCCAGGAGCACGGAGCCGGTGCAGGCCGAATAGAGGTGGCTGCCGGCACGCCACCGCCGCCGCACCCAGTCGAGCACCTCGGGATAGCGCCCCTCGAGGGCGTCGTCGGGGGCGAGCCAGAGCTCGGGCAGGACGACGATCTCGCCGGCCGGATCGTCGCCCACGGCGAGCTCGGGGCAGACCGGGATGCCGTTGCCGCAGCGGAACGGCGCGCTGCCGGGCGCCACGATCCGCGGGCGCAGGAGCGGCTCGCCCGCGGGCTCGCCCACGAGCTGCCGCCAGAGGGTGCCGGTGGCGCCGAGCACGTCGACCATCCCGTAGAGCGCCGAGCCGGCGGTCTCGGGCAGCGCCAGGATCAGCGCCTCCTTGGGGCGGGGTGGCTCGCTCTGCATCGGATCGGTCCCGCTTCTGGCACGATCGGACCGTTTCGGGCAGATTGCAAGCTGATGTCGACCCGGCCGGCCGCCTAGCCTACCGCCATCGACCGCAGCCGCGGTCGAGGATCGGCACCAGGAGGACGACGATGTCCGCAAACGTTGCGACCGACGGCGCGCCCGGCCGGCTGAACGGGCTCGACCTGCAGGCGGCGGCCGACACGATCGCCCGGATCCGGGCCGAGCCGGGCCTCGCCCGGTTCCGGTTCCGGGCCCGCAACCGCTGGCTCGGCGGCGGCGCCAACCGCTCGACCATCAAGGACTTCTACGGCGCCGGCCGGGAGGACGAGTCGCGCACGCAGCCGTTCGAGTTCGTCAACGGCGAGCCGCCGGTTCTGCTCGGCGCCAACGAAGGCGCCAATCCGGTCGAGTTCCTGCTGCACGCGCTCGCCGGCTGCGTGACCACGACCTTCGTGCTGCACGCGGCGGCGCGCGGGATCGCGATCACGGAGCTGTCGACCGAGCTCGAGGGCGACCTCGATCTGCGCGGTCTCCTGGCCCTCGATCCGGAGGTGTCGCCCGGCTACGAGCGGATCCGCATCCGCCTCGAGGTCGTGGCCGATTGCTCCGCCGAGGAGCTCGACGCGCTGCTCGCCACCGCGCAGCGGCACTCGCCGGTCTGCAACACCGTCTGCCGGCCGGTCCCGGTCGAGATCGTCCGCGTCGCCGCGTGAGCCCGGCGGCGTCCCCCGGTGGCCAGCGGGCGCGCGGCGCGGCCGCCGGGGGGCTGGACAGGGGGCACGGTCTGGTTTATCGCTCATCGTCGATGACCGATGAACCGACCCGCACAGCGATCGCCGAGCCGGTCACCGAGGCGGCGCGGCTGGCCGTCCGGCTCAAGGCGCTGGCGCACCCGGCCCGGCTCGAGATCCTGCGGCTCCTGGCCGAGCGGGGGACGTGCGTGTGCGGGGCCATCGTCGAGGTCATGCCGCTCGCCCAGGCGACCGTCTCGCAGCACCTCAAGGTGCTCAAGGAGGCGGGCCTGGTGCGCGGCACGATCGACGGGCCGCGCTCCTGCTACTGCATCGATCGGGCGGCCGTGGCGGCCACCCGGGCCGGGCTCGACCGGCTGCTCGCCGGGCTCGACCGCCCGGCGGCCAGGACGGCCGACAACGTGGAGGGACGGGGATGAACGAGGCGCAGGCGATCCGCGAGAAGGTGCGCGCCAAGTACGCGGCGATCGCGCGCGAGGCGTCGAGCTGCTGCGCGCCGAGCGGCTGCGGCTGCGGCGAGGGTTCGCTCGACATGATCGGCGACGCCTATGCGGGTGTGGCGGGCCACGTGGCGGAGGCCGACCTGGGCCTCGGCTGCGGCGTGCCCACCCGGCACGCGCGCCTGCAGCCGGGCGAGACCGTGCTCGACCTCGGCAGCGGCGCCGGCAACGACTGCTTCGTCGCCCGCCACGAGGTCGGCGAACGTGGCCGGGTCATCGGCGTCGACATGACGGCCGAGATGATCGCCCAGGCGCGCGCCAACCTGGCCAAGCTCGGCTACGGCAATGTCGAGTTCCGCCTGGGGGAGATCGAGCATCTGCCGGTCGAGAGCGGCACGATCGACTGCGTGATCTCGAACTGCGTCTTGAACCTCGTGCCGGACAAGCGGCGGGCCTTCGCCGAGATCCGGCGCGTGCTGCGGCCGGGCGGGCGGCTGTGCGTGTCCGACATCGTCGCGACCGGGCCTCTGCCGGAGGCGGTGCGGGAGGTGGCGGCACTCTACGTCGGCTGCGTCGCCGGGGCGCTGCCGGAGAGCGAGTATCTGGCCGCGGTCCGGGCGGCCGGGCTCGAGGCGGTCGAGATCGCCGAGGCCCGCCCGGTGGCGCTGCCGGACGCCGTGCTGGCGCAGCATCTGGACGCGGCCGGCATCGAAGCGGTCCGCGCCTCGGGGGTCGAGCTGCGGAGCGTCACGCTCCTGGCCCGCCGGCCGGCCGCCTGAGGCGGCCGGACCGTTAACCGGACGTTCACCGGCCGGAGCTAGCCTCGGGGCGCCACGCTATGGAGGGCGTCCCGATGGCCGTGCCTGTGCCGCTGACCGGAACCGAGCCCGGCGCGCCCGAGGCGGCGCTGCGCGGTCGCTGGGCGGCGGGCCACACCCTCGACCACGTCGCCCGCACCGCGCTCGCCGGGCTGTGCGACGCGATCGAGGGCGAGGTCGTGACGATCACCCGCCGGCTCGGCGCCTGCCAGAGCGCGGCCCAGGACGAGGCGCGGGCGCTCGCCGAGGGGCTCGCCGGGCTGGCCGCGCGGCTGGCGGGCGGGGCCGGCGCGCCGGCCCCGCCCGCGCCCGCCGCGGCCGTCGCCGACCCGGCCGGGGAGGTGGCGGCGCTCGCCAACCTCGCGGCCTCGCTCCTGGCCGGTCTCGACCGCTCGGTCGAGCTGATCCAGGCGCTGCCGCGGCGCACCATCCCGCTCCTGCGCCGTTCCGGGCTCGCCGACCGGCGGCGCCACGCCCGGGTGCCGGTGGCGCGGGCCTGCTCGCTCCTGCTCGCCGGCCGGCGCGGCGACTGCCTGACCCTCGATCTGTCGGAGGGCGGAGCCCTGGTCCGCCCGCTCGCGCCCTGGCCCGAGCTCGACGACGTCACCGGCCTCGCCGACCTCGAGCTCGAGGGGGTCGGGCGCCTGCCGGCGCTCCTGGTCGGGCGGAGCGCCGCCGGCCTGCACCTGGCCTTCCGGATGAGCGCACCGACGGTGCGCGCCGCCCTCGGCCAGCTCCTGCGCGAGGCGCGGCGGGCCGAGCGGGCGCTGCTCGGCACCGCTCGGCGGATCGTCGACGATCTCCTGAGCTGGCGGGTCGACGCGGCCGGCCGGCTCACCTGCGGGCTCGGCGAGACCGCGACCGCGGTGGTCGCCGAGGCGGCCCATGCCGAGCAGGTCCTGGAGCTGCATCTGCGCCGCGAGCCGCGGCTGGTCGGGGCGGCGCTGTTCGCCCCCGACGGAAGCGCGCTGGCGGCGCGCGCCACGGGCGAGGTCCCCGAGGAACCGCCGCTCGAGGCGGCCGCCCGGCCGGGTGCACACTGCCGGGTGGTCGTGGCCGACGGTGGCGCCGGCCGTGTGCAGGCCTGGCTCCGGGTCGAGGCCGAGGTCGGCGACGCCGCCCGAGCCGTCGGCTCGCTCCGCCTGTACGCCCGCCCGTGAGCCGCCGCTCGCCCGCGCGGAGAGCCGCCCGGCGCCGCCCGTCCTGGCGCCGCCGCGGCACGTCCGACCGACCTCCGCCGTCGCCTGCGGCCCCGGCGCGCCGCCTTGGTCCTCGCCGGCCTCTGCCCGCCGCCCCGTCGACCAACCGGGAGCGGACCCCGGCCGCGCGTTCGGGAGGGCGGAGGGTGCCGCGGCCCCGTGGTCCTCGGCCGGCGGCCCGCGCCCGCGTGTTCCGCAGCGGCCCGCTCCGGCAGGCCGCGGCTGCCGTCGGGGTCGGCACGGCCGCCCGCCCCGGGCGCCCGCGGTCGGGGCACCCGGACCGGAGCCGAACCGGCCCGATCCCGGCGGGTTCGAATCGGCCCCGCGCATCGGCGCCCCCGCCGCCGGCCCGGCCGCGGCGACGGCGGC
>CAZDFD010000064.1:0-25612 GCA_964504655.1 uncultured Geminicoccaceae bacterium
GAGCGCCCGGGCGATCGCCACCCGCTGGCGCTGGCCGCCCGAGAGCTCGTGCGGGTAGCGGTGCTGGAAGGCCGGGTCGAGCCCCACCTCCTCGAGCGCGCGGGCCACGGCCCGGGCCCGCTCGCCGGGGCCGCCCAGGCGGTGGATCACGAGCCCCTCCTCGACGATCTGGCCGATCGACATCCGGGGCGAGAGCGAGCCGAACGGGTCCTGGAAGACGATCTGCATCTGCTGGCGGAGGGGCCTCAGCCGCCGCCAGGACCAGCCCTGGACATCCTCGCCGGCGATGCGGATGCCGCCCTGCGAAGGCAGGAGGCGCAGGAGCGCCAGACCCAGGGTCGTCTTGCCCGAGCCCGACTCGCCGACCACGCCCAGGGTCTCGCCGGCGCGCACCTCGAGATCGACACCGTCGACGGCGCGGATCCAGCCGCGGGTGCGGCGCAGGAGCCCGCGCTGCACCGGGAAGTGGACCGCGAGCCCGCGCGCCTCGGCAACCGCCGGAGCGGCCTCGGCCACCGGCTGCGGCCGGCCGCGGGGCTCGGCCGCCAGGAGCCGCTGTGTGTAGGGGTGGGAGGGGGTCACGAACACCCGCTCGACCGGCCCGCTCTCCACGAGCTCGCCGCCGGTCATGACCGCCACCTCCTGCGCGAAGTGGCGGACGATGGTGAGGTCGTGGGTGATCAAGAGGATCGCCATGCCGAGCCGGGCCTGCAGTTCGGCCAGGAGGCGCAGGATCTGCGCCTGGATCGTGACATCGACGGCGGTCGTGGGCTCGTCGGCGATCAGGAGGTCGGGGTCGTTGGCCAAGGCCATCGCGATCATGACGCGCTGTCGCTGGCCGCCGGAGAGCTGGTGCGGGTAGGCGTGGCGCCGCTCGGCGGGCTCCGGGATGCCGACGAGGCCCAGGAGCTCGATCACCCGCGCCTCGAGCTCGCCGGCGCCGAGCCGCCGATGCAGCGCCAGCGCCTCGCCGATCTGCCGGCCGACGCTGTGCAGCGGGTTCAACGAGGTCATCGGCTCCTGGAAGATCATTGCGATCCGATCGCCGCGGATCCGCCGCAGGAAGGATTCCGGCCGACCCACGAGCTCCTCTCCCCGGAAGCGGATCGAGCCCTTGGGATGCTCGGCCCTGGGATAGGGCAGGAGCTGCAGGATCGAGAGCGCGGTGACCGACTTGCCGGAACCCGACTCGCCCACGAGCGCCAGGGTCCGGCCGCGCTCGAGGGTGAAGGAGACGCCCTTCACCGCCTCCACCACCTTTCCCTCCAGGTGGAAACGGACCGCCAGATCCTCGACCTCCAGGAGGGGCGGGCCCGGTGGCCGCGGGTCGGGGCTCACCGGAAGGTCTTCCGCGGATCGAACGCGTCGCGGACCGCCTCGCCGACGAACACCAGAAGCGAGAGCATCAGCGCCACCACGGCGAAGCCAGTGAGCCCGAGCCAGGGCGCCTGGAGATTGTTCTTGCCCTGCGCGAGGAGCTCGCCCAGCGAGGGCGAGCCCGGGGGCAGGCCGAAGCCCAGGAAGTCGAGCGAGGTCAAGGTGGTGATCGAGCCGTTGAGCACGAACGGCAGGAAGGTCAGCGCCGAGACCATGGCGTTCGGAAGGACGTGGCGGACCATCAGGACAGGGTTCGAGGCACCGAGCGCCCGAGCGGCGCGCACGAAGTCGAGGTTGCGGGCGCGCAGGAACTCGGCACGGACCACGTCCACGAGCGCCATCCAGGAGAACAGCAGCATGACACCCAGAAGCGTCCAGAAGCCCGGGGCGAGGAACGAGGCGATGATGATCAGGAGATAGAGGACCGGCAGCCCGCCCCAGATCTCGAGGAAGCGCTGCAGGCCGAGATCGACCCAGCCGCCGAACCAGCCCTGGATCGCCCCCATGGCGACGCCGATCAGCGAGCTCGCGAGGGTGAGGGTGAGGCCGAACAGTACCGAGATGCGGAAGCCGTAGATCACCCGCGCCAGCACGTCGCGCGCCTGGTCGTCGGTGCCGAGCCAGTGGCGGGCGTCGGGCGGCGAGGGGGCCGGCCCGGGGATGTCCTTGACCACGGTGTCGTAGCGGTAGGGGACCGGCGGCCAGAAGATCCAGCCCTTCTCCTCGATCAGTGCGCGGACCTCCGGGTCGTGGTAGTCGGCCTCGGTGTCGAAGAAGCCCCCGAAGCGGGTCTCCGGATAGGCCACGAGGAACGGCACGTGGAACGCGCCGTCGTAGCGCACGAGGAGCGGCCGGTCGTTGGCGACGAGCTCGGCCAGGAGGCTCAGGAGGAACAGGCCGAGGAAGATCCTGAGGCTCCACGCGCCGCGCCGGTTGCGCTCGAAGTTGGCGAGCCGGCGGCGGCCGATCGGGGTCAGGCGCAGCGGGGCGCCCAGGAACCACACCCGCTCGCGGCGGACCACCGCGCCGCCCATCGCCTCAGGCCGCCCGCGCCTCGAAGTCGATCCGCGGATCGACCAGAACGTAGGTGAGGTCGGACACGATCTTCATGACGAGGCCGAGGAGCGTGAAGATGTAGAGCGTCCCGAACATCAGGGGATAGTCTCGGTTGAGGGCAGCCTCGTAGCCCAACAGCCCCAGGCCATCGAGCGAGAAGATGATCTCGACCAGCAGGGCACCGGTGAACAGCATGCCGACGAAGGCGCCCGGAAAGCCGGCGATCACGATCAGCATGGCGTTGCGGAACACGTGGCCGTAGAGCACCCGGCGCGGGGCGAGACCCTTGGCGCGCGCGGTGGTCACGTACTGCTTGTTGATCTCCTCGAGGAAGCTGTTCTTGGTGAGCATGGTGAGCGTCGCGAACGAGCCCACCAGCATGGCGCCCACCGGCAGCACCATGTGCCAGAGATAGTCGAGGATCCGTGCCGGCCAGGCGAGCGTCGCCCAGTCGTCGGAGACGAGCCCCCGCAGCGGGAAGATCTGCCAGTAGCTGCCGCCGGCGAAGAGCACGATCAGGAGCAGCGCGAGCAGGAAGGAGGGGATGGCGTAGCCGACCACGATCACCCCGCTCGTCCAGACGTCGAAGGCGGTGCCGTCCCTGACAGCCTTGCGGATCCCGAGCGGGATCGCCACGAGGTAGGTCACGAGGGTGGTCCACAGGCCCAGCGAGATCGAGACCGGCATCTTCTCGAGCACGAGCCCGATCACGGTACGATCGCGGAAGTAGCTCGTGCCGAAGTCGAAACGCAGATAGTCGCCGAGCATCTTCAGGAAGCGCTCGTGCATCGGTCGATCGAAGCCGAACTGCCGCTCGAGCTGGACGATGAGCTCGGGCGGCAGGCCCTGGGCGCCGCGATAGGCCCCCTGCGGACCACCCTGCTGCTGCTGGCGCGACTCGAAGGCGGGGCCGGTCTCGCCCGCCCCGCCGCCGCCGGTCAGCCGGGCGGTAGCGCCGGCGCCGCGGCCCGAGAGCTCCGAGATGATTTTTTGGACCGGGCCGCCCGGGGCCGCCTGGATGACGACGAAGTTGACGAGCAAGATGCCCAGGAGCGTCGGGACGACCAGGAGCAGGCGGCGGAGGACGTAGGCGAGCAAGGGGGCTCAGCGCGCCACCAGGCCGAGCGCCCGGCGCCGCTCCTCGAGCGCGCGCTCCTTGGCCGGGTCGATCCACCAGGCGAAGATGTCGATCCCGTAGCGCGGCTGGGTCGGCGCCCGGGCGAGCTTGTCCCAGGCGGCGATCCAGGTTTCGCGATTGTGCCAGTGCGGGATCACGTAGTGGCCCCAGATCAGCACCCGGTCGAGCGCCCGGGTGGCGGCCACGAGGGCCGCCCGGTCGGGCGCCTGGATGATCGCGTCGACGAGCCGGTCGGCGACCGCCAGCTCGAGGCCGATCAGGTTGCGCGAGCCGGGCTCGCGGGCCGCCTTCGAGCCCCAGAAGCTGCGCTGCTCGTTGCCCGGCGAGAGGCTCTGCGGAAAGAGCCCCACCACCATGTCGAAGTCGAACTCCTCCAGCCGCCGCTCGTACTGCGCGTCGTCGACCGCGCGGATCCTGGCCTCGACACCGAGCCGCTCGAGATTCTTGACGAAGGGGCCGACGATCCGCTCGAATAACCCGCCCTGGTCGAGCAGGATCTCGAAGCCGACCGGCCGGCCGGTCGCCGTCTCGACGAGCTTGCCGCTGCGGACCTCGTAGCCCGAGGCGCGCAGGAGCTCGACCGCCTTCCTCAGATTGTCGCGGATGTTGCCCGAGCCGTCGGTGCGCGGTGCCTCGTAGACCTTCTCGAAGACCTCGGCCGGCAGCTCGCCCGCGAACGGCTCGAGCAGCGCCCGCTCGGCCGGGCCGATCGGCTGGCGCGCCCCGAGATCGCTGTTCGGGAAGTAGCTCTCGGTCCGGAAATAGTTGTCGTAGAACAGATTCTTCCGGGTCCACTCGAAGTCGAAGGCGTAGCCGAGCGCCTCCCGCAGGCCGCGGTTCTGGAACACCGGCCGGCGCAGATTGTAGACGAAGCCCTGCATGCCGCTGCCGCCCTCGCGCGGGATCGCCTCCCGGCGCAGGAGGCCGGCCTCGACCGCGCGGCCGGTGTAGCCCGTGGCCCAGAAGCGCGAGCTGTTCTCGATCCGCAGATCGAACTCGCCGGCCTTGAGGGCCTCGAGCGCGACGTTCGGGTCGCGGAAGTAGATGTAGCGCAGCTCGTCGTAGTTCTGCCGCCCGCGCTGCACCGGCACTTTCTCGCCCCAATAGTCCTTGACCCGCTCGAGCGTGATCGAGCGCCCGGGATCGACCGTCTTGACCCGGTAGGCGCCGGAGCCGAGCGGCGGCTCGAGGGTGGTCTTCTCGAAGTCGCGACCCTCCCAGTAGTGCCGAGGCAGGACCGGCATCTGGCCCACGATCAGCGGCAGCTCGCGGTTCGTAGTGCCGTCGAAGACGAACCGCACGCGCCGCTCGCCTTCCGCCACCGCCTGGACCACGTTGGCGTAGTAGGCGCGGTAGAAGGGCTCGCCCTTGGTCTTCAGGGCCTCGAGCGTGAACACCACGTCCTCGACGGTGACCGGGCGGCCGTCGTGCCAGCGCGCCTCGGGGCGGAGCGTGAAGGCGACCCAGGAGCGGTCGGCCGGCATCTCGATGGTCTCGGCCAGAAGCCCGTACTCGCTGAACGCCTCGTCGAGGTTCTGGATTGTGAGCGATTCGAACGGCAGGCCCGAGCCGGCGGCATCCGTGCCCTTGAGGATGTAGGGGTGGAGATTGTCGAAGGTGCCGATCGCGGCGAGGGTCAGCCGCCCCCCCTTGGGCGCGTTCGGGTCGGCGTAGGGCAGATGCGCGAAGTCCGCCGGCAGCTCAGGCTCGCCGTGCATGGCGATGCCGTGCACGGGCCGCACAGTCTCGGCCCCGGCCGGCGTCCCGAGACCAGCCGCCAGGATCGCGAGGAGCATCGCGCCGCGCACCGCAGGGTTCATGAAGGGGCTCCTCCGGCTCGCCTCGACCGCGTGCGGAACCTAGTGACGCGGGCGCGCCGGGGAAAGCCGCCGCGGTTCAGGGTCCCGCGAGCAGCTCGAGGACGCGGGCATGCAGTCGAGCGTCGCCGGCCGCCACCATGCGCTGGTCGGAGGCGAGCCCCGGCGGCCGTCCCGCCCAGTCGGTGAGACGGCCGCCGGCACCCTCGACGACCGGCACCAGCGGCAGCACGTCGTAGGGCTCGAGGTCGGCCTCGACCACGAGGTCGACGAAGCCCAGGGCGAGGAGCCCCGCCCCGTAGCAGTCGCCACCCCAGATCGCCTGGCGGACGCCGGCGAGCACGCGATCGAACGCGGCCCGCTCCACCGGTGCGTGGAACATCTGCGGGCTCGTGCAGCTCAGGAGCGCTCGGGCCGGCTCGGCGCAGGCGCGGGTCCGGCAGGGCCGACCGTTCCAGAGGGTGGGCGCCCCCGCCACCCCGAGCCAGCGCTCCTTGAGGATCGCTTGGTCAATCACGCCCAGGACCGGCCGGCCCTCGCACAGGAGGCCGATCAGCGTCCCGAACAGCGGGCGGCCGCAGACGAAGGACTTGGTGCCGTCGATCGGGTCGAGCACCCAAACGTGCTCGGCCTCGGTTCGGGTCCGGCCGTGCTCCTCGCCCAGGATCCCGTGCTCCGGGAAGCTCGCCGCGATCAGCTCGCGCATGACCGCCTCGGCCTCGCGGTCGGCGATCGTCACGGGGCTCCGGTCGGCCTTGGTGTCGACCGCCACCGGCGTGCGGAACCAACGCCGCTGGATCTCGCCGGCGGCGTCCGCCAAGCGGTGGGCGAGCGTCACGAGCTCCGGGTGGACCGCCTCGGCCAAGGCCAGGCTCAGCCGCCCGGAAGGGGTGCCGGGCTGTCGGACAGGGAGCGCAGATAGGCGATCAGGTGCGCACGCTCGTCCGGCTTGGCGATACCGGCGAAACTCATCTTGGTACCGGGTGCGTAGGCCTTGGGGTTGGCGAGGAAGGCGTCGAGCGACTCGTAGCTCCACTCGCCGCCGGTGCCGAGCAGCGCGGCCGAGTAGCCGAAGCCCTCGACATGGCCCTTCTTCGCGGCGACCACGCCCCAGAGGTTGGGGCCGACGCCGTTCTTGCCGCCCTTCTCGAAGCTGTGGCAGGAGGCGCACTTCTTGGCTGCGGCCTTGCCGGCCTCGGGGTCGGCGGCCGCGAGCCGCTGGCCGATCGGCGCGGACGGTGCAGCCGCGGCCTCCTCCGGGGCCGGCGCCGCCGGCGCCGCCACCTGGAACGCGCGCTCCTTGGGCACGTGCGGGCGGTAGAGCATGTCGGCCAGGACCGCCGAGCCGACACCGACGATGCCGGCGGTCAGGATCGCCGCGGCCAGCTTGTTGCCTTCGAGAGAGGATGCCATAGCTCGCGTCGTTCCCGCTCGTTGCCGCGACAAGTGCCGCCCGCCCGGGCCGCAGCGGCTTCGGGCGCCGGAGGTCGCCGCCGCTCCGGGCGGCGCTCGGAGTATGGGGGATGACGCCCGAGCCTGCCAGCCGCGACACGAGGTCGCAAACCATCGTCCTGATCCCGGCACGCCTCGCCTCGACCCGGCTGCCCGGCAAGCCGCTGGCCCCGATCGCGGGTGAGCCGATGATCGTCCATGTCTGGCGGCGCGCGGTCGAGGCTGGCCTCGGCCGGGTGGTGGTGGCCGCCGGCGAGCCCTCGATCGTCGAGGCCGTCGAACGGGCCGGCGGCGAGGCCGTGCTCGTGGCCGAGGAAGTGCCCTCGGGCACCGACCGGATCTTCCTGGCGCTCGGCCGGCTCGACCCCGACCGCCGCTACGGCCGGATCGTCAACCTGCAGGGTGACCTGCCGACGGTGGATCCGGCCGACCTCGCCCGGGTGGTCGAGCCGCTCGATCGGCTCGGCTGCGACATCGCCACCATCGCCGTGCCGACCGAGGATCCTCTGGAGCGGGAGCGACCCAACTTCGTCAAGGCGGTGGTCAGCTTCCTGCCGGACGACCCGAGCCTCGGCCGGGCGCTCTACTTCACCCGCGCGCCGGCGCCCACGGGCGACGGCCCGGTCTGGCACCACATCGGCATCTACGCCTTCACCCGACCCGCCCTCGAACGGTTTTGCGCGCTCGAGGCAAGCCCGCTCGAGCGGCGCGAGAAGCTCGAGCAACTCAGGGCGCTCGAGGCCGGCATGACGATCGGCGTCAAGCTCGTGGCCACCGCCCCCTTCGGCGTCGACACGCCCGACGACCTCGAGCGCGCCCGCCGCATCCTGGGCCGTCCGTCCCGGAGCTGAGGAGCCCCGCCTTGCCGACCTCCCACCCATCCGCCGAGCCCGGCGGGGCGAGCCCGCCCGATCGCCGGATCGCCTTCCAGGGCCTGCCCGGGGCCTACTCGCACATGGCCTGCCGGGAGCACCATCCCGACCTCGAGCCCCTGCCCTGCCATTCCTTCGAGGACGCCTTCGCCGCCGTGCGCGAGGGCGAGGCCAGGCTCGCCATGATCCCGGTCGACAACTCGGTCGCCGGTCGGGTGGCCGACGTCCACCATCTCCTGCCGCGGGGCGGGCTGCACATCGTGGCCGAGCACTTCCAGAGGGTGAACCACCAGCTCCTGGGCGTTCCCGGTGCCAGCCTCCAGACGATCCGCGTGGTCGAGAGCCACGTGCACGCGATCGGCCAGTGCCGCGCCTTCCTGCGCGCGCACGGATACCGGGCGAAGGTGGTGGCCGACACCGCGGGCGGCGCCGCCGAGGTGGCCGAGGCCAAGGATCCGGCCCGGGCCGCGATCGCCTCGCGGCTGGCGGCCGAGATCTACGGCCTCGAGATCCTCCGCTCCGACATCGAGGACGCCGAGCACAACACCACCCGCTTCCTCGTGCTCGCCCGCGAGCCGCGCTGGCCGAGCCCTGGCGACGGCCCGCTCGTGACCACCTTCACCTTCCGGGTCCGCAACCGCCCGGCCGCGCTCTACAAGGCGCTCGGCGGCTTCGCCACCAACGGCGTCAACATGGTCAAGCTCGAGAGCTACATCGACGGGGCGTTCGCCCAGGCACAGTTCTACGCCGACATCATGGGCCATCCCGAGGACGACCGGGTGCGCCTCGCGATGGAGGAGCTGCGCTTCTTCTCGCACAATGTCGAGATCCTGGGCGTCTATCCGGCCGACCCGTTCCGCGAGCGGGTGGGCTGAGCCGGAGGGGCTCCCGACCGCCCGTGGGGCGGCCGGGAGCGTGCGCTCAGGTGAGCACCTGGTCGCCCGACAGATTGTCCACACCCTTGATCACGAGGGTGTCGACATTCTCCGCCCCGGTGCCGAACAGCTGGCCGAGGTCGATCTCGAGCGAGCCGCCCTTCTCGCGCACGAACTGGTCGTTGTCGTCGAGCCGCTCGTCGTCGCCGAACACGTCGGTGAGCGACAGCCCGGACTCGGTGAACAGCGCCGAGAGATCGATCAGATCTTCGTCGTCGTCGAAGTCCTTGATCTCGTCGTCGCCGCTCTTGAGCCCAATCACGAAGGTGTCGTTGCCGTCGCCGCCCTCGAGGTCGTCGTCACCGCGCCCACCGTCGAGGATATCGTCGCCGTCGCCGCCGTCGAGCTTGTCCTTGCCACCCTTGGTCTCGTCGTCGCCGTAGTCGATGGCGTCGCCGTAGAGGATGTCGTCGCCGTCGCCGCCGTCGAGCGTATCGTCGCCGCCCTGGGCGCCGTCGCTCATGTCGTCGGCGTCGCCCACGAGGGTGTCGTTGCCGGCATCGCCCTTGAGCGTGTCCTTGCCGCCCTTGCCGCCCGACATGGTGACCGCCTCGCCGCGCAGCGTGTCGGCGTCGTCACCGCCCTCGAGCTTGTCGTCGCCACCCTTGGCGTCGGTCATGTCCTCGGCGGCCTCGCCGTGGATGGTGTCGTCGCCGTCGCCGCCCTTGATCGTGTCCTTGCCACCCTTGGCGTCCTCGCCGAGGTTCCCCGAGTCGCCGACGAGCGTGTCGTCGCCCTCGTTGCCCTCGATCTTGTCGCTGCCCGCCTTGTTCTGCTTGCTCTGCGTACCGTTGATGTCCCCCAACACCAGATCGTTCCCACCGCCGGCCTTGATGTCGTCGTTGCCGAGCTCACCCACGATCGTGTCGGCGTCATCTGTCGGCACACCGGAGACATTGCCGGACACGTTGCCCGGTTTGATCGAGTCGTTCTTGTTCGAACCCAGAACCAAGGCCATGAGGTGTCCTCCGCATTTCGTTGCTGCCGTCGCCACGGCCCGGAGCCGGCGCGTCGATCGGAGCTAGCCGCCGCCGCGACCCGAGTCACTCGCCGGCAAGCAGAATCGGCGCGAACAAGCACCCGGCTACGCGAAGATCGTGTCCGGAGGTCGGTCCGCGCGCGCAGGGCGATCGTGCGACCGGCCGCGGGACGCAGCGGGCCGGCCCGAGATCAGCGCGACGAGGCCGCTCGGACGGGTCTCCGTACCGCCGGACGGAGGCCCGCCCGGCCGCCCCATCACGGCCCCAGGAGCTCCTCGAGGAACGGGATCAGCGGTGGGTCGGCGGGCGGCATGGGCAGCTCGCGCAGGCCGCGCGGGCGCACCCAGCGCAGCGCCTGGCCCTCGCGCCCGACGGGCTCGCCCGCCCAGCGCCGGCAGACCCAGAGCGGCATCAGCAGGTGGAAGTCCTCGTAGGCGTGGCTCGCGAAGGTCAGGGGTGCGAGGCAGGCCGGTCGCACCTCGATGCCGAGCTCCTCCTGGAGCTCGCGCACGAGGCAGGCCTCCGGGCTCTCGCCGGGCCGGAGCTTGCCCCCCGGCAGCTCCCAGAGGCCGGCCATGGCCCGCCCCTCGGGCCGGCGCTGGATCAGCACCCGCCCGTCGACGTCGACCAGCGCGCAGGCCGCCACCAGGAGCAGCGGCCGCGGCTCCACCTCCACCCGCCCGCCCTCCGGCGCCTCAGGAGCGGTAGTCGGCGTTGATGTCGACGTAGCCGCGGGTCAGATCGCAGGTCCACACCCGGGCCCGGCCCGGCCCGCGCCCGACCGTGACGGCGAGGCCGATCTCGCGGCCGGCGAGGTGCGCCGCCACCGGCGCCTCGTCGAGGTCGGGTACCGCCCCGCCGTCGCGCGCCACGGCGTGGCCGCCGAACGCCACGGCCAGGCACTCGGGCTCGATCGGCTCGCCGGCCCGGCCGACCGCCATCACCACGCGACCCCAGTTGGCGTCACCGCCGGCGATCGCCGTCTTGACGAGCGGGCTGTTCGCGACGGTGAGCGCGATCCGCCGCGCCGAGGCGTCGGATACCGCGCCCTCGAGCTCGATCGTCACGAGCTTCTGCGCCCCCTCGCCGTCGCGCACCACCTGGACCGCGAGGTCCTGGGCCACGGCCCGCAGCGCGTCCCTGAAGCCGGCGAGCCGGCTGTCGGCCATCTCGGCCAGCGGATGGTGGTGCGCCCAGCCGCTCGCCAGAAGCAGGAGGGTGTCCGAGGTCGAGGTGTCGCCGTCGACCGTGGTGCAGTTGAAGCTCTCGGCCACCGCCTCCTCGAGCAGCTCCTGCAGGAGGGCCGCCGGCAGGCGCGCGTCGGTCACGAGAAAGGCGAGCAGGGTCGCCATGTCGGGGGCGATCATGCCCGAGCCCTTGGCGATCCCGGCCACCGTCACCGGCACGCCGTCGATGCTGGTGCGCGCGACGGCGCCCTTGGGGAAGGTGTCGGTGGTCATGATGGCGCGCGCCGCCGCGGCGATGCCGTCGGCCCTGAGCCCGGCCACGAGCTCGGGCACCTTGGCGGTGATCCGCTCGACCGGTAGCCGCTCACCGATCACCCCGGTCGAGGCCACGTAGACCTCCTCCGCCGGGCAGTGCAGCGCTGCCGCCACCGCCCGCGCCTCGGCCTCGACCGCGCGGTCGCCCTCGGCACCGCGGCAGACATTGGCGTTGCCGGCGTTCACGATCACCGCCCGCGCCAGCCCGCGGGGCAGCTGCCGGCGGCACCAGGTGACCGGGTGGCCGGGCGTCGACGAGCGGGTCAGGACGCCCGCCACCGTGGTGCCCGGCACTGCCTCGATCAGCAAGAGATCGGGCCGGCCGCGGTAGCGGATGCCGGCCTCGACGACGGCCATTCGGAAGCCCGCCACCGGCGGGATCTCCGGGAACCGCTCCGGGGCGAGCGGCGAGACCTGCGTGATCCTGGCCATCCCTGCTCCTCGGGCCCTGCTCCTCGGGCCGGGCCCCTCAATTCGGCCGCGGCGCGCCGTCCGGGCCGAACCGCTCGACCTTGGCCTTGGCCCTGAGCTCGGCCACCAGCGCGTTGACCGTCTCGCGCGCCACCTGCTCCTTGAGCTCGGGTTCCTTCTCCTCGAAGGAGGGTGCCGCCGCGCGTCGCTCCTGGACCCGGATCACGTGCCAGCCGAAGCGGGTCTCGACCGGGTCCTTGCTGGTCTCGCCGGGGGCCATGGCGAAGGCCGCCTCGGCGAACGGCTCGACCATCGTGTCGCGCCGGAAGAAGCCCAGATCGCCGTCGGTCTGCTGCGCCGAGGGATCGATCGAGACCGCCCGCGCGAGACCGCCGAAATCGGCGCCCGAGGCGAGCTTGGCGAGCACGTCCCGGGCCTCGGCCTCGGTCTTGACCAGGATGTGGCTGGCGCGGATCTCCTCGACGGCGAAGCCGGGCTGGGCGCGCGCCACCATGTAGGCCTGCTGCAGCCGCTCGGCGGTGAGCGCCCCCTCGATCGTCACCTCGAGCAGCTGGTCGCCCAGGATCTCGCGGCGGGCGCGGGCGAGCGCCGCCTGCACCTCGGGCCGGCTCTCGAGCTTCCGCCGCTCGGCCTCGCGGGCCAGGAGCCGCCGGTCGATCACCCGGGCCAGGAGCGGATCGTAGATCATCTCGAGCGGCAGCTGCCGGTATTGGTCGGGCAGCCCGGCCTGGGCCGCCACGAGCTCCGAGCGCAGCACCGTCTCGCCGTCGATCACCGCCACGACGGGGTCGTCGGGAGCGGCCGCCGCCGGCGCGGCGCCGGCCAGAACGAGCGCCGCGAGCGCCGGGATCCACCGCATCGACCGTCTCCGTCCAGGAAGGCGCCGCCGGGGCGCGGGCGGGCGGATAAAGGCACGTTTGCGGAAGCCCCACAAGCGAGCGGCGCGCGCTCGACAGGCGGCCGTCCCGGCACCATGCTGGCCGCTCGGCCCGAACGCGGAACCGAGCCCTGGGTGCGACCACCTCGATCGCCGCGCGCTTCGGCGCGCTCGCCCACGACCCGAACCTGGTCCTGCTCGAGGGCCTGCACCCGCTCAAGCACGCCCTCCGCTTCGGCGCCGCCGTCGAGCTCGCGGTGAGCCCCGACCCCCATGCCCTGCTGGCGCTCGCCCGTGGGCTCTGCCCGGACCTGCTCGCCACCCTCGAGAGGCTACTGCAGCCGGTCCCGGCCGGCCTCTTCGCGGCCCTGGCGTCACCCCCGCCGAGCCCGGTGCTGGCGATCGCCCGCCGTCCGGCGGTCGACGGTGCGGCCCTCCTCGAGGCGGCCGGACCGGCGCCGCTCGTGCTGCTCGACCGGCCGGTGCACACCGGCAACCTCGGTGCCGTGGTGCGGGTCGCGGCCGCGCTCGGGGCCGCGGGCGTGCTCTGCCTCGGCGGCCCGGACCCGTGGGCGCCGAGCGCGCTGCGCGGCTCCTCGGGACTGCACTTCGCCCTCGGGGTGGCCCGCCTCGCGGCGCTCCCGGCCCGGCTCGGCCGGCCCCTCCTGGCCCTGCACCCGGAGGGCCGGCCACTCCGCCCGGGCGAGATCGCGCGGGGCGCCGTGCTCGCCCTCGGCAGCGAGCGGCACGGCCTCGATCAGGGCCTGCGCGCCCGCGCCGACGCGCTTCTCGCCATCCCCATGCGGCCCGGCGTATCGAGCCTCAACCTCGCGACCGCCGCGGCGATCGCGCTCTGGTCGGCGCGCGGCGCCCTTCCGTCGGAGGGAGGGCGGGGGTAGCGATGGAAACCAACGAGGAGGGGAGCCTCGCCATGTCGGATCCCGCCACGCGTCTGGTCACCTGGAACTACCCCACCCGCGTCCGCTTCGGCGTGGGCGCGGTGCGCGAGGTCGGCGAGGCCTGTCGGGCCGCCGGCCTCGCCCGTCCGCTCGTGGTGACCGACCCGGGCCTGGCCCGGCTCGGCCTGCTCGAGGAGGTGCTGGCGCCGCTCGAGCGGGCCGGCCTGCGCCCGGCGGTGTTCGACGGGGTCCGCCCCAACCCCACGGCCGCCAATGTCGAGCTCGGCGTCGAGGTCCTGCGCCGGGACCGCCACGACGGGGTGGTCGCGGTCGGCGGCGGCAGCGCCCTCGACGTCGGCAAGCTGGTCGCGTTCATGGCCGGCCAGGTGCGGCCGATCTGGGACTTCGAGGACGTCGGCGACTGGTGGACCCGGGCCGATCCGGCCGGGATCCTGCCGGTGGTGGCGGTCCCGACCACCGCCGGCACCGGCTCCGAGGTCGGGAGGGCGGGCGTCGTGACCGACGAGGCTACCCACACCAAGAAGATCATCTTCCACCCGGCCATGATGCCGCGCACGGCGATCCTCGACCCGACGATGACGCGCGGCCTGCCGCCGCACCTGACCGCCGCCACCGGCATGGACGCGCTCGCCCACTGCCTCGAGGCCTACTGCGCGCCGGGCTTCCACCCGATGGCCGAGGGCATCGCGGTCGAGGGCGTCCGCCTCGTGTTCGAGGCCCTGCCGCGCGCGGTCCGCGACGGCGCCGACCTCGAGGCGCGCGGCTGGATGCAGGCGGCCTCGGCGATGGGAGCCACCGCCTTCCAGAAGGGCCTGGGCGCGGTCCACAGTCTCTCGCACCCTCTGGGCGCGGTCTACGACCTGCACCACGGCCTGTTGAACGGGATCCTGCTGCCCTACGTGCTGACCTTCAACCGCGGGGCGATCGAGGCGCGGATCGCCCGCTTGGCGGCCTGGCTCGGGCTGGCGCCGAGTTTCGACGCCTTCCTGGCGGCGCTGCTCGAGCTGCGCCGGACGACCGGCGTTCCGCACACGCTCGCGGAGCTCGGTGTGCCCGCCGACCGGCTGGTCGAGCTCGCGGGAATGGCCGAGCGCGACCCGACGGCCGCGAGCAACCCGCGCCCGGTCGATGCCGCGGTCCTCGAGCGACTGTACCGCGCCGCCATCGCCGGCCAGATGCTCCCGGGTACGCCCCGTTAACCGGGGCGCAACCGGGCGGGCGCAGGGTCTCCCGCGACCGGGCGCGGCACCCCATCACGCGCCCGGTCGCCCCCTCAGGTCGCCGCGGCCCGGTTCCAGGGCAGGCGCGCGAGCAGCAGGGCCATGCCACAGCTGCCGCTGAGCCCGGCATGGATCAGCCCGAGGCCGACGACGCCGCTCAGCGCGTGCCACCCGGGCGAGACCAGCGTGCCCAGGACGAAGCCCGCGAGCGCCATCCCGCCCGCCACGAGCTGTGCCTGACGCAGCACCGACAGTCGCGCGCTCCGCCCGCAGGCCACGCCCGCCCCGGCCTCGACGCTCTCGCTCCCGCTCATCCGCGATCCTCCGGCCCGGGCATCCGGGCGCCAGTTGTTTAGTTGTGCCTCATATAAGGTCGGCGCACGGGCCCGAGCAAGGCCGGCGGCACTCGCGCCACGCCTCGGCCTGCGGCATCCTGGCGCGTGCGGCGAGCGCAGCGTGGCCGGGAGGTTCGCCATGACGGTGAGCGTCGAGACCTTCTTCGATCCGGTGACCGGCACCGCGAGCCATCTCGTGGTCGAGCCGAACGGGCGCTGCTGCGCCATCGTCGATCCGGTGCTCGATTACGACGCGGCGTCGGGCCGGACCCGGACCGCCTCGGCGGAGCGGATCGCCGCCCGGGTGGCCGAGCGCGGCCTCGAGGTCGCCTGGATTCTCGAGACCCACATCCATGCCGACCATCTCTCGGCTGCCGCCTGGCTCAAACGGCGGCTCGGTGGGCAGATCGGGATCGGCGCACGGATCACCGAAGTGCAGCGCACCTTCAAGGAGGTCTTCAACCTCGAGCCGCGCTTCGCCTGCGACGGTCGTCAGTTCGACCACCTGTTCGAGGGCGGCCAGACCTTCGAGATCGGCCGGCAGGAGGCGCGGGTGCTGCACACACCCGGCCACACGCCGGCCTGCTGTACCTACCTCGTGGGCGATTGCGCGTTCGTGGGCGACACGCTCTTCATGCCGGACGGCGGCACGGCCCGGGCCGACTTCCCGGGCGGCGACGCCGGCCGGCTCTACCGCTCGATCGCGCGCATCCTGGCCCTGCCGCCCGAGACCCGGATCCTGGTCTGCCACGACTATCAGCCGGGCGGCCGCGAGCCGCGCTTCGAGACGACCGTGGCCGAGCAGCGGGCGCACAACATCCTCGTCGGCGGGGGGCGGTCGGAGGCCGAGTTCGTGGCGCTCCGCACCGCCCGCGACCGCACGCTCGCCATGCCCGCGCTCCTGATCCCCTCGATCCAGGTCAACATGCGGGCCGGGGAGCTGCCGCCGCCCGAAGCCAACGGCGTTTCCTACCTCAAGGTGCCGATCGACCGTCTCTGAGCCGCGCCGCGGGCGGCGGTCCCTTTGCCGGCCCCCGAGGACCGGTGTAGGATCGTCGCTCGTCCGACGTCCGGGAGCGGCGTCGGCGAGTGGGGAGGAACAGTGACGATGCGCAGCTCCGAGCTGGCCGGGCCGGCGATCGTGGCGCTGGCGCTGGCGTTCGGCTCGCCGACAGCGGCCGCAGAACCCCGTGCATCGATCGTGGGACCACCGGCCATCGTGCCGGCCGAGGCGGGCGCTCCGGTCCGCCTCGCGGCCGAGGTGCTCGACCGGGTGACCGCCGCCCACAGCTGGTACATGGTTGTCGACCTCAATACGGGAGCTATCGCCAAGGTTCTGGTGGTCCACGGTGGCTCAGTCAGCAATCCCCCGCACAACAGCTGGCTGGTCATTAAATGGGGTAACTTGTCCTTTCCCATCAACACGTCGGGAGCGTTCAACCTGCTACACTATATCGATCCCTGAGCCGGCGGCAGGCTGACGGCCGCCGGAGGCGCGACCACCCCCGGCAGCGACCGTTGCGCCGCGCGGGTGCCGGGGTCCAGCAGAGAGGATCGACGGCCGGCTCCGCGCGGCGCTCCGCGGATCGGGCGCGGCAGAGCGAGGGCTTCCGGCGGCCGCTGGGGGGATCCCCTCCGTCGCCACAGCTGGTGGAGGCCGGCGAGAGCGCCGCGGTCCAGCCCATCTCGACGATCCCGATCGACCGGTCGTGAGTCGTGCGGCCGGCGGCGCTGCCGGCGCGGCCCCTCTCGCTCGACCGGCGGGCGGGCTCAGGCGCTGCGCAGGTCGTGCCGGGCGAAGGGCAGCGAGCGCACCCGCTTGCCGGTGGCCGCCGCGACCGCGTTCGCGACCGCCGGGGCGATCGGCGGCAGACCCGGCTCGCCGACCCCGGTCGGCGGGGCCGTCGAGGGGACGATGTGGACCTCGACCCGCGGCATCTCGTCGATCCGCAGGATCTCGTAGTCGGCGTAGTTGGTCTGCACCACCCGCCCGCCCTCGAGCGTCAGCTCCTCCTTGAGCGCCGCGCCGAGGCCCATGCCGATGCCGCCTTCCATCTGCGCGCGGACGATGTCGGGGTTGACGACGATGCCGCAATCGACCGCGCAGACCACCCGCTCGACCCGGATGCGCCCCTCGACCAGCCGGATCTCGGCGACCTGGGCCACGAACGTATTGAAGGACTCGTGCACCGCCACGCCGCGGAACGACCCGGCAGGCATGGCCGTGCCCCAGCCGGCCTTCTCGGCGGCGAGCCGGAGCACGCTCGCGTGGCGGGGATGGTCGCGCAGGAGCGCCAGGCGGAAGGCGACCGGATCCTTGCCCGAAGCCACCGCGAGCTCGTCCACGAACACCTCGGTCGCATAAGCCGTGTGGGTCGAGCCGACCGAGCGCCACCAGAGTACCGGCACGCCCACCTCCGGGGTGACCAACTCGACGAGCATGGCCGGGATGGCGTATGGCAGGTTGGCGGCGCCCTCCACCGAGGTCAGGTCGACGCCGTTGCGGATCATGCCGGCGAACGGCGTGCCGGCCAGGATCGATTGGCCGACGATCCGGTGCCGCCAGCCGACCAGATCGCCCCCGGCGTCGAGCCCGGCCTCGACCCGGTGCAGGTACATCGGCCGGTAGCGGCCTCCCGCCATGTCGTCCTCGCGGGTCCACACCACCTTGACCGGCGCCCGCCAGCCGAGCGCCCGAGCGGTCGCCACGGCCTCGACGATGACGTCGGCGTCGGCGACCGCGCGCCTGCCGAAGCCGCCCCCCGTCATCATCACGTGCATCCGCACCTGGTCGGGGCGAACGCCTGCGACCTCGGCCGCGACCGCCTGGTACTGGTCGGGCATCTGGTGCCCGCCCCAGACCTCGAGGACGCCGTCCTGGAGTCGCGCCGCGGCGTCCATCGGCTCCATGGGCGCGTGCGCCAGATAGGGGAAGGTGAACTCGGCGGTGAACCTGCGCGCAGCCCCGGCGAGCGCCGCCTGGGGGTCGCCCTCTTGCCGCGCGACCGCCGCTCCGGGCGCATCCAGGAGCCCCCGGTAGAGGGCCATGAGCTCGGCCGTGCCGCGGGTCTCGGCCCGGCTCGTGTCCCAGTCGAGCGCCAGCGCCTCGCGGCCCTTGATCGCCGCCCAGGTGGTCTCGGCCACCACCGCGACCCCGCGCGGGATCTGCACCACCTCGACCACGCCCGGCACCGCCTTGGCGCGCGACGCGTCGAATGCGCGCAGCACGGCGCCGAACAGCGGCGGGTGCGCGACCACCGCGGTGAGCATGCCGGGCAGCCGGAGGTCGCTCGTGTAGAGCTGCCGGCCGGTCGTCTTGGCGGCCGAGTCGAGCCGCCGCACCGCCGGGTTGCCGATCAGCCGGAAGCGCGACGGGTCCTTGAGCTGGACCTCGGCCGGCACCGGCAGCGCCGCGGCCTCGAGGGCGAGCTCGCCCATGCCCGCCCGCCGGCCGGAAGGATGCGTGAGCACGCCCTCGGCGACCGTGATCTCGCGGCCGGGCACCCCCCAGCGCCGCGCCGCGGCCTCCACCAGCATGGCCCGCGCGATCGCACCCGCCCGCCGGTAGCGCTCGAACGAGCTCTTGATGGCAGTCGACCCGCCCGTGCCCTGCGCCACCCCACCCCACGCCAGATTGCCGTAGAGCCGCGGATTGCCCGCGGCACCCTCGACCGCGACCTCGGACCATGCGGCGTCGAGCTCCTCGGCGACCAGCGTGGCGATCCCGCTGTAGATGCCCTGGCCCATATCCATGTGCGCCGCGAGCACCGTGACCCGGCCGTCCGGGGCGATCCGGAGGTAGGCATCGAACGGGATCGGCCCGGCCTCGGCCGCAGCCGCGCGCCAGCCGGCGCCCGGCACCTCGAAGCCGAGCAGGAGGCCGCCGCCGGCCGCACTCGCTGCGACCAGGAAGCCGCGTCGGCTGGGGCGCGGTGAGGCGGGTGGGATCGGCAGCATGGCTCAGGCCTCCATCCGCCGGGCGGCGTCGTGGATCGCCGCGCGGATCCGCTGATAGGTGGCGCAGCGGCAGAGATTGCCGGCGAGCGCCCGATCGATGTCGGCGTCGCTCGGCTTCCGATTGCGACCGAGCAGGGCCACGGCAGCGACGATCTGGCCCGACTGGCAATAGCCGCACTGGACCACGTCGAGCGCCTGCCAAGCCGCCTGGACGGCTGCCCCGACCGGACCCTGGAGCCCCTCGATCGTGGTCACGCGGGCGCCGGCGAGGTCGCCGATGCGGAGCGCGCAGGCGCGCGTCGGCTGGCCGTCGACGAGGACGGTGCAGGCGCCGCAGGCTGCGATCCCGCAGCCATACTTGGTGCCGGTCAACCCGAGGCGGTCGCGCAGCACCCAGAGGAGTGGCGTGTCCGGATCGTCGTCGACCTGGACCGCGTGGCCGTTGACCTGGAGGATCATCATGCCGCCCTCGCTCCTCGTCCGCGGAACCTCGCAGGCTGGATGACCCCTCATAAACCCGCGCGGCCGTGCGGCCATGGCCGCAGGTCGCCGCTCACGCATCCGTGAACGGGCGCCGTGCCGCGAACGGACGCAGCGCGCGCCGACCGGTCGCGTTGGTGCGCGGGCCGCGGAAGGCTAGAGGATGCCGAACGCCGCCCGAGAGGATCGACCCGATGACCGAGACGGCACGGCCGCGCCGCAGCGTCCTCTACATGCCCGGCTCGAACGCGCGCGCGCTCGAGAAGGGCCGCACGCTGCCAGCCGACGGGCTGATCCTCGACCTCGAGGACGCGGTCGCCCCGGACGCCAAGGCCGCCGCTCGCGCCACGGTCGTGGCGGCGCTCGCCGAACGCGCCGCCTACGGCCCGCGCGAGCTCGTGGTGCGGGTCAACGGCCAGGACACCCCCTGGGGCGACGACGATCTCCGTGCGGTCGCGGCCGCCGGCGCCGACGCGGTGCTCCTGCCCAAGGTCGAGGGAGCCGCCGCTGTCGAGCGCGCCCGCGCCGCCCTGGCCGCCGCCGGCGCGCCCGGGGAGCTGCCGCTCTGGTGCATGATGGAGACGCCGCGCGGCATCCTCCGGGCCGAGGAGATCGCCTCGGCGCCCGGCGTGGTCTGCCTCGTCATGGGCACCTCGGATCTCACCAAGGATCTGCACGCGCTGCACACCGGCCAGCGCCTGCCGATGCTGGTGGCGCTCGGCACCTGCCTGCTCGCGGCCCGGGCGGCGGGCGTCGCGATCCTCGACGGAGTCCATCTCGACCTCGCCGACACCGAGGGCTTCGCCGCAGCCTGCCGCCAGGGCCGCGAGCTCGGCTTCGACGGCAAGACGCTGATCCATCCGAGCCAGATCGGAGGGGCCAACGAGGCCTTCGGGCCGGGGCCGGCGGAGCTCGAGCAGGCCCGGCGGATCGTCGCCGCCTTCGCGCAGGCGCGCGCCGCCGGCGCCGGTGTGGCGGTGCTCGACGGTCGGCTGGTCGAGGCCCTGCATGTGCGCGAGGCCGAGCGGCTGCTGGGGCTCGCGGCCGCGATCGCCGAGCGCGGCGGGTGATCAGGCGGTCGCCCGCTCCGACCCGGCGCCCGCCTTGGCCTCGCAGTCCACGATCGCGTCCCAGAGCGCCTCGACCGTCTCGGGCGCGAGGTCGCGGGTGACCATGACGAGCCGGCTCGAGCGGTCGGCCGAGGGCCAGTGGTCGAGCTCGACCGGCTCGTGCACGACGTGCTGGACGGCGTGGACCACGAGCGGCCGGTCGGGATCCTCGCGGATCGCCAGGATGCCCTTGACGCGCAGCAGGTCGGGGCCGCGCCGGGCGCCCAGAAGGGTCAGGAACAGGCTCGCCGCGGCGGCCGAGATCGGCTCCGCGCGGCGCATGCAGAAGGTGCGGATGCCGGCCGCGTGCCGGGGCGGGGCGGGCTCGGGGCCTTCACCCGGGCCGTCTTCCGCCCGGGCGTGGGCGTGCCGGTGGTCGAGGCCGTGTCCGTGTGCCTGCCCGTCGTCAGCGTCCTGCCCGTGGCCGCACGGCGGCACTTCCTCCCCCGCCGCGGCCGCCTCGCCGTGCACGCGCTCGCCGTCTGGATCGACCTCGCCCAACCAGCGCTCGACCTCGGCCCGCCGACCGACGGCGCTCCAGGGGCCGCACTCGAGGATGGCCGCCGGGTCGAGCGCGCCGCGGACCGCACGGTGGATCGGTGCCAGCGGATTGAGGGCGCGCAGCGCCGCCTCGAGCGCAGCGAGCGCCGCCGGCTCCGCCAGATCCGCCTTGCTCACCACCAGCCGGTCGGCGACCGCCGCCTGGCGGACCGCCTCGGGCGCGGTGTCGAGCGTCGCGACGCCGTTGACGGCGTCGACCAGGGTCACGACACCGTCCAGCCGGAAGCGGTGCGCCACCACGGGATCGAGGATCAGGGTCTGCAGAATCGGCACCGGATCGGCGAGCCCGGTGGTCTCGATCACCACCCGCTCGAACTCCGCCCGGGCCCGTGCCCGCTCGCGCCACAGCCGGTCGAGGGCCCTCACGAGGTCGCCCCGGACCGTGCAGCAGAGGCAGCCGCCGTTGAGCTCGAGGAGGGTCTCCTCCGACCGCTCGAGCAGGTCGTGGTCGAGGCCGACCTCGCCCAGTTCGTTGACCACGACGGCGGTCCGCCGCAGCTCCGGCCGGCGCAGGAGAGCCGACAGCAGCGTCGTCTTGCCGGCACCCAGATAGCCCGTGAGCACCGTGATCGGCACGAGCCCGCCCGGTTCGCCCGCCATGCCGTCCGCCTCCGTTCCCGGCGGAGCCCGACGGACCCGCCCTTGCCATGCAATACTATTGCATGAGCCCCGTTCCCGCCAACAGGCCCGTTAGGGCCGGCCGCCCGCCGCCGGCCGTCCGGTGACCGAACGGATCGACGAAGCCTCGACCAGCGAGTACCCCCGCCAGCGGAGCAGAACCATGGACAAGGGCCGGAAAGGCAACTTCTTCGAGGATCTCGAGGTCGGCCGGGTGCTGCGGCACGCCGGGCCGCGCACCGTGGGCGAGGCCGACGCCACGCTGTATCTGGCGCTGACCGGCTCGCGCTTCGCGCTCCAGGCGGCCGCGCCCCTGGCCGGCGCCTGGGGACTCCGGGCCCGCCCGCTCGACGATCTGCTCGTCTTCCACCTGGTCTTCGGCCTCTCGGTCCCCGACCTCTCGGTCAACGCCGTGGCCAATCTCGGCTACGCCGACGGCCGCTTCCTCACGCCCGTCTTCCCCGGCGACACGCTCGAGGCGCGCTCGACGGTGATCGGCCGCAAGGCGACCTCCTCGGGCCGCACCGGCATCGTCTGGGTCCGCACCGAGGGCCGCAAGGCCGGCGGCGAGCCCGTGCTCGACTATGTCCGCTGGGTGCTGGTCAACAAGCGCGATCCGGCGAGCCCGCCGCCCGAACCCGTGGTGCCCGACCTCCCGCCCCTTGTCACCCCCGAGCGCCTCGTCCCGCCGGTCGGTCTGGCCCCACGGGCGGTCGACCCGGCCGAGACCGGCTCCCCCTGGTTCTTCGAGGACTATGCGGTCGGCGAGCGGATCGACCATGTCGACGGTATGGCCGTGATGGAGAGCGAGCACCGGCTCGCCACGCGGCTCTACCGCAACACGGCCCGGGTCCATTTCGACGACCATGTCGAGCGGCGCGGCCGGCTGGGCTCGGTGATCGTCTATGGCGGCGTGGTCATGTCGATCGCCCGGGCGCTCTCCTTCAACGGGCTCGGCAACGCCTGCTCGATCCTGGCGATCAACGCCGGCACGCACGCCAATCCCTGCAGGCCGGGCGACACGATCTACGCCTGGTCGGAGGTGCTCGACCGTGCCGAGCCGCCCGGCCGACCCGACCTTGGCGCGCTGCGACTGCGGCTGGTCGCCCTCAAGGACAGACCGGCCGCGGGCTTCCCGCTGCGTGACGCGGCCGGCGCCTACCTGCCCGAGGTGCTGCTCGACCTCGACTACTGGGCGCTCGTGCCGCGCCGGGCCGCGGCCGTGCGTTAACCCGCCGTCAACCCTGGCGTGCGAGGATCGCGGGCGGCACCACCGCCGCCGGAGGCCCGCCATGGGCGAGCTCGGACCGCTCGCCGCCTCCCTCGCGCCGCGCCCCGCGGCCGCCTCCGGCCAGGGCGGCACGGCCCGCGCGCTCCCGCCGCCGCCGGCGCCTGTCGCCACGGCGACGGCGGCCGCCACGGCCGCGCCCGCCCCGGCCGTCCAGGTGGCCGTGGCCGGGCTCGAGCTCGAAGCTTGGCTGTGGCCGCACGCGGCCGGCCGCGACGCTCCGGATGGGGCCGCGGCGCTGCGCGGCCCGGCCCGGCTCGTGCCGTTGTCGGGCCCGGGCCAGCCCCCGACCGCGGTGCCGGCGTCGACCGGCTCCCCGGGCGCCTGGATCGCCACCGTGCTCGGCCCGGCCGTGGGCGAGGGACTCCTCGCCCGCGCCGGTGACGCGCTGTTCTGGCTTCCCGGGCCGCGCCCGGGGCTGCCGCCGGGCGCCCGCCTGCTCGTCACCTGGCGGTCGCCGCCGGCCGCGGCGCTCGCCCGGCCGCCCGAGCTCGAGCTCGAGACAGCCCGGGCGGAGGCGGGCCCCCGCGCGCCCGAGCCGAGCGCACCGACCGCCCTGGCCCGAGCGGCGCCGGAGGCCCTCCCGCCCGGCGTGCCCGAGGAGGCCGCCGAGCCGCCCGCGCCGCGTAGCGAGGCACGGCCCCCGGGGACAGTCGCCGCCGGGGCGGTTCAGACGGCGGCGGCACCACCCGAGGCAGCCCCGCTCGCGGCCGCGATGGTCGGCCTCGCGAGCCTGCTCGGGCTCGCCGCCCGGCCCGTCGGGGAGGAGGGCGGCGGGAGCGAGGCCTGTAGCGGCGAGCAGGGCCGAAGCCGCCTCGAGATCGACTTTCCGGAGCTTGGTCGGGTGCGGCTCGAGCTCGCCTGGTCCGGACGCGCGATCGAGCTGCGCCTCGC
The DNA here is from genome assembly GCA_964504655.1 of uncultured Geminicoccaceae bacterium. Lineage (GTDB taxonomy): Bacteria > Pseudomonadota > Alphaproteobacteria > Geminicoccales > Geminicoccaceae > JANXAZ01. The sequence goes on from CAZDFD010000064.1 coordinate 23,821, forward strand.
CGGGCCGGCCGGGCTCACGGGCGAGGAGCGGAGCGGGCTGGTGCGCGCCTTCGCCGACGGGCTCGAGCTCAGCGGAGCGCGCGGCCGGCTGACGCTGCTCGCCGGCCGGGCCGGTCGGCCCGTCGCATGGACAGCGGCGGAGCCGGACTGCTAGGTGACGGCGCCGGCATGGTGCGGCGCAGCGCGCCACCGGTGAGACGAGGAGGATCGCGATGCCGGGGGCCGAGCGGCCGCTGTCGCCGCACCTGCAGATCTATCGCTGGTACCTCACCATGGCGATGTCGATCGCGCACCGGGCGTCGGGCGTGGGCCTGGCGCTGGGCCTGCTTCTCCTGACCTGGTGGTTGACGGCGCTGGCGCGCGGCCCCGAGGGCTTCGCCGTGGTCCAGGCGGCGATCGACAACCCCCTGGGCGGGCTCGTGCTGTTCGGCTTCAGCCTGGCCGCCTTCTACCACATGGCGAACGGCGTCCGGCACCTGGTCTGGGACCTCGGCTTCGGCCTCGACAAGGAGACGGCCGAGCGCTCGGGCCTCCTCGTGCTGGCGGCGGCGGGCGGGGCCACGGTGCTGCTCTGGCTCGTGCTGCTGCTGGTCTGAGGGAGGCGACGATGGCGACCGCGGGGATCGGCCGGCTCAAGGCGCGCGGCTCGGCCGGCAAAGGCGTCGAGCACTGGTGGTGGCAGCGGCTGACCGCGCTCGCCAACCTGCCGCTGGTCATCTGGTTCGTGGTGTCGGCCGTATCGCTTTCGGGAGCCGGCTACGCCGAGGTGCGGGCCTGGCTCGGCGGGCTCATGAACACGACCCTGATGGTGCTGCTCGTGGTCTCGGTGTTCTGGCATGCGCGGCTCGGGCTGCAGGTCGTGATCGAGGACTATGTGCACGCCCGCGCGGTCAAGCTCGCGGCGCTCGTCGGGCTCGACCTCGTGGTGGCGGCGCTCGCCGCCTCCTGCCTCGTGGCGATCCTCAAGGTCTCGATCGGGAGCTGATCCGATGGCGCGCGCCTACCCCATCGTCGACCACAGCTACGACTGCCTCGTGGTCGGGGCCGGCGGCTCGGGGCTCAGGGCCGCGGTCGGCATGGTCGAGGCCGGTCTCGCGGTGGCCTGCATCTCCAAGGTCTACCCGACCCGCTCGCACACCGTGGCCGCCCAGGGCGGGATCAACGCCGCGCTCGGCAACATGAACGCCGACGACTGGCGCTTCCATATGTACGACACCGTCAAGGGCTCCGACTGGCTCGGCGATCAGGACGCGATCGAGTACATGACCAAGAGCGCGCCCGCCGCGGTCTACGAGCTCGAGCACTATGGCGTGCCGTTCTCCCGCACGCCGGACGGCCGAATCTACCAGCGCGCCTTCGGCGGCCAGTCGGTCGACTACGGCAAGGGGCAGGCCTACCGGACCTGCGCGGCCGCCGACCGGACCGGTCACGTCATCCTGCACACCCTGTTCCAACAGGCCCTCAAGAACAAGGTCGAGTTCTTCAACGAGTTCTTCGCCCTCGACCTCCTGATGGACGAGGACGGCGCCTGCGCCGGGGTCCTGGCGATGAGCATCGCCGACGGCTCGATCCACCGCTTCGCCGCGCATCTGACCTGCCTCGCGACGGGCGGGTACGGGCGCGTCTACTTTTCCTGCACGAGCGCCCACACCTGCACCGGCGACGGCAACGCCATGGTGCTGCGGGCGGGGCTGCCGCTGCAGGACATGGAGTTCGTGCAGTTCCACCCCTCGGGCGTCTACGGCGCCGGCTGCCTGATCACCGAGGGGGCGCGGGGCGAGGGCGGGTACCT
>CAZDFD010000065.1:0-25355 GCA_964504655.1 uncultured Geminicoccaceae bacterium
TGCGAGGCGATCTGCCCGGCGCAGGCGATCACCATCGAGAGCGAGCCCCGGGCCGACGGCAGCCGGCGCACCACCCGCTACGACATCGACATGACCAAGTGCATCTATTGCGGCTTCTGCGAGGAGGCCTGCCCGGTCGACGCGATCGTCGAGGGGCCGAACTTCGAGTTCGCGACCGAGACCCGGGCCGAGCTCTTCTACACCAAGGAGAAGCTCCTGGCGAACGGCGACCGCTGGGAGCGCGAGATCGCCGCCAACCTCGAGCGCGACGCGCCCTATCGCTGAGCCGGCCGAGGCCGCGGAGACCCGGGCATGACCGTCGAGCTGATCGTCTTCTGGCTGCTGGCGCTGGCCGCCACCGCCGCGGCCGTGCTGGTGGTCTCGGCCAGGAACCCGGTCCACTCGGTCCTCTTCCTGATCCTCTGCTTCTTCAACGCCGCCGGCCTGTTCGTGCTGATCGGCGCCGAGTTCCTGGCGATGGTCCTGGTCGTGGTCTACGTGGGCGCGGTGGCGGTCCTGTTCATGTTCGTGGTGATGATGCTCGACATCAACTTCGCCCGGCTGCGCGAGGGCTTCGCGAGCTATCTCCCGGTCGGCGCGCTCGTGGGCCTCGTGCTCCTGGCCGAGCTGATCCTGGTGGCCGGCACCTGGGCGCTGCGCGAGCCGGCCGCGGCCTCGGCCGGGGCCACCGCTGCGATCGACAACACCCGGGCGCTCGGCCGGGTGCTCTACACCGAGCATCTCCTGGTCTTCCAGATCGCGGGCGTGGTGCTGTTGGTGTCGATCATCGGCGCCATCGCGCTGACGCTGCGCCAGCGCGTCGGCGTCAAGCGCCAGGACGTCGCCCGCCAGGTCCACCGGCGCGCCGCCGAGACGCTCGTGCTCGAGCGCGTCGAGCCGGGCAAGGGGGTGTGATGGGCGCGATCCCGCTCGGCCATTACCTGACGCTCGCGGCGACGCTGTTCACGATCGGCGTGTTCGGGATCTTCCTCAACCGCAAGAACGTGATCGTGATCCTGATGTCGGTCGAGCTCATCCTGTTGGCGGTCAACATCAACTTCGTCGCGTTCAGCGTCCAGCTGGGCGATCTGGCCGGCCAGGTGTTCGCCATGTTCGTCCTCACCGTGGCGGCGGCGGAGGCGGCGATCGGGCTCGCGATCGTCGTCGTCTACTTCCGCAACCGCGGCAGCATCGAGGTCGAGGACATCAACCTGATGCGGGGCTGAGCCACCGTGCTGCACCTGATCCTGGTCTTCAGCCCGCTCCTGGGGGCGCTCCTCGCCGGCCTGTTCGGCCGCCGGCTCGGCGACCGCGGCGCGCAGCTCGCGACCTGCGGCCTCATGGTCGTCTCGGCCACCTGCTCGGTCGTGGGCCTGCTCCTCTACACCGGCGCCCCGGCCTTCAAGATCCCCGTCCTGCGCTGGATCGAGGTCGGTGGCCTCGAGGTCGACTGGGCGCTCCGGGTCGACACGCTCTCCACGGTCATGATGTTCGTGGTGAGCTTCGTCTCCTGCTTCATCCATATCTACTCGATCGGCTACATGGCGCACGACGCCAGCATCCCGCGCTTCATGAGCTACCTCTCGCTCTTCACCTTCGCGATGCTGATGCTGGTGACGAGCGACAACCTCCTGCAGCTCTATTTCGGCTGGGAGGGCGTGGGCGTCGCCTCCTACCTCCTGATCGGCTTCTGGTACACGCGGCCCTCGGCCTGCGCCGCGGCGATCAAGGCCTTCATCGTCAACCGGGTGGGCGATTTCGGCCTGGCCCTGGGCGTGGCGCTCTGCTTCCTCCTGTTCGACAGCATCCAGTACGACGTGATCTTCGCCGAGGCGGGGGCGCATGCCGGCACGAGCGTGCGCGCCTTCGGCCTCACGGTCGACGCGCTGACCCTTCTGGGCGTGCTGCTCTTCATCGGCGCCATGGGCAAGTCGGCCCAGCTCGGCCTGCACACCTGGCTGCCGGACGCGATGGAGGGCCCGACCCCGGTCTCGGCCCTGATCCACGCCGCCACCATGGTGACCGCGGGCGTGTTCCTCGTGGCCCGCTTCTCGCCGGTCTACGAGCTGGCGCCGGCGGCCTTGGCCTTCGTCACCCTGATCGGCGCCTCGACCGCCCTCTTCGCGGCCACCGTCGGGCTCACCCAGTTCGACATCAAGCGGGTGATCGCCTACTCGACCTGCTCGCAGCTGGGCTACATGTTCATGGCCTGCGGGGTCGGCGCCTACGCCGCCGGCATCTTCCACCTGATGACCCACGCCTTCTTCAAGGCGCTCCTGTTCCTGGGCGCGGGCTCGGTCATCCACGCGCTGTCCGACGAGCAGGACATGCGCCGGATGGGCGGCGTCTGGCGGAAGATCCCGTTCACCTACGCGGTCATGTGGATCGGCACACTCGCGCTCGTGGGCTTCCCGGGCACCGCCGGCTTCTTCTCCAAGGACGCCATCCTCGAGGCCGCCTGGGCCTCGCACAACGCCTTCCACCTCTACGCCTTCTGGCTCGGCGAGGTGGCCGCGGTGCTGACCGCGTTCTACTCGGGCCGGCTGATCTTCCTGACCTTCCACGGCGAGCCGCGCGCCGACCATCATGTCATGGAGCACGTCCACGAGAGCCCGCCGGTCATGACCGTGCCGCTCGGCGTGCTGGCCGTGGGCGCGCTCCTGGCCGGCTGGCTCGGCAGGGGCATGCTCGATGCCGAGGGGGCCTGGTGGGCCGGGGCGATCGCCGCCGGGCCCGACAACCACGTGCTGCACGCGCTGCACGAGGTGCCGCTCTGGGTGAAGCTGTCGCCGGTGGCGGCGCTCGCCATCGGCCTCGGGCTCGCCTGGCTGTTCTACCTGCGGATGCCGGATCTGCCGGGCAAGGTGGTCGCGGCGGTCCGGCCGCTGCACGCCTTCCTCTACAACAAGTGGTATTTCGACGAACTCTACGACGCGCTCTTCGTGCGCCCGGCCAAGGCGCTCGGCCGCGGCCTCTGGCAGGGCGGCGACGTCGGGATCATCGACCGCTTCGGCCCGGACGGCATCGCCGCGAGCACGCTCGCGGGTGGCCGACGGGCGATCCGGCTGCAGACCGGCTACGTCTACCACTACGCCTTCGCCATGCTGATCGGCCTCGTGGCGCTGGTCGGCCTCTATCTCCTGGCGACGGGGGGCTGAGCCGATGAGCGACTGGCCGCTCCTCTCCCTGACCACCTTCCTGCCGCTCGTGGGCGCCGGCTTCGTCCTCCTGATCCGCGGCGAGGCCGCGATCGTCGCGCAGAATGCGCGCGCGGTGGCGCTCTGGACGGCACTCGCGACCTTCGCCCTGTCGCTCATGATCTGGGCCCAGTTCGACCCGGCCCAGGGCGGCTTCCAGCTGGTCGAGCAGGGCGCCTGGCTCGAGCCTCTGGGCATCCGCTACGCCATGGGCGTGGATGGCATCTCGCTCTGGCTGGTCCTTCTTTCGACCCTCCTCACGGTCGTCGTGATCGTCGGCTCCTGGCACTCGGTCACCGAGCGGGTCAAGGAGTACATGGTCACCTTCCTGATCATGGACACGCTCATGGTCGGGACCTTCTGCGCCCTCGACATCGTCCTCTTCTACGTCTTCTTCGAGGGTATCCTGATCCCGATGTACCTGATCATCGGGATCTGGGGAGGACCGCGACGGATCTACTCGGCCTTCAAGTTCTTCCTGTATACGCTCGCCGGCTCGGTGCTGTTCCTCGTGGCGATCATCGTCATGGCGCGCGAGGCCGGCACGACCTCGATCCCCGAGCTCGCCCGCCACGACTTCCCGGTGGCGATGCAGACCTGGCTGTGGCTGGCACTCTTCGCCTCCTTCGCCGTCAAGGTCCCGATGTGGCCGTTCCACACCTGGCTCCCGGATGCGCACGTCGAAGCGCCGACGGCCGGGTCGGTCCTGCTCGCGGGCGTGCTCCTCAAGCTCGGCGGCTACGGCTTCCTGCGCTTCTCCTTGCCGATGCTGCCCGAGGCCTCGGCCTTCTTCGCGCCCATGGTGTTCGCGCTGTCGATCGTGGCGATCGTCTACACCTCGCTCGTGGCGCTGGTGCAGACCGACATGAAGAAGCTGATCGCCTACAGCTCGGTCGCGCACATGGGGATCGTCACGATCGGCTGCTTCACCGCCAACGCGCTCGGGCTCACCGGCGCCATCGTGCAGATGCTGAGCCACGGCCTCGTCTCGGCCGCCCTCTTCATGGTCGTGGGCGTGGTCTACGATCGCGTCCACTCGCGCGAGATCGAGGCCTATGGCGGCCTCGCCGAGCGCACGCCGGTCTACGCCACGCTGTTCATGCTGTTCATGCTGGCCTCGGTCGGCCTGCCGGGCACCTCGGGCTTCGTCGGCGAGATCCTCGTGATCGTCGGCATCTTCGGCATCACCCCGGACAGCCCGGCGATCCCGGCCGAGGGCTCGTGGGTGGCGCTCTTGGCCGCGACCGGCATGATCCTGGGTGCGGCCTACATGCTCTGGCTCTACCGCCGGGTGGTGTTCGGCGCCCTCGAGAAGGCCGGGCTCGCCTCGCTGCGCGACCTGCGCCTCAACGAGGCGGTGGCGTTCGCCCCGCTCGTCCTCCTCGTCCTCCTGATGGGCGTCTATCCCGCGCTCTTCACCGACCCGATGGCCGCCTCGGTCGACCGGCTGCTCGCCGAGATCGGCGCCGCCGGCCCCGGGCGGCTGGCCCTCCACGGGAACTGAGGCCCCGATGCCGGCGACCCCGACGCTCGATCTGGTGCCGTTCCTGCCCGAGCTCGTGCTGCTCGCGGCGGCGCTCGCCCTCCTGGTCCTGGGCGCCGCCCGCGAGCGCGCCGGGGCGGGCGCGGCGGTGGCACCGCTCGCGGTCCTGGCACTCCTCGTGGCGGCGGCGCTCGCGGCCGTCCTCGAGCCGCCCTCGGGGCCCGCCCTCGGCGGGCATTTCCGCCTCGATCCGCTCGCCGGCTTCCTCAAGGTGGCGGTCCTCCTCGGCGCCGCCGCCGGCATCCTGCTCGCCGCCGGCTACCAGGAGGACGAGCGCATCGACCGCTTCGAGCTGCCGCTCCTGGCGCTGCTCTCGGCCCTCGGCATGAGCCTGATGGTGGCGGCCGACAGCCTCTTGGGCCTCTACATGGCGCTCGAGCTGACGAGCCTGCCGCTCTACGTCATGGCCGCGTTCCACCGCGACCAGCTCCGCTCGACCGAGGCCGGGCTCAAATACTTCGTGCTCGGCGCGCTCGCCTCGGGGATGCTGCTGTACGGCTGCTCGCTGCTGTACGGCTTCACCGGCACGCTCGGCTTCGCCGAGCTCGGCCGGGCGTTCGGTCCGGGCGCCCCGGGCGGCGTCCCGACCGGGGCCGTGGTCGGGCTCGTGTTCGTGATCGCCGGGCTCGCCTTCAAGCTGGCGGCCGTGCCCTTCCACATGTGGACGCCCGACGTCTACGAGGGCGCGCCCACCTCGGTGACGGCGTTCCTCGCCGCCGCCCCCAAGGTGGCGGCGCTCGGCCTCACGGTGCGGGTCCTGATGGGCCCGTTCGCCGACTGGGTCGAGGAGTGGCGCCAGGTGATCGTGCTCGTGGCACTCGCCTCGATGCTGCTCGGCTCGCTGGCCGGCGTCGTGCAGACCAACATCAAGCGGCTGATGGCCTATTCGGGCATCGCCAACATCGGCTTCGCGCTCGTGGGCGTGGCCGCCGGCAGCGCCGAGGGCGCCCAGGCGGCGCTCGTCTACATGGCGATCTACCTCGTCATGACGCTCGGCACCTTCGGCTGCATCCTGGCGATGCGCCGGCAGGGTGTCTATGTCGAGACCATCGACGAACTCGCCGGGCTGTCGACCCGCCAGCCCCTGCTCGCCGCCGCCTTCGCGGTGTTCATGTTCTCTTTGGCCGGCATCCCGCCCTTGGCCGGCTTCTTCGGCAAGTACTTCGTGTTCCTGGCGGCGGTCCGGGCCGGGCTCACCTGGCTCGCGGTGGTGGGCCTCCTGGCGAGCGTGGTCGCGGCCTTCTACTATCTGCGGATCGTCAAGCTGATCTACTTCGACGCCCCGGCCGAGGCGTTCGACGCCCAGCCGGCCGCCGGGCTGCGCACCGTCACCACGCTCGCGGCGGTGCTCGTGGCCGGGTTCGTGGTCGTGCCGGGCCCGCTGTTCTCGGCCGCCCAGACCGCCGCGGCCGGGCTCGGTCCGCCGCCGGCCGCCACGAGCCCGCCCCGATGAGCGGCGCCGTGCCGCCCGCCCTCCGCGTCGAGCGGCACGCGCTCGTCACCAGCACCAACGATCTGGCCCGGGCCGCGGCCGAGCGCGGCGCGGCGGAGGGCCTGTGGGTCCTGGCCGCGGCGCAGAGCGCCGGGCGCGGCCGGCAGGGCCGCAGCTGGCGCTCGCCGCCCGGCAACTTCCACGGCTCGCTTCTGCTGCGCCCGGACCGCCCGCTCGCCGAGGTGGCGAGCCTGTCGCTCGTGGCCGCCCTCGCGGTCGCCGAGGCGGTCGAGGAGGTCACCGCCGGCCGCGTCGCGCCGCGGGCCAAGTGGCCGAACGACGTGCTGGTCGGCCGCGCCAAGCTCGCCGGCATCCTGGCCGAGGCGATCGCCGGGCCGGGCGGCCGCTGCGCCGCGCTCGTGCTCGGCATCGGCGTCAACCTCGCCGCCCACCCCGAGGACCTCGGCCGGCCGACGACCTCGCTCGCCGCGCAGGGCCTGGAGCCGCCCACCCCCGAGGCCTTCCTCCCTGTGCTCGCGGCCCGCCTCGCGGCGCGGCTCGCCGCCTGGCGCGCCGGCGGGTTCGCGGCGCTGCGCGGCGACTGGCTCGGGCGGGCCGTGGGCCTCGGCGAGCCGGTCGAGCTCGAGGCCGGCGGCCTCGTCCATCGCGGCCGGCTCGCCGATCTCGGCAGCGACGGCTCGATCCTGCTCGAGAGCCCGGCCGGCTGCCTCGAGCGGTTCACCGCCGGCGAACTCCTGCTCGGCGCCGGCCCGGAGGCTTCAAGCGCCGCGCCCGGGCGGCTATGAGGGGCGCCCCGGGCGACCGGGCCCTGGAGCCGAGGCATGCTGCTCGCCATCGACGTCGGCAACACCAACACCGTGTTCGCGCTCTACCGCGAGCGCACCCTCGAGGCGCAGTGGCGGCTGTCCACCAACCGCGAGCGGACCGCCGAGGAGTACGCCGCCCTCCTCCTCCAGCTGGTCGGGCTCAAGGGCTTCGCCGCCGCCGACGTCGGCGCGGTGGTGATCGCGAGCGTGGTGCCGGCGGCGGTCCTGCCGCTGCGCCGGATGAGCCGCGACTTCTTCGCCTGCGAGGCCTTCGTCGTCGGCGAGGACCTCGGCTACCCGATCCGGGTCGAGCTGCCGAACCCGGCCGAGGTCGGTGCCGACCGGGTGGTCAACGCCGTGGCGGCGCTCGAGCGCTACCGCCCGCCGCTCGTGATCGTCGACTTCGGCACCGCCACCACCTTCGACGTGGTCGATGGCGAGGGCGCCTATCGCGGCGGCGCCATCGCCCCCGGCATCAACCTGTCGATCGACGCGCTCGCCCGGGCCGCGGCCAAGCTGCCGCGGATCGCCGTCGAGCCGCCCGAGCGGGTGATCGGCCGGTCGACCGTCGAGGCGATGCAGTCGGGCATCTTCTGGGGCTATGTCGGGCTGATCGAGGGCCTCGTGGCGCGCATCAAGGCCGAGTACGGCGCGCCCATGACGGTGATCGCCACGGGCGGCCTGGCGCCGCTGTTCTTCAAGCGGGCGAGCCTGTTCGACCATCTCGACCGCGACCTGACCATGGCCGGGCTCCTTTCGATCTACGAGCGCAACAGCGAGCGGATCCGCGCCGGCAAGCAACGGGAACGCGACTGATGGCCGAGGAGCTGCGCTTCGTGGCGCTGGGCGGGGTCGGCGAGATCGGCATGAACGCCTATCTCTACGGCTTCGGTCCGCGCTGGCTCCTGGTCGACCTCGGCATCGGCTTCGCCGACGACCGGCTGCCCGGCGCCGACATCGTGCTGCCCGACCCGCGCTTCCTCGAGGCCGAGCGCGACCGGCTCCTGGGCCTCGTGCTGACCCATGCGCACGAGGACCATCTGGGTGCCGTGCCCTATCTCTGGCCCAGGCTCGGCTGCCCCATCTGGTGCACGCCCTTCGCCGCCGCCGTGCTGCGCCGCAAGCTCGCCGATGCCGGCCTCGTGGCCGCCGGCCCGATCCACGAGGTCGAGCCGCGCCGGCCCTTCGCGGTCGGCCCGTTCGGCTGCCGGTTCCTGCACGTCACCCACTCGATCCCCGAGGCCAACGCGCTCGTGATCGAGACCGCGGCCGGGCGGATCCTGCACACCGGCGACTGGAAGCTCGACCCGGCGCCGCTGATCGGTCCGACCACCGACGCCGACGGCCTCGAGGAGCTCGGCAACGGCTCGGTCCTGGCGCTGATCGGCGACAGCACCAACGTGCTCGCGGCCGGCTCCTCGGGCTCCGAGGCCGAGGTCCGCGACAGCCTCATGGAGCTGATCGCGGCGCAGCCGGCCCGGGTGGTGCTGACCACCTTCGCCTCCAACATCGTGCGCATGGAGACGGCCATCCTGGCCGGGCTCGCGGCCGGCCGACGGCCGTTCGTGATCGGCCGCTCGATGCGGCGGATGATCGACGCCGCCCGCGAGGTCGGCTACCTCAAGGACCTGCCGCCCTTGGGCGACGAGCGCGAGCTCGCAGGCCTGCCGCGCGAGCGGGTGCTGGCGCTCTGCACGGGCAGCCAGGGCGAGCCCCGGAGCGCGCTGCAGCGGGTCGCGGCCGGTGGCCATCCGCGGCTCCGGCTCGAGCCCGGCGACACGGTGATCTTCTCGGCCAAGATCATCCCGGGCAACGAGCGCACCCTGTTCGACCTGCACAACCAGCTCGTCGGCGGCGGCGTCGAGGTGATCACCGAGGAGGACCACTTCGTCCACGTCTCGGGCCACCCCTGCCGCGACGAGCTCGAGCAGATGTACCGCTGGGTGCGGCCGGCGATCGCGATCCCGGTGCACGGCGAGGCGCGCCATCTGCAGGCGCATGTCCGTCTGGCCCGCAGGCTCGGCGTCGGCCAGACGCTGCTCGTGGGCGACGGCGATCTGGTGCGGCTGGCGCCGGGCCCGGCCGCGGTCGTGGGAACGGTGCCGGTCGGCCGCCTCGCGGTCGACAGCACCGGGCTGATCGACGTCGGCGACGAGCTGTTCCGCACCCGCCGCAGGCTCGCCGGCAACGGCGTCGTGTCGGTGAGCCTCGTGCTCGACGATCAGGGCAGCCTGCTCGCCGCACCGCGGCTCGCGGCACCGGGCGTGGTCGAGCCGTCCCGGCTCGAGCGCGAGCGCGCTGCCCTCGAGGTCGCGATCGGCGAGGCGGTCGAGGCGCTCGACGACGAGGCGGTCCTGGAGGACGCCGAGCTCGAGGAGGCGGTGCGGGTGGCGGTCCGCCAGGGCCTCGATCTGCCGCGCGACCGCCGGCCGCTCGTGCAGGTGCAGATCACCCGGCTCGACGCCGAGGCGCTGGCCCGGCTCGAGGAGGTGGACGAGGGAGGCCCCACGCGATGATCGGCCGGCTCAACCACGTGGCCATCGCGGTGCCCGACCTCGAGGCGGCGCGCGCCCTCTACCGGGACACGCTCGGCGCCCGGGTCTCGGAGATCGAGGACCAGCCCGAGCACGGCGTGCGCACGGTGTTCGTCGAGCTGCCGAACACCAAGGTCGAGCTCTTGGGCGCGCTCGGCGAGCGCTCGCCGATCCGGGCCTTCCTCGAGCGCAACCCGGCGGGCGGCATCCACCATCTCTGCTACGAGGTCGCGGACGTCCGGGCGGCGCGCGACCGGCTGCTTGCCCGGGGTGCGCGGGTGCTCGGCGACGGCGAGCCCCGGATCGGCGCCCACGGCAAGCCGGTCCTGTTCCTGCACCCGAAGGACCTGCTCGGCACGCTGGTCGAGCTCGAGCAGGTCTGAGCGTAGCCGGTTATGTCTCTCTACGAGGGCATCGTCACCTTCGCGGTCAGCTGGTGGCTGGTCCTGTTCATGGTCCTGCCCTGGGGCGCTCGACCGGCGGATGAGCCGGTGCCGGGCACGGTGGCCTCGGCGCCGGCGCGGCCGCGGCTGTTGCTCAAGTTCGCGGTCACGACCGTGCTCGCGCTGCTCGTGACGCTGGCGATCCGGGCCGTGGTCGAGAGCGGGCTGATCGAGCTGCGGCCGCCGCCGGGGTGAGCCGGTTGTGGAAGCGGTCCGCCGCACCCTCGCCAAATGGTTGATACTCCGAACGTTTCGCCGCCTCGCTCCGGCCGGCCGGACCGCTTCCGTCAAGTTATCTAAAATTTTATTAAACCGCGCGTAAAGTTGAAAGCAAAAATCCACAAAAAATCTGCACCCGTCAGCGTTTTTCTGTTGCCAGCTTTCTCAACCTGGAGCATAAGAGTGACGTGTTCATGGGTTTCCCCTGTGACACCCGACTTGAGGCGTTTCCTCCCTACCACTGGCCGGGGCGCAAGCCCCGGCTTTCTTTTTCAGACCCCGTCTGCGGCAGGCCACCTAACCCACAGTAGAGAAACGCCGCCGCCGTCATGGTTGCCGGCGCTTCACACACGCCGGCCCGACCTGCGCTAGGATCCTCCGCGGACGCGGCGGCCACGAGCCGTCGCGCGGAGGAAGCGCCATGCAGACAGCACCCGCGCGCCGGCACCGCCGGCTCGCCCCGGGCGCGCTCGCGGCACTCGCCCTGGCGGCGGTGGGCGAGGCGCGGGCGGGCACCGCCACGGGCTCGCTCGGGGTCTCGGTCGAGGTGGTCCAGAGCTGCCGGGTGACCGGTGCCGACGGCACGAGCGCGCTCGTCGCCTGCTCCGGCGGTGCTGCGACCGGCGCCAAGGGCCGGGTCGGGGCCACGGCCGCCGCGGCCGCCGCACCCCGCGGTGCGGCGGCTCCGGCGCGGGTGGTGGTCGAGCCCGCGGCCGACGGTCCGGGCTGGCTCACCGTCCTCTACTGAGCGCGCCGCGGGCGAGCCCGGAGGTTCCCCCGCGGCCCGACTGCGCGTAGAGTGCGCGGCGATCGGACCAGCGGATCGGGAGAGCGGGCCCGTGCCCAGCCTGCCCAGGCGCGCCGGCTTGGCGGCGCTCGCGAGCGCGCTCCTCTTGCCCCGGCTCGGCCGGGCCGCGGCCGGGCGCGAGTTCCGCGACTGGCTCGCCGCCTTCAAGGCCGAGGCGCGCGGCCGCGGCATCTCGGCCGCCACCCTCGAGCGGGCCTTCCAGGGGGTCGAGCCCTTGGCGGCCGTGATCGAGGCCGACCGCCGCCAGCCCGAGCGGCGGATGAGCTTCGCCGAGTACCGCTCCAAGGTGGTGAGCGAGGCCCGCATCCGGCGCGGCCGCTCGCTCCTGGCCGAGCACCGGGCGCTGCTCGAGCGGGTCCGCGCCCGCTTCTCGGTGCCGCCGCCGACGCTCGTGGCGCTCTGGGGTATCGAATCGAGCTTCGGCGACTTCAAGGGCACCTGGCGGGTGATCGACGCGCTCGCCACGCTCGCCTGGGAGGGGCGGCGGGCCGATCTCTTCCGCCGCGAGCTCCTGGCCGCCCTCGAGATCCTCGAGCGCGGCGAGCGCCGCCCGGACGCGCTCCTCGGCTCCTGGGCCGGGGCCATGGGCCAGAGCCAGTTCATGCCGTCGACCTATCTCGGATACGCCGTCGACTTCGACGGCGACGGGCGGCGCGACATCTGGACGAGCCTGCCCGACGTCTTCGGCTCGATGAGCAACTATTTGGCGCGGGCGGGCTGGGCCGGCGGCGAGCGCTGGGGCCGGCCGGTCCTGGCGCCGGCCGGGCTCGACCCGGCGCTGCTCGGCCTCGAGCGGCGATCGAGCCTCGCCGAGTGGGCCCGGCGCGGCGTGCGCGCCGCCGACGGCGCACCGCTGCCGGTGGCCGCGCTCGAGGCGGCGCTGTTGCGCATGGACGGCGAGGGCGGCCCGGCGTTCCTGGTCTACCGCAACTTCCGCACGTTGATGGTGTGGAACCGCTCGACTTATTTCGCGCTTTCGGTAGGACTCCTCGCCGACGAGCTGGCGGAGGCCGATGCCTGAGGCCTCGGCCGGCGGATCTGGAGGAGAGATCAGGATGCGGCTCGCCCGAGGTGCCGCGGTCGCCCTCCTGCTGCTCGCCGCGGCCTGCGCCTCGCGGCCGCCGGAGCCGCCCCCCGGGGAGGGAGCCGCGGCCGGCGTCTACAAGCTCGGCCGGCCCTACCGCATCAACGGCCGCCTCTACGTGCCGGAGTTCGACCCGAGCTACGACCGGGTGGGGGTGGCCTCCTGGTACGGCGACGCCTTCCACGGCCGGCCGACCGCCAATGGCGAGCTGTTCGACAAGGAGCGGATCAGCGCCGCGCATCCGACCCTGCCGCTGCCGAGCCGGGTGCGGGTGACCAACCTCGAGAACGGCCGGTCGGTCGAGCTCAGGGTCAACGATCGCGGCCCGTTCGTGGGCGACCGGCTGATCGACCTGTCGCAGGCGGCCGCCCGCGAGCTCGGCTACGAGGGGCAGGGGCTGGCGCGCGTGCGGGTCCAGTTCCTGGCGCTCGATGCGGCCCGCGGCACCCCGCCCGAGCCGACGCCGCAGGTGGCACGGGCGCCTGCGCCGCCGGAGGTCGTCCGCGCCGCCGAGCCTGCCGCACCACCGCCCGCGATCCGGCTCGCCGCGGCCGCTCCGGCCGCGGCCCCGCCCGTGCCCGCGCCCGCGGTCCGGCTCGCGGCCGCCGGGCCGGCGCCGCCGCCGGCCTGCGGGCTCGGCCCGCACTGGGTGCAGGTGGGTGCCTTCGCCGACGCCGACCGTTGGCAGAGCGCGCTGCGCACCCTGGCGCGGCTCGACACGCCGACGAGCGAGCCGGTCCTGGTCAACGGCCGGGCCGCGGTCCGGGTCCGGCTCGGGCCGGCCGAGGATCGCGGGCTCGCCCTCGCCCTCGCCGAGCGGGCCCGGCGCCTGGGCTTCGAGGGCGCCATGGTGGTGCCCGCGATCCGCCCGGATCGGGTGCAGAGCTGCTGAGCCGCACGGGTCGAGGAGGGGTCCTGATGCCGCATCGCCGTCCGAGGCTCGTGGCCCTCCTGGTGGCGCTCCTGGCGCTCGCCGGCGGACCGGCCGCCGCCTTCGAGACCAGCGCCCGGGCGGCGATCGTCATCGACCATCGGACCGGCCAGGAGCTGTTCGCCAAGAACGCCGACCTGGCGCTGCCGCCGGCCTCGATGAGCAAGCTCGTCACGGCGCTGCTCGTGTTCGAGGAGATCAAGGCCGGCCGGCTCAGGCTCGACGACACGCTGCCGGTCTCCGAGAAGGCCTGGCGGACCGGCGGCTCCAAGATGTTCGTCAAGATCGGCGAGCGGGTCCGGGTCGAGGACCTGCTGCGCGGCATGATCATCCAGTCGGGCAACGACGCCTGCGTGGTGCTGGCCGAGGCCCTGGCCGGCAGCGAGGCCGCCTTCGCCGAGCGGGCCACCCGCCGCGCCCGCGAGCTCGGCCTCACCCAGACCCGGCTCAAGAACGCCACCGGCCTGCCCGATCCCGAGCATCTGATGAGCGTGCGCGACCTCGCCACGGTGGCGAGCCGGATCATCCGCGAGCACCCGGACCTCTACCGCCTCTACGGCGAGAAGGAGTTCGAGTACGCCAAGATCCGCCAGCCCAACCGCAACCCCCTCCTGCAGGCGGGCGTGCCCGGGGTCGACGGCGTCAAGACCGGCTACACCGAGGAGGCGGGCTACGGCCTCGTGGTCTCGGCCGAGCGCGAGGGTCGGCGGATCGTGCTCGTGGTGGCCGGCCTCGACACGCTCCGCCAGCGCCGCAGCGAGGCCGAGCTGCTGCTCGAGTACGCGTTCCGCGAGTTCCAGGAGTACAAGCTGTTCGGCGCCGGCGAGACGGTCGTCGAGGTGCCGGTCTGGATGGGCGACGCCGCCGCCGTGCCGGCGGTGCCGGCTTCGGTCGTGGGCGTCACCCTGCGCCGCGAGGCCCGGAAGGACCTCAAGGTCACCGCCCGCTTCGAGGCGCCGCTGCCGGCACCGGTCGCGGCGGGCCAGGAGATCGGCCGGCTCGAGATCGTCCTGCCCGGCCGACCGCCCACGACGGTGCCGCTGCTGGCCGGCCGCGCGGTCGAGCGGGCCGGGCTGCTCGGCCGGCTCACGGGCGCGCTCGGCTACCTCGTGCAGGGCGGGGCCTGAGACCGGGTGGCCGCGACGGCCCCGGGCCGGCTCGTCACCTTCGAGGGCGGTGAGGGCGCCGGCAAGACCACCCAGATCGCCGGTGCCGCCACCTGGCTCGAGAGCCGTGGCCTGCCCGTGCTCCGCACCCGCGAGCCGGGCGGGACCGAGGGGGCCGAGGCGATCCGGCGCCTGCTGCTCGAGGGCGGCGCCGATCGCTGGACGCCTCTGGGCGAGCTCCTGCTCGTGGCGGCCGCCCGCGCCGAGCACCTGGCCCGGGTCGTCGAGCCGGCGCTCGCCGCGGGGGTGTGGGTGCTGTGCGACCGCTACCTCGATTCGACCCGGGTCTACCAGGGCCTGGCCGGCGGGCTCGGGCTCGGGCTGGTCGACCGGCTGCAGGGCGAGGTCCTGGGCTTCCGGGTGCCCGACCTGACCCTGGTCCTCGACCTGCCGGTCGAAGAGGGCCTGGCGCGCCGGCGGGCGGCCGGCGCGGCGAGCCGCTTCGAGCGCAAGGGCGCGGAGTTCCACGAGCGCGTGCGCGAGGGCTTCCGCGCGCTCGCCCGGGCCGAGCCCGGCCGCCTCGCGCTCGTCGATGCGAGCCGCCCGGCCGAGGAGGTCGCGCGGGAGATCCGGACGCTGCTCGCCGGCCGGCTCGGGCTCGAGCCGTGAGCCCGCCGATCGAGCCCGCGGCCAACCCGGCGCTGCTCGGCCACGCGGCCGCGCTCGGCCGCTTCGCCGCCGCCTGGCGGGCCGGCCGGCCGCCGCACGCCTGGCTCCTGACCGGGCCGCGCGGGGTCGGCAAGACCACGCTCGCCTGGCGCCTCGCCCGGCTGTGGCTGGCGGGCGACCCCGACCATCCCGCCGGCCACGATCCGCAGGACCGGGTCTTCCGGCAGGTGGCGAGCGGCGCCCATCCCGACCTCGTCCGCTTGGCGCCGCGCCACAGGGGCCTCGTGCGCGGCCGCCGCGCCGAGCTCGAGGCCGAGCGGGTGCGCGAGGCGCTGCGGGCGCTGCAGCTGACCGGCCTCGCCGGCCACCGCCGGGTCTGCCTGATCGAGGACGGCGAGGCGGCCCTCAACGAGGAGGGCGAGAACGCGCTCCTGAAGCTGCTCGAGGAGCCGCCGCCCGGGCTCCTGTTCCTGATCGTGGCGCAGCGGCCGGGCCTCCTGCCGGCGACGATCGCCTCGCGCTGCGCCCGCCTCCATCTGCGGCCGCTCGACCCCGCTTCGATGCGGCAGGCGCTCGACCTGCTCCTGCCGGAGCTCCCCGAAGAGCGCCGCCGCCGCCTCGAGGAGCTCGCCCGCGGCTGTCCGGGGCGCGCCCTCGAGGCCGAGCGGGGCGGCTGGCTCGAGGCCTATGGCGCGCTCCTCGGCCAGCTCGCGCGGACCGGCGGCCGGCTCGAGGCGGCGCTCGCCGCGACCGACCTCCTGGTCGAGCGGGCGCGGGCCCTGGGCGTGTCGTCGGCGGCCGAGCTGCTCGGAACCTTCCTGCGCCGCGCCGCCCGCACCGCCGCCGGCCGGCCGCCCGCGGTCGAGCTGGTCGACGGCGAGGCGGCGCTGCTCCAGCGCCGGGCGCAGGCGCTCGGCCTTGATCGCTGCGGTGCCTTGTGGGACAAGCTCGCGGCGCTCGCCGCCGGCGTCGAGGCCGCCAATCTCGACCCCGTCCAGGCCTTCCTCCCGCTCCTGCGAGGCCTCGAGGGGTCCGCCGCGCCGGCGCCCGCCGCCGGCTGAGCCGCAGGCATGAGAGGTCCGATGGCCGCGCGGGACGCGTTCTACGTCACCACGCCGATCTACTACGTCAACGATTCGCCGCACATCGGCCACGCCTACACGACCATCGCGGCCGACGTGCTGGCCCGCTTCATGCGGCTCGACGGCCGCCGCGTGCGCTTCTTGACCGGCACCGACGAGCACGGCCAGAAGGTCGAGAAGGCGGCGCTCGCCGCGGGCCGCGACCCGCAGGCCTTCACCGACGAGGTGTCAGAGCGCTTCCGGCGCATGGTCGCGGCCATGGGCACGAGCCCGGACGACTTCATCCGCACCACCGAGGAGCGCCACAAGCGCTCGGTGCGCGAGCTGTGGCGCCGGCTGGTGGCCGCGGGCGACGTCTATCTCGGCACCTATGCCGGCTGGTACTCGGTGCGCGACGAGGCGTTCTACGCCGAGAGCGAGCTCGTCGACGGCAAGGCGCCGACCGGCGCCCCGGTCGAGTGGGTCGAGGAGCCGTCCTACTTCTTCCGGCTCTCGGCCTGGGGGGAGCGGCTCCTGGCCTACTACGACAGCGACCCGCAGACCGTGATGCCGGCGAGCCGCCGCAACGAGGTGGTGAGCTTCGTCAAGGGCGGGCTCACCGACCTCTCGGTCTCGCGCACCAGCTTCAGGTGGGGCATCCCGGTCCCGGACGACCCCGCCCACGTCATGTACGTGTGGCTCGACGCGCTCACCAACTATCTGAGCGCGCTCGGCTTCCCGGACACCGAGAGCGAGCTCTGCCGGACCTTCTGGCCGGCCGACCTGCACGTCGTCGGCAAGGACATCCTGCGCTTCCACAGCGTCTACTGGCCGGCCTTCCTGATGAGCGCCGGGCTCGAGCCGCCGCGCCGGGTCTTCGCGCACGGCTGGTGGACCAACGAGGGCCAGAAGATCTCGAAGTCGCTCGGCAACGTGATCGACCCGTTCGAGCTGGTCGAGCGCTACGGGCTCGACCAGGTCCGCTACTTCCTGATGCGCGAGGTGCCGTTCGGCAACGACGGCGACTTCTCGCACGCGGCGATGCTGCGGCGCGCCAACCACGATCTGGCGAACGACTACGGCAACCTGGTGCAGCGCGTCTTGACCCTGGTGCAGCGGAGCGCGGGCGGGCGGGTGCCCGATCCGGGCCGGCTCGCGCCCGAGGACGACGAGCTCCTGGCCGCGGCACACGGGCTCCTGCCGGCGCTGCGTGCGGCGATGGCCGAGATCGCCCCGCACAAGGCCCTCGAGGCGATCTTCGAGGTCGTGGCCCGGGCCAACCGCTACGTCGACACCATGGCGCCCTGGGCGCTCGCCAAGCGCGATCCGGTGCGGCTCCAGGCGGTGCTGTGGACGGCCGCGGAGACCATCCGGCACGTGGCCACGGCGACGCTGCCCTTCATGCCGGGCGCCTCGGCACGGATCCTGGACCAGCTTTCGGTGAGCGAGCCCGCCCGGCGCCTCGCGAGCCTCGGCCCGGAAGGCGCCCGGCTCGTCCCCGGCACGCCCCTGCCGCCGCCGCAGGGCGTGTTCCCGCGGCTGCGCGAGCCGGCGCCGTGATCGTCGACAGCCACTGCCACCTCGACTATCCGGGCCTGGCCGAGCGCGAGGGGGAGGTCGTGGCCGCGGCGCGTGCCGCCGGCGTCGGCGCCATGCTCACGATCGGCACGACGCGGGAGGGCTGGCCGCGCGCGGTGGCGATCGCCGAGCGGCACGCCGAGGTCTGGGCCGCGGTCGGCGTCCACCCGCACCATGCGGGTGAGGAGGGGCTCGCGGATCCGGCGCCGCTCGTCGAGGCGGCGCGCCACCCCAGGGTCGTGGCGATCGGCGAGACCGGGCTCGACTTCTACTACGACCGCGCCCCGCGCGACGCCCAGGAGAGAAGCTTCCGCACCCACATCGAGGCCTGCCGGATCACCGGCCTGCCGCTCGTGGTCCACACCCGCGATGCCGACGAGGCGACCGTGGCCGTGCTCGAGGAGGAGATGGCCAGGGGCCCGTTCCGGGGCGTGATCCACTGCTTCAGCTCCTCGCGGCGGCTGGCCGAGCGGGCGTTGGCGCTCGGCCTCCATCTCGGGATCGGCGGGATCCTGACCTTCCGGCGCTCGGAGGATCTGCGCGCGATCGTCGCGGACGTGCCGCTCGAGCGGTGTCTCCTCGAGACCGATGCGCCCTACCTCGCCCCGGTCCCGCACCGCGGCCGGACCAACGAGCCCGCCTTCACCGTCCACACCGCCAAGGCCTTGGCCGAGCTCAAGGGCGTGCCCTCGGCCGAGGTCGAGCGGGTGACCACGGCCGCCTTCTTCGCGCTCTTCGGCAAGGCCCGACCCCTGGCGCGGGCGGCATGAAGGTCACCGTACTGGGGTGCGGGACCTCCTCCGGGGTGCCGCAGATCGGCTGCGACTGCCGGGTGTGCCGGTCGGCCGACCCGCGCGACCGGCGGCGGCGCTGCGCCATCCTGATCGAGGTCGAGGGCCGGCGGATCCTGGTCGACACCGGCCCGGACCTTCGCGAGCAGTGCCTCGAGGCCGGGATCGGGGCGATCGACGCGCTCCTCTACACCCACGCCCATGCCGATCATCTGCACGGGATCGACGATCTGCGGGCGATCAACAACATCGTCATGGCGGCGATCCCGGCCTACGCGCACGAGAGCGTGTTCGAGCGGATCCGCGCCCGTTTCCCCTACGTCTTCGAGGGCGGGCGGAGCGAGTTCGGCTATTGGCGACCCGAGCTCGCACCGCACCCCGTGAGCGGCCCCTTCGAGGTCGGGGGGGTCGAGATCCGGCCGTTCCGCCAGCGCCACGGGCGCGGGGAGAGCTGGGGCTTCCGGATCGGCCGCTTCGCCTACTCGACCGATACCGACGGGCTCGACGAGGCGGCCTTCGACGCGCTCCGCGGCGTCGAATGCTGGATCGTCGACTGCCTGCGCGAGCGGCCGCACCCGAGCCACGCCCATCTCGCCCTGACGCTTTCCTGGATCGAGCGGGTCGGGCCGAAGCGCGCCTTCCTCACCCACATGAATCACGAGCTGTCCGCGGCCGAGTGGGCCGAGCGGCTGCCGGCGGGCGTGGCTCCGGCCCATGACGGGCTCCTCCTCGAGATCGCCGCATGAGCCGCCCGGTGCTCGACGCCAGGGGCTATCTCGACCTGCCGCCCGGGCGGCTCGCCACGCTCGTGACCTATCTCGAGATGACCGCGCCGCCGCCGCCGCGGCCGGCGCCGGAACGGCCCGACCTCCGGCTGCGCCGCGTCGAGCGGCCCGACCCGGCCTGGTACCGGGCGCTCTACCGGGCCGTCGGCGAGCCCTGGCTCTGGTTCGGCCGGCTGCTGCTCGACGAGCCCGCGCTCGTGCGGATCCTGCACGCGCCGGGCGTCGAGGTCGCCGTGCTCGAGCGGGGCGGCCGGGAGATCGGCATCCTCGAGCTCGACCTCCGCGAGGCCGGGCAGTGCGAGCTCGCCTACTTCGGCCTCGTGCCCGAGGCGGTCGGTACGGGTGCCGGCCGCTGGCTCATGGCCCGCGCCCTCGAGCGGGCCTGGCGGCCGGGGATCGCGCGCGTCTGGGTGCACACCTGCCACCTCGACCACCCCGAGGCGCTCGGCTTCTACCGCCGCTCGGGCTTCCGGCCCTACAAGCTCGCGATCGAGGTGTTCGAGGATCCCCGCCTGTCCGGCGTGCTGCCGCCCGACGCGGCGCCGCACGTGCCGCTCGTGGCGAGGGGGCCGGGCTGATCCTTCAGCGCTCGACGGGCGTGTCGGGCTGGGCGCCCCACTCGCTCCACGAGCCGTCGTAGACCGCGACATCGGAGCGGCCGAGCTCGAACAGCGCCAGGGCCGCCACGGCCGCCGAGACGCCCGAGCCGCAGGAGCAGGTGATCGGTCGGGCGAGATCGACGCCTGCCCGCAGGAACAGCGGGCGGAGCTCGGCCGGCGGCTTCAGCCGGCCATCGGCCGCGAGCAGCTCGGAGGTGGGGACGTTGCGGCTGCCGGGGATGTGGCCGGAGCGCAGGCCCGGCCGCGGCTCCGGGAGTTCGCCCGTGAACCGGCCGGCCGAACGGGTGTCGACCACCTGCTCGCGCCGGCTCGTGAGGTTGGCGCGCATCTGGTCGAGCTCGCGCAGGAGCGTCGTGTTCTGCCGGGCGGTGAGGTGCCGCTCGCGTGGTCGGGCCGGCCCCTCCTCGAGCGGCCGACCCTCGGCCCGCCAGCGCTCGAGCCCGCCGTCGAGCACGACCACGGCCTCGTGGCCGAACAGCCGGAACATCCACCAGACCCGCGCCGAGGCGCAGAACCGGTTGGCGTCGTAGGCCACGACCGTCACCCCGTCGCCGAGCCCGAGCCTGCGGACCTTGGCGCTGAACTTGGCGGCCGAGGGCACCATGTGCGGATAGGGGCTCGTCTCGTCGCAGATCTCGTCGATGTCGAAATGGACCGCCCCCGGGACGTGCGCGGCCTCGAACTCGGCCCGCGCGTTCCGCGCCGAGCCCGGCATGAACCAGGTGGCGTCGACCACCCGGATGTCGGGGGCGGCCAGCCGCTCGGCGAGCCAGTCGGTCGAGACCAGGGCACTCGGCATGGGATCTCCGGGAGCGGGGACGGATCAGGCGAGCCAGGAAGGAACCGGCAGGCCCTTCTCGCGCAGGAAGGTGGGGTTGAAGAGCCGGCTCTGATAGCGCGTGCCGTAATCGCAGAGGATGGTCACGACCGTGTGCCCGGGGCCGAGCTCCTCGGCCACGCGGATGGCACCCGCGACGTTGATCCCCGACGAGCCGCCGAGGACGAGCCCCTCCTCGCGCACGAGGTCGAAGACGATCGGCAGCGCCTCCGCGTCCGGGATCTGCACCGCGTCGTCGATCGGCGCACCCTCGAGGTTTCGGGTGATCCGGCCCTGGCCGATGCCCTCGGTGATGGAGCTGCCTTCGGCGCGGAGCTCGCCGTGCCGGTACCAGTGGTAGAGTGCCGCCCCCATCGGATCGGCGCAGACGATCCGGAGCGAGGGCTTGCGCTCCTTGAGGAAGAGCGCGACCCCGGCGAGCGTGCCGCCGGTGCCGACCGCGCAGGTGAAGGCGTCGATCCGCCCGCCGGTCTGCTCCCAGATCTCGGGGCCGGTGGTGCGGTAGTGGCCCTCGCGGTTGGCGACGTTGTCGAACTGGTTGGCCCAGATCGCGCCCTCGGGCTCGGTGCGGGCGAGCTCCTCGGCGAGCCGGCCCGCGACCTTCACGTAATTGTTCGGGTCCTTGTAGGGCACGGCCGGGACGAGCCGGAGATCCGCGCCCAACAGGCGCAGCATGTCCTTCTTCTCCTGGCTCTGCGTCTCGGGCATGACGATCACGGTGCGGTAGCCGCGCACGTTGCCGACGAGTGCGAGCCCGATCCCGGTATTGCCGGCGGTGCCCTCGACGATCACGCCACCCGGGCGCAGGAGCCCCTTGCGCTCGGCGTCCTCGACGATGGCGAGTGCTGCCCGGTCCTTGACGCTGCCGCCCGGGTTCAGGAACTCGCACTTGCCCAGGATCTCGCAGCCCGTGCGCTCGGAGGCCTTCTCGAGGCGCACGAGCGGGGTGTTGCCGACGAGGCGGGTGAAATCGCGGCGGATGTCCATGGGCCCTCGTCCGGGATCGGGCTCCCGCACGCCTCTAAGCCCGCACACGCCGCTCGGCAACGGTGGCGCGGACCTTCGCAACGGTCGCGGCCGCTCCGCAGCGAGGCCCAAACCCCGGGGCGTCGGTCCCGGCAGCTCGGCCCGTCCCGGCACTCGCAGGTCAGGGACGGCTCCTCGCACGCCCGGCGCGCGGCGCGTCCGCGGGTCGTTCCCAGACGAGGCCCGCGATCCGCGGGTCGCGGGCGAAGGCGGCCCGATCGAATGCCAGCCGTTCGCTCGGGAACTCGCGCACCGCTCGCGCCCCGTTCGCATCCAGCGCGAGGTGCCAGGTTCGGTACGCGGTGGGCTCGGACCGGGCGAAGGCGAGACAATCGAGCACCGCCAGGTTGGCCCCCTCCCTCGGGTCGCGCGCCGAGGGATAGCGGAGAAGGGTGATCGCGGCTTCCCGGGCCGCGTCGGCGAACGCTTGGCAGGCGGCGTAGTCGGTCGGGTGCATCCACACCGACCGGTCCCGCTCGAGCGGCGGGCGGCCGAGGTCGATCGTCCGCTCGCTCGCCAGGTCCGCGCCGAAGCCGGTGAGCTGCAAGGGCTGGGCCGGCCAGGGCGTGTCCGGCGATTCGGCGAAGAACAACAGCCGCCAGAACGCGATCTCGGCGAGTGCGGTGGTTTCCTGCTCGGCCGCGTAGAAGACCCCGCGCGGATCGCCGGCCCGGCGGAAGCGCGAGCCCTGGGGTGAGGGGCGGTATCGGAAGGGCGCGGCGAGCAGCGGGTGGAGGTGCCGGCAGGGCGGCGGGAGGAGGGGCTTCGTGGCCTCGATCAGCCGCTCGAGGGCCGACTGCTCCTCGACCGTGTCGACCAGCGCCAGCGTGGCGATGTGATGCTGCGCCTCGACCAGCCGCCAGACCTCGCCCCGCCAGGGGCGGGCCTCAGAGGACAGCGCGGCGGCTGTCCAGGTAGGCGAGGACATCGAGGAGCCCGGTCACCGTCAGGATCCGCTCGATCGGCACCGCCTCGAGCGCGCTGTTGGGGTTTCGGAGCCATGCCCGCGCCACCCGCTCGTCGCCGCCGGTGATCGAATCGAGCGCGCGGAACAGGCGAACCAGGAGCAGGGCGAGCTCGAAGGGCTTGCCGGCCGGCTCGAGGTGGAAGCGGCCGTGACGCAGGCGCGAGACGCTCGCTTCCGAGAGCCCCAGAACGGCCGCGAGCTCGCGGTTGGTGAGGGCCAGCCGCTCGGCCGCGCGCACCACCGCCTTGCCGACCAGGGCCGCCTCGTCCGGTGACCGATCGGGTAGCGGTTCCCGACGGCGCCGGACGGCCGCTACCGTTCGTGGCACACTCGTTCTCCGGAAATCTCCGACTGCAACTCGTGCCATGGAACGAGGCCGCTACGGGCTTGTCAAGCCTGGAGGCTCGGCGCCGCGCCGGCCCCCGCTCACCCCTCGACAGCGGCGGGCTCGGGCCCCTAACCCTGGCCCGGGCGGAGCGCGGAGGGCGAGGTGCTCGCGGCGATGCTGCGGCGGATCGGCGAGGGGAGAGCCGGGCCGTTGGCGGTAGTGGTCGCGGCCGTCCTGGTCCTTTGGTATGCCATGGCCGTCGTCTTCAACGCCCCGCAAATCCGCGACCGGGCGGCGCGCGAGGGGCGGTCGCTCGACACGCCGACGCTCGTCCTCGAGGCCTGGTCGATGGAGCGGCCGGTGCTGCCGGCGCCGCACCAGATCGCGGTCGAGCTCAAGAGGACGACGCTCGATCTGCCGGCCGCCTCGCGCCGCTCGCTCCTCCACCACGCCTGGGTCACGCTCTCCTCGACCCTCCTGGGCTTCGCCCTGGGCACGCTGCTCGGCATCGGCCTCGCCGTGGCGATCGTCCACGTGGCCACCCTCGAGCGGGCGCTCCTGCCCTGGATCGTCGCCTCGCAGACCGTGCCGATCCTGGCGGTGGCACCGATCATCGTCGTGGCGCTGGCGGCGGTGGGCCTGACCGGCCTCCTGCCCAAGGCCCTGATCTCGACCTATCTGTGCTTCTTCCCGGTGACGATCGGCATGGTGAAGGGCCTGCGCTCGCCCGAGCCGCTGCAGCTCGAGCTCCTGCGCACCTGGAACGCCGACACCCGCCAGGTGCTCTGGCACCTGCGCTTCCCGGCCTCGCTGCCGTTCCTGTTCGCGAGCCTCAAGGTGGCGGTCTCGATCGCGCTCGTGGGGGCGATCGTGGGCGAGCTGCCCACGGGTGCCGTGGCCGGGCTCGGCGCGCGGCTCCTGACCGGCTCCTATTACGGCCAGACCGTGCAGATCTGGGCGGCGCTCGTCATGGCCTCGCTCCTGGCGGCCCTGCTCGTGGGCGCGGTCGGCCTCGCCGAGCGGCTGCTGCACGCCCGGCTCGGAGGCGCACCTTGAGCCGCGACGCCGGTGGTGCGGCCGCGCTCGTCCTGGGCGTGGCGGCGCTGTTCCTGCCGCTCGGGCCGGCCGGCTGGTGGTTCGCGCACCCCGCGGGGCTGCTCGTGGCCCCGCTGCTCCTGCTCCTGGCCCTGCGCCGGGGCGGGGAGGACGGGCCGGGGATCGGCCTCCTGCTCGCCGCGGCGCTGCTCGCGGCCTCGGCGGCACCGCTCCTCCTCCTCGATCCGGACGCGCCGCCGGGGCCGGGCGCGGTCGGGCTCTGGTGCCTGCTTGTGGCCCAGTTCGCCTCGGCCTGGCGGGCCATGGGCCTGCTCGCACCCCTGGGTGCCCGGGGTGGACCGGCCGCGGTGCTCGTGCCGGCGCTGTTCGGGGTGGGCGTCCTCTACGTCTGGGAGCTCCTGGTGCGGGGACTGGGCGTCCCGGGCGTGCTGTTGCCGGCGCCCTCGGCGATCGGCCGGGCGCTGATCGTGCACGCACCCGTCCTCGGCGCCGACTTCGTGCAGACCTTCGTGCGCGCCGTGCTCCCGGGCTGGGCCACGGGCTGCGGCCTCGGGCTGGTCGTGGCCCTGCTCGCCGATCGGATCCCCTTCCTCGCCCGCGGGCTCCTGCCGCTCGGCAACCTCGTGGCGGCCCTGCCGATCGTCGGGATCGCGCCGATCCTCGTCATGTGGTTCGGCTTCGACTGGCAGTCCAAGGCCGCGGTCGTGGTCGTCATGACCTTCTTCCCGATGCTCGTGAACACCCTCGAGGGGCTGCGGGCGGCGGGCCGGCTCGAGCTCGATCTGATGCGCTCCTACGCCGCTTCCTACCTCCTCACGCTCGTCAAGCTCCGGCTGCCGACCGCCGCCCCCTTCGTCTTCAACGCCTTGAAGATCAACAGCACGCTCGCCCTGATCGGCGCGATCGTGGCCGAGTTCTTCGGCACCCCCATCGTTGGCATGGGCTTCCGGATCTCGACCGAGGTCGCCAAGATGAGCCTCGATCTGGTCTGGGCCACGGTCGCCGTGGCGGCGCTCGCGGGCTCGGCGTCCTACGGGCTCCTGGCCCTCCTGGAACGACGGCTCACCTTCTGGCATCCCTCGTTCCGACGGTCGGCGCGCGCGGCCTGAGGGTCGGGCCGGCGCGGTCCGGGCGGGCTCCGAATGGGAGGTGGGCAGATGCGGATGGTGGTCACGGGCGCCCTGGCGACGCTCGTCCTCGCGGCGGGCGGTGCGGAGGCCGCCGACAAGATGACCCTGCAGCTCAAATGGGTCACCCAAGCGCAGTTCGCCGGCTACTTCGTCGGCAAGGACAAGGGGCTCTACAGCAAGTACGGCTTGGACGTGACGATCAAGCCGGGCGGGCCGGACATCGCGCCGCCGCAGGTGATCGCCGGCGGCGGTGCCGACGTGATCGTCGAGTGGATGCCGGCGGCCTTGGCCGCCCGCGAGAAGGGCCTGCCGCTCGTCAACATCGCCCAGGTCTTCAAGAAGTCGGGCATGATGCTGACCTGCCGCAAGGACACCGGCATCA
>CAZDFD010000066.1:0-24970 GCA_964504655.1 uncultured Geminicoccaceae bacterium
GCCGATCTGTTCCAGAAGCTCGGCATGTCGGTCGCCCAGCTGCCCGGCGGCGAGATCCTGCCGGCCATGGAGCGCGGCGTGATCGACGCCTTCGAGTTCAACAACCCGACCTCCGACATGCGGTTCGGCGCCCACGACGTCGCCAAGAACTACATGATGGGCAGCTACCATCAGGCCACCGAGTATTTCGAGATCGCGTTCAACAAGACCAAGTTCGACGCGTTGCCGGCCGAGCACAAGGCGATCCTCGAATACGCAGCCGAGGCCGCGACCACCTCGAACCTGGCGACGGCGCTCGACGAGTATTCGAAGGACTTCTTCGTGCTCCAGGAGAAGCACAAGGTCAAGGTGTGGCGCACGGCGCAGGACATCCTCGATGCCCAGATGAAGGCGTGGGACGAGGTGCTCGTCGATCTCCTCAAGGACCCGTTCTTCAAGAAGGTGGTCGACAGCCAGAAGGCGTGGGTGAAGCGGGTGGTGGCGTACGAGCTGTTCAACGCCGCCGACCAGCGGCTCGCCTACGAGCATCATTTCGGCAAGCTCGCGCTCTGAGGCCGGCCCTCCGGTCGCGCCGATCGGGCGGGACTCTTCGCGAGGCGGGGCGGCGCGCGCCGCCCCGCCATCGTTGTGGTGATCCAGATCTCATAAGAAGACGAAAGCAAAGGTGACGGGGATCCGGGCGGTGGAACGGCTCATCCGCTTCGTCGACAAACTCAACCTCTGGATCGGCCACAGCTTCGCCTGGACCATCCTGATTCTGACCTTCGGCGGCGCCTACGAGGTGCTGGTCCGATACGCGTTCCGTGCGCCCACCACGTGGGCGTTCGACATGAGCTACATGATGTACGGAGCGCTGTTCTTGATGGCCGGACCCTACACCCTGTCCCGTAACGGCCATGTCCGCGGCGACGTCGTCTACCGGCTCTGGCCGCCACGGGTGCAGGCCGCCGTCGATCTCGTGCTCTACCTCCTGTTCCTGCTGCCCGGGTCGGCGGCGCTCGTCTATTCGGGGTGGACCTTCGCGCGGCGCTCCTGGCAGCAGTGGGAGGTCAGCATCTACAGCCCGGCCGGGATGCCGATCTATCCCATGAAGACGCTCATCCCGATCGCCGGGTTCCTGCTGGTCCTGCAGGGATTGGCCGAAATCGGTCGCTGCCTGATCTGCCTGCGCGACGGTGCCTGGCCCAGGCGCCTGCACGACGTCGAGGAGATGGAGACGGCGATCCTGCACCAGCAGGAAGCCGCGGCCTCCGTGCGGGAGCGCGCGCGATGACCGACCCGCAGGTCGCCGTCCTGCAGATGGGGCTGTTCATCGTCGCGATCTTCCTCGGCTTTCCGATCGCCTTCACCCTGCTCGCCCTGGCCGTGTTCTTCGGCCTCTACGCCATGGGGCCCCGGATCTTCAACCTCCTGGTGCAGAACACGTTCGACATCATGTCGAACGACGTCCTCGTGGCGGTGCCACTGTTCCTGTTCATGGGCTACGTGGTCGAGCGGGCGAACATCCTGGACCGTCTCTTCCACGCCATCCAGCTGGCGATGCGGCGCGTTCCGGGCTCGCTCGCGGTGGCCACCCTGATCACCTGCGCGCTGTTCGCGACCGCCACGGGCATCGTCGGTGCGGTGGTGACCCTCATGGGCCTCTTGGCGTTCCCGGCGATGCTGCGCGCCGGCTACGACGTGCGCCTCTCGGCCGGCGTGGTCGCCGCCGGCGGCACCCTCGGGATCCTGATCCCGCCCTCGATCATGCTGATCGTCTACGGCGCCGCCGCCGGCGTGTCCGTCGTCAAACTCTACGCGGCGGCGCTGTTCCCGGGGTTCCTGCTGGCCGGGCTCTACCTCGTCTACGTGGTCGGGCGCGCGGTGCTGCAGCCCCGCTTGGCCCCCAAGCTGCCCGAGCAGGAGCTGCTTGGAACCGGCGCCGGCGAGGTGTGGCTGGCGCTCGCCACCTCCTTCTTTCCCCTGGCGATCCTGATCCTCTCCGTCCTGGGCGCGATCCTGTTCGGGCTCGCCACCCCGACCGAGGCGGCCTCGATCGGGGCGCTGGGTGCGCTCCTCCTGGCCGCGGGCTACCGTTCGCTCGACTGGGCCCGTCTCAAGGAGGCGGTGTTCCTCACCGCCCGGACCTCGGCCATGGTCTGCTTCCTGTTCATCGGATCCTGGAACTTCTCCAGCGTCTTTTCCTACCTCGGCGGCGAGAAGGTCATCGAGCAGCTGATCCTCTCGCTGGATCTGAACACGGTCACCTTCCTGCTGCTCACCCAGTTCATCATCTTTTTGCTCGGCTGGCCGCTCGAGTGGTCGGAGATCATCATTATTTTCGTCCCGATCTTCCTGCCTCTGCTCGAGCATTTCGACGTCGATCCCCTGTTCTTCGGCATCCTGGTGGCGTTGAACCTGCAGACCTCCTTCTTAACTCCGCCGATGGCGATGTCCGCCTACTATCTCAAGGGCGTGGCCCCTCCGCACGTCAAGCTCACGCAGATCTTCGGCGGCTGCATGCCGTTTCTGGCGATGGTCTTCCTGTCCATGGTCCTGGTCTACGTGTTCCCGAACATCGTCTTCTGGCTGCCCGATGCGCTCTACAACCGTTGAGGTCGCGGCCGCGGAGCCCGGCGCGCTCGAGCTCCGCGCCGACCTCGCCGCCGGGCGGATCACCGCCCGCGAGCTCGTCGACACCTGCCTCGCCCGGATCGCCCTGGACGAGCCGCGGATCTCGGCCTGGGCGCATCTCGACCCCGAGCATGCGCGTGCCCAGGCGGACGCGCTCGATGCGGCCCGCCGTGCCGGCCGAGCGGAGGGACCGCTGTTCGGCCTGCCCGTCGGGGTGAAGGACATCGTCGACACCGCCGATTTCCCGACCGAGCACGGCTCGCCGATCTTCCGCGGCCGCCGACCGACGCGCGACGCGTGGCTGGTGCGCCGCCTGCGCGCCGCCGGCGCGGTGATCCTCGGCAAGACGGTGACCACCGAGTTCGCGGCCTTCACCCCCGGCCCGACCCGCAACCCGCACGACCCCGCGCGCACTCCCGGCGGCTCCTCCTCGGGCTCCGCGGCGGCGGTGGCGGCCGGCATGGTGCCGTTGGCCGTGGGCTCGCAGACCAACGGCTCGGTCGTCCGCCCGGCGGCGTTCTGCGGCGTCGTCGGCTTCAAGCCGAGCTTCGGCCTGATCCCGCGCACCGGCATGCTGAGCCAGTCCCCGACCCTCGACCATGTGGGCGTGTTCGCCCGCGATCTGCCCGGAGCCGCCCTCCTCGCCGAGGCCCTGGCCGGGGAGGACGAGCGCGATGCGGCGACCCGGCCAAGCGCCGCCCCGCGGCTGGTCGCGAGCGCGGGCGGGCCGCCGCCCTTCACGCCGCGGCTGGCGCTGGTCTGGGGACCAGCCGGCGATCGCGCCGCGGCCTCGACCCGGGAGGCGCTCGAGGAGGTCCGCGCGGTCCTGGGCGAGGCCTGCGTCGACCTCGAGCTGCCGGCGCTCTTCGCGGACGCCCTGGCCGTGCACCGGACCATCTGGACCGCCGAGATCGCCTACCGCTTCGGCCCGCTGCTCGATCGACACGGCGCCCTTGTGAGCCCACGGTTCCGCGAGCTCGTCCTGGCCGGCCGGACGGTCGGGGCGGTCGCCTATCAGGAAGCGCTGGCGGCGCGGGAAGCGATGCAGGCGGCACTGCGGGAGCTGTTCCACGAGATCGACGCGTTCCTCACCCCGGCGGCCCCGGGCGAGGCGCCGGAGGGGCTCGACGCCACCGGCGATCCGGCCTTCTGCACGCTCTGGACGCTGTGCGGCACGCCGGCGCTCACGCTGCCCGCCCTGGTCGGCCCGGCGGGCCTGCCGCTGGGCCTGCAGCTGGTCGCGGACCGCGGCGACGATGCGCGCCTGCTCGCGGTCGCCGCCTGGGTCGAGGCGCGCCTGCGCGCGGGAGAGGCGTGATGGTCGAGAAGGTCGCGGCACTCCTCGGATTGGCGCTGCTCGCCGCCTACACGCTCCTGATCGCCCTCAAGATCCTGGCCTGGCCGCTGGTCGTCGTGGTCGGCGCGGTGCTGGCCATGGCCGCCTGGCACGTGGTCGAGGAGGAGTGGCTGGGCCGCTCCTGAGCGCCCGGGCCCGCTCCTCACGCGGCGTCGCGCGCCACCCGGTCGGCCAGCACGCACAGAAGCTCGAAGATCAGATTGACCGCGGTCCAGGCGGTGAGCCCGGACGGGTCGAAGGGTGGCGAGACCTCGACCAGGTCGGCGCCGACCAGGTTCAGACCGCGCAGCCGGCGCAGCATGAGCTGCGCCTCGCGGGTGGTGATACCGCCGATCTCGGGCGTGCCGGTGCCCGGCGCGAAGGCCGGGTCGAGGACGTCGATGTCGAAGCTGACATAGGTCGGGCCGTCACCGACGATCGCCCGCGCCTCGTCCATGACCGCCGCGGGCCCGCGCTCGGCCAGCTCCTCGACCATGACGATCCGCACGCCGTGCTGCCGTGCCCACACCACGTCCTCGCCATCGTAGGCCGAGCCGCGGATGCCGATCTGCACCACCCGCCGGGTGTCGAGAAGCCCCTCCTCGGCGGCGCGGCGGAAGGGCGTGCCGTGGGTGTAGCGGAAGCCACCGAAATAGCTGTCGTAGAAATCGGTGTGGGCGTCGAAGTGAATCATCCCGACCGGCCGCTCGGCGGCGATCGCGCGCAGGATCGGCAGCGACACGAGATGGTCGCCGCCGAGGCTCATGGGCACGATGCCACGGGAGTGGACGGCGCGCAGGAAGGCCTCGACGCGGGCCAGGCTGTCCTGGACGTCGGCCGGGTTGACCGGGCTGTCGCCGAGGTCGGCGCAGCGCGCCAGATGGAACGGCCGGAGCCCGGTCGCCTGGTTGATCAGGCGGATCTGGGTCGAGGCGTCGCGCAGCTGGCGCGGCCCGTGCCGGGCGCCCGGACGGTTGGTCGTGCCCACGTCGAAGGGCACGCCCACGATGCCGATCTGGACGGACCGCGTCTCGCCCAGGGCGACCAGGGGCAGCCGGGCGAAGGTCGGGATCCCGGCGAAGCGGGGCAGCTCCATCCCCGAGACGGGAAGAAACGAGGTCGGCTCGGTCATCGCACGTCCTTCGCGGTCCGGGTGCTTCGGAGTGTCCGGGCGGCCGCCGCGCCTGTAAAGGCTGCGCCTTCGAGCGAGGCCGGGCGAGGCCGCCGGGCGCCGCGTCCACCCCGGGCCCGCGCGCGGCACGGCCCCGGCAGGTGCCGCCGCGCCCGACGCCGGCGTCCCTGTCATGGCACTCTCACCAGCCGGCCCTAACCTCGTCCCGTGCTCGACGGGATCGGGCCGCAGGCCGGGAGCGCCGAGGCGCATGCTCGCCAGCGTGGTTGCGGAACCGGTGTCGGCCGGGCCCGCGCCGGAGGGACCGGCCCGGGACGTCGTCGACGCCCTGATCGCCGAGCGGGCGCCACGCCTCGTGGCCAGCGCCGCGGGCCGCTGGCTCCTGCGCAACCTGTTGGGTCCACTCCTCTCCTACCCCGAGGCCGTGGCCCTGGCCGAGCAGGTCCGCTCGATGCCGGGCCGGGCGATCTTCGAGCTGCTCGCGGACCGGCTCGAGATCCGCACCCGCGTGGTCGGTCTCGAACAGGTGCCGGCGCGCGGCCCGGTCGTCCTGGTGGCCAACCATCCGACCGGCCTCGCCGACGGGATCGCGGTCAGCCACGCGCTCGCCGCTCGGCGCGACGATCTCTGGTTCCTCGCCAACGCCGACGCGCTGCGGATCGCACCGGGCCTGGCCGAGATCGTCGTCCCGGTCGAATGGGTGCACGCCAAGCGGAGCCGGGCCAAGTCGCGCGAGCTGCTGTCGGCCGTCGGGCGGATCCTCGGCAACGGCCAGGCGCTCGTCGTGTTCCCGTCGGGGCGGCTCAGCTATCTGAGCTGGCGCGGGATCGTCGAGAGGCCGTGGCAGGCCGCCAGCATCGGTCTCGCACGTCGGTTCGCCGTGCCGATCGTGCCGATGCGGATCGAGGCGCGCAATTCTGCGTTGTTCTACCTCCTCGCGCAGCTCGACCGAGAGCTGCGCGACGTCACCCTGTTCCACGAACTGATCAACAAGCGGCGCCGCCATTTCGAGCTGCGCTTCGCCCCCCGCCTCGACTGCCACGAGCTGGCCGGCGAGGCCGCCGAGGTCGCGAACCGCCTGCAGCGCTTCGTCGAGACCGGCCTGTCCAATCGCACCCTGCTGCGTCCGCCGACGCCGATGGCGGCCGCCCCGGCGCTGGGTCGTCTCCGAGCCTGAGCGGCAGGTCCCCCTCAGGCCGCCCGCGCCGCCCTCGGGCGCCGGCGGTCGAGGCCACGGCGGAGCATGCGCGCGACCGCTCCGCGCAGCTCGAGGTCCCGATGCAGCAGCGCACGGAAACTCGCCGGATCCGCGTCGGGAGCGAGGCGGCGCCGCAGCCAGCCGAGCATCGCTTGGCGCGTCAGGGCCGGCAGCGGGCAGCCGGTGGTCGGCACGTCGGCGACCCGCACCGGCCGCCCCCCAGCGAGCACCGGCTCGTCCGCGGAGGTCGGCAGCCAGACGCCACGGATCAGGCCGTCCCGCTCGTCCTCGACCACCGCCTCGGGTCGAAATGCGCCGGCCGAGCCGTCGGCCGCGCCGGCGATCCGGACGAAGGCGCGCGCTCCGGGCCAGGGAACCACCGTCGATCCGGGCTCGCCGTCCGAGCCGAGCCGCGCCGTGTACACCACCACGTGATCGCGCAGCACCGCCCACGCTGCGGCCTCCCTGGCCGCCGAGCCATCCGCGGCGCCGACGACGACCACGACGGGTGCGTCCTTCGCCCGTTGCGGTGCCATTGCCTGCCCCCGAGAACCACCTTCCGTCTCTATCATATGGCGAGCGCCGGTGGAAGGGCGCCCCCGAGGAACGGGTGCCGGACCGCCTCAGCGGCGGCGCCACGCCCGCACGAGCTCGTCGAGCTGGACCACCTCGTCGCCGCCCAGGCGCCACGCCGCACTGAAGGACGGCGAGGCGCTCCGAGGGCGCCGCTCGGGCGGCACGAGCGGGAAACGCACGCGGAGCGGGATCGGCACCGCCTGTCCGAGAACGATCGCCTCGGCGTCGCCGAGCGACGGCAGGAAGTCGAGCAACCCGTTGGCGTCGTCGCGCAGCAGACCCTGCATCAGTTCCTGATCCTCCGGGCTCGTGACCCGGAACGCGAACACGGTGTTGCACTGCGACAGCACGGACGGCTCGAGCTCGCTCGGTCGCTGCGTGACGACGCCGAGCGAGATTCCGTACTTGCGCCCCTCCTTGGCGATCCGGTCCATCGCCCGGCGCGCCGGCAGGAAGCCGCGCGCGGCGTCGATCGGGGCGTAGCGGTGAGCCTCCTCGCAGACGATCAGGACCGGCAGCTTGCCGCCGCTCCAATAGGCGAGGTCGAAGGCCAGGCGGAGGATCACCGAGACCACGACGGCCAGGACCTCGTTGGGTATGCCCGAGAGGTCGATCACCGTCACCGGCCGACCCGCTGCCGGGATCCGGAACAAGGTGGAGAGGGTCCGCGCCATCGTGTCGTGGACCGCGATCCCACCGAACATGAAGGAGAAGCGAGGATCCCGTGCCAGCGTGGCGAGCCGCGACCGCAGCCAGCGATAGGGGGCGAGCGTATCGGGCTTGTCGAGGCGCCCCATCGCCTCGTCGATCAGGCGCTCGAGATCGCTCAGCCGGTAGGGAACCGGGGTGTCGACGGTGGGCGTCGGATCCTCGGGCCGCGGCTCGCGGTACAGCCGCTTCGCGCGCGGCACGAGCTGCGCCAGGATCTCGGTCGCGTGCCGGACCGGCCCGTCGCGGGCCCCGCCGCTCACGACCTCGGCCAGTTCCTCGCCGGTCAGCAGCCAATAGGGCAACTGGAGGGTCTCCGGCCCCAGCAGCACGGCCTCCTCGGTGAACGCCGCTCCGTACTCCCCGTGCGGATCCAGGATGAGCAGATGCGCGTCGGGACAGTCGCGGATCAGCGCGTGCAGGAGCGATGCGGCGGCGCAGGACTTCCCGCATCCGGTCGCCCCGATCAGCGCGAAGTGCTTGCCGAGGAGGGTATCGGCGTCGACGCAGACGGGCTGGTCGCCGGTTTGATGCAGGGTACCGATCACCAGGCGCCCCTGAGCGTCGGCGCCGTAGAGGCGCAGGAGGTCCTGCTCGTCGGTCTGCAGCACCCGGTCGCCGAGCGCCGGATAGGCGCTCAAACCACGTCGGAAGGCGCCGGCACGGCCGGGGCGGGCGATCGGGCACTCGCCGAGCAGGACCAGCTCGGCCAGCCACACCTCGCCCTCGGCCCCGGGAACCGGGACCGAGAGCCCGGACACGATCCCGAAGGCCAGCGTTTCGGGCAGCCGGATCTTCACCAGATGGCCCTTCTCCACGCGCGGCTGCGGCGCGCCGGCGGGCTGCTCCGCCTCGAGCGTCGCAACGATCTGCGAGCCCGAGACCGCAACGACCTTTCCGATCACCCGCCCGTTCGGCACACCTACCTCCGCGTGGCGACGCCGCCCGGGCTTCCTAACGCCTCGAGGATGAAGGGCTCGTTAACGGCACCGGCCCCGCTCGCACCTGCCCGGTGGCGCCCTCCCGGTTAACGAAGTCTTCGGACTCCCCACATAGGCTCCGGCGCCATGCGACCGCGAACGACCGAGTTCAGTCCCGCGATGCGGCGCCCCTCCGACGGGCGGCGACGGCTCCTCGCCAGCTACGGGGCCGACCTCGCACGCCTTCGAGCCCAGGGGCTGGCCTCGGTGGCGATCGAGCGCGGCCGTCTGCTCGAAGGCCTGGACGCTCAGTTGCGGGCGATCGTCGAGCAGGCCTTCGATGGCATTCTCGTGGCCGATCCGACGCTCCGTCTGTGCCTCGTCAACCGCTCGGCTGCGGCGATGCTCGGCTGGGCGACCTCGAGCCAGCTGCTCGGCCGGCGTCTCGGCGACCTGCTGCCGGAGCTGCCGTCCGATCCCGCGGCAATCGCCGAGCTCGCCGGCAGCCACCTCGAGAGCGAGGCCCGGCGCCGCGACGGCGACCACCTGCCGGTCGAGCTGTCGCTCTCCGTCGTGCGCGCCGAGCCCGGGGAGGAGCTCCTGCTCGTCACCCTTCGCGACGTCAGCGAGCGGCGGCGCCAGGAGGCGCGGCTGCGCCATCAGGCGACCCACGATTCGCTCACCGGCCTCGCCAACCGCGCCTATCTCTGCGAGACGATCGAGCACGAACTCGGCCGTCTGGCGCGCGACGGCGGCGAGCTCGCGCTCCTGCTGCTGGACCTCGACCGCTTCAAGGAGGTCAACGACACGCTCGGCCACGACGTCGGCGACCGGCTCCTGCAGACCGCGGCGCAGCGGCTGCGGGACTGCCTGCTGCCGACCGACCTCGGAGCCCGCCTGGGTGGCGACGAGTTCGCCGTGCTCCTGCGACCGGGCGGGTCGAGCGAGCGGGCGATCGAGGTCGCCGAGCGGATCGTCGAGGTGATCCAGCAGCCGTTCCACCTCTCGAGCGATGCCACCGTCGAGGTGGACGCCAGCGTCGGGGTCGCGCTGGCGCCGCGCCACGCGGACGAGCTCGCCGAGCTGCTGCGCTGCGCCGATGTCGCCATGTACGCGGCCAAGAGGAGCTCGGGGCCGGTGCGCCTGTACGATCAGGGCGCCGACCCCCACAGCCTGCGCCGCTTGGTCGCCACGACGGCGATCCGCCGGGCGATCCAGGAGGGTCAGTTCAAGCTCGCCTATCAGCCCAAGTTCGCCCTCGCCTGCGGGCGGATCGTGGGGGCCGAGGCGCTGCTGCGCTGGGACCACCCGGAGCACGGACCCATCCCGCCGACCGAGTTCGTGCCGCTCGCCGAGCAGACCGGGTCGGTCGTGCCGCTCACCCAGTGGACGATCCGCACCGCGCTCGCCGATCTCGCGGCTTGGCGCGCAGCCGGCGCCGAGATCGGCGTCGCCGTCAACCTCGCCGCCCGCGCCCTGCACGACGATCGCCTGCCCGAGCTCGTGGCCCGCGAGCTCCGCCGCCAGGGGCTGGCGCCCGGCCTGCTCACGCTCGAGCTGACCGAGACGACCCTGGTGGCGGAGAGCCCGACGGTCCAGAAGGTGCTGCTGCGGCTTCGCGATCTGGGCGTCCGGCTCGCCATCGACGACTTCGGAACCGGCTACTCCTCGCTCTCCCTCCTGCAGCGGCTGCGGGTCGACGAACTCAAGATCGACCGCTCCTTCGTCGCCGGCACCGGCCGCGGCGCCCCGCCGCTGCTGGCGCGCACGGCGATCGAGCTGGCCCACAATCTGGGCCTCGTCGCGGTCGCCGAGGGGATCGAGACGGTCGAGCAGCTGCGCGCGCTGCAGGCGATCGGCTGCGAGCAGGGGCAGGGCTACCTCCTGGGCAAGGCCATGCCCGGCGGGCGGTTCGCCCGCCTCCTCGCCGCCGAGCGCCAAGCCTCGGCCGCCTGAGCGGCGGCGGCCCGCGTCGGTCCGGGCCCGTACGCGGGCCTGGCTCAAACGTTGAAGTAGCGCGCCTGCGGGTGGTGGAGAACGATCGCCGAGGTGCTCTGCTCCGGCCAGAGCTGGTCCTCTTCACCGAGTTCGACCCCGATTCGGCTCGCCCCCAGGAGATCGAGGAGCGGTCCCTGGTCGGCCAGGTTCGGGCAGGCCGGATAGCCGAAGCTGTAGCGGCTGCCGCGATAGCCCTGCTTCAAGAGCTCGCGCATCTCGCGCGCGTCGAGATGGCCGAAGCCGAGCTCGGCGCGGATCTTGGCGTGCACGTACTCGGCGAGCGCCTCGGCGAGCTCCACCCCGAGCCCGTGCAGGCGGACATAGTCCTGATAGCGGTCGGCTGCGAACCAGGCGCGCGCGACCTCGGAGGCGCGCTGCCCCACGGTCACCACCTGCAGGCCCAGCACGTCGCGCTCCGGATCGCGCACGTCGCGCAGGAAATCGGCGACGCACAGACCGCCCGCCTTGGCCTGCCGCGGCAGGTGGAAGCGCACGAGCTCGCGCTCGCCGCCCGGCTCGAACAGGACCACGTCGTTGCCGTCGCCGGCAGCCGGGAAATAGCCGTACGCTGCCTGCGGCGCGAAGACGGCCTCCTCCTCGCTGCGCGCGACCAGGTCGGCCAGGATCGGGCGCAGCTCCTTCTGCGCCCAGGCGAGGAACTGCTCGAGCGTGCGCCCCTGCTTCTCGTAGCCCCAGTGGAACTGATAGAGCATCGACTCGTTGAGATAGGGCAGGAGCGCCTTCACCGGCACGTGCTCGATCACCCGGGCACCCCAGGCGGGCGGGTGCGGCACCGGCACGTCGCGGGTCAGCGCCTCGCGGCGCAGACGGATCTCCTCGAGCTCGACCGGGCGGAGCGCGATCGGCTGCGCGCCGTTCGCGAAGGCGAGCGTGCGGGGCTTCTTGCCCGGCCGGGCGCGGGCCGAGGCCTTGCCCGCGCGCTCGGCGGCATAGGCTTCGAGGGCGCCCGCCATCACCTTGTCCATGAGCACGAGACCGTCGAACGCGTCGCGGGCATAGGCCACCGGCCGCTCGCCATAGGCACGATAGCAGTCCTCCTCGACGAAGGCGCGGGTGAGCGCGGCGCCACCCAGGAGAACCGGGATGCGCAACTGGCTCCTCGCCATCTCCTCGAGGTTCTCCTTCATGATCACGGTCGACTTCACGAGCAGGCCGGACATGCCGATCGCGTCCGCCTTGTGCACCTCGGCCGCCTCCAGAATGTTGGCGAGCGGCTGCTTGATCCCGAGATTGACGACCTTGTAGCCGTTGTTGGTGAGGATGATGTCGACGAGGTTCTTGCCGATGTCGTGGACGTCGCCCTTGACGGTCGCGAGCACGATCGTGCCCTTCTGGGCCCCGTCGATGCGCGCCATGCGCGGCTCCAGATAGGCCACCGCCTTCTTCATCGTCTCCGCCGACTGCAGCACGAAGGGCAGCTGCATCTTGCCGGCACCGAACAGCTCGCCCACGGTGCGCATGCCGTCGAGCAGGAGCTCGTTGATGATGTCGAGCGGGCCGTAGTGGCGCAGGGCCTCCTCGAGATCGGCTTCCAGGCCCTGCCGGTCGCCGTCGACGATGCGCTGCTTCAACCGATCCTCGACCGTCTCCGGGCGGGCGCGGGCGGCCTCGCTCGTCTTGCGCCCGGCGAACAGGGCGATGAACGCCTGCAGCGGATCGTACCCCTCGCGCCTGCGGTCGTAGATCAGGTCGAGGGCGGTGCGCACCTCCTCCTCGGGGATCTTGTGCAACGGCGCGATCTTCGAGGAATGGACGATGGCACCGGTGAGCCCGCGCTTGCGGGCCTCGTCGAGGAACACCGAGTTGAGCACGTGACGGGCGGCCGGGGCGAGCCCGAAGCTGATGTTCGAGAGCCCGAGAATGATCTGCACCTCGGGGAACTCCGTGGCGATCCGCTCGATCGCCTCGAGGGTCCACGCGCCCAGCCTGCGGTCGTCCTCGTTGCCGGTGCAGATCGTGAAGGTCAGCGGATCGATCAGCAGGTCTGATGCCGGCAGGCCGAAGCGGCCGCAGGCGAAGTCCACGAGGCGATGCGCGATGCGCAGCTTGTCGTCGGCGGTCTTGGCCATCCCCACCTCGTCGATGGTGAGGGCGATCACCGCGCAGCCGAATTTCTTCGCGAGCCGGAGGCGTTTCTCGGCCGGCGCCTCGCCGTCCTCGAAGTTGATCGAGTTCAAGACGCCCTTGCCGCCGTAGAGCTCGAGCGCCGCCTCGAGCACCGGCAGCTCGGTGGAATCGAACACCAGCGGCGCGTCGACCTGGCCGCGCATCCGGCTCACCACGGCGCGCATGTCGGCGACCTCGTCGCGGCCGACATAGGCGGTGCAGACGTCGAGCGCGTTGGCCCCTTCGCGCACCTGCTCGCGGCCCATGGCGACGCAGGCGTCCCACTCCCCGGCCGCCTGATGCTCGCGGAAGCGCTTGCTGCCGTTGGCGTTGCAGCGCTCGCCGATGTCCAGATAGGCGTTCTCCTGGCGCAGCGGCACGGCCGAGAAGAGCGAGGCCAGGGCCGGCACCTGGCGCACGCTGCGCGCCTTCGGGCGCGGCCGGAAGCCGTCCGGGGCGAGCCGCCGCAGCATCGAATCGAGGGCCGCGACGTGCGCCTCCTCGGTGCCGCAGCAGCCACCGATGAAGGCCACACCGTCCTCCTCGACGAAGCGCTGCAACCAGAGGGCGAGATCGGCCGGCAGCAGCGGATAGAAGGTGCGGCCCTCGCGCAGCTCCGGGAGGCCGGCGTTCGGCTGCACCGAGATCAGGCCCGGCCAGCTCTGCGCCAGCTGGCGCAGATGCTCGGCCATCTCCTTGGGGCCGGTGGCGCAGTTGAGCCCCAGCACCGGCACGTCGAGCGCCCCCACGATCACCGAGGCGGCGGCGATGTCGGCGCCGACGAGCATCGTCCCCGTGGTCTCGATGGTGACCTGGACCATGAGCGGCACGTTCCGGCCGAGCTCGCCCAGGGCGCGCCGACAGCCGTTGACGGCCGCCTTGATCTGCAGCGGATCCTGGCAGGTCTCGATCAGCAGGGCGTGCACGCCGCCCTCGAGCAGCCCGCGGGCCTGGACGGCGAGTGCGTCCTCGAGCGGCCGATAGTCGACATGGCCGAGCGAGGGCAGCCGCGTGCCCGGCCCGATCGAGCCCACCACGAAGCGGGTGCGGCCGTCCGGTGGCAGGGCCTCGATCGCCTCGAAGGCGAGCTCGGCGGCGCGGCGATTGATCTCGAGGGCGCGGTCGGCGAGCCCGAACTCACCGAGCGTGATCGGCGAGCCGCCGAAGCTGTTGGTCTCGAGCGCGTCGGCACCGGCCAAGAGGTACCGGCGATGGATGTCCCGCACGAGGTCGGGCCTCGAGAGGTTGAGCACCTCTGAGCAGTTCTCCTGACCCCAGAAGTCCTCCAGGGACAGGCCTGCCGCCTGGATCTGCGTGCCCATCCCGCCGTCGAACAGGACGAGGCGCTCGCGGGCGTGCTCGAGCAGGTCGGGCATCGGGGCGACCCTCAGGCTGCCGCGCCGTGGCGGGCGGCCTTCACGATCTGGACGATGGCGAGCGGCAGCTCGGCCCGGTTGAGCGCGTAGACGTGCAGCGCGCCGAAACCCGCGGCGGCGAGCCGGCGGACCTGCTCGGTGACCACCGTGGCGGCGATCATGCCGTGCAGGGCCGAGCCCTCCTCGACACCCTCGAAGAGCCCCGCGAGCCAGGCCGGGATGCCGGCGCCGCAGGCGGCGGAGAAGCGGCGGATCTGCGCGAAGCTGTGGATCGGCATGATCCCGGGCACGAGCTCGCAGGCGATGCCCGCCGCGACCATCGCGTCTCGGAAGCGCAGGATCCGGTCGGTGTCGAAGCAGTACTGGGTGATCGCCCGGACCGCCCCGGCCTCGACCTTGCGGCGCAAATTGTCGAGGTCGAAGGCGGCCGAGGGAGCCTCCGGGTGGACCTCGGGGTAGCAGGCGACGCTC
This sequence comes from uncultured Geminicoccaceae bacterium, assembly GCA_964504655.1. Taxonomy (GTDB): domain Bacteria; phylum Pseudomonadota; class Alphaproteobacteria; order Geminicoccales; family Geminicoccaceae; genus JANXAZ01. Next base: position 14,456 of record CAZDFD010000066.1, read on the forward strand.
ACCTCAAAGCCGCCCAGCCGCTGCAGGCCGCGGACCAGGTCCAGGGCGTAGGCGTAGCCGTCCGGCCGCGGGCGGTACGGCCCGGAGTCCTTGGGCGGATCGCCGCGCAGCGCCACGATCCGCCGGATCCCGGCGGCGCGGTAGCGCTCGAGCAGCGCGTCGAGCTCGACGCGCGGAGCGAAGGCGCAGGTCAGATGCGCGGCGACCGGCAGCCCCAGGCGCTCCTGGATGTCCACCGCGAGCGGGAAGGTGCCGCTCTCGCCGCTGCCGCCGGCGCCGCAGGTGACCGAGACGAAGCGGGGCCGGGCGGCCGCGAACAGCTCGAGGTTCTGCCAGAGGCGTGCGGCCGCCTCGGGTCCCTTGGGCGGGAACACCTCGATCGAGAGCTGCACGCGCGGCAGCGGCTCGTCGAGCCAGCCCGCCGCCTTGACCCGGCTCGCGGTCGTCGATCGCGGGCTCACGCTGCCTCCCTCTGGCGATGGCCCCATCGGCCGGTCCCCTCCACCGCTGGCACGCTCGCGACCCAGACGACGCTGGTCAGCTCGCGGCCGGGCAGCCGCACGGGCGGCTCCTCGCGCAGCGCCAGCTCGGCGAACCAGGCCGACATCTCGCCGCTCGCGAAGCCGAGCCGGCGATGCCGCCGCTGGCTGCGGAGCTCCTCGCACTGGTGGGCGTCGAGATCCACCACCACGAGCAATCCCCCGGGCTCGAGCACGCGCCGCGCCTCCGCCAGCACCCGCAGCGGATCGTCGGCGAAGTGCAGAACCTGGTGCAACGTCGCCGCGGCGAAGCTCGCATCGGCGATCGGCAGCCGGTACATGTCGGCTTGGCGCACCGAGCAGTGGCGGAGCGAGGCCCGGTCGAGATGGGTGCGGGCCACGCTCAGCATGTCGCGCGAGATGTCGACGCCCAGCCCCTCGCGCACGTGCGGGGCCAGGAGCTCGAGAATCCGGCCGGTGCCGGTGCCGATGTCGAGCAGGCTCGATGGACGCCGCGTCGCGAACAGCTGCTGCAGCACGGCCTCGACCCGGGTGCCTTCGACCGCCAGGTCGCGTTCGCTGTCCCAGTCGGCGGCACGGCGGTCGAACCAGCGCTCGACCTGGCTGCGCCGCGCCTCGCGCACCGCGGCGAGCCGCGCGCGGTCGAGCGCGAGCTGCGGATCGCCGTCCGGCAGCAGGGAGCCGAGCGAGCGGGCGAGCGCCGCGCCGGGTCCGCGCCGGGCGCGGCGGTAGAAGACCCAGCTGCCCTCGCGGAAGCGCTCGAGGAGGCCGGCGTCGCCGAGGAGCTTCAGATGGCGGGACACGCGCGGCTGGCTCTGGCCGAGGACCTGCACCAGCTCGCTCACCGTCCACTCCCCTTCGGCACAGATCGCCAGCAGCCGCAACCGGCTGGGCTCGGCGGCGGCCCTCAGACCACCGAGCAGGCGCTCGAGCTCGATGCGTAGTCCGCTCACCGGCCGCTCCATGCTCTGGCGCGCGGATATGTACATTCCGTTATGTCGCGCGGCAAGACGAAGGTGCGCAGAGCGCGCCTAGGGCTGCTTCCGGCCGGCGAGGCCGGGTGTCGCGAGTGGCTCGCCCCCGTCGAGCAGCCAGGCCAGGATCGCGTCCTCGACCTGCTGGCGGAGCTCGCCCGGATAGAGCGCCAGGGTATCGAGCGCCGCCGCGACGCCGAGCGCGTCGCGGCGGGACAGCGCCCGCTCGAAGCGGCGGAACAACAACGAGTCGCCCCCGAGGACCGACCGCAGCCGGTCGCGAAGGCCGTCGATCGCGATCACCCTCGAGAGTCCCATGGCGCACCTCGTGGGCCTCGGCCGGCCCGCCCGGTCAACCTCGCGTTAAGATGTTAGCGTCAGGATGCGGCGACGACGGGGTCGGCCGGTGCGTCGGCGCATGTCGATATGCCGGGCCGGGGCCGCGGCTCGGCTTGTCGGGGCCCGGAGCCCGGCCTAGTTGTCGACGCGGAAGCCGGGACTTGGCGTGATTCGGGGCGTACCATCGATGCCAGCTTCGGGGGATGGCTCCGGATGACGTGCCGCGCGGTCCTGACCGGGCTCCTGGTCGCGGCTGCCGTCGCCGCGGAGCCGGCTCGGGCCGAGGACGCCAACGATCCGCTCGAGCCGGTCAACCGGGTGGTGTACGGCCTTAACGAGCTGGCCGACGTGATGCTGCTCGGGCCCGTGGCGCAGGCCTACGGCGAGCTTCCCGAACCGGTGCGGACCGGGGTGCGGAACGTGCTCGACAACCTGCGGGCGCCGGTGATCTTCGTGAACGATCTCCTGCAGGGCGAGACCGACCGAGCCGGAACGACGCTCGCCCGCTTCATGATCAACAGCTCGATCGGCCTCTTCGGGCTGTTCGATCTGGCGACCGAGCTCGGGCATCCGGCGCACACGGAGGATTTCGGTCAGACCCTCGCGGTCTGGGGCGTCGGAGAGGGCCCGTTCCTCGTGCTGCCGCTGCTCGGACCATCGAGCCTCCGGGACGCGGGCGGCCTCGCGGTCGACCGGCTCGCCCTCGACCCTTGGGGCCAGCTCGCGTCCGGCGAGGTCGGGCTGGCGCGGAACGGGGCCGAGGCGATCGACACCCGTCAACGGCTCGATCCGGTGATCCAGGACGTCCGCCGCAACAGCCTCGACCCGTATGCCACGGTCCGCTCGGCCTATCGCCAGCGCCGGGACGCCGAGATCCGCAACGGGCGGCCGCCCGCCGGCAGGACGGTCTACGAAGAGATCTTCGAGGAGAGCGAGAATGGCGAGACCGAGACGGGCAACTGAGGCCGTCCTGCCCGGCCGGCGGGCGCTGCTCGCCACCCTGCTCCTGACGCTGACACCCTGGCCATCGGGCCCAAGACCGTCGCGGGCGGCCGCGCCGGTGCCGGCCGTTCAGTTCATCGATCGGCTCGGCAACCAGGTGCTGGAGGTGCTGCGCGACGACCGGCTCGAGCGATCGGCACGGCTCGAGCGACTGACCGGCCTCCTGGACCAGGCGACCGACCTCACCCTGGTCTCCCGTCTGGTCCTCGGCCGCTACTGGCGCGAGGCGAGCGAGCCGCAGCGGCGTGAGTACACGGCTCTGTTCCGCTCCCTCGTGCTCAAGACGATGGCCGACCGGCTGGAGAGCTATGGCGGCGAGACCTACGAAGTGCTCAGCAGCCAGCCCGTCGACGATCGCGACACGATCGTTTCGACCCGAATCAAGCGGCCGGGGACGGCGACCATGGTCGCCGTGGACTGGCGGGTGCGCGAACAGGGCGGACGCCTGCTCATCATCGACATCATCGCCGAGGGCGTCAGCATGGTCGTCACGCAGCGCTCGGAGGCCGCCGAGATCGCCGGCCGAGCGGGCCTCGACGGGCTGCTCGAGGAGATGCGCCGGCGTCTCTCCCGCCCGGCCTGAGCTAGGCTGCGGTCCGCGCCGCGACCTCGGCGCCGACCGGCAGCGTGAAGCACAGGGCGGCACCACCGAGCGGGGTGTCGTCGACCCAGACGCGGCCCCCGAAGCGCTCGACGATCTGGCGCGAGATCGTGAGCCCGAGGCCGGTGCCCGTTGGCTTCTGGGTGTTCAGATCGCCGGTCAGCTGGTGGAACTTCTCGAACACGGTCTCGCGCTGGGCCGGCGGCACGCCCGGGCCGTTGTCCTCGACCCGGACCTCGAAGGCGGCGCCGCGCCGGGCGAGCTCGACCCGCACCCGGCCGCCCGGCTGCGGCACGAACTTGATCGCGTTCGAGAGCAGGTTGAGCACGACCTGCACCACCCGGTCACGGTCGCACACGACCGGCGCCGCCTCGCGGGGCACCGCGATCTCGAGCGCGATGGACTTCTCGGCGAGAAGGCCCTCGGCCGCGCGGACCGCGGTGTGGACCAGCTCGCCGAGGTCGGCCGGCGCGACCTGCCAGTCCATGCGGCCGGACTCGATCTTCGAGAGATCCAGCACGTCGTTGATCAGCCGCGTCAACCGCTCCGACTCGCTCGTGATGATCCGCAGGAAGTGAGCGCGTTCCTCGGCGTCCAGCTCGGGATTGTCGAGCAGGATCTCGGAGAACGAGCGGATCGAGGTCAACGGGGTGCGAAGCTCGTGGCTGACCGTGGCGAGGAAGTCGTCCTTGAGGCGGTCGAGCTCGGTCAGGCGCTCGTTGGCACGCTTCAGCTCGGACGTGGCGGCCTCGAGCTCGTTCGACTTCTGTTCCAGGCGCCGGCTGTACTCGAGCACCTTCTGGGTCTCGTCGAGGATCTCCATGAGGGCGTCGGGTCCGACGGTCTCGCCACGGACCGTCGAGGCGACCACCGCGCGCGCCGAGGCGGCGCCGATGGCCCGAGCGAGCTGCCGCTCGGCGCGCTCGACGAGGCGCGCCTCGGCCGTCTCGTCGGGCTCGAGCGGGCGGCCGCGGCGGGCCCCCTCGGCACGCCAGATCGCCTCGGCCGCCGGCCGCCCGAGGAAGCGGACGAGCAGCTCCTCGAGCGCCCCCACCCGCGCCTCGCCGCGCCAGAGCCGGGGCGTGCGCCGGCTCTCCTCGACGTCGACGAAGAGGATGGCCTGCAGGCGCTCGAGGTCGCTCGCCCGGGTGAGCAGGCTCACCAGGATCAGGAGTCCGGTGTTGATCGCGAGGCTCCACACCGCGCAGTGGCTGACCGGATTGAGGCCGGTGAGCCCGAACAGGGCGGTCGGGCGCAGCAGGTCCCAGCCCCACGGGCCCTCGGCCAGGAGGCTCGCCGGCAGGACGCCCGCCGTCACGAAGGACGGCACGACCAGCGTGTAGAGCCACACGAGGAAGCCCGCCGCGAGGCCGGCCACGGCGCCGTTGCGGTTGGCGCCCTTCCAGGCGATGCCGAGCACCAGAAGGGGCGCGAACTGGGCCACGCCGGCGAACGCGATGTAGCCGATGCTGACGAGGCCCATCGCCTCGCCGACGCCGTGGAAGAACAGATAGCCGCCCAAGAGGGCGAGCAGGATCCCGGCCCGCCGCACGCCCAGGATCAGCCGCGTGAGATCCGGCTTGCGGGCGAGGCCGAGCGTTCGCACGCGCAAGAGGATCGGCATCACCAGATCGTTCGAGATCATCGTCGACACGGCGACCGTCTCGACGATGACCATGGCGGTCGCGGCCGAGAGACCGCCCAGGAAGGCGAGCACGGCGAGCCAACCCTGTCCGTGGACCAGCGGCAGCGCCAGGACGAAGCTGTCGGCCTCGGCCGGCCGGCTGCCCAGGATCAGCCCGGCGAGCGCGATCGGCAGGACGAACAGGTTCACCACCAGCATGTAGAGGGGGAACAGCCAGCTCGCCCGCTTGACGTGCGACGGCTCGAGGTTCTCGATCACCACGACCTGGAACTGGCGTGGCAGGAGGAGCGCGGCGAGCCCGGACAGCACCGTGAGCACGAACCAGTCGGCCGCGGTCAGCCGGGTGGCGGCGAAGCCCAGGCGCTCGACCAGACCGGCCTCGGCGGCGCGCGCCATCAGGTCGACGGGGCCGTCGAACAGCGTCCAGGTGACGAACACGCCCACCGCCAGGAAGCACACCAGCTTGACGATGCTCTCGAAGGCGATCGCCAGCACCATGCCCTGATGGTGCTCGGTGGCGTCGATGTGCCGTGTGCCGAAGAGGATGCTGAAGGCCGCCAGGAGAAGGGTCACGATCAGGGCGCTGTCGGCGCCCATCGCGCGCTCCACCGAGCTCCCCCCGTCGTGCGCCAGGATGAGCTCGATGCCGACCGCCACCGCCTTGAGCTGCAGCGAGATGTACGGGATCGAGCCGACCAGGGCCACCACCGTGACGAGGCCCGCGACGGCGCCGCTCTTGCCGTAGCGGGCCGAGGCGAAGTCGGCGATCGAGGTGATCCCGTAGGCCTTGGCGATGACCAGGATCTTGCGCACGAAGCCGACGAAGACGAGCGCCAGGAGGGTCGGCCCGAGATAGACCGGGAGGAACCCGACGCCCTGGGCGGCGGCCACGCCGACACTGCCGAAATAGGTCCAGGCGGTGCAGTAGACCGCGAGCGAGAGGGTGTAGACGTAGGGGTTGGCGATCACCGCACGACCGGCCTCGGCGCGCCGGTCACCCCAGGAGGCGAGCGCGAACAGCACGCCCAGATAGAGGAGCGAGACGAGAATCGCCGAGGACGCGAGCGAGGTCATCCTCACTCCTCCCCGCGTCGCTCGACCAGCCAGGCCGCCACGCCGATCACGGCGGCCCAGACCGCGAACAGGTAGATCGGCACCAGCGGCAACCCCTGCCGCTGCGCCCATCGCTCGACCAGCGCGAGCACGGGGAAGTTGAGCAGCACGGCCGCCACGATCATCAGCGCGAGCAGCTGGGCGAACCGGCGCTCAGGCACTGCGCACCGCCCCGGCCTGGCTCGGCCGCTGCCGGCGGATCTCGACCATCGAGCGGCTGGCACGCACCGCCTGGCCGAGCGTCGTGATCCCGCGCACCTCGAGCAGGCCGATCAGTCGCACCAGGATCTCGGCGGTGGCGAGGCTGTCGCCCAGCGCCGTGTGCCGACCGCGGATCATGACCCCCAGGCGGCGCGCCACCCCGTCGAGGCTGTGGTCGCCCTCGTGGTCCTGGAGCAGTGCCGAGACCAGGAGCGTGTCCAGCACCGGCTGCTCGAGGCCGATGCCGCCGCGCCCCTCGTACTTGCGCAGGAACGCCAGGTCGAAGGCGGCGTTGTGGGCGACCAGCACCGCCCCCTCGGCGAACCGCGCGAAGCGCGCCAGCACGACCTCGGGCGGCGGCTTGCCGCGGATCATCTCCGGCGTGATGCCGTGAAAGCGGATCGATTCCTCGGGAATCGGCCGACCCGGGTCGACCAGGCAGTCGAACACCTCGCCGTGAATCACCCGGCCGTTGACCACGCGCACGGCGGCGAGCTGCAGGAGGTCGTCCGCCTCGGTGTCGAGCCCGGTCGTCTCGCAGTCGAGCACCACGTAGCTCACCGCCCGCAGCGGTCGCGCCTCGAGCGTCCCGGCCGAGGCCGCGAGGTCGAAGTCGTAAAACTCCGGCCGGGCCGGCAGCGCCGGCGCCGTGCGCACGGCGTGCACCCCGGTGGGCGCCGGCAGCGGCAGGTGGAGGGCGCCGCCGTCGCCGGTCGCGGCGAGCCAAGGCTCGGCGCCGTGCCGCTCGGCGATCTCGCGGGCGGTGAACGGCAGCCCGAAGCCCTCGAGCCGCCCGCCGAGCCAAGCCTCGAAGTCGGCGCGCGTCGGCACCGGCCCCGACCAGGCGAGGCGCAGGGTCGAGCCGGTCGGCCGGGCGCGCGCCGACAGCCGCACCTCGCGAACGCCGCTCGCCGCCAGTCGCTCGAGGAAGCTCGCGAGCAGCATCACGAGCGTGCCGCTGTCGGCGCTCGCCCACACGCTCTCGCCCTCGGCGCCGAGCTGGATCGGGATCTGGCGGGCGACCAGTCGCTCGGCCAGCACGTCGACCAGATCGCCGGTCGCGACATCGTAGAGCGGCCACTGCCGCAGGGTGAGCGCGCGCGCCTCGCCGGCGAGCTCCCCGAGCAAGGCCTCGAGCCGTCCCGCCTCCTCCTCGACGACACGGGCGAACCAGCCGCTCTGCTCGTCGGGCCCGCCGTCGCGCAGCACCTCGGCGGCGGCGCGGATCGAGGCGACCGGGCCGCGCCAGGCGGTCTCGAGTTGGTCGAGCAGCCGACCGGTGCCGCCGCTCACCTGCAATCCGGCCTCGGCGATGGCGAGCACGAAGCCCTCGCTGCCGGCGGCCCCCTCCCCGACCAGGCTCAGCCGGCAGCGCAGCAGACGCCCGGTCTCGCTGGCCGCCGCGATGAACGGCTCGCCCGCCCGGGCCGGACCGTCGCCGCGCGCCGTCCGCCGCAGCAGGTCGACATGGTAGGCCAGGGTCTCGCGGGAGATGGTGTCGTAGATCGAGCGACCGAGACCGAGGCCGGCGGGCGCTCCGAGCAGGGTCACTGCGGCATCGTTGTAGAGGAGGATCCTGCCGTCCGGGGCGGCGTGCACGAGGCCTTCGCCGACGTCCTTGAGGATGGCTGCCAGGCGGCGGCGGTCGGCGTCGGCGGCGGCGCGCGCCTGCGCCCGCTCCTGGGCGAGCCGCTCCTCGGCGCCCACGACGCGCTCGAGCACCTCGCCGAGCCGGTCCGGCAGGGCACCGAGCCCGTGCCGGGTGGGTGGCGTCAACCGCTCCCGCCGGCCGGTGCCGAGGACCGTCTCGATCGCACGCACGAGCGCGCGCGTCGGCGCCAGCATCAGGCGGTCGATCGCCAGGGCGGCGGCGCCCAGCGCGACCGCCAGCGCCGTGCCGAGGACGAGCAGCAGGGTGGCCGAGGTCGGCGCCACGCCGTGCAGCCGGGCCGAGGCGAGCATGCCGAGCCCGAGCGCCGCCGCCATCAGCAGCCCCGCGGTGCTCCAAAGGATCGTGCGCGGCGGCGGCACCCCCGACGTCCTCAGGCCACGTCCAGCATCTGCTTGACCTGCTCGACCAGCTCGCGGGTCGAGAACGGCTTGGTCACATAGGCGTCGGCCCCGAGCGCCAGGCCGCGCTCGCGTTCGGCCTCGCGGCCGCGCGCGGTGAGCATGATGATCTTGGTGGCCCGCCACTCCGGTCGCGCGCGGATCCGCTCGCACACCTCGTAGCCGTCGAACTCCGGCATCATGACGTCGAGCAGCATCAGGTCCGGCGGCGGGCCTTCGAGCGCCTTGAGCGCCTCGCCGCCACTCCTCGCCACCGTGACCTCGAAGCCGGCCCGCCGCATCAGGAACTCGAGGCTCAAGACGATGTTCGGCTCGTCGTCGACCACGAGTACGCGCTTGGCCATGGCCGCCTCCCCGCCGCGCCGGCGGGCTCTGGCCGCCGCCGCGGTCGTCCCTTCGTTTCCGCCATACCGGCGAGGAGCGCAAGCTCGAGCGACCTGAGCGGTCGGCCCGTCCGCCGGGCACTGGACGACCCGGCGGGCCGGTGGCAGATCCTCCCCGGCAGAACGGGTGCCGCGCCCCGTCGGCACTCGGCCCGCCCGGGACGGAGTGGAAGAGGCTTGGCCAGCTATCAGTACATCTACGTGATGCGACGACTCTCCAAGATCTATCCTGGAGGAAAGAAGATCCTCGAGGGAGTGACCCTCGCTTTTCTCCCAGGTGCCAAGATCGGAGTGCTCGGGATCAATGGCTCGGGCAAGTCGACGGTGCTCCGAATCATGGCAGGGCTGGACAAGGATTTCGCCGGCGAGGCATGGTCGGCGGAAGGCGCCAAGGTCGGTCTGCTCGAGCAGGAGCCGCGGCTCGACCCGTCGAAGGACGTGCTCGGCAACGTCATGGAGGGTCTCGCCGAGACCAAGGCGCTCCTCGACCGGTTCGATGAGATCTCCGCCCGCTTCGCCGAGCCCTTGGACGAGGAGGAGATGAACGCGCTCCTGGCCGAGCAGGCCGAGCTCCAGGAGAAGATCGACGCCTGCCAGGGCTGGGAGCTGCAGCGCCAGCTCGAGATCGCCATGGACGCCCTCCGTTGCCCGCCGGGCGATGCCGACGTCACGCGGCTCTCGGGCGGCGAACGGCGCCGGGTGGCGCTCTGTCGGCTCCTCCTCTCGCAGCCCGATCTCCTGCTGCTGGACGAGCCGACCAACCATCTCGATGCCGAATCGGTCGCCTGGCTCGAGCGCTTCCTCAAGGACTACAAGGGCACGGTCGTGGCGGTCACCCACGACCGCTACTTCCTCGACAACGTGGCGGGGTGGATCCTCGAGCTCGACCGCGGCCGGGCTTTCCCCTACGAGGGCAACTACTCGGGCTGGCTCGAGCAGAAGCGCAAGCGGCTCGAGCAGGAGGAGCGCGAGGAGGTCGCGCGCCAGAAGACCCTCGCCCGCGAGCAGGAATGGATCGCGGCCTCGCCGCGCGCCCGACAGGCCAAGGCCAAGGCGCGCGTGCAGGCCTACGAGGAGCTGTTGCGCCAGGCCCAGGAGCGGGCCCCGGGCAGCGCCCAGATCGTCATCCCTCCCGGCCCGCGGCTCGGCGAGCTCGTGGTCGAGGCCAGGGGCCTGACCAAGGGCTACGGCGACCGGCTGCTGATCGACGGCCTCGACTTCAAGCTGCCGCCGGGCGGGATCGTGGGTGTCATCGGCCCCAACGGTGCCGGCAAGACGACGCTCTTCCGGATGATCGTCGGCCAGGAGCAGCCGGATGCGGGCACGCTTCGGATCGGCGACACGGTCAAGCTCGGCCATGTCGACCAGAGTCGGGACACCTTGAACGCGAACCGCACGGTCTGGGAGGAGATCTCCGACGGCAAGGACGTGATCGAGCTCGGCAGGCAGAGCATGCCGAGCCGCGCCTATGTCGCCGCCTTCAACTTCCGCGGTCCCGACCAGCAGAAGAAGGTCGGCCAGCTCTCGGGCGGCGAGCGCAACCGCGTCCACATGGCCAAGTTGTTGAAGTCCGGAGCCAACGTCATCCTGCTCGACGAGCCGACCAACGACCTGGACGTCGACACGCTGCGGGCGCTCGAGGACGCGCTTCTCGACTTCGCCGGCTGTGCCGTGATCATCAGCCACG
>CAZDFD010000067.1:0-24856 GCA_964504655.1 uncultured Geminicoccaceae bacterium
CGGCTGCTTCCCGCACCCCGACGGGGCGGGCTGGATCTGCCCCGAGTGAGGCCGGCCCGGGACGGCCGGCCCGGGCTCAGGCCGGGACGCCGGCCCGGGTGCGGTGCGGCTCCGCGGCGCACCGCACCGACATGGCCATCCCCTGAGCCGGCGCCCGCGTGCGGGCCTCGAGCCAGGTGCCGAGCTCGTCCGCGTGCATCGGCCGGGCGAAGCGGAAGCCCTGCGCCGCGTCGCAGCCGAGCGCCCGCAGCAGCTCGACCTGGCGGTCGTCCTCCACCCCCTCGGCGACCGACAGGAGGCCGAGCGAACGGGCGAGACCGAGGGTCGCGCGGACGATCTCCTGCGCCTTGCGGTCGACCGCCAGATCCTGGACGAAGCGACGGTCGATCTTGAGCACGTCGATCGACAGCCGGAGCAGCTGGGCGAGCCCGGAGGTGCCGGTTCCGAAATCGTCGAGCGCCAGGCGGGCGCCCGCCGCGCGCAGGGCGCGGAGTTCGCCCAGGGAGGCGTCGCTCGCCCGCTCGACCAGCACCTCCTCGGTGATCTCGAGGCAGAGCTCGTCCGGACCGACCCCGAACTCCACGAGGTCCTCCCGGACGTGCTCGGCGAGCCGCTCGTCGACCACCTCGGCCGGGGACAGGTTGAGCCACAGCCGTGCGCCGGGCGGGAGGAGGCCGCGCAGCCCGGCGAAGCGCGCGAACGCCGATCGCCGCACCAGCCGGCCGAGCTGCAGGGCGGTGGCGTGGTCGCCACCGGCGGCGAAGAGCTGCGCCACGGGCAGCGGCCCGAGCCGGGGATGGTGCCAGCGGGCGAGTGCCTCGACGCCGAGCGGCCGCGGCGCATCCGACCCGTCGAGGGCGACCAGCGGCTGAAAGGCCGCCTCGAGCCCCTCGGCCGGCTGCAGGCCCTGTCCGGCCTCGCGCCGGGCGCGCAGCTCCTGGGCGGCCTCGACCATCGCGGCATCGGTCCGCGAGGCCCGGGCGATGCTGCCGCGGCGCTCGCGCTTGGCGCGGAGCAGGGCCTCGTCGGCCAGACGCAGCAGGATCTCGGGGTCGTGGGCATCCTCGGGGCAGAGGGCCATGCCGAGCGTCGCGCCGAGCGCCAGGGACCGCCCCTCCCACGGCACGGGCTCGTGCAGCGCGGCGCGGATCCGCTCGACGATGGGCGCCAAGGCGGCCTCCTCGCGCACCCCCGGGAGGAAGACCAGGAACTCGTCGCCGCCGATCCGCCCGACGATGTCGTCGCCGCGCACGACCGCGCGCAGGCGCTCGCCGGCGGCCACGAGGAGCGCGTCACCGCCGGCGTGGCCGGCGCGCTCGTTGGCTTCCTTGAAGTGGTCGAGGTCGATCGCCACGGCCGCGAGCGGGCGACCGGCGGCGACCGCCCCGGCGAGCCGCTCGACCATCGCACGGCGGTTGGCGAGGCCGGTCAAGGGATCGCTGTAGGCGAGCCCGGACAGCCGGTCGACCGTGCCGGCGAGTGCCCGGGTCATCGGCCGGAAGATCCAACGACCGATCGCGGCGAGGAGCAGGAGGGCGGCGGCACCCACCGCGAGGCCGGCGCGGACGAGGGCCTCGACGTCGCTCCGGGCATAGGCCTCGTGCAGGGTGACCGCCTCGTCGAGCAGGCCCAAGAGCGGCCCGAGCGCCTCCCGGCGCAGCGCCGCGATGGCCTCCGGCGCCGGGGCCAGACCCTCCTCGGCGTCGCGCAGCACCGCCCGGACGTCTGTCAGGAACCGTGCCAGCCGAGGGGCGAGGGCGAGCGGCCCTTCGAGATAGTGGGCGCGGAGTGCTGCCGTCCGCTGCGCCGGCGGTTCGGGCCCGCCGATCATGGCGGCGAACACCGCCTCGGTGCGCCCCACGATGCGCGCGAGCTCGAGGCGGACGAGCTCGGCCTCGATCGGGTCGTCCCGGGCGAGGTCGGGGAGGAGGGCCGCGATCCGCTGGCTGCGTGCCCGCTGGCTCGAGGCCTCGCCGACAATCGCCGCGTGGTCGCGCTGCTCGGCGGCGAGGTCGACCGTGAGCCAGGTGCCCGCCACCGCGCCGAGCCCGACCAGGGTCAGCGCCAGGACCCAACAGCAGGTGAGCCGCCGGCCGAGGCCGCGCTCGGCGAGCAGGCCCTGGACGGCGGGGATCCGCGCGAGGCGGGCTAGAAGCGCGAGCGCCTCGGACAGCCGGCAGAGCGGGGACAGGAGCACGTCCCGACTGGCGCGGTCGGTGAGCATGAGCTGGCGTACCGTGCAGGCCCATACCGTCCCGCGATCTCCCGTGATCGCGGGTCCTCCAGTAACCGCAATTCCTTAACGAACATCGAACGTCGGCTCGGGCCCGGCTCGGCCCGGCTTGCGGCAGAGGCGGAGCGTGGCGAAGGTCCCGGCGGGCACGAGCCGGCCCTCGGCTTCGAGCCGGTCGGCGATGGCGGCGGCCTTGTCGTAGGCGAAGGAGCCCGTGTAGAGCAGCAGCCGGCCGCCGGGCACGAGCCTGTCGATCAGGAGCTCCGCGAGCTCGCGGTCGGTCATGGCGCCGTAGGCGGCGTTCTTCTCGCTCCAGAACTCGCCCAAGTGGAAGAGCGTGGCGACGTCGAACTCGGGCAAGAGGCGCGCCTCGAGCTGGTAGATGTCGCCGAACAGCACCTTGTAGCTGCGGCCGATCTGCGGCCGCTCGACCACCAGCTTGACGTAGCTCTCGTGCTCGCGCGGGGCGGCGGTGATCCCGAGCACGGCGTTGCCGCGGCCGTCCTCGGCCGAGCGGACGCCCACCAGATGGTGGTTGCCGGTGCCGAAATGGAAGATCCGGGCACCGCGCACATCGCTCGCCTCGATCCAGTCGAGCAGGTGCTGGTCGCAGGGGCAGACCGCGAGGTCGAGGTCCCAGACGTCGTCGTAGATGGCGAGGCTCATGCGGCACCTCGGGTGGTGACGGAGGCGGCCAGGGGGGCGGCCAGCCCGGGCAGCGGCCGGGGCGGGGCGGCGAGCGGGCGCAGCACGGCGCCGTCGGCGCCGGGGTCGAGCCGCGCCTGGCGGTCGTGCAGCGGGGCGAGGTCGGCGCGCTGCGCCAGGGTGACGAGGGCGACGCCCGGCAGCTCGCGGCGGATCGCCGCCAGGAGCTCGGCCGCGGCGGCGCCGTCGAGCGAGCCCATCGCCTCGTCGAGCAGCACCAGGTCCGGGCCGCGCAGGATCGCCCGGGCGATGCCGAGGCGCTGCAGCTCGCCGGCCGCAAGGAGCCGGTCCCAGCGCTCGACCTCGTCGAGGCGGGCCAGGAGGTGCGGCAGGCCGCAGCCGCGCAGCACCTCCTCGATCCGGGCCGGAGCCGGCGGCGCCCCGTCGGCCGGGTAGAGGAGGGCCTCGCGCAGGCTGCCGAGCGGCAGATAGGGCCGGGTCGGCACGATCGCGAGGCGCGCCTCGGCGGCGAGCCGGACGGCGCCCGCACCCCAGGGCCAGAGCCCGGCCACGGCGCGCACGAGCGAGCTCTTGCCGCTGCCCGAGGGGCCGACCAGGAGGAGCTGCTCGCCGGCCGCGAGGGCGAGGGCCGGCACCCGCAGGATGGTCCGGCCGCGCTCGTCGGCGAGCAGGAGCCCGTCGATCTCGAGCAGGGGCGTGGTGCGGGCCGGCCGCGCCGGGGCGAGCGGCGTCGCCTGGGAGAGCTCGTCGAGCGCCTCGGCGAGCTCGACCACCCGTCGTGCGGAGGCCAGCCAGTTGGCGAGCGCCCGCCAGTTCTCGACCAGCCAGGCGATCGCCATCTGGACCTGCACGAAGGCGGTCGCGAGCTGCATCACCGCGCCGAGCGAGAGGCTGCCCGCGAGATATTTGGGGGAGGTCAGGAGGAGCGGCACCACCGGCACCAGCACGGCGTTGCCGTTGACGATCCAGGTGAGCCGCCCGGACTGCCAGACCACCGCCCGCCAGCGGCTCACGAGCTCGACCAGGCGGGTGCGGGCGGCGCGCCGCTCGTCGCGGGCGCCGCCCAGGAGCGCCACCGCCTCGGCGTTCTCGCGCAGCCGCATGAGCGCGAAGCGGAAGCGCGCCTCGGCCTCGTTCTTCTCGGCCACCCGGCGCGGCAGGGTGCGGCCGACATAGAGCGTCGCGGCCGAGGCGAGGCTGCCGTAGAGCAGCGCCGCCACGACCATGTAGGCCGGGATCCAGGCCGGGCCGAGGGCGATCCCGCCGCCCACGCTCCACAGGATGCCGATGAAGGTGACCGCCGAGATCGAGGCGTTGAGGAGGCCGATCGCGAAGTCGATCAGGGGCTCGATCGCCATCCGCACGTCGTCGGCGATCCGGTACTCGGGGTTCGAGCCGCGATAGCCCAGGGTCAGCCGGAAGAACCGGTCGTGCGCCAGCCAGCGGTCGACCAGGGCACCGGTGAGCCACTCGCGCCAGCGCACCTGGATGGTCTCGCGCGAGAGGACGACGCCCACCTGGATGGCCGCGGTGGCGAGCACGATCGCCGGGAACAGCGCCGCCGCCCGCCACACCCCCGGCACGTGGCGCGCCTCGAGGGCGTCGAAGAACCAGCGGTTCCAGGTGGCGATGGCGACGTTGGCGGCGATGCCCAGGAGCACGCAGCCGGCGAGCGAGCCGGTGAGGAACCAGGCGCGCCCGGCCGAGGGCCCCTGCCAGAAGCCGCGCGCCAACGCCCCGAAGGCGCGCGCCGTGCGCCATTCGGTGCCGCCCCCACGACCGTCGGCCCGAGCCTCGCCCCCGTCCATCGTCCGTTCCGCGCCGCGGGCCCGGCGCCCAGCCCCCCTGCCGGCGGCCCGTGCCACGCCGGCCGCACCCGTTCCGCACCGGAACGCTAGCTCATGAACGGCCCGTCATCCAGGGGCCGGTCCCGCGGCGGGCCGCCCGGGGCTCAGGCGGCGAGGGCGGTGCCCGCGTAGATCTCCCGAAGCGGCAGGGAGAGCCGCGGCTCGTCGATCTCCACCACCTCCTCGAGCCGCTGGAAGAGGCGGACCAGCCAGCCGCCACCGGCCTGCCGGGTCTCGAGCCGGACGGTCACCTGGCCCGGCTCGACCATGAGCAGGTGGCGGAGGCTCGGGATGGCGTAGTAGGCGAGCAGCTTGCCGAACATGTCGTACGGGCGGGTCCGCCTGGAGAGCACCTCGACCACGAGCACCGGGTCGTCGACCACCGTCACCTCGTCGGCGATCGGCCCGCAGCGGACGAAGGCGTCGGGATAGACGACGGCCTCGGCCGGCGAACGGATCTTCAGGTTCGAGCCGTGCACCTGGCAGGGCGTGCCCACGAGGCCGTTACCGATCACGCGGATCACGTTGGTGGCGATCAGATCGTGCGCCCGGGTGCCGCCGGCCATCAGGTAGACGACGCCGTCGATCAGCTCGTGGCGCAGCTTCTGGCGCGCTTCCCAGGCGAGGAAGCCTTGAACGTCGGTCGGTACCTTGCGCCTGGCCAGGGACATCCGGGAAGCTCCGCTTGCGCTCGTGCGAAACCTAGCCGACCCACGCCCGGGCGGCGAGACGGGCGGCGCTTGACAGGCGGGGTGCCGCCGCGCAGCCTCGCGCCATGACGCACAGCGTCCGGACGCACGGCCTTCGAATTACGGTCCCGGCCTCGCGCTGAGGCCGGGTCGTCGCGCGTTCCGGATCCCCCCCGTCCCTCGAGGTGCGTCATGTCCACGACCTTCTGCTTCTCCGTCCACGCCGACGCCACGCCCGCGACGCTGCCGCGCGTGCTCGAGGTGTTCGCGCTCCGCGGCCTCGTGCCGGAGCGCTGCCACGCCGACCGGGCGGTCGACGAGCTCGTGGTCGACCTGCAGCTGGCCGAGCTCACCGCCACCGAGGCGGCGCACCTGGCCGAGCGGCTCGGCCGGATCGTGGGTGTGCTGGGCGTGCTCTGGTCGGAGCGCCGCCGCGCCGCCTGAGCCGCCTTCGGGTCCCGCGTCCGGCGCATGCGCCCCGCCCCGCCCGGGCCTTGCCGCGGCCGGGCGGCGGGCGCTAGGCGGGCACGCGGGCACGGCGGGAGGGGCGCGATGCCGGAGATCCTGAGCGCCGCCGAGGCGGCCGGGCTCGTGCGCGACGGCGACCGGGTGCTGTTCGGCGGCTCGGGCGGCGGGCACGGCGTGCCCGAGGCCGTGATCCTGGCCCTGGCCGAGCGCCACGCGCGCGAGGCGGCACCCCGCGATCTCACGCTCATGAGCGCGGTCTCGATCGGCGACTGGGCGGAGACCGGCTTCAACCATCTGGCCCGTCCCGGGCTCGTGCGCCGGGTGATCTCGGGCGGCTTCAACAACTGCCCGAAGATCGGCGCCATGGCGCTCGCCGGTGCCATCGAGGCCTGGACCCTGCCGCAGGGCGTGCTCTCGCAGCTCTGCCGCGACATGGCGGCCGGCCGGCCGGGCCTCTTGACCAAGGTCGGGCTCGGCACCTTCGTCGATCCGCGCCAGGGCGGCGGTCGGCAGGGGCCGCTGCTCGGGCCCGATCTGGTCGAGCTCGTGACGCTCGGCGGCGAGGAGTACCTCCTCTACCGCAGCCAGCCGGTCGACGTGGCGGTGATCCGTGCCACCACCGCCGACGAGCGCGGCAACCTCACCATGGAGCGCGAGGCCTTCTACGGCGAGACCTTCTCGATGGCCTGCGCCGCCCGGCGCTGCGGCGGGATCGTGATCGCCCAGGTCGAGCGGCTGGCCGCGGCCGGCACCCTCAACGGCCGCCACGTCAAGGTGCCGGGGGCCGTCGTCGACGTCCTGGTCCTCGACCCGGGGCAGCGGCAGACCTACCAGGTGGCCTACAGCCCGGCCTATGCCGGCGAGCTGCGCCTGCCGGCCGGCGCCCTGCCGCGCATCCCCTTCGACATCCGCAAGGTGATCGCCCGCCGGGCGGCCATGGAGCTCGCCAAAGGCGTGATCGTCAATCTCGGCTTCGGGGTCTCGAACGGCATCGCGAGCGTGGCGGCCGAGGAGGGCTTCTGGCAGGAGCTCACCCTCACCGTCGAGCAGGGGATCATCGGCGGCGTGCCGGCCGGCGGCAAGGACGCCGGCGCCGGCGTCAACTACGACATGATGGCCGACCAGCCCTACCAGTTCGACTTCTACGACGGCGGCGGGCTCGACATCGCCTTCCTGTCGTTCGCCGAGGTCGACGCCGACGGCAACGTCAACGTCAGCCGCTTCGGCGACCAGGCCAACGGTCCGGGCGGCTTCGTCAACATCAGCCAGGGCGCCCGCAAGGTGGTGTTCTCGGGCACGCTCACCGCGGGCGGCCTCGAGATCGAGCCCGACGGCTCGGGCGGGCTCCGCCTCCTGCGCGAGGGTGCCACGGCCAAGTGGGTCGAGCGGGTCCAGCAGATCACCTTCAACGGCCGGCTCGCCCGCGAGCGCGGCCAGGAGGTGGTCTACGTCACCGACCGGGCGGTCTTCCGGCTCGGGCCCGCGGGCCCCGAGCTCGTCGAGATCGCGCCCGGCATCGAGCTCGAGCGCGACCTCCTCGGCCGGATCGGCTTCGAGGTCAAAATCGCCCCGGATCTCCGCCGGATGGACGCGCGGCTCTACCGGCCGGAGCCCATGGGGCTCGCGGCCGAGCTTCCCCGAGGTCCCCGCCCGCGCGCCCGGAGGTGAGCATGCCCGATCTGGTCCGTGAGGAGCTCGCGGACGGCATCGCCGTCCTGACGCTCGACAACCCGCCCCTCAACCTCGTCACCCTCGAGCTCACCCGGCGGCTCGACGCGGCGCTCGACCGGCTGGCCGTCGACCCGGCCTGCCGGGTCCTGGTGCTCACCGGCGCCGGCGAGCGGGCGTTCTGCGCCGGCTCGGACGTCAAGGAGTTCCCGGACCTGATGGCCCCGGGCCGGGCCGTGGCGGTCAAGATGATCAAGGAAAACCTCGTCTACTCCAAGCTCGACGACTTCCCCAAGCCGACCATCGCCGCGGTCCGCGGGCTCGCCTATGGCGGCGGGCTCGAGCTCGCCGTGGCGTGCGATCTGATCCTGGTCGAGGCGGGGACGCGGCTGGCGCTCCCCGAGGTCGATCTGGGCGTCTTCCCGGGCTCCGGCGGCACGGTGCGGGTGACCCGGCGGATCGGCGAAGGCCGCGCGAAAGAGATGATGTTCACAGGTGAGCCGATCGACGCCGCCACCGCGCTCGCCTGGGGCCTCGTCAACCGCGTCGTGCCCGAGGGCCGCGTGCTCGAGGAGGCGCGGGCCTTGGCCGCACGGCTCGCCGCCAAGCCCGCCATGGCGCTCCGGCTGTGCAAGGAGGCGGTCGACCTCGCCTTCGACACGACCGAGAACGAGGCCGTCCAGCGCGCGCTCGTGCTGATCGGCCGGGCCTTCGAGGGGGCCGAGATCAAGGAGGGCGTGGCGGCCTTCATGGAGAAGCGCCCGCCGCGCTGGCCGCGCGGCTAAGGGAGAAGCGCCCGCCGCGCTGGCCGCGCGGCTAAGGGAGAAGCGCCCGCCGCGCTGGCCGCGCGGCTGAGGGACCAGCGCCCGCGCCCCCCGCTCGACGGCCGGGGCCCGAGCGGCCAAGATCGAACGCCTCCCGCGGAGGATCCCGATGAGCGAGCCCGCCACCACACCCGTGCACGTCGTCCGCCCCGAGGAGGGCGAGAGCTTCTGGCAGCCGGTGCCGGCCAACGGCTGGGCGGAGGTGCGGATCTCGCACCGCCGCGACCCGCGCGTCACCGGCCTCGCGACCGGGATCCAGGTGATCGCCCGGGACTCGTTCATCCGCGAGCACGTCCACCCCGCCCAGGACGAGCTCCTGTTCTTCTACAAGGGCACGGGCGAGGCCTGGATCGACGGCGAGTGCCACCCGCTCGTGCCGGGCACCACGGTGTTCGTGGGCGCCGGCCACCGCCACAAGTTCGTCAACACGGGCGCGGGCCCGCTCGAGATGATGTGGGTCATGCTGCCGGGCGGCGCCGACGGGCTCGACGACTTCTTCGCCCGGATCGGCCGGCCGCGCACCCCGGGCGAGCCGGCGCCGGAGCCCTTCCCGCGACCGGCCGACGTCGCGGCGATCGAGGCCGGGACGGTGTTCGCGCCGCTTGCTTCGGGAGCCTGAGCCTTGCCCTTCCTCGAGCTCCCGGGCGGCGACCGGCTGTGGTTCGAGACCCTGGGGTCGGGGCCGCCGCTCCTGCTCGTCCCCGGGCTCGCCGGCACCTCCGACTTCTTCGCGCCGCAGCTCAAGGCGCTCGCCCGGCACTTCACGCTCGTGCTGCACGACCATCGCGGCTGCGGCCGCTCTTCGCCCTCGCGGATCGACTATTCGGTCGAACAGATGGCGGGCGACGTGCTGGCGCTCCTGGATCGCCTCGGGCTCGAGCGGGCGCACCTGCTCGGCCACTCGACCGGCGGGGCGATCGGCCAGACCCTCGCCATCGACCGGCCCGAGCGGCTCGACCGGCTGGTCCTGTGCGCCACCTGGACGGCCGCCGACGGCTGGTTCAAGCTCCTGTTCCAGAACCGCCGCGAGATCCTCGAGGGGATGGGGCCCGGGGCCTACGCCCGGATCTCGGCGCTGTTCCTGAACGCCCCCTTCTGGGTGCGGCTGCACCCGGAGATCGCGGCGGTGAGCGAGGAGGAGGCGCGCCGGCGGATCCGCGACCCGGAGATCCTGATCCGCCGCATCAAGGCCGTGCTCGCCTTCGACCGGCGCGCCGATCTCGGCCGGATCCGGGCACCCACGCTCGTCATGGGCGCGCGCGACGACATGGTGACGCCGGCCTATTTCAGCGAGGAGCTCGGCCGCGCGATCCCGGGCGCCGAGACCGTGATCCTGCCCGACGGTGGGCACTTCTTCCCGGTCGCCCGCGAGGCCGGCTTCCGCCGCCACGTGCTGCGCTTCCTCGGAGCGGGCGGCGCGACCGAGGAGTGATCGAAGTCACGAGCTGCCCCAACCCGTGATTGGGATCACGGCGGCGGTCCAGCGCCCGCCGCATCCTCCGCCCGTGCCGGCGCCGCGGGGCCCGGCGAACCTGGCGGAGGAGCGAATGAGGAACAGGATCCTGGGCCTGGTCGTGGCGGCCGGGCTCGTGGCGGCGGCCGCCCCGGCGCTCGCCACCTGGAGCGCCACGGAGACCTCGGGCGGCTGGTACGTGCGCCAGGGCGACCTCTACATCGCGATGCCCGACGAGGGCACCGCGCGCGACACCGCCCGGCGGCTCAACAAGGCGGTCGAGCGGGCGGAGAAGCGGGCCGAGAAGGCCGAGGGCAAGGGCGTGGTGTCGCGCCCGGGCACGCCCTGCGCCGATCCCAAGTCCACCGTGCTCTGCTGAGGAGGGACGGACATGTCGACGAAGCTGCGCGCGCTCCTCGTGGCGGCGTCCCTGCTCGTGGCCGCGGCGCCGCTCGCGGCCCGCGAGGCGGGGCCGTGGCGGGCCGAGACCACGGCCATGGGGACGATCGTCACCAACGACGAGGACGTCGCCTTCCCGGCGCCCGACCAGGAGGCCGGCGAGGAGATGGCGGACGCCCTGAACGACGCCGACCGCAAGGCCCAGAGGAAGGCCGAGCGCGCGGAGAAGAAGGGCGGCGGCAAGAAGCCCGCGGGCTGAGCCGCGGGCGGGGGGCGGCGCTCGGCCCGGCCGGGGCGGGCGCCGACCGCCCACGCGATTGTCACGAAACCGTCACGCTGCCATGGTCCCCGGGAAGGGCGCGCAACCAGGCGCGGCAGAACGGGGAGCGCAGCATGCTCATCAGGCGGGATTGGCTCGCGGGCGCCGCGGCCTTGACGGTGGCGCTGGCGGCCGGGCCGGCCGCGGCCAGGACCGAGATCCAGTGGTGGCACGCGATGTCGGGCGCGCTCGGCGAGAAGGTCGCCAAGATCGCCGCCGACTTCAACGCCAGCCAGAAGGACTACGAGGTCAAGGCGGTCTACAAGGGTAGCTACGCCGAGACGATGACCGGCGCGATCGCCGCCTTCCGCGCCAAGCAGCACCCCCACATCGTCCAGGTCTTCGAGGTCGGCACCGCCACCATGATGGCCGCGCAGGGTGCGGTCTATCCGATCTTCCAGATGATGGCCGAGGCGGGCGAGCCGTTCGATCCGAAGAGCTACCTGCCGGCCGTGGTCGGCTACTACACCACGACCAAGGGCGAGATGCTGTCCTTCCCGTTCAACAGCTCGACGCCCGTGATGTACTACAACAAGAACGCGTTCGAGAAGGCCGGTCTCGATCCGACGAAGGCGCCCGCGACCTGGCCCGAGGTCGAGGCCGCGGCCAAGAAGCTGCAGGCGGCGGGCTATCCCTGCGGCTTCACCACGCAGTGGCCGTCCTGGGTGCAGATCGAGAACTTCTCGGCCTGGCACAACCAGCCGCTCGGCACGCTCGAGAACGGCTTCGGCGGGCTCGCCACCGAGCTCGTCTTCAACAAGACCAAGGCGGTCGACCACGTCAAGGCGCTGGGTGAGTGGCAGAAGAGCAAGATCTTCGACTACGGCGGCCGGCGCGGTGACTCCGACCCCAAGTTCTTCAACCAGCAGTGCCCGATCTTCTTCGCGAGCTCGGCCGCCTACGCGGCGGTGAAGGCCAATGCCAAGGACTTCGCCTGGGGCATCAGCAAGCTGCCCTACTGGCCGAACGTCGAGGGCGCGCCGCAGAACAGCATCATCGGCGGGGCCTCGCTGTGGGTGCTCAAGGGCCACAAGGCCGAGGAGTACAAGGGCGTCGCCCGGTTCTTCACCTACCTGTCCTCGCCCGAGGTGCAGGCCTGGTGGCACCAGGAGACCGGCTACCTGCCGATCACGCCTGCGGCCTACGAGCTCACCCGGAAGTCCGGCTTCTACGAGAAGAACCCGGGCACCGAGACCTCCATCCTGCAGATGACCAACAAGCCGCCGACGGCCAATTCCAAGGGCCTGCGGTTCGGCAGCTTCGTGCAGATCCGCGACATCATCGAGGAGGAGCTCGAGGCGGTCTTCCAGGGCAAGAAGGGTGCCCAGGAGGCGCTCGACTCCGCGGCCAAGCGCGGCAACGAACTGATCCGCCAGTTCGAGAAGGCGAACAGCTGAGGACCCGACGGGGACCGCCGACGGCGGTCCCCGAAGGCCCATGCACAAGCGGGTCACCTTCCGCGAGCGCTGGCTCGCACTGGCGCTGCTCGCCCCGCAGCTCGCGGTCACCTTCCTGTTCTTCCTGTGGCCGGCGAGCCGGGCGCTCTGGCAGTCGGTCCTGCTCGAGGACCCGTTCGGGCTGTCGAGCCGGTTCGTCTGGCTCGACAACTTCGCCCGCCTCCTGGCCGACGAGCACTATCTGAACGCCTTTCGGGTGACCCTCCTGTTCAGCACCTCGGTGGCGGTGGCCGGGATCGGACTGGCGCTCCTGCTGGCGGTCATGGCCGACCACGTCCTCAAGGGGGCGGCCGTCTACAAGACCCTCCTGATCTGGCCCTATGCGGTGGCGCCGGCGGTGGCCGGGCTCCTCTGGTTCTTCATGTTCCACCCGACCGTGGGGATCCTGGCCTGGCTCCTGCGCCAGGTCGGGGTCGAGTGGAACCACCAGCTCAACGGCGGCCAGGCGCTCCTGCTCGTGATCGTCGCCGCCACCTGGAAGCAGATCTCCTACAACTTCCTCTTCTTCCTCGCCGGGCTGCAGTCGATCCCGCGGGCACTCGTCGAGGCCGCGGCGATCGACGGCGCCTCGCCCGGCCAGCGCTTCTGGCGGATCGTGTTCCCGCTCCTTTCGCCCACGACCTTCTTCCTCGTGGTGGTCAACGTCGTCTACGCCTTCTTCGACACCTTCGGGATCGTGCACGCGGTCACCGAGGGCGGCCCCGGCCAGGACACCACGATCCTCGTCTACAAGGTCTTCAAGGACGGCTTCATCGCCCTCGACCTCGGCGGCTCCGCCGCCCAGTCGGTGATCCTGCTCCTGATCGTGATGGTGCTGACCGTGTTCCAGTTCCGCTTCATCGAGCGGCGGGTGCAGTACGCCTGATGGTCGAGCGCCGGCCGCTGTTCACGGCGATCGCGCACCTGACGCTCGTCCTGGGCGTGGTGATCGTGGCACTCCCGATCTGGATCGTGCTCGTCACCTCGACCCAGCGCATGGAGGACGTGCTCGCGGCACCCATCCCGATGTGGTTCGGCGGCGAGGGCTTCGCCAACTACACGGCCGTGCTCGGCGTCGGCGTGCAGGGCTCGCGCACCGGCCCGGTCGGCTGGATGATGCTGAATTCCCTGATCATGGCGCTCGCCATCGCCATCGGCAAGATCACGATCTCGCTGCTTTCCGCCTTCGCGATCGTCTATTTCCGCTTCCCCGGGCGGATGCTGGCCTTCTGGACGATCTTCCTGACCCTCATGCTCCCCGTCGAGGTCCGCATCCTGCCGACCTTCGAGGTCGTGGCCAATCTCGGGCTCTTGAACTCCTATCTCGGGCTGACCGTGCCGCTGATCGCCTCGGCCACCGCCACCTTCCTCTTCCGCCAGTTCTTCCTGACCGTGCCCGAGGAGTTCACCGAAGCCGCCCGGGTCGACGGCGCCGGGCCGCTCCGCTTCCTCTGGTCGATCCTGATCCCCCTGTCGCGGACCAACATCGCGGCGCTGTTCGTCATCCTCTTCATCTACGGCTGGAACCAGTATCTCTGGCCGCTCCTCGTGACCACCGAGGAGCGCTACACCACGATCGTCATGGTCATGCAGCGGCTGGTCGAGGCGACCGACGCCGCCCCCGAGTTCCACCACGTGGCCGTGGTCGCGATGCTCGCCATGCTGCCGCCGGTGCTGGTCGTGCTCCTGATGCAGCGCTGGTTCGTCAAGGGACTGGTCGACACCGACAAGTGAGCCGCGGCGCCGGGGGCTTGACAGGCCGGCTCTCGAGGCATACGGTCCTAGAAGGCTCCGCTGGCGCGGAGCCCCGAGGGGAGATGCCTCGAGGGTGCCCGAGCTCGAGCCCGCGACACTGCTGCTCCTGGGCGGCCTGCTCTTGGGCCTGCTCGCCGGAGCGCTCCTGCAGGCGAGCCATTTCTGCGTGATGGGTGCGGTCGCGGACCGCGTGCTGTTCGGCAGCACCCGACGGCTCAAGGTCTGGTGGCTGGCGATCGCCACCGCGGTCCTGGGCACCCAGGGCCTGGCCGCGGCCGGCCTCGTGCCGCTCGAGGCGAGCGGCCATCTGGCCGGCGGGATCGTCTGGGGGCCGGCGCTCCTGGGCGGCCTCCTGTTCGGCTTCGGCATGGTGCTCACCGGCGGCTGCGCCAGCCGCACCCTGGTCCGCGCCGCCAGCGGCAGCCTCAAGGCGCTGGTCGTGCTCCTGGTCATGGCGGTGGCCGCCTGGACGGCCCAGCTCGGCCTGCTCGCGCCCCTGCACCGGGCGCTGCGCGAGGCTGCGACCCTGCCGGTCGCCGGCGCCGGCGGCGCCGCCCTCTGGCGACCGCTCGCCGACTTGGCCGGGCTCTCGGCCGAGGCCGCGCGGCTGCTTCTGGCGCTGGCCGTGGGCCTCGCGCTCGCGGTCCCGGCGCTCACCGACCGGCGGCTGCGCGCGAGCCCGCTCGAGCTCGCCACCGGCCCGGCCCTGGGCCTGCTCGTGGTCGGCGGCTGGCTGTTGACCGGCCGGCTCGCCGCCGACCCGTTCGGCCCGCCCGCGGCGGCCTCGCTCAGCTACGTCGCACCGGTCGGCCAGAGCCTCCTGCTCCTGATGACCGGCGGCGGCCCGGGCGGGCTCGGCCCGGGCCTCGTGGCCGGCACCGCACTCGGGGCGCTCGTCGTGGCCTGCGCCACGCGCGGCTTCCGCCTCGAGGGCTTCGTCTCGACCGAGGATCTCGGCCGTCACCTCGTGGGTGCGGTGCTCATGGGCACGGGCGGCGTGCTCGCCATGGGCTGCACCATCGGCCAGGGCGTGAGCGGCCTCTCGACCCTGGCCGCGACCTCGGTCCTGGCGGTGGCGGCGATCGTGGCGGGTGCCGCCTGGGCGCTCGCCTGGCTCGAGAGCGGCCGGCTCCTGCCCCGGTGGGTGCGGGCCAGGGGCGGGCCGAGCCGGCCGGGCGGCGGCCCCGCCCCCCTGGCGGGCGCGGCCGGTCGCGGGTATGTGAGAACGGGCGCCGAGCCATGAGCGGCCGGGCGGCCAAGGCGGGCGGTGGGGAGAGCGGCATGGACGTCGCGAAGCTCCAGGCGAGCGCCAAGGGTGCGAGCACCCTCCTCAAGGCGATCGGCAACGAGCACCGGCTCATGATCCTCTGCCGGCTGATCGACCAGGAGCGCTCGGTGGGCGAGCTCGTCCGCGCCGTGGGGCTGAGCCAGTCGGCGCTCTCCCAGCATCTGGCGCGGCTGCGCCGCGACGGCATCGTCAAGACCCGGCGCGAGGCGCAGACCATCTGGTACACGATCGCCTCGAGCGAGGCGACCGAGGTGCTGCGCACGCTCTACGGGCTCTATTGCGGGGCGCCGCGGCCGCTCGGGGTGGCGACGGCCGACGGCGCGCCGCGCCCGGAGGCGCGCGCCTGAGCCCGCCGCGCGCCCGGCGATGGCCGCGGCCCGGCCGGGCCACGGGCCTGCTCGTGGCGGCCCTGGCGCTGCTCCTCCTGGGTGCCGCGCGGCCGGCGCAGGCGGTCGGCCTCGTGGCCGACCTGTCGCACCGGCTGATCGCCATCACCACCGCCTTCGCCGGCACCGAGGTGCTCCTGTTCGGCGCCCTCGAGGACCCCGGCAGCGAGGTCGTGGTGCTGGTCAAGGGGCCGGCCGGCGAGCAGGCGGTCCGCCGCAAGAGCCGGATCGGCCCGATCTGGCTCAACACCCGCGAGCTGCGCTTCAAGGGCACGCCCGGCTACCTGGCCCTGGCGGCGAGCCGGCCGCTCGAGCAGCTGGTACCCCCGGCCGAGCTCGCCCGCTACCAGCTGGGCCTGGAGCATCTGACGCTCGAGCCGATCGGCGCCGCCGGTGCGAGCGAGCGCGAGATCGCCGAGTTCCGCGCCGCGCTCGCCCGCAACAAGCAGCGCCAGGGTCTCTGGGCCGCCGACCTCGGCAAGGTGAGCTTCCTCGGCGACCGGCTGTTCCGCACCACGCTCGCCTTCCCGGCCAACGTCCCGCCCGGCAGCTACCAGGTGCAGGTCGTCGAGGTGCGCGACGGTGTGGTGGCGTCCGCCCAGTCGAGCGCGCTCGCCATCTCCAAGGTCGGCCTCGAGGCCGATCTCTACCTGCTGGCCCGCCAGCAGCCGGCGCTCTATGGCCTGGCCGCGATCCTGATCGCGGTCGCCGCCGGCTGGGGGGCGAGCCTCGCCTTCGAGCGGAGCTGAGCCCGGTGAGCCCGGCTGGGAGCGGCATGGACGAGCCGGCCGAGGCCGGCCGCCGCGGCGCCGTGGTCGAGACCCCGCAGCGGGTCTTCCTGGTGCTCGTCGACGACAGCCAGGAGATGGCCAACGCGCTGCGCTTCGCCTGCCGGCGGGCGCAGCACACCCAGGGCCGGGTGGCGCTCCTCTACGTGATCGAGCCGGTCGAGTTCCAGCACTGGCTCGGGGTCGGGCGGATCCTCGAGCAGGACGCCCGGGCAGCCGCCGAGCAGCAGCTCCAGACGCTCGCGGCGCGGGTGTTCGAGCAGACCGGGACCATGCCGGCGGTGCACATCCGCGAGGGCTCGCGGGCCGAGGAGCTGGTCCGGCTGGTCGACGAGGACCCTTCGATCTCGCTCGTCGTGCTGGCGACCGCCTCGGGCTCGTCCAACCCCGGCCCGGTGGTCTCCTACCTGCTCGCCAACCTGCGCAAGCTGCGCGTGCCGGTGACGCTGGTTCCGGGCGAGCTCACCCCCGAGCAGATCGACACCGTCACCTGAGCGGGCCGCGGCCGGCCGGAGGGCTCAGCTCTCCTGACCGTCCAGGCTCAGGAGCGGCAGATAGAGGTCGGGCCGGCGGTCGCGGAACAGGCCCCAGGCGGCGCGCGCCCGGGCGAGCCGGTCGAGGTCGTGCTCGACCAAAAGGATGCCCTCCTCCTCGGACCCCTTGGCGGCCAAGACGGCACCGGTGCCGTCGGTGGCGAACGAGCCGCCGTAGAAGGTCACGCTGCAGCTCCGGCCGACCTCGGTGCCGATCCGGTTGGCGGCCAGGACCGGCACCATGTTGGCGGCGGCGTGGCCCTGCATGGCGCGGCGCCAGTGGTCGTGGCTGTGCAGCTCCGGCGCCTGCGGCTCGGAGCCGATCGCGGTCGGGTAGAGGAGGAGCTCGGCACCCATCAGCACCATGGCCCGCGCCGCCTCGGGGAACCACTGGTCCCAGCAGATGCCGACGCCGAGGCAGCCGGCCTTCGTGGTCCACACCCGAAAGCCGGTGTCGCCCGGGCTGAAATAGTACTTCTCCTGGTAGCCGGGGCCGTCCGGGATGTGGCTCTTGCGGTAGACGCCGAGCACCCGCCCGTCGGCGTCGATCATGGCGAGCGCGTTGAAGTAGGCGGCGTTGGCGCGCTCGAAGAAGCTCACCGGCAGCACCACCCCGAGCTCGGCCGCGAGCCGGCTCATGCGCGCGAGCAGCGGGTGGCCCTCGACCGGGGCGGCGAGATCGAAGTGCTCGGGGTCCTGGTCCTTGCAGAAATAGGGGGTCGAGAACAGCTCGGGCAGCAGCACGAGGCGCGCGCCGGCGGCCGCAGCCTCGCGCACGAGCGCCTCGGCGCGCGCCACGTTGGCGTCGCGCTCGGCGCCCATGGCCATCTGCGCGGCCGCCAGGGTGATCCGCCGCATCGGCCCGGCCCTCCTCGGGGACGCGGGGCCCCGCCGGCCCCGGTGCCGCCTCTAAGGGCGAGAAGCGGGCGACGGTCAAGCCAGGGGCGCGCGGGCGAGCCCCCGATAGGTCCAGGCGAGGAGCCGCGGCCCGGGCATCAGATGCCCGGTCTCCAGCCGCTCGATCGCGAGCCCGGCCCGCTCCAGCAGCTCCGCCACCGGCCGGTCGAGGTTGCAGCCGCCGCTCAGCCGCCGCCAGAGGGGTGCGAGCCGGTGCTGCCAGGTGGCCACCCCGGGCGCCGGGCAGAGCCCGTGCTCGACGAACAGGAAGGGTGCCCCGGGCCTGAGCACCCGGCGGACCTCGCGGAGCGCCCGCACCGGGTCCGGGATCGAGCACAGGCACCAGGTCGACACGACCGCGTCGACGCTGGCATCGGCGAGCGGCAGGGCCTCGGCCGAGGCCGCGACCAGGACGGCCGGGACCGCGGCCGTGCGGGCCCGCGGCCGGGCCCGGGCGAGATGGCCGCAGGCCGGGTCGATGCCGAGCACGAGGCGGGCCGGTGCGGTGTAGCGCTGCAGGTTGCGGCCGGTGCCGACGCCGAGCTCGAGCACGAGCCCCTCGGCCGCGGCCAGGGTCCGGGCGCGCAGCCGGTCGAGCGCCGGATGGCCCATCACGAGGTCGAGCAGGAGGCTCGCGAGCGGGGTCGGCAAGGCGGCGCTCCGGCGCTGCGCGGGCAACGCTTGCGGCCGGCCGCCCGCGGCGTGCTATATCGTGCTAGACGGCCTGGCGGGGCGGCGGAAGCCCGGGCCCCGGCCGGCGCACGGAGACGTGAGGGATGCGCGCGAGGACGGCGCGACGGCGGCTGCTCGGGGGCGCCGCGGCGCTCGGCGGGCTCGGGCTTTTGGTGCCGGCCGCGGCCCGCCGCGCCCGGGCGGGCCCGCGCGAGACCGCGCGCGCGGTGGTGGGCGTGCGCACCGAGGCCGACCCCGAGGCGCGCAGCGCCCAGACCCTCGGCCGGGAGCGGATCGGCTCCGGCGTGGTGATCGATGCGGCCGGGCTCGTGCTCACGATCGGCTATCTCCTGCTCGAGGCCGCCGGGGTCGAGATCCGCGCCGAGGGCCGCACCGTGCCCGGCGAGGTCGTGGCCTACGACGCCCAGAGCGGCCTCGGCCTCGCCCGCGCGCTCGGGCCGCTCGGCGTCGCCCCGGCACCCCTCGGCACGGCCGCCGGCCTGGTCGCGGGCACGCCACTCCTGGCGCTCGCCCGGGTCGGCCGCCTCGACGGCCGCCCGGTCACCCTGGTCGACCGGCGCGAGTTCGCGGGCTACTGGGAGTACCTCCTCGACGAGGCGCTGTTCACCACCCCGCCCTTCGAGCAGTTCGGCGGTGCCGTCCTGGTCGACGCCGACGGTGCCGTGCTCGGCATCGGCTCGCTGTTCGTCGCGGACGCCGCCGGCACGGGCATCGAATCGCCCGGCAACCTGTTCGTGCCGATCGACCTTTTGGCGCCGATCCTGGGCGATCTCCTGGCCTTCGGCCGCCGCCAGGCGCCGGCCCGGCCGTGGCTCGGGCTGACGCTGCGCGAGGAGAACGGCATCGTCCGGGTGATGCGGGTGGCCGAGGACGGGCCGGCGCAGCGGGCCGGGGTGCAGCCGGGCGAGATGGTGCTGGGCGTGGCCGGCGAGCGCATCACCTCGCTCGCAGGCTTCTATCGGCGGGTGTGGGGCCTGGGCGCGGCCGGTGTGGCCGTGCCGCTCGACCTGCACGGCGGCGGCACGCTGCGGCGGGTCACGGTCGCCTCGATCGACCGCGACCGCTGGCTGCGCTGGCGGCGCACCTTCTGAGCCGGCGGGGCCTCGACAGGACCGCACGGCCGTGCACAACAAGCCGAACCGACCGTTCCGGAGGAGACGCGTGATGAAGGCCGTACTGCTCGCGAGTGCCCTGCTCGCCGCCGCGATCGGGGCGGCGCGGGCCCAGGAGGTGCTCGACCCGAAGCTCGAGACCACCCGCGCCCTCCTCGAGCTGTGCGCGGCCGAGCCCGGCTCCAAGCGCTACGGGCAGCGGCTCAGCTACTGCGAGGGGTTCATCGCCGGCAGCGGCCTGCTCTACGAGAAGCTGGTCCATGGCGGGGTGATCAAGCCCTGGGCCTGCGCCCCGGACACGCCCACGGCCGAGGAGGTGCGGGTCGCCTTCGTAACCTGGGCGAAAGCCAATCCGCGCTATCTGGACGAGGCGCCGGTCGACGGCTTCTGGCGGGCAATGGCGGCCACCTGGCCGTGCCCGCAGACGCCCGCCAAGGCGGCGCCGACCCGCAAGAAGAGCTGAGATCGGAGGTCCCCATGTCGAGCCCTGCCAAGACCAGCCTCGTGGCGGCGATCGCCGCGGTCGCCCTGCTCGGCGGCTGCGAGGTCAACCGCACGACCGGCGAGCGCACCGCCACGGGTGCGGCGGTCGGTGCCGCGGGCGGTGCCGCGGTCGGCCTCATCAGCGGCGGCTTCGTGCGCAGCACGCTCCTGGGTGCCGCCGCCGGTGCCGCCGGCGGGTTCGTCTACGACCAGATCAAGAAGAGCCAGTAGCCGCGGGCCTCGGACCGGCCGCGGGCGGCTTGCCGATCGCGGTGCGGCCGGTGTTTGATCCGGCCGGGGCGCAGGCTGCGCCCGCAAGCCCGGGAGGATGTCGGCCGTGACCAGCCTTCGCGCACCCGCCCTCGATCGTCGCACGTTCCTGGCGCTCGGCGCCGGCTCCGCATTCCTGGCCGTGACCGGCCCGGCCGCGGCGCAGAAGGCCAAGCCGATCAAGGTCGCCGCCATCTACACCGTGCCGGTCGAGCAGCAGTGGGTGTCGCGCATCCACAAGGCGCTCAATGCGGCCAAGGCGCGCGGCGACGTCACCTACAAATGGTCGGAGAACGTCGCCAACACCGACTACGAGCGGGTGATGCGGCAGTACGCCCAGGAGGGCAACGACCTCTTGGTGGGCGAGGTGTTCGGGGTCGAGCGGGCGGCCCGCAAGGCCGCGGCCGACTTCCCCA
Organism: uncultured Geminicoccaceae bacterium; assembly: GCA_964504655.1. Lineage (GTDB taxonomy): Bacteria > Pseudomonadota > Alphaproteobacteria > Geminicoccales > Geminicoccaceae > JANXAZ01. Next base: position 20,624 of record CAZDFD010000067.1, read on the forward strand.
AGGTGGCCTTTTTGATGGGCAGCTCGTTCGGGCCCTCCAAGCCCAACTTCTCGGTGTTCGACAACTGGATCCACGAGCCGTCCTTCCTCACCGGCATGGTCGCCGGCCGGACCACGAGGTCGAACCTGATCGGCATGGTCGGCGGCTACGCCATCCCCGAGGTCAACCGGCTCATGCACGCCTTCATGGACGGGGCGCGCTCGGTCAATCCACAGGTCAAGTTCCTGGTGACCTTCATCAACTCCTGGTACGATCCGCCCAAGGCCAAGGAGGCGGCGTTCGCGATGATCGACCGCGGCGCCGACATCCTGTACGCCGAGCGCTTCGGGGTCTCGGACGCCGCCAAGGAGCGCGGGGTCAAGGCGGTCGGCAACGTCATCGACACGAGCGCGCAGTATCCGGGCGTGATCCTGGCCTCCGCCCTCTGGCACATGGAGCCGACCATCGACCGGGCGATCGCCAACGTCGTGGCCGGCACCTTCGAGCCGCAGGACTATGGCAGCTACTCGTTCATGGCGCACGGCGGCGCCAGCCTCGTGGTCGACGACAAGCTCGTGCCGGCCGCGGTGGTGGCCGAGGTGCGCGCCAAGGAGAAGGAGATCCTGGAGGGGCTGTTCCGGGTCGACGTCAACGACGCCGAGCCCAAGTCGACCGCCTGAGCCGGTGCCGGCCGCTCCCGGCGACGGCGACGGGCCCGCGCCGGCGCCGCCGCCGCGCCCGCCGGTCCTGCGCCTGGCGGGCGTCAGCAAGCGGTTCGGGGCGCTGCTCGCCAACGACGCCATCGACCTCGAGGTCGCCCGGGGCGAGGTGGTGGCGCTCTTGGGCGAGAACGGCGCCGGCAAGACCACGCTCACGAGCATCCTGTTCGGCCGCTACCGGGCCGATGCCGGCACGGTGGCGGTCGCCGACGCCCGCGGCCGCCTGGTCGAGCTGCCGCCGGGCTCGCCCGAGGCGGCACTCCGGGCCGGCGTCGGCATGGTCCACCAGCACTTCACCCTCGCCCACGACCTGACCGGCCTCGAGAGCATCGTCCTCGGCACCCGACCCCTCTGGCGGCCCGGCCTCGGCCTCGCCGCGGCGCGCCGGCGGATCGAGGATCTGGCGCGCCGGATGGGCCTCGAGGTCGAGCTCGACCGGCGGATCGGCGAGCTCGGCGTCGGCGCCCGCCAGCGGATCGAGATCCTGAAGGCGCTCTACCGCGAGGCCCGCCTCCTCGTGCTCGACGAGCCCACGGCCGTGCTCACCCCGCAGGAGGCGCAGGGGCTGCTCGCCACGGTCCGGGCGCTCGCCCGGGACGGCCGCGGCGTGATCTTCATCACCCACAAGCTCGCCGAGGTCGAGGCGGTGGCCGACCGGGTCGTGGTGCTGCGCCAGGGCCGCAAGGTCGCCGACCTGCCGATCGCCGCGGCCGACCGGGCCGAACTCGCGCGGCTCATGGTCGGCCGCGAGGTGCGCCCGCCGGTACGCCGCCCGCACCGGCCGGGCCGCCCGCTCCTGCGGCTCCAGGGGGTGCGCGCCGGCGTCGGCCGCGACCGGATCGAGCGGGTCGACCTCGAGCTTCGGGCCGGCGAGATCCTGGGCATCGCCGGGGTCTCGGGCAACGGCCAAGCGAGCCTCGCCGGGCTCGTGGCCGGGCTGGTGCGCCCGGAGGCCGGCCGGGTGCTGCTCGACGACGATCCGCGGCCGTTCGCGAGCCCGCGCGCCGCCGCCCGCGCCGGGGTCGGCCGGATCCCCGAGGACCGCGAGCGCGACGGTGCCGTGGGCGAGCTCGATCTGGCCGCCAACCTGGCGCTCGAGCGGCTCGATGCGCCCGAGACGAGCCGGTTCGGGCTGTTGCGCCGGCGGGCGATGCGGGACCGCGCGGTCCGGGCGATCGAGGCCTTCGACATCCGCTGCCCGGGGCCCGACGCGCCGGTCCGGCTGATGTCCGGCGGCAACCTGCAGAAGGTGGTGCTCGCCCGTGCGCTGGCCGGTGCGCCGCGGCTGCTGCTCGCCGACCAGCCGACCCGCGGGCTCGACGTCGCGGCCAGCGCCGCGGTGCACGCCCGGCTCCTCGCGGCGCGCGAGGCGGATGCCGGCGTCCTCCTGATCTCCGAGGACCTGGACGAGCTCCTGGCGCTGTCCGACCGGATCGCGGTGCTGCATCGCGGCCGCCTCGCCGGGCCGTTCGAGACCGCCCGGCTCGACGTCCAGACCCTGGGCCTGATGATGGCCGGCCACGGCCCGGGCGCGACCTTCCCGGCCGCCGCCCCGGCCGTGCCCCCGGCCGGCGGGCCGGCATGATCCGCCTCGAGCCGGACGCCGCACCGTCGCCGCTCCTGGTGGTGGCGGCGCCGCTCGCGGCCCTGGCGCTGGCCCTCGTCCTCGCCACGGCGATCCTGGCCGCGACCGGCGTGCCGGCCGGCCCGGCCCTGCGCCTCCTGGTCGAGGGCGCGGTCGGCTCGGGCTTCGCCCTGGCCGAAACCGCCACCCGCGCCACGCCGCTCGTGCTGACCGGGCTCGCCGCCGCACTCGCCTTCCGCGCCCGCTTCTGGAACATCGGGGCCGAGGGCCAGCTCTATCTGGGCGCCCTGGCCGCGGTCGCGGTCGGCACCGGCGCGGTCGAGGGGCCGCCCTGGCTCCTGGTCCCGCTCGTGCTCGCGGCCGGGGCCGCGGCCGGGGCCATGGGCGCGCTCCTGCCGGCCGCGGGCAAGCTCGGCGCCGGCGCCGACGAGGTCGTCACCACGCTCCTGCTCAACTTCGTGATCGCGCTCCTCGTCCAGATGATGCTCGAGGGGCCCTTGAAGGACCCGATGGGCCTGGGCTGGCCGCAGTCGCCGCCGTTGCTCGACGAGGCCGCCCTGCCGCGTCTGGTCGAACGCCAGCGGCTGCACGCGGGCCTGCTTCTGGGCGTGGTGGCGGCGCTCCTCCTGCACCTCCTCCTGGCGCGTACGGTCTTCGGGCTCGAGGTGCGCGCCGTCGGCCACAACGCCCGCGCCGCCACCTATGCCGGGCTGCCGGTCGCGGGCGCCACGCTCGCCGTGGCCATGGGCTCTGGCGCCTTGGCCGGGCTCGCCGGCGCCGGCGAGGTCGCCGGGCTCAAGGGCTACCTCACGGCCGACCTCTCGCCCGGCTACGGCTATGCCGGCATCGTCGTGGCGATGCTGGCCGGGCTCCGGCCCCTGGCGGTCGTGCCCGCGGCCTTCCTCGTGGCCGCGGTGTTCGTCGGCGCCGACACGATGGGCCGCACGCTCGGGGTCTCCTCCTACTTCGCCGACCTGGTCCTGGCACTGGCCCTCCTCTTCGTGCTGGTGGCCGGGCTCGCCGGGCGCCTGCGGCTGCGTCCCGGACGCCCGTCATGAGCGAGGCGGTCGAGATCCTGTTCCAGGCGAGCTTCTGGGTGGCCGCGGTGCGGATCGCCACCCCGCTCGTGCTCGGCACCCTGGGCGCGCTCCTGGGCGAGCGGGCGGGGGTCTTGAACCTCGGCATCGAGGGCGTCTTCGTGGCCGGGGCGATGACCGGCTGGCTCGCCGTCTATCTGGGCGCGCCCTTGTGGTGGGGGGTGGCGGCGGCGGCCGCAACCGGCGCCGGGCTCGGCCTCCTGCACGCGCTCTTGACCGTGACGCTCGCCCTCTCCCAGCACGTGGCCGGGCTCGGCCTCACGCTCTTGGCCACCGCCGCCGCCCACTTCGCCTACCGGGTGGCCTTCCCGGCGCTCACCCAACCGCCGCGGATCGAGCCGTTCGCGCCCGTGGGCTGGCCCTGGCTCGAGGCGGTGCCGGTCCTGGGCCCGGTGCTGGCCCCGCAGACACCGTTGACCTTCCTCGCGATCGGCACCGCACTCCTTCTGGCCTTCGTCCTCGCCCGCACGCCGCTCGGCCTCGCGATCCGGGCGGTCGGCGACGATCCGGCCGCGGTCGAGGCGCAGGGGCTCTCGGTCGCGGGCCTGCGCTACGGCTGCGTGGTGGTGGGCTCGGCGCTCATGGCGGTGGGCGGAGCCTTCCTCACCATGAGCGCCTTCAACGCCTTCTTCTTCGGCATGGTGAACGGCCGCGGGTGGATCTGCATCGCGTTGACCGTGTTCGCCTCCTGGCGGCCCGGCAAGGCGGTCCTGGGCGCCCTCCTGTTCGGCGCCTTCGACGCCTGGCAGGTGCGGCTGCAGACCCTGGCCGGCGCCTTCCTGCCGAGCCAGCTCTTCCTCATGGTTCCCTATCTCCTGTCGATCGCGGCCCTCCTCCTGGCCGCCCGCCGGGC
>CAZDFD010000068.1:0-24838 GCA_964504655.1 uncultured Geminicoccaceae bacterium
TCGGCGACAATGTCGGCGACTGCGCCGGCATGGCCGCCGACCTGTTCGAGACCTACGTGGTCACGGTGGTCGCCACGATGCTGCTCGGTGCGATCTTCTTCCTCGGGGCGCAGGCGGGTCTCCTGATGCTCTACCCACTCGTGGTCGGCGCCACCTGCCTCCTGGCCTCGATCGCCGGCACCTACTTCGTCAAGCTCGGCCCGTCGAACAACATCATGGGTGCCCTCTACAAGGGCTTCTGGGCCGCGGCCGGCATCTCGGCGGTGGCGCTCGTGCCGGTCACCGCGCTGGTCATCGGCTTCGGCAGCACGGGCTTCGAGGCCAAGGTCGGGGAGACCGTGGTCACCACGTTCGGCGGCCGCCACGTCTACTACGCGACCCTGGTCGGGCTGGCCGTGACCGGGCTCCTGATGTGGATCACCGATTACTACACGGGCATGCATCGGCCGGTGCTGTCGATCGCCCGCTCGTCGACGACCGGGCACGGCACCAACATCATCCAGGGCCTCGCGGTGTCGATGGAGGCGACCGCCCTGCCGGTGCTCGTGATCTGCGGCGGGATCCTGGTCGCCTACCTCAACGCCGGCCTCTACGGCATCGCCGTGGCCGCCACCACGATGCTCGCCCTGACCGGCCTCGTCGTCAGCCTCGACGCCTACGGGCCGGTCACCGACAATGCCGGCGGCATCGCCGAGATGGCCGGTCTCGACAAGTCGGTGCGTGTCCACACCGACGCCCTGGATGCGGTCGGCAACACCACGAAGGCGGTGACCAAGGGCTACGCCATCGGCTCGGCCGGCCTCGCCGCGATCGTGCTGTTCGCCGCCTACGTCCAGGACCTCAAGCACTACTTCCCCGATGTCCAGGTCGACTTCAGCCTGTCGAACCCCTTCGTGGTGGTGGGGCTCTTCATCGGGGGCCTCCTGCCGTACCTGTTCGGCGCACTCGGCATGCAGGCGGTCGGCCGCGCGGCCGGGTCGATCGTCGAGGAGGTTCGCCGCCAGTTCCGCGAGAACACGGGCATCATGGCGGGCACCTCCAAGCCCGACTACGGCCGCGCCGTCGACATGCTGACCCGGGCCGGCATCCGCGAGATGATCCTGCCCTCGCTGCTGCCCGTGCTGGCCCCGATCCTGGTCTACGCGGTGGTCGCCCTGATCGCCGGGCAGGCTGCCGCGTTCACGACCCTGGGCGCCCTCCTGCTCGGCACCATCGTCACCGGGATCTTCGTCGCGATCTCGATGACCTCGGGCGGCGGCGCCTGGGACAACGCCAAGAAGTACATCGAGGAGGGCAATTACGGCGGCAAGGGGTCCGACGCCCACAAGGCGGCGGTCACCGGCGACACCGTGGGCGATCCCTACAAGGACACCGCCGGACCGGCGATCAATCCGATGATCAAGATCACCAACATCGTGGCGCTCCTGATCCTCGCCGCCCTCGCCGGGCACTGAGCCGTGCCGGCCGTGGACGGCGGCCCCCGCCGTCCACGGCTCCGATCGGCCGTCCCCGGTTCCGATCAGAAGGGTGGCTGGCCCTGCCGGCGGCCGAGCCCGTCGGCGCCGGAGTTGAAGCGGCCGATGTTGGAGACCACCTGCTCGAGAATGGTCAGCTCGTTGCCGCGCGTGGGCGTCGTCTCGTCGGCCGGGGCGACCGCCTGGGCGCTGTCGAGCCCGGCGCGGTCGATCCTCTCGACGAGGCCGCGCCGGTCGAAGCGGATCGCCACCACCTCCTGGTCGACGATCCGTTCGTCGTAGAAGCTGGCCCGCTCGGTCCGTTGCGCCACATAATACCAGGTGGCATCGTCGAGGGTGGCCAGCGTCGAAGGCGAGCCGAGCGTGCGACGGACCTCCTCCCGGCTCGTCACACCGGGCTGGATGCGGTCGAGCCGCGCGGTGTCGAGGCGGTAGCCGTGATTGGACACGGTCGGCGAGCAGCCGGCCAGGGCCAGGAGCGCCGCCGCCGGCAGCAGGGCCAGTCGGGCGAGCCGCGACATGGGTCACCTCCGTGCGCGATCGTCCACGGGAGCCGGGGATCTAGCACCGATGAGCGACAGCGACCAGGGCGCCGCCCGCCCCTCCTGGCTGGCCCGGCGTCGGGCCGCGCGGGCCCGCGAGCAGACCGCTCGCCGCCTCTACCTCGCGGTCGTCGCGCGGGCGCGGCGGACCGAGCCCTACGAACGCTTCGGGGTACCGGACACGCCCGACGGCCGCTTCGAGATGCTCGGCCTCGAGTGCGCCCTCCTGCTGCGACGGCTGCGGACCCTCGGAGCCGAGGGCGAAGCGCTCGGGCAGGCCCTTCTCGAGGTGATGGTCGGCGATCTCGACCGCAATCTGCGCGAGATGGGCGTCGGCGACCTCTCGGTCGGGCGCTATGTCCGCCGGATGACGGCGAGCGTCCTGGCGCGCGCGGCGGCGCTCGACGCGGCGCTCGCCTCGGGTGCGGCCGACGCGCTCGCGGCGCATCTCGAACGCACCCTCTACCCGGACGGCCCGCCGCCGAACGGGGGCCAGCTCGCGGCGCTCGCGGCCGCCGTCGCCGCGACCGCCGTCGCCCTCGAGGGTGTGCCCGGCGAACGGCTCCTCGCGGGCGAGCTCCCCCTGGACGCGGCCGCGAAAACCGTTGACCCGTCGGGACCGGGGCCCTAGCGTTCTCGGCCGTCCCTCGGCGCGGGCGGGCCGATGCGCACGGGGGCCGGGCGCCGCCGGAACGGCTTTGCACCCGGAACGGCCGGGGACCCGGAACGGTTTTGCGCCCGGAACGGCTGGGGACCCGAAACAGTCGTGGACGAGGTCGGGGGGCAGGTGATCGACGGTCCCGAGTTCAGTCGTGAGCTCGAGATTGCCCGGGTTCCGGTCGGCGGCCGGGCCTTCGCCATCGCGGCCACGGAGGCCGAGCGGGCCGCGATCGCCGACCGCTTCGACCTCGTGGCGGTCGCCGAGCTGCGGGCCTCCGGACGCGTGGCCTGGCTGCCCGGCGGCGAGGTGCTCACCGTCGAGGGCAGGCTCGATGCCGAGGTGACCCAGCGCTGCGTGCTGACTCTCGAGCCGGTCCGGGCGCGGCTGTCGGCGCCCCTGCGGCGCAGCTTCGTGAGCGGAGCGGCGGACGCAGCCGAGGTCGTGCTCGACCCGGAGGCCGACGAGCCGGAGCCGGTTCGAGGCGGCCGCCTCGATCTGGGCGAGATCGTCGCGGAGGAGCTGGCCCTGAACCTGGATCCCTATCCGCGGGCGAGCACGGCCGAGGCTGCCCGGGCTCCGGTCGGGGCGGCCGCGGAGGCCGACGGTGCCGCGCCGCGTCCCGGCTCGGGAGGTGCCGGGTGAGCCTGCCGATCGCGCTCGACGGGATGGGCGGCGACGCGGCCCCGGCCATGGTGGTCGAGGGTGCCGCGATCGCGCTCTCCCGCGATCCCGATCTGCGCTTCCTGCTGGTCGGCGACGCGGCGCGGCTGCAGCCGCTCCTGGACCGGCAGGCGGCGCTGCGGGCGGCGGTCGAGCTGCTCCACACCCCCGACTTCGTCGCGGCCGACGCCAAGCCGTCGCTGGCGCTTCGCCAGGGCCGGTCGAGCAGCATGCGCCTCGCGATCGACGCCGTGAAGGAGGGTCGGGTGGCGGCCGCGGTGTCGGCCGGCAACACCGGCGCCCTCATGGCCATGGCCAAGGTCGTCCTGCGCACCCTGCCCGGGGTCGATCGGCCGGCGATCTGCGGAGTGTTCCCGTCGCGGGCGCGCCCGGTCGTGATCCTCGATCTCGGCGCCAACGTCGCCTGCGAGGCGGAGAGCCTCGTGCAGTTCGCGCTGATGGGCACCGTGTTCGCCCGCGCGATCCTGGGCGTCGAGCGGCCGACGGTGGGCCTCCTCAACGTCGGCACCGAGGATCTCAAGGGCGACGACGTGGTGCGGCGCGCCGCCGCCATCCTCCGCACCGCCCCGCCACCGATCTCCTTCGGCGGCTTCATCGAGGGTACCGACCTCGTGGAGGGCTCCGTCGACGTCGTCGTGACCGACGGCTTCACCGGCAACGTGGCGCTCAAGATCGCCGAGGGCGTCGCCCGCATGTTCCGCGATTCGCTCAAGGAGGCCTTCTCGAGCAGCCTCCGCGGCAGGCTCGGCTACCTGGTGGCGCGGCCCGCCCTCGCCGGCCTGCGCGAGCGCTTCGACCCGCGCCGGCACAACGGTGCCATGTTCCTCGGCCTCAATGGAGTGGTCGTGAAGAGCCACGGCGGCACCGACGCGCTCGGCTTCTCCTGGGCGGTCAAGGTGGCCGCCGACCTCGTCCGCCAGGGAACCAACGCCCGCATCACCGAGGAGATGCAGGCCGTCCGACACGCGCTCGAGCCGGCCGCTCGCGCCGCCGTCTCCTGACCGATCCGGGCCGCCATGATCCGCTCGCTCGTGGCCGGCGTCGGCGCCTACCTGCCGGCACGCATCGTCGACAACGACGAGCTGGCCGGCCGGCTCGACACCTCCGACGCCTGGATCCGCGAGCGGACCGGCATCACCCGCCGGCACATCGCGGCCGAGGACGAGCTGACCTCCGACCTGGCGGTCGAGGCGGCCCGGCGCGCCCTCGAGCGCGCCGGCGTACCTCCGGCCGCGGTCGACGCGATCGTGGTGGCGACCAGCACCCCCGATCACACCTTCCCGGCCACCGCGACCGCCGTCCAGCACAAGCTCGGCGCCGGGCCGGGCATCGCGCTCGACCTGCAGGCGGTCTGCGCCGGCTTCGCCTATGCCCTGGCGGTGGCCGACAACTTCCTGCGCCTCGGCCAGGCGCGCAGCGCCCTCGTGATCGGGGCCGAGACCTTCTCCCGGCTGCTCGACTGGAACGACCGCTCGACCGCCGTGCTGTTCGGCGACGGGGCCGGGGCGCTCCTGCTCCGCGCCGAGCGGCAGCCCGGCCGGCTCGCCGATCGCGGCCTGCTCGCCACCCACCTCGGCGCCGACGGCCGCCACTACCGCGACCTCTATGTCGACGGCGGCCCGTCCGCCACCCGCAGCACCGGCCACCTGCGCATGAACGGCCGGGAGGTGTTCCGCCACGCGGTCGCGCGGCTAGCCGAATCGGTCCAGGCGGTCCTCGAGGAGACCGGGCTGTCGATCGGCGACCTCGACCTCCTGGTGCCGCACCAGGCGAACCTCCGGATCATCGAGGCGGTCGGCAAGCGGCTGGGCCTGCCGCCCGAGCGGACCTTCGTCACGGTCGACCGGCACGCCAACACCTCCGCCGCCTCGATCCCTCTGGCCCTGGATGCGGCCGTGGCGGAGAACCGGCTGCAGCCGGGCTCGCTCGTGGCGGTCAACGCGCTCGGCGGCGGCTTCGCCTGGGGTGCCGCCCTGATCCGCTGGTGACGAGCACCTTCGGCGTTGACGGAACTCGTTGCCCAAATTACGGTTTTTTAACGGGTGGGGAGGAGGTGGAAGCGGTGGCCGGGCGAACCGTGACGCGCGCGCAGCTGGCCGAGGCGGTCTATCAGGAGGTCGGTCTGTCGCGCAGCGAGTCGGCCGAGCTGGTCGACGCCGTGCTGAGCGAGATCGTCGAATCGGTGGCGGCGCTCGGCACGGTCAAGATCTCCTCCTTCGGGACCTTCGCGGTGCGCGAGAAGGGCAAGCGGGTCGGCCGCAATCCCAAGACCGGCGAGGAGGTTCCCATACCGCCGCGGCGGGTGCTCGTGTTCCGCGCCTCCCAGGTCCTCAAGGACCGGATCAACGCCGCCGGCGGCGGGCGCGGCTCGTGAGCGCGGAGGCGGCGGAAGCGCCCGGCGGGGCCGGCGAGCGGCCGGCCAAGGCCGCGACCGCCTTCCGCACCATCAGCGAGGTGGCCGAGGAGCTCGACGTGGCGCAGCACGTGCTGCGCTTCTGGGAGAGCAAGTTCCCGATCGTCCGCCCGCTCAAGCGCGGCGGCGGCCGCCGCTACTATCGGCCGGAGGACGTCGAGGTCCTGCGCCGGATCCGCCGCCTGCTCTACGAGGAAGGCTACACGATCAAGGGCGCCCAGAAGGTGTTGCGGGCCGGCCGGCCCGCCGGCCGGGGCGGTCGAGCCGCCGATCCGCGGCCGGAGAACGGGGCGCCCGAGCTCGGCCTGCAGCTCGGCGGCGTCGCCCGGCATCGCCTCGTCCAGATCCGTGCCGAGCTCGAGGAGCTGCGCGGGCTGCTGCGCCGCGCGCTCGGCTGAGCCGACGGCGGCGATTGCGGTGCCCCGGGGCGCTCTCTATAGTCCGCCCGCCGTCCGGTCGGCGGCGGGTCGGAGCGTGGCGCAGCCTGGTAGCGCACCAGCATGGGGCGCTGGGGGTCGTGGGTTCGAATCCCGCCGCTCCGACCATTCCCTCCCTCCCCCGAGGATGCGGGCTTCGATCGGCCGGGGCCGATCGGTCGCCGATCCGTGCCGCTTCGGGAGCCGCGCATGGCTGTGGTCGCCGACCTCGTGCTGCGCAACGGGAGCGTCTGGCGCGGACGGTCGGAGGGCCGCTGCGCCGCGATCGCCATCTGGCGCGACCGCGTGCTCGCCACCGGGACCGAGGCGGAGATCGCGGCGCTCGTCGGTCCGGGCACCCGTGTCGTCGACCTGGCCGGTCGCCTGGCCCTGCCCGGGCTGAACGATGCCCATCTGCACCTGCTGCCGCTCGGGCTCGCGATGCTCGCGGTCGACGTCCGACCGGACGCGGCGCCGACCCTCAACGACCTGCTCGAGCGGATCGCCCGGGCGGCGCGGGAGCGGCCGGCCGGCGCCTGGATCCTGGCCCGGGGCTACGACCACTTCGCCCTCGACGTGCGCCGCCACCCCACGGCCGACGAGCTCGAGCGGGCGGCCCCGGCCCATCCGGTCGTCCTGGTCCGCGCCTGCGGGCATGTCTGGGTCGCGAACCACCGGGCGCTCAGGCTCGCCGGGCTCGACGACGCCTCGGTCTCGCCCCCGGGCGGGCTGGTCGAGAAGCGGGACGGCCGGCTCACCGGGCTGCTCGCCGAGCACGCCCGCGAGCCGCTCGAGCGGGTGATGCCCGAGGCGAGCGATGCCGAGCTGGTCGAGGCGATCGAGCGAGCCGGCCGGCACTGCCTCGAGCGCGGCGTCACCTCGGTGATGGACGCGGCGGTGGGCATGCGCGCCGGGTTCCGCGAGATCGCCGCCTACCACGCGGCGCGGCGCGAGCACCGGCTGCCGGTGCGGACCTACCAGTGCCTTCTGGGCGAGGCCCAGGGCATCGTCGAGGAGTGCTGGCGGGCCGGGCTGGTCACCGGCACCGGCGACACCATGCTCCGGGTCGGGCCGGTCAAGATCTTCACCGACGGCTCGGCCGGCGGACGCACCGCGGCCATGACCGAGGCCTACACGGGAGAGCCGCCGACCACGGGCATCCTCTGTCTCCCGGACGGCGAGGTCGAGGAGCTCGTCGCGTCGTACCATGGCCGCGGTTACCAGCTCGCACCGCACGCGATCGGCGACCGGGCGATCGATCAGGTGCTCGGCGCCTACGAGAAGGCGCTCGGCGGCCGGCCGGCGCCGGAGCGGCGCCATCGGATCGAGCATTGCGGGTTCGTGCGCGACGATCAGCTCGCGCGGATGCGCAGGCTCGGCATCGAGCCGTCGCCGCAGCCGGTCTTCGTCCGCGACTTCGGCGACCTCTACGCCGCGGTCGTGGGCGAGGAGCGGGCGGCCCGCTCCTATCCGCTGCGCACCTGGCTCGAGCAGGGCTTCCATCCCGCGGTCGGCACCGACAGCCCGGTCTGCGCGGTCGATCCGATGGCCAATCTCCATGCCATGCTGACCCGGCGGACCCGGGCCGGCACGGTCCTGGGCGGCCAGGAGCGGGTGCGCATCGACGAGGCGCTGCGCTGCTACACCGAGCTCGGCGCCCGGCTCGAGCACAGGGAGGCCCTCAAGGGCCGGCTCGTTCCGGGCATGCTCGCCGACCTCGCCGTGTTCGATCGGGACCTGACCGCGGTCGAGCCGGACGAGCTGCTCGAGGCGCGCTGCGATCTGACGATCCGGGGCGGCGGGATCGTCTTCGAACGGGCCGTCTGAGACCGCTGCGCCCGAGGGAGCCCGCATGACCACCGTGATCCGTCGGGCCAGCTGGATCCTCGCCTACGATCCCGAACGTCCCGGGCACGTCTACCGCTGCGACGGCGACGTCGCCTGGGACGGCGACCGGATCCTCCAGGTGGGCGGCAGCTTCGAGGCGGCTGCCGAGCAGGAGATCGACGGCCGGGGTCGGCTCGTCATGCCCGGCCTCGTCGACGTCCACAGCCATCCGCTCTCCGAGCCCCTCAACAAGGGCTGGACCGACGAGCTCGGCTCCCCTGCCCTCGGCATGTCCTCGCTCTACGAGTTCATGCCCATCTACCGCCCCGATCCCGACGGCACGCGGGCCTGCGCGCGCCTCGCCATGGGCGAGCTGCTGCTGTCCGGCGTGACCACGCTGGTCGACCTCTCCGTCGTCTACGACGGCTGGCTCGAGATCATGGCCGAGAGCGGCCTGCGCATCGTCGCGGCACCGATGTTCCGCTCGGCCCGCTGGTCGACGCGCGACGGCTCGAGCGTCGAGTACGCCTGGGACGAGGCTGCGGGCTTCCGCGCCATGGAGGAGGCCATGGCGTTCCTGGACCGCGCCGCCGAGCATCCGTGCGGACGGCTGTCGGGGATGGTGGCGCCCGCGCAGATCGACACCTGCAGCGCCGAACTGATCCGCGCCGCACGGGCCGAGGCGACGCGCCGCGCCGTACCCTTCCAGATCCATGCCGCCCAGAGCGTGGTCGAGTTCCAGGAGATCCTGCGCCGGCACGGCACGACGCCGATCGCCTGGCTCGATCGGCTGGGCGTGCTGCAGCCGGGCACGGTGATCGGGCACGCCATCTTCCTCGACCACTACGGGATCCCGCACGTCCCGCGCAGCGACGAGCTCGGCCGGCTCGCCGCGACCGGCACGGCCGTGGCGCACTGCCCGAACGTGTTCTGGCGGCGCGGGATCGCGATGCGCAGCCTGGGCCGCTATCTTCGGGCCGGCGTGCGGGTCGGGATCGGCACCGATACCTACCCGCACAACATGCTCGAGGAGCTGCGGGCGGCCCTCTACTGCTCCCGGCTGATGACCGGCGATCCCTTCGATCTGCGGACCGGCGACGTGGTCGACGCGGCGACGCTCGGCGGTGCCGCGATCCTCGGTCGCGACGACATCGGCCGGCTGGCGCCCGGGGCGCGGGCCGACATCGTCACGGTCGACCTCACCCATCCGGCCATGCAGCCCCTGCGCGATCCGTTGAAGAGCCTGGTCTATGTCGCGGCCGAGCGGGCGGTCCGCGACGTGTTCGTGGGCGGGGTGCCGGTGGTCCGCGACGGCCGCTGCCTGACGATCGACGTCGAGGCCGCCGCCGCGGCCGTCCACGAGGCGCATCTGCGGGCCCGCGAGCAGGTCCGGCGGCTCGACTGGGCGGGCCGCGATCACTGGACGATCGTGCCGCCGGTCTACCCGTTCGCCTGAGCGGCGGGTGCTGCGGCGGCGCGCTCGGCCACCCGCTCGCGCGTCGCGAGCAGCCGGTCGATCGTCCGCGCGTGCACCATCTCGCCCTCGACGAACAGCTCGTGGTTCTGCTCGATGCGGGCCGGGTCGTAGGCGTAGTTGACCATGAGCCCGTGCGATTCGGCGAGGCCCTTCTCGGACGCGTCGGCGAGCCAGTTGATCCGCTCGAGCCGGGCGCCGTTGCCGAGGTGGAAGCGGGCCACCGGATCGGCCGGGCGCCCGTGCCGTCGCGCCCGCAGCAGATACCAGGCGCAGAGGCTCGTGAGCAGCGGGCGGAGCGCCTCGGCCGTGGCGCCGTCCTCCTGCCAGCCCGGCACGGCCAGGCGGCCGAGCAGGTCCCGCTCGCCGTCGGTCACGATCCGCGAGCCCGTCCCGAGCTCGCCCTCGAGCCAGCGCGCGAAGCCCGGAACCGGCGACAGCGTGGCGAAGCGCGTGATCTGCGGCAGCTCGGCCTGCAGGGTGGCCACGACGAGCTTGATCAGGAAGCTGCCGAGGGTCACCCCCCGCAACCCGTCCTGGCAGTTGCTGATCGAGTAGAAGATCGCCGTGTCGGCGGCAGCCGGCGCGCCCACCGGCTCGTGGGGATCGATCAGCGGTCCGATGCGGTCGGCGAGGCCGTCGGTCAGGGCGACCTGCACGAAGATCAGCGGCTCGTCGGCGAGCACGGGATGGAAGAAGGCGAAGCAGCGCCGGTCCGCGGCCAGCCGTCGCTTGAGGTCCTCGAGCGAATCGAGGCGATGCACCTTCTCGTAGCCCTTGAGCTTCTCGAGGAGGGCCGCCGGGCTGCCCCAGTCGATGCGGGCGAGCGTCAGGAAGCCGGGGTTGAACCAGGTGACCAGGAGATGGTGGAGGTCGGCGTCGAGCTCGGCGAGCCCGGGCTCGCCCGGCAGGAGCCGGAGCAGCTCCGCCCTGAGCTCGACGATCGCACGGGTGCCTCCCGGTGCGGTGTTCATCCGCCGGAACAGCTCGAGGCGTGGCGCCTCGCTGACCCGGCGCAGCTCGGCCAGGGTGCGCGGTCCGGGCTCGCGCGCATAGGCCTCGGCCGCCGCCCGCACCGCCTCGACGTCCGGGCCGAGCTCGCGGGCGAGCAGGCGGAAGAAGGCCGGTCGCTCCGCCTCGGGCATGGCCCGCCACGTCTCGACCAGCTCGCGGGCGAGTGCCAGGGTGGACGCCTCGCCGCGCACCGAGAGCAGCTCGCGGCAGAGCAGCTCGACGCCGCGGCGGCGCGCCCCGAGCCGTCGGCCGAGCAGCTCGCGGCCGGCATCGGCGATCGAGGACCAGAGCTGGTCGAGGCGGCCGCCCCGCGTCCGCGGACCATCCTGCGCGACCATCGAGCCCGCCACCTCGCCCCCGCCCCCGGCCGATCCTGCCGATCGAACTATGGCGCAGGCGCCGCCCGTCGCCCAGAGGGAGCCTGGGGACTCCTCAATCGACTCCCCGACCCTGGCGGCGGAGCCAACGCTCGATGGCAGCCAAGGTCGGCTCGCTCACATGGTGCTCGATGCCCTCGGCGTCCTGCTCGGCGGTCGCGGGGTCGACCCCGAGTACCTCGAGGAGGGCGAGCACGATCCGGTGCCGCCGGGCGCAATAGGCGGCGAGCTCGCGGCCGCGGTCGGTGAGGAAGATGGCGCGGTAGGGCTCGCTCTTGACGTAGCCGTCCCGCTGCAGCCGGGCGATGGCGCTGGCCACGGTGGCGGCGGTCACCCCGAGGCGCGCCGCCAGATCGACCGCCCGCGCCTCGCCCGTGGCCTCGGCGAGCTCGGCGATCAGCTCGACATAGTCCTCGGCGAGCTCGTGACGGTGGTCGGCACGGGTCCGATCGAAGCTCGCCGCCCTGGCCTGCGGCCCCTTCGCGACCCGCGTCACCGGCCGCCTCCACCCCAGCGTTCCGTCCCGACGGGCGCCGGCCGGCGTCGCGACCGTGCCCTGGCGAGCACTCCGTAGCGTGGGGCGAGGAGGATCGAAAGACCCTGCAGGGTCCCCGCCACGACCGCGATCATGCCGGCGGCGCCGAGGCCGCGCTCGAGGCCCAGCAGCAGCGGGACCCAGGCCGCGAGGGCGTAGCCCAGGACCCCGGCGAGCACGGCCACCGCCGCGCTGAGGCGGATCTGCCGATCGAGCCGGTCGGTCAGCATCCGCGCCGTGGCGGCGGGGCAGACGAAGCAGGCGATGGTGACGATGGCACCGACCGCATCGAAGGCCGCGACCGCGGCCACCGCACTCGCCAGGAGGAGCGCCAGACCGAGCCCCCTCGCAGGGATGCCGAGGCTGGTCGCGTGCCCCGGATCGAAGGCCACGATGGCGAGCTCCTTGCGGAGGGCCACGAGCAGGAGCAGCACCGCTCCGGCCACCCCGAGCAGGCGCAGGAGCGGCTCGGGCAGCGCCGCGAGGCGCTGCGGATCGAGCAGCGAGCTCCAGTCGCGGGCGCCGAGCCAAACGATCCCCTCGAGCGAGCCCATGAGCGCGTGCTGGACGTCGAGATGCACCGAGCGGGCATCGCTCTGCTCGAGGAGCACGACCCCGAGGGCGAACATCCCGGTCAACACGATCCCCATCGCCGCCCCGGGCTCGATCCGGGCCGTCCGCTGGACGATCTCGACGAGGACGACGCTGACGATCGCTGCGGCGCCGGCGCCGAGCAGCATCGGCGCATTGCCGCTGCTGCCGGTGATCAGAAAGGCCACGACGATGCCCGGCAGGACGACGTGGCTGACCGCGTCGCCGAGCAGGCTCTGGCGCTGCAGCAGGAGGAAGTTGCCGAGCAGGCCGCAGGCGAGTGCCGCGAGCGTCCCGGTGGCGAGGGCCGGGAGATCGATCTCGAGGAAGTCCTGAAGCGGGGTCAAGGCGCCGGGCGCGCCGCGATCGGCGCGGCTTCGGCGGCGAGCCGGCGGCGCAGGCCGGCCCGGCGGAGCGCCACCGCGAGGACGCCGCGACGGGGCGCGGCGAGCAGGCTCAGGAGGAACAGGAGGACCAGCACCAGCACGATCGCGGCCCCGGTCGGAAGCCTCGGCAGGGCCGCCGACAGGGCGGCGCCCAGATATCCCCCGAAGCCGCCCAGGGCCACCGCGAGCACGAGCATGGCGGCGAGCCGCTCGGCCCAGAGGCGGGCCGTGGCGGCGGGCACGATCACGACCGCGATCGCCAGCACGAGGCCGACGATCTGCAGCCCGATCACGAGGTGCGCCAGGAGCAGGCCCACGAGCACGAGGTCGAGGCGGGCCGAGGGCCAGCCGTGCGCCTCACCGAACGCCGGATCGAAGCAGAGCAGGCGCAGCTCCTTCAGGAGGAGGACCGTGACGGCGACCAGGCTCGCCGCGAGGATCGCCACGAGCTCCGCCTCCTGGCGGAGCATGCCGGCGCCCGAGCCGAGAAGGAACCGCTCGAGGCCGGCCTGGCCGCCGATCGGCAGGCTCTGGACGTAGCTGAGCAGGACGATCCCGGCGCCGTAGAAGGTGGCGAGCACGCTCGCGATCGCGGTGTCCTCGGCGAGCCGGCCGTTGCGCGCGATGGCGTGCACCGCGAGCCCGCCGAGTGCGGCACTCGCGGCCGCCCCGGCGAGCAGGAGCGCCAGCACGCGGCCGTCGCCCAGGACCGCCGCACCGACGAGGAACGCCAGCACGAGACCCGGCAGGGTGGCGTGGCTCAGGGCGTCGCTGAGCATCGCCCGGCGGCGCAGCAGGAGGAAGCAGCCGATCAGGCCGCCGGCGGCGCCGAGCAGTGCCGCCCCCACCGTCACGACCGAGCTGTTGTAGCCGGCCCGGAAGAGGAGCGCGTCGCCGAGACCCGACACGGATGCGGCCTCAGGCGCTGCGGCGGAGCGCGGCCCGCGAGCCGAGGTCGATCTCGGAACCGTAGGCCCGCGTCAGGTTGGCCGCGGTCAGCACCTCGGCCGTGGGCCCGGCGGCGATCCGCCGGACGTTCAGGATCAACAGCTCGTCGAAGTAGGCCGCGACCGACTCGAGGTCGTGATGCACCGCCACGACCGTCCGCCCCTGTCGGCGCAGCTCGCGCAGCAGATCGACCAGCACGAGCTCGCTCGTGGCGTCGATCCCGGCCATCGGCTCGTCCAGGAGGTAGAGCCGCGCGTCCTGGGCCAGGGCCCGGGCGAGGAACACCCGCTGCTGCTGGCCGCCCGACAGCTGCCCGATCTGCCGCGTCGCGAGATCGGCCATGCCCACCCGGTCGAGCTGCTCGCGCGCCGCCTCGAGGTGGCGCCGGCGCACCGGCCGGAACCAGCCGATGCGGTGGTAGAGCCCCATGGCCACCACCTCCAGGGCGGTGATCGGGAACTCCCAGTCGACGCTGCTGCGCTGCGGCACGTAGGCCACCTCGCCGCTGCGTCGGTCGAGCGGCCGGCCGAAGAACCGGACCGTGCCGCCGAGCAGCGGGACCAGCCCGAGCACCGCCTTGAGAAAGGTGGACTTGCCGGCCCCGTTGGGCCCGACGACGCCGACGAGGCTCGCCGGCCGGGCGCTGAAGTCGACGTTCCAGAGGACCGGCCGATCGTGGTAGGCGACCGTGACGCCGCTCGCGGTGAGCGGGCTCGTCGGGTCGAGCGCGGGCGAGGGACCGCTCGTCGCCTCGACCGCGTGCAGGGGCGGGGCCATGGCGCCGCCTCACTCCACGAGGGAGAGGCGGCCGGCCATCCCCCGCGCCGGCGCCTCGCCACCGAGCGCGCGCGTGATGACGGTCGCGTTGTGATCGATCATGCCGACATAGGTCCCTTCGTAGCTGCCCGGCGCTCCCATGGCGTCGGAGAACAGCTGGCCGCCGATCCGCAGGCGGTGCCCGCGGGCCGCGGCGCCCTCGACCAGGGCCTTGACGTTGCGCTCGGCCACCGAGCTCTCGACGAACACGGCGGCCACACCCCGCCCGACGATCAGCCGGACGAGCTCCTCGATCTCGGCGAGGCCGGCCTCGCTCTCGGTCGAGAGGCCCTGGATGCCGATCACCTCGAGATCGTAGGCGCGGCCGAAGTAGTTGAAGGCGTCGTGCGCCGAGATCACCACCCGCTGCGGGCCCGGGATCGAGGCGAGGACGTCCCGCACGTAGCGCTCGAGGGCCGCCAGCTCGCGATCGAAGGCCGCCGCCCGCTCGCGGATGCCCGCCTCCCCCTCGGGATCCAACCGCACGAGCTCGTCGCGCACCAGATCCGCCACCGCGCGCCAGAGGCCGACCTCCATCCAGACGTGCGGGTCGAAGCGGCTCTGGAACGTCGGGTTGGCGAGCAGCCGCTCGCGGGGCAGCCGCTCGGCCAGCCGCACGACCGGCCGCTCGCGTTCGAGGGCCGCCAGGAAGTCGTCGAGCTGCGCCTCGAGGTGCAGGCCGTTGGCGAGCACGAGGTCGGCCCGCCGCAGGGCCAGGATGTCGGCCCGCGTCGGGCGATAGGTGTGCGGATCGACCCCCTCGCCCATCAGCGCCCGCACGCTCGCCCGGTCGCCCGCGAGCCGCGAGGCGACGTCCGCGATCTGCGCGATCGTGGTCACGATCTGCATCGGGGCGCCGGCCCGAGCGACACGCGCCAGGATCGCCGCGGCCGGGAGCGCCGCGAGGACGCCACGACGACGCATCTCTCTCTCCAGGATTTGTCGACCTGAAGAAACTTAGGGCCGACTAAGAATCTCGTCAAGATCGGACCGCGGTCGCCGCGATCCCGGTCAGCGCTGGACGCTGGCGGAGAGCCCGCCCTGCCCGAGCAGGGCCTTCGCCTGCTCGCTGCCCTCGCCCGCCGCGGCGGCGCACAGGACGCGGGCGCGGCCGGCGTCCTTGGCGGTTCCGATTCCCCAGTGATAGCGGGCGCAGAGCTCGGCCTTGGCGGCGGTGTGGCCGGCTTCGGCAGCGGCCTCGAGCAGCCGCAGGGCCTCCTCCCGGTCGCCCGGCTGGGCGCGCTCGGAAAGCACCCGGGCGAGCTGGAAGCGGTAGCGCGCGGAGCTGGGCTCGAAGGCGAGGGCGGTCCGGCAATCGGCGATCACCTCGGCGAGGCTCGCCAGGGCGTCGCCCGGGCGCCGCCCCGGCAGCGGCGTCGCGCCCCGCTCGCAGGGGCGCGGCCGGCCGGCCGGCGCCGGCCCGGCGGCGGCCGGCTGCGGGCGCGGCAGGGGGCCGGCGGCCGCGCGCGCGGCGGCCAGGCGCCGCTCGAGGTCGGCCGGGTCGAGGTGGCCGATCGGCTGCCCGGATGCCAGCCGCAGGCCAACATAGGTGCCGGCATGCTCGCGGGTCAGGCGCGCGACCAGCGCGGAGGCGGCCTCGAGCTCGGCCAGAGTCTGCCGCGGATCGGCGCTCGCCTCGGCCCGGGTGAGGGCGGCCAGCGCCTCGCGCAGGAGTAGTGCCGCATCGGCGCGCTCGTCGCCGCGTGCGAGCGGGCCGTTCGCCAACAAGGCGAAAACAAGACAAGCGATGTAGGGGAAGCGGCTCATCTGCGCCTGCTCCTTCCGAGGCTCCGTCACTCTAGCCAAAAGCGAAGATGAGATCCAGTAACGAGCCGTCCGGACGATTGCGCGGCCCGTCCCTCTCGGGCAAGAGAGGGGCGGGGCGCTTCGGTCGGAGAGGGGCAGATGCGGCGGATCGGGCTTTCGGGCCTGCTCGCGGGCGGGATCCTGGCGGGCGCACTCGCGGCGGCACAGGCCGCGGGCGCACCCGAGGTCGAGCGGGCCAATCGCGACACCGTGGGCGTGATCGCGGGCAGCGTCACCGGGACCTACGCCCGCTTCGCCCAGGACCTGTCGGACGCGCTCGACGCGCCGGGCGAGCTGCGGGTGATCGCGATGCTGGGCAAGGGCTCGGTGCAGAACGTCGCCGACCTGCTTTATCTGCGCAACGTGGACGTCGCCATTCTGCAGTCCGACGTGCTGCAGTACTTCAAGGAGAACCGGGTCTTCCCCGGCCTCGAGGCGAAGATCCGTTACGTCGCCAAGCTCTACGACGAGGAGGTGCACATCCTCGCCCGGCCGGAGATCCTGGGGATCAAGGACCTGGCCGGGCGGCGGGTGAATTTCGGGCCAAAGGGCAGCGGCACCGCCATGACCTCGCAGCTTCTGTTCTCGATCGAGGACATCCCGGTCGAACCTTTGAACCTGTCGAACTCCGAGGCGCTCGCGGCACTGCGCGCTGGCAGCGTCGCCGCCGCGGTGTTCATCGTCGGCAAGCCCGCCACCTATTTCCGCGAGATCCGCAACGAGGAGGGGCTGCACTTCCTGCCGCTCGAGCTCGCCAAGGGCCTCGAGGAGGTCTATCTCGACGCCGAGCTCGGCGCCGGCGATTATCCGAATCTGATCGCCGAGGGCGAGCGGGTGCCGACGATCGCGGTGGGCGCGGTGATGGCGGTGTACAACTGGAAGGCGGGAACCAGCCGCTACGACCGCAGCACCCGGTTCGTCCGCCGGATGCTGGAGGCCCTGCCGGTCCTGCAGACCGAGGCCTACCACCCGAAATGGAAGGCGGTCGACGTGCGCGCCGCCGTCCCGGGCTGGCAGCGCCTGGAGGTGGTGGAGCAATGGTTGGCCGGAAACTGACCGCCGGGCGCCTCGCCGTCCTGCTCGTCGTCGCCGGGCTGCCGACCGCCTCGGGGGCCGGCGCGGCCGGCGACCCGGAGCGGGGCCGGGCGCTCGCGGCCGCGCTCTGCAGCCGCTGCCACGCGGTCGACGCGGCGGGTGCCAGTCCGCTGCCGGAGGCTCCGCCGTTCCGCACGCTCGAGGCCCTCTATCCGGTCGAGAGCCTCGCCGAGGCGTTGGCCGAGGGGCTCGTGGCCGGCCATCCGGCGATGCCCGAGGTCCAGCTCGAGCCGGCCGCGATCGCCGATTTCCTGGCCTATCTGGGCGCGCTCTGAGGGCGCCCGGGCTCAGCGGGCGCCGCTCACGTTGAAGATCGTGGCGGCGACGTAGCTGGCCTTGTCGGAGAGCAGCCAGACGACCGCCTCGGCGACCTCCTCGGGCCGACCGGCCCGACCCAGGGGCACCGTCGGCCCGAACCTCTGCACACGCTCCGGAACGCCGGTGTCGGCCTGCATGTCGGTGTCGATCAGCCCGGGGCGCAGCGCGTTGACGCGGATGCCCTCGGCCGCGACCTCCTTGCCCAGCCCCTCGGTGAGCAGGTCGATCCCCGCCTTGGCCGCGGCATAGGGGACGAAGCCGCCGGCGCCCTTGAGCTCGGTCGCCATCGAGGAGATGTTGACGATCACCCCGCCGCGGCCGCCGCGCGAGCGCGCCATCCGCCGGACCGCCTCGCGGTTGCAGAGGATGTGGGCCAGGAGGTCGGTCTCGACGATCCGCCGGATCTCCTCGACGGGGATCTCGGCGAGCGGCCCCGCCCGGTGGATCACCCCGGCATTGCTGACCAGCGCCTCGACATAACCGAGCTCGGCCGCGGTCCGGTCGAAGGCCGCACAGACCGCCCGCGGATCGGTGATGTCGCAGGCGAGCACCGTCACGCGGCGACCGTGGGCGCGCACGTCCTCGGCGACCCGGGCGGCG
This sequence comes from uncultured Geminicoccaceae bacterium, assembly GCA_964504655.1. GTDB lineage: Bacteria > Pseudomonadota > Alphaproteobacteria > Geminicoccales > Geminicoccaceae > JANXAZ01. The sequence goes on from CAZDFD010000068.1 coordinate 17,976, forward strand.
GCCTCGGCCCGTTGCCGATAGGTGATCGCGACGTCCCAGCCGTCGCGCGCGGCGAGCCTGCAGACCGCCGCGCCGATGCCGCGCGACCCGCCGGTAACCAGCACAACCTTGCCCATCTCGCGCCTCCGCCGCCGGATGTTCCCGGTTACGCGCGGTCGCGGAATGCGACAATCGGCGCGTCCGCCGACCCCCTGCGCACCGGCCGACGCCCCTCGGGCGCGCAACCCTCAGCTGCGCCCGTAGCGGTCCTCGAGCCGGACGATGTCGCTCTCGTCGAGGCGCTCGCCGTACTGGACCTCGATCAGCTCGAGCGGCGCGGTCCCGGGGTTGGCCACCCGGTGCGCCGTGCCGACCGGGATGTCGACGTGCCCGCCTGAGGCGACCTCCAGCTCACGGTCGCCGAGCGTCACGCGGGCGGTTCCGCGCGCGACGAACCAGTGCTCCGAGCGGTGGTGGTGCAGCTGCAGCGACAGGATGCCGCCGGGCGCCACGGTGATCCGCTTGACGACGAAGCCCTCGCCCACGTCGAGCACCAGCCAGCGGCCCCACGGCCGCTCGTCGCTGTCACCCGGTCGATAGATCACCTCGGCCATCCGGTTCGCTCCCTCGCTCGTCCAGCTCCTGCCACGACGGAGGTTGAGACAGGGTGAAGAGCGCCCCGCTCGGAAGCGCAGGTTGCCCGCTCAGAGGCGCAGGTTGAAGGCCACGAGCTCGACGACCGTCTCGAGCGGCGGGGTCTCGGCGGCCGGATGGTCGCCGGGCACCCGGAGCTGGAGCGAGCGGACGAGCAGGAGCGGCCGGCTGGTCTCGATCGCGTGCAGGAGCCCGACCAGGCTCTCGAGCTCGGCCACGAGGGTGAGCCTGAGCCCGACCTCGACGAACGGCGGCGCCTCGGTCGGCTCGAGCACCTGGACGGTGCGGACCTCGCCGCCGTGCCGGCGCACCGCGGCGCCGACGTGGCCCTGGAGCTCGGCCGCCGCGAGCGCCGGGGTCAGGGCGCGCACGAACAGGCTCTCGTCGCTCAGCGCCGCCTCGAGCAGCCGGCGCTCGGCCAAGAGCTGCTCGCGCTCGGCGATCCGCCCGCGCAGCTCGGCGATGCGGGTTTCGACCTGGGCGAGGTCGCGGTCCTGGGCGGCGATCCAGCGGACCGGCAGCGAGGCGAGCAGGCCGGCGCCGAGGATCAGGAGCGCCAGGAGCGCCACCGCGGCGAGGCGCCGCAGGCCGGCCGGCAGCCGCCTCACGGCATCACCCCGCGCCGGCCGACGACGCGGGCCGCCAGGGCGAAGCGCTCGAGCTCGCGACGCTCGCCGTCGGCGCCGGCGAGCACGGCCTTGCTGCTCGGCGCGTCGAATCGGACGTCCTCGAGGCTCGGCAGCGCCTCGAGCAGCGGCACGAGCGGCGAGGCGCTCGCGGCGAAACCGCCGATCTGCAGCCGGTCGCGCTCGAGGGCGAGCTCGCTCAGGTACACGTCGTCCGGCAGGAGCCGGCTCAGCTCCTCGAGCACCGCCAGCGCCGAGGGCGTCGAGCGCAGCCTCCCGGCGACCAGGCCCGCCTCGCTGCGCAGCGTCTCGAGCCGCTCGCGCAGCGCCGGCAGATCCGACAGGCGTTCCTCGAGGGCCGCGGCGGCGCGGGTGCGGTCCGTGAGCACCACGCTCCGCGCATGGATCTCGGAGCCCGCGAGCGCGAGGCCGCCGAGCAGCAGCGCGCCGAGCGTCCCGGCCGCCACCAGGCGGAGCATCGAGCCGCGCTCGGCCCGATCGCCGTCGCCGAGATCGAAGCGGGCGCGGAGCGGGCCGTCGGGATCGCCGAGGTCGACCCGGCCGATCTCGAGCCCGAGCTCGGCCAGACCCTCCCGCACCCGCTGCACCAGATCGCGCCGGAGGGCCGCGACCGCGACCTCGATCCGCCCGTCCGGGCGGCGCGCCGTCACCTCGACGTCGAACCACGCCTGCTCGGGCGTCCACGGGGTCAGGGCGTCGAGCCGGTGGCCGACGATGTCGTGGAGCTGGGCCTCGGCTCCGGCCGGCAACAGGTCGCGGCCGACCAGCCCGTGTTCGGGCGCGAACCGGAGGACCAGCCGACGCTGCCGGCGCAGCCGGTCGATCAGCGCCGCCGGGGCCGGCCGGTCGAGCCGCGCCGGCAGCCGGTCGCCGCCCGGGCGCGGCCGCTCCAGGAGGAAGCTGCCGGTCTCGGTCACGCCTCCCCGGCGCGCCTCGAGCACGCGCACGACCCCGTCCCGATAGAACAGCACGGGACCGCGGCCCGCGCTCCGCCGCCGCGGCCGCCGGGCCGGCAGCAGCGTCCGGAGCTCCTCCAGCCACCAGGCGAGGAACCCGTCCTCGCCGGCCTCGGCGGCGGCGCCAGCGAGCGCCATTCAGGTCCCCTCCGCGAGGAACGGATCCTCGGGTAGCAGCTCGGGCCCCGACCAGTCGAGGATCCGTGCCGGCCGCTCCTCGCCCGGCCGCAGGAGGAGGCGCGCCGAGCGGACGGCGACCCGCCCCGCCGGGGTGCGGGCGACGATCGCCAGCCGATAGAGACCGGCCGGGTCGGCCCGCCGCGCGCCGGCCGCGGCGGTGCCGCCCGAGGCCGCGGCCGGCGGTCCGCCGTCGGAGGCCGGACGGCCGCCCGTCTCGCCGGCGAGCGCGGCGCGGACCGCCGGCGGCGCCAGATCGGCGAGCGGCTCGGACCGGCCGGTTCCGAGCGTCACGAGTGAGAGCCAGCGGGCGACGCCTTCGACCCGTGCGGCCTCGAAGCGGGCGCCCGGGAGCGCCGCCACCTCGACCGGATGATCGAGCCCGGGTCGCGCCGGCGGGCGCAGCGCCGACGCGGCGCCGAGGCCACCGGCGGCCGCGTCGGGCGGCTCGGCGCCGCGGCCGCTCCGGCGACGCTCGATCTCCTCGGCGAGCGCCCGGGCCTCGACCGCGGTTCGCCCGGTCGCCTCGGCCAGCCCGCGCAGCAGGCCGGGCGAGGCCGAGGCCAGATCGACCAGACCGCTCTCCGCCGCGACGCGGACCCGAAGCTCGATGCCGTCCTGCACCCAGGCGAGTCGGCCGCCCTCGGGGGGCAGCTCGATCTCCTCCAGGAGGAGCCGGGCGGCGGTGGCCTGCACCGCCGCCTGCGCCGCCAGCCGGAGGCGGATGCCGTCGACCGTGCGTCGGTCCTCGGGCCCGGCCCGGCGCGTCGTCTCGAGGAGCGCCAGCGCCAGCCCGGTGGCCGCCACCGCGAGCCACAGCACGACCAGCAGGGCGGCGCCGCGCCGCTCGGCGAGCCGGGTGCCGATCAGCCGCACGCCGCACCGCCCGACCCGCGCGCGCCCAGACAGGCGAGCGGGGTGTCGACGAGGAGCCGCACGACCAGCGCGCCCGGGCCCTCGGGATCACCCAGGCGCACCGCCTCGGGCAGGACGGGTCGCCCGTCCCAGCGCTCCCACCAGCGCCGGCCGCGACCGTCCTCGTCGGGTCCGAAGAACGCGAAGCCCCGGCCCGGCGCGACGCTCGCGAGCGTCACCGCCTCGGCCGCGGCGAGACGGTCGAAGCCGGAGCCGTCGCGCACGAGCTCGGCCCGGCGGACGCGCAGCACCCGGCCACGGCCGGCGTCCTCGAGCGCGAGCTCCCAGAGCTGCAGGCCGCTGCCGGCGTGCCAGGCCGGCGGCGCGGTGACGAAGCGCACGCGGTCGGCGGTGCCGAGGAACGCCACGAGCGGCCGGCGCGGCGGGCCCCAGTCGAGCGGCAGGGCGCGGCCGAGCTCGCGGCGCACCAGCTCGTGGGCCGCGGCGAGCGCGCCCACGGCCGCGCTCTCCCGTCGCTCGCGCTCGAGCGCGCGGCCGAGCACGCCGAGCCCGCCGCCGGCGACGACGGCCGCGAGCGCCAGCACGCTCAGCGCCACGAGGAGCTCGAGCAGCGTCAGGCCGCGCCGGCTCATCGGACCTCGCCCAGCCGCAGGGTGGCGAGCTCCAGGCTGGCGCCGGCGCCGTCCTCGATCCGGGCGGCGATCCGCCAGAGTGCCACCGCGCGGGTGCCGGGCCGCCGGCCGGGGCGTTCGGTCGTCGCAGGCGTCCGCTCCAGCCGCCATCGGAAGGGGCCGGCGCGCCCTTCCGCGACGGCGGCGTCGACCGCGAGGTCGAGATCGACGCGGTCGAGGAGCGATTCGGCGAGCGTGGCCATCGCGAGGTCGCGGCGCCCCCGCTCGGCGACCCCGAGCGTGCCGCCGGCCGCGGCGAGCGCGCCGCCGAGGACGATCGCCAGGATGGCGAGCGCCACCACGGCCTCGATCAGGCTGAAGCCCCGCCGATCGCGTGGCTCAGCCATCGACCGCGACGATCCGGCCGGTGAGCGGCTCGAGCCGGACCCGCGCCCGCCGGCCGTTCCCGGAGACCTCGACCACCGCGCCCGACGCCGAGCCGTCCGGGTGGAAGCGGAGGGACCCCGGCCGGTCGGCCGCGGCGCGCGGCCCGGCCGGGGGTCCGCGCAGCGGGGCGTCCGGATCGACCGGCTCGATCCGGGCCCGGTCGACCGCCGCGGCGCGGGCGGCGCCCAGCCGATCGACCAGCCTGCGGGCGAGCTCGGCGGGCTCGCTCGGGGGACGTCCGAAGCGGGGTGCGGCGATCACGAGGGTCAGCGCCAGGACGACCATCACGACCAGGAGCTCGAGCAGCGTGAAGCCCGGCTCAGCGCCGCGTGCTCGTGACATCGGCGGCCTCGCCGGTGCCGCCCGGCGCCCGGTCGGCGCCGAGGGACAGAAGATCGTAGGGGCGGCCTTCGGCGGGGCTGCGGTAGACGTAGGCGTTGCCCCAGGGATCCGCAGGGACGCTCGCCGCATCGAGATAGGGCCCCCGCCAGCCGCGCAGGCCTCCCGGATCGCGCACCAGCGCCTGCAGGCCCTGCTGGGTCGTGGGGTAGGAGCCGGTGTCGAGCCGGTAGAGGTCGAGCGCCTGCTCGAGGCTCTGGAGCTGGAGCCGTGCGGAATCGCTCCGGGCGCCGCCCAGATAGCCGAGCACGCGCGGGCCGGCCAACGCCGCGAGCAGGCCCAGGATCACGAGCACGACCAGGAGCTCGATCAGCGTGAACCCGGACCGGTCGCGCAGGTCGGCCCGTCCGATGCCGGTCCGCCCCTCCTCCCCGCGATCGGCCGGCGCGGAGCCCGATCGAAGCGCCCCGGTCAACGCAGGATCGCTAGGCGATGCTGCTCGCCTTCCTGCTCGACCACGAGATGCTGCGGACCGATCTCCGTCACCAGCCAGCCGGCGACGCGCTCGCCGACCACGGCGCGTTCGAGCGGCCCGCCGGCGGCGGCCACGAGCGCCTCGGTGCGGCCGCGGCGGCTCACGGTGCCGATCAGCCGGAACGGTGGCGCGCGCGGGCCGTCGAGCCGCGGCTCCGCGACCGGCTCGGGCTCCGGCGGCGGGGCCTCGGCCGCGGCGGGCGGCCGGCGCGAGGGCGCGAAGAGCGGTCGCTCGAGCGCCGCCCGGAAGCTCTCCCGCGGCGGCAGCTCGAGCTGGTAACCGAGTGCCGCCAAAGCGCCGAGCGCATCCGGCCGGGCCGCCTCGGCAGCGGCCGGCAGGTCCCGCAGCCGGGCCGCGGCGGCGGTCGCGGGCGCCTCGGCCGGGCCGCTCACGACGAGCCAGCCGGCCGCGAGCAGGCCCGAGGGAACCGCGAGCTTGGTGATCGGATGCCAACGTCTCATGTGGGCGTCATCGCCGAGCGACCTCCCGCGTACGCTCGGGCCGGCGCGGGCGTCAATCCCGACCGGCCGCGACGGACCTTGGCACGATGGCGGTTAACGAACCCTTCACAGGACGCCACCTCCGCCCGCAGTATGGACGTTGCAGGCCGCCCGATCATCCACCATCGGCGCGGCTGCGGGGGACGCACCATGATCCACGAGCCGCCGCTGCTCACCGTACGCCGCGACTTCGCGCGGCCGAAGCCCGCCCAGCTCGCCGCGGTCGCCGCCGCCACGACCGGCTGGCTGGTCGACGCGCAGCAGGGCCGCGGCTCGCTCGGGCCGCGCATCAAGCCCCTGTTCCCGGGCGACCCCGGGCTCGGTCGCTGCTCGGGCACGGTGCTCACCTGCTGGTGCGGCCCGGACGACAATCTGGCGATCGCCGCGGCCGCCGCACTGGCCCGCCCGGGCGACGTGATCGTGGCGGCCGCCGAGGGTTTCGAGGGCAGCGGCGTGTGCGGCGACCTCCTGGCCGGGATGATGCGCAACAAGGGGGTGGCCGGTCTGGTCGTCGACGGCGCGGTCCGCGACATCGCCGGGCTGCGCGAGGCGGGTCTGCCGGTGTTCGCGTCCGCGGTGAACCCGGCCTCCTGCGTCCGCTCCGGGCCCGGCACGGTCGGCCTGCCGGTCGTGGTCGGCGGCCGTTCGGTCCAGAGCGGCGATCTCCTGCTCGCCGACGAGGACGGTGTCGTGACGGTGCCGCTCGGCGAGGTCGACGCCGTGCTGGCGCGGCTCGAGGAGGTCAAGGCCGCGGAGGCCGAGACGCTCGCCAAGGTCCGGGCCGGTCTCCAGGCACCGGCCTGGGTGGAGGCCCTGCTCGCCTCCGATCGGGTCCGCTGGGTGGGCTGACCTCGCGGGATGGCACGCGCCGGGCCGACGCCTGCCGATGGCCCCGGGGCGGGGAGGACGGTGCGCGGGCTGCGGCTCCTGGCGCTGGCCGCGGCGCTGACGGTGGTGGCGCTCCTGGTCGACGCCCGCGGCCGGGCGCCGGCGCCCGGGCCGGCGGTGCTGCTGGCGGTGCCGGAAGCGCCCCCCGCCGCCGCGGCCGGGCACACCGTGCCGATCGACCGGCCGGCGGCACCGGGACCGGCCGGTCCCGCCGCCAGCGAGGCCGCGGCGGCGATCGCGGCCGCACCCTCCCC
>CAZDFD010000069.1:0-24326 GCA_964504655.1 uncultured Geminicoccaceae bacterium
CACCAGATCGGCGAACAGCACGGTGAGCTGCCGCCGCTCCGCCCGCCGCGGCCGCGACGGCCCCGGTCTCGCCTCCGCCGCCGGCCCGGCAGCCAGGGCGGCGATCGCGTCCAGGAGCCGGCGCCGGTCGCCGACCGCGGCCACGCCCAGCTCCTTGAGATCGTCGGCGGTGAGCCGGGGCAGGACGGCGGCGTCGATCGCGTTGTCGGCGAAGGCCCGGGCGTACTTGCCGAGGCCCTGGCCGTCGAGCCAGGCCGCCACGTCCATGTGCCGCCTCCCGCCGGCCTCGCGTGCGAGGGGTCATGGTACGCCCTGCCCGGCGGGGGCACAATCGCGGGCCGGAGGCTCGGGTCGCGCCGCCCGCGCGGCGGACGGAGGGACGTTCGGGCCGAAGCCGCGGGCCCGGCCGCGGTCGCCTTCCCGTGGCGCGCGCCGGTGGCGGATCGCGGCTGCGTCCGACCCCCTCGACCGCCGCCGCCGCGCCTGCGAGGGTCCGGGGGCCGTTGTCGGGGAGGACGTCGTGAGCCAGCGTCTCGGCGGGATCGTCCCGCCCTTGACCACACCCTTCGATGCCGCGGGCGAGCTCCGGCTCGACGCCGTCCGCCCGCAGGTCGAGCACATGATCGCGGCCGGGGTGCACGGGCTCGCGGTCGGCGGCTCGACCGGCGAGGGCCACACCCTCGACGGCGAGGAGCTGGTGCGCCTCGTGGCCGCGGCGAGCGAGGCCGCCGCCGGCCGGGTCCCGATCGTGGCCGGGCTCATCGTCGACAGCACCCGCGACGCGATCCGCCGCGGCCGGGCGGTCCGCGGCCTCGGGGTGGCGGCCCTGCAGGTGACGCCGGTGCACTACCTCTTCCGCCCGACCGACCGGGCGATGGTCGACCACTTCGCGGCGATCGCGGACGCGACCGGGCTGCCGATCCTGATCTACAACGTGGTGCCCTGGACCTATCTCTCGCCCGCCCTTCTCCTCCGCGTCATGGAGGAGGTGCCGCTCGTCGTGGGCGTCAAGCAGAGCGCCGGCGACCTCAAGCTCCTGGCCGATCTGATGCTGGGCGTGCCGGCGGGTCGGCTCGTCCTGAGCGCCGTCGACGCGCTCCTCTGGTCCTCCTACCTGCTCGGCGCGCACGGCTCGATCGCGGCGATCCTGACCGCGGCACCGCACGCCTCGGTGGCGCTCTGGAACGCCGCCCGGGCGGGCGATCTCACTGCCGGCCGGAGCCTGCACGAGCGGCTGCTGCGCCTGTGGAACGCGCTCGTGGCCGACAACCTGCCGGCCAACTGCAAGGCCGCGCTCGAGGTGCAGGGGGTGCCCGCGGGCCCGCCCCGGGCGCCGATGCCGGCCTGCGAGCCCGCCCGCTGCGCTTCGATCCGCGCCGCGCTCGAGGCGCTCGGGGCACCGCTCGCGGAGTGAGGGCCTCTCTCGCGCCGACCGCGCCCCGGCCGCAAGACATTCCCGCGCGAGGCGATCGGAGCTATCCTCTCCCGGCCGGGTCGGCCTCGACCGGCCCGCGAGCGCGGGAGGCGGGCATGAGCGGGCAGAAACGCGATCCCCTGGCCGGACGTCCGGGAGCACGGGGCGGCGACCGTCCCCTGGCCGCGGTCGCCGCGGCGGCGCTCGCGCTCGCCTGGGCGTCGCCGCTCGGCGCGGTCGAGCCCTCGGTGATCGAATCGGCGATCGAGGAGACCGAGGAGCAGATCGGAGCCCTCGAGGCGAAGCGGGCCTATCTCGGCGACTGCCGGGACTATGGCAGCACGGTCGTCATGCTGCCGGACCGTGGCGATCCCTCCGGGCGAAGGGTCACCCGGCGCGAGCTCGCCGAGATCCGGGCGGCGCTCGAGCGGGCCTATCCGGGCGACCGCTACCGCCAGCGGCGCGAGGCCGCCTTCGAGCGCTACGTGCGGATGGGGCGGCAGTGGCAGGACACCTGCCTGCGGCTGCAGCAGAGCCTCAACGAGATCCTGCTCGCCAAGCGGCAGCACCTCGTGGACCTGCGGAACTGGCTCGCCGAGGAGCGCCGCCGGCAGGTGCAGCGCGAGCTCGGGCCCGCCGAGCTGTTCGGCTCCGGGCAGTACTCCGCCGGCTGCGTCTGGGACCTCGAGATCGCCGGCGAGACAATCAAGGGCGACCTGTACTGCCGCGACTTCTGGGGGCTCGGACGGTTCCCGGTCCAGGGCAAGATCACCGGTCAAACGGTCCGCTTTGAGGTGCACGCGGCGGACTGGGCCGCTCGGCAAAGACCGTTCACTCTTATCGTCACGGGTCGGATATTCTACGTCGAGCCGGAGCGGAAATTTGCCTGGGTTGATGGGTCGTGGGAAGTGAACCCGCGCGGCCTGGACGTCGGGATTGTCTCCAGCACCTTCACTGTCAAGCCCATGGACGTCGAGTTTCCGGATCGGACCCGGCGCCCTCCGCCCTGGTCGGTCTACGAGTGCCGCGGCCACATCAAGCATCGCGAGCAGGACACCGACAGGGACGCCTTCGAGAAGTGCTACGCCGCGAGCCGCGCGATGCACGAGCGGCCGTGAGCGGACCCGGCCGCGCCGCCCTGGCCGGGCGCCCCGGGCCGCGCTAGCCTTCGGGCATGAGCGAGGCGGCGCCGCGGCTCCTCCTGGTCGACGGCTCGGGCTATCTGTTCCGGGCGTTCTTCGCGCTGCCGCCGATGACCCGGCCGGACGGCACGCCCGTGAACGCCGTGCTCGGCTTCACGAGCATGCTCTGGAAGCTCCTGCAGGAGCACCCCGACGACCACGTCGTCGTGGTCTTCGACGCCGGCAAGAAGAGCTTCCGCAACGATCTCTACGAGGCCTACAAGGCCAACCGCGAGGAGGCGCCCGAGGAGCTCGTGCCGCAGTTCCCGCTGGTGCGCGAGGCGGCGCGGGCGTTCGAGCTGCCGGTGGTCGAGGTCGCCGGCCTCGAGGCCGACGATCTGATCGCCTCCTACGCCCGGGCGGCGCGGCAGGCCGGCGAGGAGGTGGTGGTCGTCTCCTCCGACAAGGACCTCATGCAGCTCGTGGGCGACGGGGTCTCGATGTGGGACCCCCTGAAGCAGAAGCCGATCGACCGGGACGCGGTGATCGAGCGGATGGGGGTGCCGCCCGAGCAGGTGCGCGATCTGTTGGCGCTCACCGGCGACACCAGCGACAACGTGCCGGGGGTGCCCGGGATCGGTCCCAAGACCGCGGCCCAGCTCCTCGAGGAGTACGGCTCGCTCGAGGGGCTCCTGGCACGGCTCGACACGATCCGCCAGCCGAAGCGGCGCCAGGCGCTCGAGGAGAACGCCGAGCGGGCGCGGCTCTCCTGGCGGCTGGTCGGCCTCAAGGACGACGCGCCCCTGCCGGTGCCGATCGAAGCCGCCCGGCGCCGCCCGCTGGATGCCCGGAAGCTCCTGGCCTTCTGCCAGGAGAACGGCTTCCGCTCGCTGGTCGGGCGGATCGGCGAGCTCGGCCGGGCCGCCGCCGAGCGGCGCGCCGAGGTGCAGGCCGAGCCCGGCGCCCGCCGCCTCGGCACGATCGCCACGCTCGCGGCACTCGAGGCGGTGCTGGCGCGCGCCGGCACGCTCGGCCGCCTCGCGATCGACACCGAGACCACCTCGCTCGACGTGATGAAGGCCGAGCTCGTGGGCATCAGCCTCGCGGTCGAGCCCGATGAGGCCGTCTACGTGCCCCTCGGCCACAAGGACGCGCTCGGCCTCGAGGTGCCCGGCCAGCTCGCGCGCGAGCCCGTGATCGCCCGGCTGCGGCCGGTGCTCGAGGACCCCTCGATCCTCAAGATCGGCCACAACATCAAGTACGACCTCTCGGTCCTGGCGCGCGCCGGGCTCGAGCGGGTGGCCCCGCTCGACGACACGATGCTGCTCTCCTACGTGCTCGACGGCGGCCGCCACGGCCACGGCATGGACGAGCTCGCCAAGCGCTGGCTCGACCTCGAGACGATCCCCTACGAGGCGGTCTGCGGCAAGGGTGCCGCACAGATCGGCTTCGACCGGGTGCCGATCGATCGGGCGACCGAGTACGCCGCCGAGGACGCGCTCGTGACGCTCAAGCTGTGGCTCGCGATGCGGCCGCGGCTGCTCCAGGAGCGGCTCCTCGCCCTCTACGAGACGGCCGAGCGGCCGCTGCCCGCGATCGTGGCGGCGATGGAGCGGGCCGGGATCCGGATCGACGCCGAGCGGCTGCGCGCCCTCTCGGCGGTGTTCGGCAAGGAGATGCTCGAGCTCGAGGAGAGGGCGACGAAGCTCGCCGGCCGGCCGTTCAACCTGGGCTCGCCCAAGCAGTTGGGCGAGGTGCTGTTCGACGAGCTCGGGCTCGGCGGGCCGGGCCGCAGGACCAAGACCGGGGCGCACGCCACCGGTGCCGAGATCCTCGAGGAGCTCGCGGCGCAGGGCCACGAGCTGCCGCGGGTGATCCTCGACTGGCGCCAGCTGCAGAAGCTCACGCGGACCTACACCGATGCGCTGGTCGAGCAGATCGACCCCGCCACCGGCCGGGTCCACACCTCCTACATGCTGGCCGCCACCAGCACCGGCCGGCTGTCCTCGACCGACCCGAACCTGCAGAACATCCCGATCCGCACGCCCGAGGGGCGGAAGATCCGCGAGGCCTTCGTGGCCGAGCCCGGGCATCTCCTGGTCTCGGCCGACTATTCGCAGATCGAGCTCCGCGTGCTCGCCCACATCGCCGACGTCGTGCCCTTGAAGGAGGCCTTCGCCGAAGGCCGCGACGTGCACGCGATCACCGCCTCGCAGATGTTCAAGGTGCCGGTCGCCGAGGTCGGCCCGGATCTGCGCCGCTCCGCCAAGACCATCAACTACGGCATCGTCTACGGCATCGGGGCGTTCGGCCTGGCGCAGCGGCTGGGCATCCCGCAGGCCGAGGCCAAGGCCTACATCGACCGCTACTTCGAGCAGTATCCGGGGATCCGCGACTACATGGAGCAGGCCAAGCAGGAAGCGCGCGAGAAGGGCTTCGTGACGACGCTCTACGGCCGCCGCTGCTGGATCCCGGACATCGCCAACCGGCTGCCGTCGCGGCGCGCCTACGCCGAGCGGCAGGCGATCAACGCGCCGATCCAGGGCACCGCCGCGGACATCGTCAAGCGGGCCATGATCCGGGTGGCGCGCGCCCTCGAGCGGAACGGGCATCGGGCGCGGCTGCTCCTGCAGGTGCACGACGAGCTGGTGCTCGAGGTGCCGGAGGCCGAGGTCGGCCCCGTGCGGGCGCTGCTCGAGCGGGTCATGGCCGGTGCGGCGCTCCTGTCGGTGCCGCTCGTGGTCGACACCGGTGCCGGTCCGAGCTGGGACGCGGCGCACTAGGCGGGGCGCCGCCGCGGCGCTCGGGGCGATCCTCCTCGCGGCCGCCGGGCAGGCGGTCGACGTGACCGGGCGCGTTCTCGCCCGGCCGGACCTCGTGGCGGCGCTCGAGCGGGGCTGCGCGCGCGTCTGCCAGGGCAACCAAGCCTCGGCCGAGCTGCGGCGGGTGACCGCCGAGCGGCTCGACGGCAGGTTCTGGCGGATCCGCGGCGAGGCGGCGCTGCGCAACCGGCACGTCCAGGCGGTACCCTCGGGTCTCGGTGGGATCGTCGGGGACAGCATCACGCTGCTCGACCAGACGGTGGTCGTGCGCGGCCGCGGGCGCCTCGACGCCCACACCTGCCTGCTCGAGGTCGAGGCGGTCGAGCTGCCGGAGGACCCGCTCGGCCTCGGCCGGCTGCTGCAGGGCGAGGTCGGCCGCAGGCATCGGATCGAGCGCTGCGCCGAGCTCCTGCCCGGCCGCTGAGGGGCGCCGGGCCGGGCGTGGCCGAGCTTGCCCGGGCCCGCCCCGCCGCCTAGGGTGCAGGTGCGAGGATCGCGAGCGGCGCCCGGCCTCGCCCGCAGAACGGCGCCGGGGGAGGTCGTTGCATGGTCCTGCGCCGCAAGCTCGTCGGTGGTGCCACCGCCGCGGTCGCCGCGGGTGCGGCCGGCACGCTGCCGATGCCGGCGATCGCCCAGGGCGCCCCGCAGATCAAGTGGCGGATGGCGTCGAGCTTCCCGAAGTCGCTCGACACGCTCTACGGCGGTGCCGAGCTGTTCTGCAAGACGGTCGCCGAGCTCACCGACGGCAGGTTCCAGATCCAGCTGTTCGCGGCCGGCGAGATCGTGCCGGGACTGCAGGTCCTGGACGCCGTGCAGAACAATACCGTGGAGTGTGGGCAGACCGCAAGTTATTATTACTTCGGCAAGAACCCGGCATTCACCTTCGGCACCGCGCTGCCGTTCGGACTCAACGCGCGCATGATGAACGCCTGGTTCTACCACGGCGGCGGCAACGAGCTCCTGAACGAGTTCTTCGCCAAGTTCAACGTGTACGGGATCCCGGCGGGCAACACCAACTGCCAGATGGGCGGCTGGTTCCGCAAGGAAATCAAGTCGATGGCCGACCTGCAGGGCCTCAAGTTCCGGGTCGGCGGCTTCGCCGGGCGGATCCTGCAGCGGCTGGGCGTGGTGCCGCAGCAGCTCGCCGCCGGCGACATCTACCCGGCGCTCGAGAAGGGCACGATCGACGCCGCCGAGTGGGTCGGCCCCTACGACGACGAGAAGCTCGGCTTCTACAAGGTCGCCCAGTACTACTACTATCCCGGCTGGTGGGAGGCCGGCCCCTGCCCCCACGTCATCTTCAACCTCGCCAAGTGGAACGAGCTGCCCAAGCTCTACAAGGACGCCTGCCACACCGCGGCCGCGCAGTCGAACGTGTGGATGAGCGCCAAGTACGATCACCTGAACCCGGGCGCCCTCAAGCGGCTCGTGGCCGGCGGCGCGCAGCTGCGGCCGTTCCCGGCCGAGGTCATGGAGGCCTGCTTCAACGCCGCCAAGGAGGTCTACGCCGAGATCTCGAAAGAGAACGCCGACTTCAAGAAGCTGCACGACAGCGTGGTCGCCTATCGCGGCGAGCAGTATCTCTGGTGGCAGGTGGCCGAGTACACCTACGACACCTACATGATCCGGCTGCGCGCCAAGGGCTGAGTCGGCGGGGCGGCCGGGGCCCAGCAGCCGGGGCCCAGCCGCCAGGGTACGAGCTCGCGCCCGGCCACGATCGCGCGAGGCGGCTTCACCGGGCGGCCGGTCCGCGCCAACCTCCTCGCGGAGGTGGCGTGGAGCGGACGGTGACGGCGGCGGGGTCGCTCGTGGCGGCCGGTCGGGACGGGCGGCAGACGGGCCCGCTCGTGGCGGCGGGTCTGGCGCTCCTGGCGCTCGCCGGGCTCGCCTGGCTCGCGGCCGGACCACGCCAGGCGCTGCTCGCCCCGATCGGCGGGCTGATCGGCTTCACGCTGCACCGCTCGGGCTTCGGCTTCGCCTCCGGCTGGCGCCGGCTCTGGCTCGGCGGCGAGGCGCGCCCGGCCGTGGCGCAGCTCCTGCTCCTCGGGGCGACCTCGGCGCTGCTCCTGCCGGCGCTCGCCGCCGGCGCCGCCTTCGGGCTGCCGCTGCAGGGCCTCGTGTTCCCGGCCGGTCCCTGGGTGGCCTTGGGCGGCTTCCTCTTCGGCCTCGGCATGCAGCTCGCCGGCGGCTGCGCCTCGGGCACGCTCTACACGGTGGGCGGCGGCAGCCCGCGCATGGCGGTGGTGCTCCTGGCCTTCGTCGCCGGCTCGGTGCTCGGCACGCTGCACCTGCCGAGCCTGGAGCGGCTGCCGGCGCCGCCGGCGGTCTCGCTCCTGGGCCTCGGCTGGCCGGCGGCACTCGCCGCGACCCTCCTGGGCGTGGCCGGGCTCGGCCTCCTGGTCCACCGGCTCGCCCGCGGCCGCCTGGGCCTCGGCCCCGACCCGCGGCTCGGGGCGGCACTCGCGCTGGCGGTCCTCGCCTGGGCCTGGCTGCTCGCGGCCGGCTGGCCCTGGGGGATCACGGCCGCCTTCGCGCTCTGGGGCGGCAAGGCGCTCGCCGCGCTGGGCCTTCCGGTCGCCGCCTGGCCGGGCTTCGAGCTTCGGGCGGCCGAGCTGGCGGCGCCGCTCCTGGCCGATTCGACCACCACGAGCAACCTCGCGATCGTCGCGGGCGCGCTCGCCTCGGCGGCGCTCGCCGGCCGGCTGCGGCCGCGCTGGCGGCTCGGGCGCGGCGAGCTCGCGAGCGCCGTCCTGGGCGGGCTCCTGCTCGGCTACGGCGCCCGGCTCGCCTATGGCTGCAACATCGGCGCCTTCCTCTCGGGCATCGCCTCGGGCAGCGCGCACGGCTGGCTCGGGCTGGTCTGCGCGCTGCTCGCCACCCCGCTCGGCATCCGCCTGCGCGCGCGGTTCGGCCTCGACGACGACGCCGCGACTGGTCGACGGCCGGCGCCGCTCTAGGATCGAAGCGGACAGGCGCCGACCGGAGATCCCGCCATGACCGCCTCCCTCGACCGACGCCGGCTGCTCCGCGGGCTCGCCGGGCTCGGCCTCGCGGCTCCGGCCGCGGCCGGCGGCCCGCTCGTGCCGACCCCGGCGCAGACCGAGGGGCCGTTCTACCCGGTCACGATCCCGGCCGACCACGATTTCGACCTCGTGCGCGTCCAGGGTGAAGCGGCCCGGGCGATGGGCACGGTGCTGCACCTCGAGGGTCGGGTGCTCGACCGCCGCGGTCGGCCGCTGCCCGAGGCGCTCGTCGAGATCTGGCAGTGCGACGCCCGGGGCGTCTACCGCCACCCGCGCGCCCCGGGCCAGGAGCGGGCCGATCCGGGCTTCCAGGGCTTCGGGCGGACCCTGGCCGGCGGCGAGACCGGGTTCCGCTTCCGCACCGTCCGCCCGGTGCCCTATCCGGGCCGCACGCCGCACATCCACGTGGCGGTCCTGGTGCCCGGCACCGGCCGGCTGGTGAGCCAGCTCTACCTCGCGGGCGAGCCCGCGAACGAGCGCGACGGCCTGTTCCGGGCGATCCGCGACCCGGCGGCCCGCGAGCGCGTGCTCCTGCACCTGGTCGACGGCGGGGCGATCGAGCCCGGCGCGCTCGCCGCCACGGTCGACCTCGTGCTCGACCTCTGAGGCGCGGCTCAGCGGCGGACCACCAGCCAGACGCCCAGGAGCACGAGCCCGGCGCCCAGGAGCCGGGCCGGCGTCGCCGGGTGGACCGGCAGGCGCAAGAGGCCCCAATGGTCGAGGGCGAGCGCCATCAGGATCTGGCCGGCCACCGCCAGCACCACGACCGAGGCGGCGCCGAGCCGCGGCACGAGCCAGATGTTGATGCACAGATAGGTGGCGCCGAGCACGCCGCCGGCCCACCAGGCGTAGTGGGGGAGCTGGCCGGCCGGCCCGGCGAGCGAGGGCAGCGGCGGGCGCAGCACCAGGACCACCGTCCAGATCGCGGCCATGCCGCTCAGGAACGACAGCGCCCCGGCCAGGACCGGGTGGCCGACGCCGCGCACGAGCTGGGCGTTGACGCCGGCCTGGAGCGCCAGGGCGGCGCCGCCCAGGAGACCCGCGAGCAGCAGGAGCGCGTGCACGCCATCCTCCGTCCGTTCCGGGCCGAGCTAGACCGGTCCGGGCCGGCCGCCCACCGGCCGATCGGCATGGCTGCACGGCTCGAGCGGCAGCCGGGTGAGCCGAGAGCGGCCGGCGCGCGTAGGACGGGGTGCGCGGGGCACGGCCTGCCCCGGGGAGATGGCGGCATGGCGCTCTCGGCTTCGGTGCCGGCTCCGGCGGCGGGCTCGGCGGCGATCGGTGTGGGGCCCTTCCCGGTGTCGCCGCCGCGGCCCCGGCCTCTGGCCGTGCCGCGGCCGCAGTGGCGCACGCTCCTGCAGCTGCGCCGCAACGCCCTGGCCTCCTGGGGCGCGCCCGCCTACGAGGAGCCCGTGCTCGCCGGCCCGTTCCTCGGCCGGCAGAGCCTGCTCGTGAGCGAGCCCGCGGGCATCCGCCGGGTCCTGGTCGACAACGCCCGGGCCTACGGGCGCACGCCCGCGACGCAGCGCATCCTCCATCCGATGATCGGCGACGGCCTGTTCCTCGCCGAGGGCGAGGCCTGGCGGTTCCAGCGGCGGACCTCCGCCCCGGCCTTCGCGCCCAGAAGCCTCGGGCTCGTGGCGGCGATCGCGGCGCGGCGGACGACGGCGGCGCTCGACCGGCTCGCGGCCGAGGGCCGGCGGATCGTCGACCTCCTGGCGCTGTTCCAGGGCCTCGCGCTGGAGATCGCCGGCGAGGCGCTGTTCTCGCAGTCGCTCGAGCCGTTCGCGCGCTCCTTGCGCGAGCATCTCGAGCGCTACGGCACCCGGCTCGCGCGGCCCTCGCCCCTCGACCTCGCCCTGCCGGCCGGCTGGCCGACCCCGGCCGGGCTCTTGCGCCGCCGGCTCGGCCGCTCCTGGTTCGCGCTCGTGGCCGAGATCGTGGCCGACCGGCGCGCCCGCGGCATCCAGGATCCGCCGGCCGACCTGTTCGACGCGCTCGCCACGGCGCGCGACCCCGAGACCGGCCGCGGCTTCGGCGAGCAGGAGCTCCTCGACCAGATCGCGACCTTCCTCATCGCCGGCCACGAGACCACGGCACTCGCACTGTTCTGGTCGGCCTACCTCCTGGCGCTCGCACCCGAGGTCCAGGAGGCGGCGGCGGCCGAGGCGGGCGGCGGCGAGGGGCCCTTGGTCCGGGCGGTCGTCCAGGAGGCGCTCCGCCTCTACCCGCCCGCCTTCACGATCGTGCGCGAGGCCAGGGAGCCGGACGAGGTGGCGGGCCACCTTCTGGCCCCGGGCGACCTCGTGGTCGTGGCCCCCTGGGTGCTGCACCGGCACCGGAGGCTCTGGGCCGAGCCCGACCGCTTCGACCCGGGCCGCTTCCTGCCCGAGGCGCCACCGGTCGACCGCTTCGCCTACCTGCCCTTCGGCGTCGGGCCCCGGGTCTGCATCGGCGCCCGGTTCGCGCTGGTCGAGGCCGCGGTCGTGCTGGCGACGCTCCTGGCCCGGTACCGGATCCGGCTCGCCGGGCCGCGCCGGGTCCTGCCGGTCGCCGTGGTGACGACCCACCCCGACCGCCGGCCGGCGTTCCGGCTCGAGGTGCGGCGATGAGCCCGGCCGGCCGAACCGCCGCTCCGCCGGTCGTCGTCTACAACGGCAGCTGCCCGATCTGCTCGCGCGAGATCGCCGGCTACCGCCGCCTCGCCGCCCGCCACGGGGTGGCCTTGGGCTGGCTCGACGCCGCCGCGCCGGACGCCGCCCTGGCGCCGCTCGGGCTCGATCCCGACCGGGCCGCACGCCGGCTGCACGTGCTCGAGGACGGCCGGCTCCTGGCCGGGGTCGAGGCGTTCCTGGCGCTCTGGCGGCGGCTGCCCGGCTGGCGCCATCTGGCCCGGCTGGTGGCGCTGCCCGGCCTGCGCGGCCCGGCCGAGCTCGTCTACGAGGGTCTGCTGGCTCCGGCCCTGCACGCGTGGCACCGGCGCCGCTTGTCACGGCACCGGTCGGCCTGTAGATAGCGGCCGACCTCTCACGCGGGTGCGGGCACGTTGGCGCGCGCCCAGTTTCCGGTGCCCGGCCGTGGCCGGGTGCTCACCCGCGGCGGACCAACCGGAAAACACGGACCCCAGGGCGATGGCCTTCCCGACCTTCACCATGCGCCAGCTCCTCGAGGCGGGCGTGCATTTCGGCCACCAGACGCGGCGCTGGAACCCGCGGATGGAGCCGTACATCTACGGCGTGCGCAACGGCGTGCACATCCTCGATCTGACCCAGACCATGCCGATGCTGCACCGGGCGCTGATGGCGCTGCGCGACACGGTCGCGGGCGGCGGCCGGGTGCTGTTCGTCGGCACCAAGCGGCAGGCGCAGGAGCCGATCGCCGAGGCCGCCCGCCGCTCGGGCCAGTACTACGTCAACCACCGCTGGCTCGGCGGCATGCTGACCAACTGGAAGACGATCAGCCAGTCGATCCGCCGGCTGCGCGAGCTCGAGTCCCAGACCGGCGAGCAGGCCGCCGGCCGGACCAAGAAGGAGCTCCTGGACCTCCAGCGCGAGCGCGACAAGCTGGAGCGGGCGCTCGGCGGGATCAAGGACATGGGCGGGTTGCCCGACGTCCTGTTCGTGGTCGACACGATCAAGGAGGCGATCGCCATCCAGGAGGCCAACAAGCTCGGCCTGCCGGTGGTGGCGATCTGCGATTCCAACAGCGACCCGCGCGGCATCCGCTTCCCCATTCCGGGCAACGACGACGCCAGCCGCGCGATCCACCTCTACTGCGACCTGGCGGTCGGCGCCGTGCTCGACGGCATCCAGGCCGAGATGGTCTCGAGCGGCGTCGACATCGGCGCCATCGAGGAGCCGGTCGAGGAGCTGGTGCCCGAGGAGGTGCTGCTGCCACCCGAGGACGCCGAGCGCGGCGCCCGGGCGATGTGATCCAACGGCCGCGGCCCGCCGGGCGGGCGCGGCGCCTGCGACAGGAACGAGAGCGGTTCGAGCATGAGCGCGATCACCCCCTCCCTGGTCAAGCAGCTGCGCGAGCTCACCGGCGCCGGCATGATGGACTGCAAGCGGGCGCTCGAGGAGACCAAGGGCGACCTCGAGGCGGCGACCGACTGGCTCAGGAAGAAGGGCCTGGCCGCCGCCGCCAAGAAGGCCGGGCGGGTGGCCGCCGAGGGCCTGATCGGCCTGCGCCTCGAGGGGCCCCGCGGCGCCCTGGTCGAGGTCAACTCGGAGACCGACTTCGTCGCCCGCAACGAGACCTTCCAGCAGCTCGTGCGGCACGTGGCCGGCCTCGCCCCGGGGGCCCGGGGCGACGTGGCGGCACTGCGGGCGATGGTGGTCTCGGCCACCGGGCGGACCGTGGCCGACGAGATCACCCAGGCGATCGCGGTGATCGGCGAGAATCTGAGCCTGCGGCGCACCGCCTGCCTCGAGGTCGCCGAGGGGCTCGTGGCCGGCTACGTGCACAACCAGGTGGCGGTCGGGCTCGGCAAGCTCGGCGTGCTCGTGGGCCTCGCCTCGAAGGCGCCGCCCGCGACGCTCGCCGAGCTCGGCAAGCAGCTCGCCATGCACGTGGCGGCGGCCAACCCGCAGGCGGTCGACACGGCGGCGCTCGATCCCTCGGTGGTCCAGCGCGAGCGGGCGATCTTCGCCGAGCAGGCGCGCGCCTCGGGCAAGCCCGAGCCGATCATCGAGAAGATGGTCGAGGGCCGGCTGCGCAAGTTCTACGAGGAGGCGGTGCTGCTCGAGCAGGCCTTCGTCGTCGACCCGGAGAAGCGGGTCAAGGAGGTGGTGGCGGCGGCGGCCAAGGCCGCCGGTGCGCCGATCACCGTGACGGGCTTCGTGCGCATGCAGCTCGGCGAGGGCATCGAGAAGGAGAGCAGCGATCTGGCCGCCGAGGTCGCCAAGCTGACGCAGTCCTGAGCCGGGGGAGCGCGCGGCGATGGCCGAGGGCGAGGCCGTGGCGCCGGCCGGGGCACCCCGCTTCCGCCGCGTGCTCCTCAAGATGTCCGGCGAGGCCCTCCTGGGCGAGCGCGAGTACGGCCACGACCGGACGGTGCTGCGCCAGCTCGCCGGCGACGTCGCCGCCGTGCACGCCATGGGCGTGCAGGTCTGCATGGTGATCGGCGGCGGCAACATGGTGCGCGGCAGCACGCTCGCCGCCGCCGGGGTCGAGCGCGCGACCGCCGACTACATGGGCATGCTCGGGACCGTCATCAACGCGCTCGCCGTGCAGAGCGTGATCGAGCAGCAGACCGGCATCCCGACGCGGGTCATGTCGGCGATCCCGATGGCCGCGGTGTGCGAGCCCTACATCCGCCGCCGCGCCGTCCGCCACCTCGAGAAGGGCCGGGTGGTGATCTTCGCGGCCGGCACCGGCAACCCGTTCTTCACCACCGACACCGCGGCGGCGCTGCGCGCCGCCGAGACCGGCTGCCACTGCATCCTCAAGGGCACCCAGGTCGACGGGGTCTACTCGGCCGACCCCAAGCGCGACGCCGCGGCGCGCCGCTTCGATCGGCTCACCTACCTCGAGGTGCTGGCCAAGGACCTCAAGGTCATGGACGCCTCGGCGATCGCGCTCGCCCGCGAGAGCCGGATCCCGATCATCGTCTTCTCGGTGCACGCGCCGGATTCCTTCGCCCGGGTGCTCCGCGGCGAGGGGCCGCACACGATCATCACGGAGGAGGCCGCATGAGCGCTGCCGCACCCGACCTCAAGGAGCTGCTCCGGCGGATGGACGGGGCCGTCGAGGCGCTCCGCAAGGAACTGCAGGGCCTGCGCACCGGTCGGGCGAGCGCCAACCTCCTGGAGCCGGTCCAGGTCGAGGCCTATGGCGGCCACATGGCGCTCAAGGAGGTCGCCTCGATCACGGTGCCGGAGCCGCGGATGCTCGTGGTGAGCGTGTGGGACCGCGGCCTCGTCAAGGCGGTCGACAAGGCGATCCGCAGCGCCGGGCTCGGCCTCAACCCGGTGAGCGAGGGACAGACGCTGCGCGTGCCGCTGCCCGAGCTCACCCAGGAGCGGCGCCAGGAGCTGGTCAAGGCGGCGCACAAATACGCCGAGCAGGCGCGCGTCGCGGTGCGCAACCTGCGCCACGAGGGGCTCAACCAGCTCAAGCGCGCCGACAAGGACAGTCATCTGTCGGACGAGGATTACAAGCGGATGAGCGAGGAGATCCAGAAGCTCACCGACCGCCACGTCGAGGCGATCAACAAGCTGCTCGACCAGAAAGAGAAGGACATCCGGCAGGTCTGATGAGCGCGCTCGCCGCCCTGCAGAGCGGCCTGCCGGAGCCGGCCGACGGCCGCGTTCCGGCACACGTCGCGATCATCATGGACGGCAACCGCCGCTGGGCCCGGGCCCGCGGGCTGCCGACCGTGGCCGGCCATCGCGAGGGCGCGCAGGCGGTGCGCCGGGCGGTCGAGGCGGCGGTCCGCCGCGGCGTCCGCTACCTCACCCTCTACGCCTTCTCGAGCGAGAACTGGCGCCGGCCGATCGGCGAGATCGGCGAGCTCATGAAGCTCCTGCGCTTCTACCTGCGGCGCGAGGTCGACGCGCTCGACGAGAACCAGGTGCGGCTGCGGGTGATCGGCGAGCGCTCGCGGCTCGACCCGGGCATCGTCGAGCTGATCCTCAAGGCCGAGGAGCGCACCGCCCGCAACCGCCGCATGGATCTGGTGATCGCCCTCGACTATGGCGGTCGCCAGGAGATCGTCCGCGCCACCCGGGCGATCGCCGAGGCGGTGCGCGACCGGAACCTGGATCCGGCGGCGATCGACGAGAGCCTGTTCGCGAGCGCGCTCTACGCCGCCGACATGCCCGACCCGGACCTCCTGATCCGAACCAGCGGCGAGCAGCGGATCTCCAACTTCCTCCTCTGGCAGCTGGCCTACACCGAGCTCGTCTTCCTGCCGATCGGCTGGCCGGACTTCTCCGAGGAGCACCTGGCCTCGGCGCTCGCCGAGTTCGCCCGCCGCGAGCGGCGCTATGGCGCCCGCCCCGGCTGAGCGCGGCGATCCGGCGCTCGGCAGCCGCCTCGCCTCGGGCGCCCTGCTTGCGACCGTGGCGGTCGCGGCGGTGCTGGCCGGCGGCTGGTGGTTCGTGGCCCTGCTCCTGGTCGGGCTCGCCGCCGCCGCCCGCGAGCGCGCGCGCCTCGCGCCCGAAGCCGGCCGGGCGGCCCGCGCCCTGCTCGCCGCGGCACCCGTGGCGGTCGGCGCCGTGGCCGTGCTCGCGATCGCGGGCGGCACGGACGGGCTGGCCCTGCCGGCGCTCCTGCTCGGCCCGCCGCTCGCCGGAGCGCTCGCAGCACTCCTGCCGGACGGCTCGCCGCACCGGGTGGCGCTCGGCGTGCTCTATCTGGCGGCCCCCTGCGCGGTGCTGGTCTGGCTGCGATCGGACCCGCGCTTCGGCGCCGGCGTCGTGCTCTGGCTGCTGGCGGTCGTGGCGACCACCGACACCGCCGCCTACGCCGCCGGCCGGACGATCGGCGGCGCCCGCCTCGCCCCCGCGATCAGCCCGGGCAAGACCTGGGCCGGGCTCGCCGGCGGGGTCGGCGGCGCCGCCCTGGTCGGGGCCGCCGCGGGCGTCCCGCTCGGCTGGCCGGCCGGGCTCGCGGGCCTGCTCGGCGCCGGCCTCGCGCTGATCGCCCAGGCGGGCGATCTGTTCGAATCCTGGCTCAAGCGGCGGGCCGGGGTCAAGGACAGCGGCGCCCTCCTGCCCGGCCATGGCGGGATCCTCGACCGGGTGGACGGACTCCTGCCGGCGACGGTCGCGCTCGGCCTCCTGCTCGCCGCACTGCGATGACGGGCGCGCCGGCGCCGCCCTCGCCCGAGCGGCCGCGGACGATCACCGTGCTGGGCGCCACCGGCTCGATCGGGCGGAGCACGCTCGCCCTCGTGGCCGAGCGGCCCGAGCTCTACCGGGTCCTGGCGCTGACCGCGGCGCGCAACGCCCGGGCGCTCGCCGCCCTGGCGCGCGCGCACCGGGCGCGCCTCGCGGTGGTGGCCGAGCCCGAGGCCTACCCCGAGCTCGCCGAGGCGCTCGCCGGCAGCGGCATCGAGGCGGCGGCCGGCCCGGAGGCGCTCCTCCGCGCCGCCCTGGCCCCGGCCGAGTGGGTGATGGCCGGCATCGTCGGGGTGGCCGGGCTGGCCCCGACCCTCGCGGCGCTCGGCCGCGGCGCGGTCGTGGCGATCGCCAACAAGGAGGCGCTGGTCTCGGCCGGGCCCCTGGTCCTGGCCACCGCGGCCGCCGCCGGGGCCGTGCTGCTGCCGGTCGATTCCGAGCACAACGCCATCTTCCAGGCGCTCGCCGGCAGCCCGATCGCGGCGGTCGAGCGGCTGATCCTCACGGCCTCGGGCGGGCCGTTCCGGACCGCCTCGATCGCGGAGATGGAGGCCGCCACGCCGGCGCGGGCGGTGGCGCACCCGAACTGGTCGATGGGCGCCAAGATCAGCGTCGACAGCGCCACGATGATGAACAAGGGCCTCGAGATCATCGAGGCGCACCGGCTGTTCGGCCTGCCCGAGGCCGCGATCGAGGTGGTGATCCACCCGCAGTCGATCGTCCACAGCCTGGTCGCCTACCGGGACGGCTCGCTCCTGGCCCAGCTCGGCGCGCCCGACATGCGGATCCCGATCGCCCACACACTGGCTTGGCCGGGCCGGCTCGCGACCGCGGCGCCGCGGCTCGACCTCGCGACCGCCGGCCGGCTCGACTTCGCGCCGCCCGACCCCGGCCGGTTCCCGGCGCTCGAGCTGGCGCGGCGCGCCTTGCGGCAGGGTGGAGCGGCCCCTACTATCCTGAACGCCGCCAACGAGGTCGCGGTCGCGGCGTTCCTCTCGGGGCGCATCGGCTTCCTCGACATCGTGCGCACCGTCGAGAGCGTGCTCGAGAGCCTGCCGGACGCCCCGACCGGAACCCTCGAGGAGGTGCTGGCCTCTGATCGCGAGGCGCGGCGCCGGGCCCAGGCGGTGATCGCGGGCGTTCCGCCGCGCGGTCGGTGAGTTGGAGGCGTGATGGACCTCGTCGGGCTGGTCGGCCAGTACCTGATCCCCTTCCTGATCATCCTCTCGATCGTGGTGTTCGTGCACGAGTACGGCCACTACCGGGTGGCGCGGCGCTGCGGGGTCCGGGTCGAGGTGTTCTCGATCGGCTTCGGGCCCGAGCTCGTGGGCTTCACCGACCGCCACGGCACCCGCTGGAAGATCGCGGCGGTGCCGCTCGGCGGCTTCGTCAAGATGCTCGGCGACGCGGATGCCACGAGCACCACGGCCGACCTCGCGGCCGCCGGCGATCCCGAGAGCTTCCCGGCGCAGAGCGTCGGCCGGCGCGCCGCCGTGGTGGCGGCGGGCCCGCTCGCCAACTTCCTGTTCGCCGTGCTCCTCCTGGCCGCCCTGTTCGTGGTGAGCGGCCGGCCGTTCACGCCGGCCGAGATCGGCCAGGTCCAGCCCGACAGCCCGGCGGCGGCGGCCGGTCTCCTGCCGGGCGATCGGGTGACCGCGGTCGACGGCCGCGGCATCGAGAGCTTCGAGGAGCTGCAGGCGATCGTCCGCTCGAGCCCGGCCCAGCCGCTCGCCTTCACCGTGCTGCGCGGCGGCGCCCCGGTCGAGGTCACGGTGACGCCCGGGCTCAGCGAGCTCAAGGACCGGTTCGGCGGCGTGCACCGCATCGGCCTGATCGGGGTCAGCCGGGCCGGGGTCGAGTTCCGCCGGGCGGGCCCGGTCGAGGCGATCGTCGAGGCCGTGGCCGAGACCGGCCGGATGATCGCCGGGACCTTGAAGGGCCTGTTCGAGATGATCATCGGCGCGCGCGGCACCCAGGAGCTCGGCGGCCCGCTCCGGATCGCGCAGATGTCGGGCGAGATCGCCAAGGACGGGGTGGTGCCGGCGATCTGGTTCACCGCGGTGCTGTCGATCAATCTCGGGCTCATCAACCTGTTCCCGATCCCGATGCTGGACGGCGGCCATCTGGCGCTCTACGCGGTCGAGGCGGCGCGCGGCCGGCCCTTGACCGAGCGCAGCCAGGAGATCGCCTTCCGGTTCGGGCTCGCCATGGTCTTGAGCCTGATGCTGTTCGCCACCTGGAACGACCTCGTGCACCTCAAGATCGTCGAGCTCATCGCCGGGCTGATCTCCTGAGGTCACCCGGCCTTCGGGTTCCCCGCTTGCCCCAACGAGAAGGACCCAAGGATGCCCAAGAGCTGGCGACGTCCCCTCGGCGGCGTGGCGCTGGCGGCGATGGTCGTGGCGCTCGCGCCGCCACCCTCGCTGGCCCAGGAGGGCGGCCGGATCCGCGAGGTGGTGGTCTCCGGCAACCAGCGGGTCGAGCGCGCCACGATCGAGAGCTATCTGCAGCTCCGCCGCGGCGACCCGTTCAGCGCCGCCGGGCTCGATGCCTCGCTCAAGAACCTGTTCGCCACCGGCCTGTTCGAGGACGTCCGGGTGCGCCGCGACGGCGATCGGCTGGTCGTGGAGGTGGTCGAGAACCCGATCGTCAACCGGGTCGCCTTCGAGGGCAACCGGGCGATCCAGGACGCCGCCCTCGAGGCCGAGGTCGGCATCCGGCCGCGCCTCGTCTTCACCCGCGCCCGGGTCCAGGAGGCGGTGACCCGGATCCTCGACCTCTACCGCCGCAGCGGCCGCTTCTCGGCCCGGGTCGAGCCCAAGATCATCCAGCTCGACCAGAACCGGGTCGACCTCGTGTTCGAGATCGACGAGGGCCCGGTCACCAAGGTCGGCGGAATCAGCTTCGTCGGCAACGAGGCGTTCTCGGATTCGACCCTGCGCGGCGTGATCCAGACGGTCGAGGCCGCCTGGTGGCGGCTGTTCACCAGCGACGACACCTACGACCCCGAGCGCCTGCAGTTCGACCAGGAGCTCCTGCGCCGATTCTACAACGCCCGCGGCTTCGCCGACTTCCAGGTGGTGTCGGCGGTGGCGGAGCTGACCCCGGACGGGCGCGAGTTCTACATCACCTTCACCCTCGACGAGGGGCCGGTCTACAGCTTCGGCCGGCTCGCCATCGAGAGCCGCGTGCCCGACCTCGCCCCCGAGCAGCTCGGCGCCAGCCTGCAGGCGCGCGAGGGTGCGGTGTTCAACGCCGACCAGCTCGAGGCGACCGTGCAGCGGCTCACCGACCAGCTCGGCTCGCTCGGCTACGCCTTCACCCAGATCGACCTCGTGCAGCGCAAGAACCGCGAGCAGCTCACGGTCGACGTCACCTTCGACGTGCGCGAGGGACCGCGCGTCTATGTCGAGCGGATCGACATCGCGGGCAATGTGCGGACCCTCGATTCGGTGATCCGGCGGGAGATCCGGCTGGCCGAGGGCGACGCCTTCAACGCGGCACTCCTGCGCCGCTCGCGCCAGCGGATCATCAATCTGGGATTCTTCGAGACGGTCGACGTCCGCAACGAGCCCGGCAGCGCCCCCGACCGCACGGTCGTCAAGGTGCGGGTCAGCGAGCGCTCCACGGGCGAGCTGTCGTTCGGCGCCGGCTACTCGACCTCGGACGGGCCGCTCGGCGACGTCCGCTTCCGCGAGCGCAACCTGTTGGGCCGCGGCCAGGACGTGACCGCCAACTTCACCATCTCCGGCCGGCGCCAGAACATCCAGCTGAGCTTCACCGAGCCCTGGCTCCTCGATCGCGAGCTCGCCGCCGGGTTCGACGTCTTCCGCACCAAGACCGACTACCAGAGCGAGAGCAACTTCGACGAGACGGTGACCGGCGGCACGCTGCGCGCCAACTACGTCTTGACGGAGAACCTTCGGCACGGCGTGCGCTACTCCCTCAAGCGCACGCAGATCCAGGACGTCGACGACGACGCCTCGCCGTTCATCCGGGACGAGGAGGGCGCGCGGTGGACCTCGGCCGTGGGCCACAGCCTCACCTACGACCGCCGCGACCAGCGCTTCCTCCCCTCCGAGGGCTACCTCGTGCGGCTCGACCAGGAGCTCGCCGGGCTCGGCGGCGACAGCCGCTACCTGCGCCACGAGGGCTTCGCCGACTGGTACTACGCCTTCGCCCCCGACTGGGTCCTGAACCTCGCCGCCTCGGCCGGGCACATCGTCGGCTACGGCGGCGAGGACGTCACCCTGTCCGAGCGCTTCTTCAAGGGCGGCTCGAGCTTCCGCGGCTTCAGCTTCGCCGGCATCGGCCCGCGCGACAGCGACACCGACGACGCGCTCGGCGGCAACGTCTACTACATCGGCACGGCCGAACTCCGCTTCCCCCTGGGCCTGCCCAAGGAACTGCGGATCTTCGGCCGCACCTTCCTCGACGTGGGCACGCTCACCGAGATCGACATCGACGACCCGCAGATCGCCGACAGCGGCGATCTCCGGGCCTCGGTCGGCGTCGGCATGTCGTGGTTGTCGCCCCTGGGCCCGCTCGCGATCGACCTCGGCTTCGCGGTCCGCAAGGAGGACGAGGACGAGACCGAGACCTTCCGTCTCTCCTTCGGCACCCGGTTCTGAGGCCGGGCCGGACGGCGGCATGGCAGGGCGGCGGGACGGCGGACGCAGGCGCATCCTGGCCGCGCTCGCGCTCGGAGCGGTGGCCGCGGTGGCCGGTCGCGGTACCGCCGCCCAGCCGCTCCCGGCCACGGTGGCGGCGGTGGTCGACCATCAGCGGATCATGCGCGACTCGCGCGCGGCGCGCAGCATCCAGCAGCAGCTCGAGGTCCGCCGCAAGCTCTACCTCGACCAGCTGGCCAAGGAGGAGCAGCGGCTGAACGAGGTCGGCAAGGACCTGGCCCGCCAGCGCGGCGTGCTCGCCGCCGAGGCGTTCGCCGCCAAGCGCAAGGAGTACGAGGAGGCGGTCCAGGCGCTGCAGCGCGCCTCCAACGAGCGGCGGCGCCAGCTCGACGAGGCGCTCGGCGCCGCCAACAACCAGGTGCGCCAGGCGCTCAAGGAGATCGTCGACGAGCTCGCCGAGGCGCGCGGCTTCAACCTCGTGCTGCCGGCCTCGGCGCTGCTCCTGTACTCGCCCAGGATCGACATCACCGAGGAGGTGCTGGCACGGCTCGACAAGAAGCTGCCGAGCGTCAAGGTGCCGGAGAGCGGCAACTGAGGGCCGCGACCGGCGAGCCACGGCGCCGCGCCGGTCGGACAGGGGAGAGCCTGCACATGACCACCGACGGCATCCCGGTCGGCACCCGCCTGCCGGACGTCGACTATGCCGGCATCATGCGGGCGATCCCGCACCGCTATCCGATGCTGCTGGTCGACCGGCTGACCGAGGTCGAGGCCTTCCGCCGCGCGGTCGGGATCAAGAACGTCACCTTGAACGAGCCGTTCTTCCCCGGCCACTTCCCGACCGATCCGATCATGCCCGGGGTGCTGATCGTCGAGGCCCTGGCGCAGGCGGCGGCGGTGCTCGCGGTCGCGAGCCTCGGGCCCGGCGCGCACGGCACCATGGTCTATTTCACGACCGTCGAGGCGGCGCGCTTCCGCCGGCCGGTCCGGCCCGGCGACACGCTCGCCCTCGAGGTGGTCCTGCTCCGCCAGCGGCTGGGCATCTGGCGGTTCGACGGCCGCGCCCGGGTCGCGGGCGAGCTCGCCACCGAGTGCGGCTTCTCCGCCAAGGTGATGGCGGCGCGCGGCCCGGCGCCGGGCTGAGCCGGGTGCGGCGCCTCAGCCGCGCGCCGCGAGCGGCACGAACGGCCGCTCGACCGGCCCGGTGTAGAGCTGGCGCGGCCGGCCGATCTTCTGCTGCGGGTCCTGGATCATCTCGTCCCACTGCGCGATCCACCCCACGGTGCGCGCCAGCGCGAAGATCGCGGTGAACATCCGGGTCGGGATTCCCATCGCCTCGAGGATGATCCCCGAGTAGAAGTCGACGTTCGGGAACAGTTTCCTCTTCACGAAGTACTCGTCCTCGAGCGCGATCTTCTCGAGCTCCTTGGCGATCTCCAGCAGCGGATTGTTCTTGTGCCCGAGCTCGGCCAGCACCTCGTCGGCACTGCTCTTGAGGACGGCGGCGCGGGGATCGTAGTTCTTGTAGACGCGGTGGCCGAAGCCCATGAGCCGCATCTGCGAGTCCTTGTCCTTCACCTTGCCCAGAAAGTCCTTGATGCCCGAGACCGAGCCGATCTGCCGGAGCATGCCGAGCACCGCCTCGTTGGCGCCGCCGTGCGCCGGGCCCCAGAGGGCGGCGATCCCGGCGGCGATCGCGGCGTAGGGGCTGGCACCGGTCGAGCCCACGAGCCGGACCGTCGAGGTCGAGGCGTTCTGCTCGTGGTCGGCGTGCAGGATGAAGATGCGGTCGAGCGCGCGCGCCATCACCGGATTGATCCTGTAGGGCTCGCACGGCACCGCGAACATCATGTGCAGGAAGTTGGAGGCATAGTCCAGATCGTTGCGGGGATAGACGAACGGCTGGCCGCTCGAATACTTATGGGCCATGGCGGCGATCGTGGGCACCTTGGCGATCAGCCGATGCTTGACGATCATCCGCTTGTGCGGATCCTCGACGTCGAGGTCCTCGTAATAGAAGGCGGAGAGGGCGCCGACCACGCCGATCATCACCGCCATCGGGTGGGAGTCGCGGCGGAAGCCGCGGAACAGGTAGCTGATCTGCTCGTGCACCATGGTGTGGTAGGTGATGTCGTGCACGAACTTGGCGAGCTGCGCCGCGGTCGGCAGCTCGCCTTCGAGCAGGAGGTAGCAGACCTCGAGATAGCTCGCCCGCGTGGCGAGCTCCTCGATCCGGTAACCGCGGTGCAGCAGGATGCCCTGATCGCCGTCGATGTAGGTGATCTTCGATTCGCAGCTCGCGGTCGAGGTGTAGCCCGGGTCGTAGGTGAACACGCCGGTGGCGCCGTAGAGCTTGCGGACGTCGAGCACCGGCGGGCCCAGGGTCCCCGGCAGGACCGGCAGCTCGATCCCCTGCCCGGTCGGCATCCCGAGGCGCGCGCTCGAGGGGCTCCTGGCGTCGGTCATCGCCTCGTCCTCCTGGCTCGGCCGCTCTTCGCACCTGCAGCAAAGCACGGCTGGCGGACAATAGCCACCGTCCGGGCCGGCTTCAATTCGGCGCCGTCGGGACCGGGTTGCGACCCATCGCGGCATCCTCGAGCCGGCCGTCCACCTCGGCCCGGCCGAGCACCACCATGACCTCGAACAGCCCCGGCGAGACGGTCGAGCCGGTGAGCGCCAGACGCAGCGCCTGGGCGAGGCTCGCGAACTTGAGACCGGCGCGCTCGGCATGCGCCCGGCAGGCCGCCTCGAGCGCGGCCTCGTCGAACGGCTCGGTGGCCGCCAGCACCGGCCGCACGCCCGCGAGCAGCGCCCGCGCCGGCGCGTCGAGCCGGGCGGCCGCCTCGGCGGCGAGCGGCAGCGGCCGGGCGCGCAGATAGAAGGCGGCGCCGTGCGCCAGCTCGACCAGCGTCCGGGCGCGCGCCTTGAGCCCGCCGAGACCGGCCGCGAGCCGGCCGGCGCCGACCGCGTCGATCGCCACGCCCTCGCGCGCGAGGAACGGCCGAAGCAGCTCGAGGAGCTCGCGATCGGACCGCTGGCGCAGGAAATGGGCGTTGACGCTCAACAGCTTGGCCATGTCGAAGCGGCTCGGCGAGCGGCCGACGCCGGAAAGCTCGAAGAGCGCGATCGCCTCGGCGTCGCTCAACAGCTCCTTGTCACCGTGCGCCCAGCCGAGCCGCAGCAGGTAGCAGCGCATCGCCTCGGGCAGGAAGCCCATCTCGCGGTACTCGGTGACCGAGAGGGCGCCGTGCCGCTTGGAGAGCTTGGCACCATCCGGCCCGTGGATCAGCGGGATGTGCGCGAAGGCCGGGCAGGCCGCCCCGATCGCGTCGTAGAGCTGCTTCTGGCGGAAGGTGTTGGTCAGATGGTCGTGGCCGCGGATCACGTGCGTGATCGCCATGTCGATGTCGTCGACCACGACCGAGAGCATGTAGGTGGGCGTGCCGTCGGAGCGCAGCAGCACCATGTCGT
>CAZDFD010000070.1:0-23930 GCA_964504655.1 uncultured Geminicoccaceae bacterium
TCGAGCCGCCGGTAGCGGAAGGGCGGGGCGGGGGCGGCCGCCTCGGCCTCGGCCAGCGCCAGGATCCGACCGTGGTGCGGCGAGAGCGTGCAGGCCGGGTCGGTCGCCTCGGGATCGCCCAATAGCTGCATCGCCTGGCAGCGGCAGCCGCCGAAGTCGAGCTCCCGGCGCGCGCAGGACCGGCAAGGCTCCTGCATCCAGTCGAGCCCGCGGAAGCGCTCAAAGGCCGGGCTCTCCTGCCAGATCCATTGCAGCGGTCGCTCCTTCACGCTCGCGAAGTCGAGCCCCGGGATCGTGTGGGCGGCGTGGCAGGGGAGCACCCGGCCGTCGGGTGCGACGAGGATCACCGCCCGCCCCCAGCCCGAAGCGCAGGGCTTGGGGTGGGTCGCGTAATAGTCCGGCACGACGAAGTCGATCAGCAGGCGGTCGCCCCAGCGCTCGCGCGCCTCGTTCACGATTTCGACCGAACGGTCGAGCTGGGCACGGGTCGGCATGAGCGCCGCGCGGTTCGCGAGCGCCCAGCCGTAATATTGCACGTGCGCGACCTCGAGCCGATCGGCGCCGAGCTCGAGGGCGAGCTCGACGAACCGCTCGAGCCGGTCGAGATTGTGCCGGTGGACCACGGCGTTGAGGGTCAAGGGCAGACCCAGCCTGCGGACCGCCCGGGCGAAGGCGAGTTTGCGGGCGAGCGCACCGTTGAAGCCGCCGATCCGATCGCAGCCTTCGGGGTCGACGTCCTGGACGCTGAGCTGGACATGGTCGAGGCCGGCTGCGGCCAGCGCCTCGAGCCGGCGTTCGGAGACCCCGACCCCGGCGGTGATCAGGTTCGAATAGAGCTCGAGGGCGCGGGCGCGCGCGACGATCGCCTCGAGGTCGGTCCGGAGCGTCGGCTCGCCACCCGAGAGGTGGAGCTGGAGGACGCCCAGGGCCGCCGCCTCCTCGAGCACCCGAAGCCACTCCGCGGTCGAAAGCTCGCGCGCGCGGGCGGTGAGCTCGAGCGGGTTCGAGCAATAGGGGCAGGCCAGAGGGCAGCGATGGGTGAGCTCGGCCAACAGGCCGATCGGCGGCTCGCGCCAGGGCTCGCGGGCGATCGCGCTCACGCCGGCGCCCCCCGCTCGACGCGGACGACCCGCTGGGCCAGGAGGTCGGCAAGGAGCGCCTCGACGTCGCGGGCGATCTCCTCTTCGGGCGCGTCGAACTCGGCGGCGAGGCCGGCGACGAGCTCGCCGAACGGTCGCGGCTCGGCGAGCCGGCCCAGGATCTCGACCGAGGTCGGGCAGGGAAAGAGCACCCGTTCGGGGGCGAGGAGCACGTGGCAGTCGCGGACCGGGTCGAAGCGCACGCGCACACCGCGGGCGAGGACGAGCCGGTCCTCGGCCGCGAGGCTCATGCCGCCCTCGCCGGCTGGACGTGGTCGGCGGGCACGAAGGCGTCCTTCGGGATGCCGCCACCCAGGACGTAGGCGTGGTGCAGCGCGTCGAGCTGCGCCCACAGGACGTCGCATTTGAAGATCAGGGCCTTGCAGGCGAGGAAGCGCTTTTCGGGCGTGTCGGCGTGGCGCTTGACCCAGTCGAGCGCGAAGCCGGCATCGCGCGGTGCCTGGCCGAGCCGCTTGCGGAAATAGGCGACCATCTCGTCCGAGACGAAGGGATAGTTCTGCAACAGACCGGGGATCCGCTCCTCGTGGATCGCCGGCGCGAAGAGTTCCGTGAGAGACGAGGCGACGGCCTCGAGCAGGCTCTGCTCGCGGACGAAGCGGACGTAAGCCTCGACCGCGAACCTGGTCGCGGGCAAGGCCCCTTCCTCCGACATCACGTAGGCACGGTCGAGGCCGAGCCCCTCGCACAAGCGCAGCCAGCGCTCGATCCCGCCCTCCTCCTCGCCGAAGCCGTCGTGGTCGAGGATCCGCGAGAGCCACTCGCGGCGCAGCTCGCGATCCGGGCAGCGGCCCATCAGGCTCGCATCCTTCGTCGGGATACGGCTCTGGTAGATGTAGCGGTTCAACGCCCAGGCCTGGACCTGCCCCTTGGTGCAGCGGCCGGTGTGCAGCATGCGATGGAAGGGGTGGTGGATGTGGTAGCGCTCCGCGCCGATCCGGCGCAGCGCCGCTTCCAGCTCCTCGGCGGTCCGCAAGTCACGGAACGGGTCGAGATGGCTCAAGGCTCTCCTCCCTCGAGGTCGATCGCGAGGCCGTCATGGGCGACCTCGAATCCCGCGCGCTCGACCGCCGCCCGCTCGGGGCTGTCGGCCAAGAGCACGGGGTTGGTGTTGTTGAGGTGGACGAGGATCTTGCGGCCGGCCGGCACGGGGCCCAGTCGGGCGAGCACGCCCTCGGGGCCCGAGAGCGAGACGTGCCCCATCTCCCGGCCGGTGCGCGCCGCGCTCCCGGCCAAAAGGAGCTCGTCGTCGCGCCAGAGCGTGCCGTCCACGAAGACCACATCGGCCCCGGCGCAGCGCTCGAGGAGCGGCGGATCGAGCTTGCCGCAATTGGCGATCCAGACGAGGCGCCGGCCGCGGGCGCGGAGCTCGAGGCCGATCACGTCGCCCGGCTCGGATGCCGCGGGCGGGCCGCCGCGCGCGGCCTTCTCGAGGAAGAGGGGCGGTTTGCCGGCCACGTCGAAAGCTCGGACCTCGAGGCCGAGCGGCGCGCCCTCCGCATCCTGGAGCGCGAGCCAGCGGTCGAGCGGCAAAGCCCGGCGCGGGACGATCCGGCGATCCACGACCTCGAAGACCGGGTTCGCGTCCAAAAGCGCGAGGATGCGTGGGTGCGCCCAGAGCGCGAAGGGCGTACCCTCCCGCAGGTGCAGCAGGCCGCCGATCGAATCGATCTCGCCGTTGGTCGGGATCACCGCGGCGATCGGCGAGGAGCGGGGCGCACGCTTCGGGTGCAGCGCCGGCACGGCCTCGAGCTGTTGGCGCAGGTCGGGGGAAGCTTCGATCACCAGCCAGCGCGCGCTGTCGGCGGTGACCGCGAGGGCCGCCTGGGTCGCGGGGCGTGCCGCCGGGTCACCAGCTCGGGCCCGCCTGCAGGCCTCGCTCGCCGCGTTCCACTGGGGAAAGCCGCCGCCCGCGGCGGCACCGAGCACGATCGCGCGCAAGGCTGCCTCCGCGGGCGACGACGGCCGATCTCAGAGCTCGGCCGGCAGGTACATGGTGACCTCCATCCCGACGGGACGGCTGGTCACCCGCGGACGGATCCAAGTCTTGCGCATGCGCTGCTCCCTGATGGCTGGGGCCGCCCGCTCAGCCGGGCGGACGGGCGGACCATCTCCGAGCGGGTCCCGGCCGCCAAGTTCTCGCCCGCATGCGCCCCGGGTTATGGCGGGGCCGGGGCCTCGCCGCGCGCCACGAGGAAGGGTGGCGGCGGCAGCGGGGTCAAGAGCTGCAGGTCGCGGCCCGCCGCGACCAGCGCCTCGAGCACGGTGCGCACGGGCTCGAGGCCCCTGCGATGGCCCGGCACGAGCGCCACCACCCGCCGCTCGAGCCCGGGAACCGCGTAGAGCCGCACCTCGAACAGGCGGCGCCGCTCGAGCTGGGCGGTCAGGAGCGGCACCAGCGCGACGCCGAGGCCGGCCTCGACCATGGCGAGCGCGGTCTCGTAGGTGCGCACCGTGGCGAGCGTGCGCGCCTCCGGCAGCACCCGGCGGTACCAGTCGGCGACCCGCTCGCCGTGCAGGGTGCCGAAGTTGAACTCGATGGTCCGCGCGAGCAGCGCCCGATCGGCCGCCCGCAGCCGACGCTCGGGCTCGTCGATCCCGTCGAGCACGAGGTCCGGCGGCACGGCCAGCGCGTAGCCGTCGGCGCAGACCGGCACCCGGGCGAACGGCAGGTGGTCCCGCGCCACCGCGGTCTCGGACACGAGCGCGAGCTCGAGGGTGCGACCGTAGAGCGCCTCCACCGCCTCCTGGGGGGCGAGCTCGTGGACCTCGAGGGCGAGCTCGGGCAGCGCCGCCCGGGCCCGTGCGAACGCCGCCGGCAGGAGCGTGCGGGCGAGCGAGGCCAGGGCGCCGACGGCCACCCGCCCGCGGCGCCCGGCGCGGAACCCGGCGAGGCCGGCCTCGAGCGCGTCCGCCTCGGCCAGGAGCCGGCCCGTCCGCTCGAGCAGGAAGCGGCCGGCCTCGGTGAGCGCCAGCCGGCTGGCCCGGCGCTCGACCAGGCGCGTCCCGAGCAGCCGCTCGAGCTTGCCGAGCGCCTGCGAGAGCGCGGGCTGGGAGATGCCGAGCTGCTTGGCGGCGCCGGTCAGCGAGCGGGCGTGCGCCAGCGTCCAGAACAGTCGCAGCTGGTGCAGCGTAACCGCTGCGGGCAGGCCGCGCGCCGGGGTCGACCCGCCGGTCTCGCCCGCGAGCTCGCGCGCCGCCTGCTCCGCGCCCCTCTGCTGCACACCCGCCTCCCCGGCCGCGATCCGGCCGCCGCCAGGGTGCCGCGGCGGCACCCAGCGGTCCAGCGCCACGACATCGCGTCGCCTTGACCGAACGTCCCCCGGGCGCCAGGGATGCCGGCACGAGCCAGGGGAGGCCCGCCCGTGCCGACGACCAAGAAGCCCACCAATCTCGTGATCGATGCGCGGCGCTACTGGGACTCGCTCATGGAGATGGCGAAGATCGGCGCCACGCCCAAGGGCGGCTGCAACCGCCAGACCCTGACCGATCTCGACCGCGAGGGCCGCGACCTCTTCAAGCGCTGGTGCGAGGCCGCGGGCTGCACGGTCACGGTCGACGAGATGGGCAACATGATGGCGTTCCGCCCCGGCCGGCGACCCGATCTGCCGGCGGTGGCGATCGGCAGCCACCTGGACACCCAGCCGACCGGCGGCAAGTTCGACGGTGTCGGTGGTGTGCTCGCCGGGCTCGAGATCCTGCGCACGCTCAACGACGCCGGCTACGAGACCGACCACCCGATCGTGGTGGTCAACTGGACCAACGAGGAGGGCACCCGCTTCGCCCCGGCGATGCTCGCATCGGGCGTGTTCGGCGGCGCCTTCACCAGGGACTTCGCCTATGCGCGCACCGACCGCGAGGGCAAGCGCTTCGGCGACGAGCTCGAGCGGATCGGCTACAAGGGCGCGCTGCCCTGCGCGCCACGGAACTGGAAGGCGCATCTCGAGCTGCACATCGAGCAGGGCCCGATCCTCGAGGCCGAGGGCAAGACCATCGGCGTCGTCCTGGGCGCCCAGGGCCAGCGCTGGTACGAGGCGACCATCACCGGCAAGGAGAGCCATGCCGGCTCGACGCCGATGCCGCGCCGCAAGGACGC
This sequence comes from uncultured Geminicoccaceae bacterium, assembly GCA_964504655.1. GTDB lineage: Bacteria > Pseudomonadota > Alphaproteobacteria > Geminicoccales > Geminicoccaceae > JANXAZ01. The sequence continues at coordinate 5,254 of CAZDFD010000070.1, forward strand.
GCTCGTGGCCGCGGCCAAGGTGGTGAGCGCGCTCGATGCGCTGGCCCGCGAGCACGGGCCGCACGCGGTGATCACGGTGGGCGTGCTCGAGATCGCCAAGCCCTCGCGCAACGTCGTCCCGGGCGGCGTCTTCTTCACGGTCGACATGCGCCATCCCGACGACGCCGTGCTCGCGAGCCTGGACCAGCGCCTGCGCGCGATCCTGGCCGAGGCGTGCCAGCGCGATTCGCTGCCGCACACGATCGAGCAGATCTGGCACTTCCCCTCGGTGCGGTTCGACCCGCGCTGCGTCGCGGCGGTGCGCGACGCGGCGATCGAGGGCGGGTTTTCCTGGCGCGAGATGATCTCCGGCCCGGGCCACGATTCCTGCTACACCGCGCGGGTCGTGCCGACGGCGATGATCTTCGTGCCGTGCCGGGACGGGTTGAGCCACAACGAGGAGGAGTGGGCCGAGCCCGAGCACATGGCGGCCGGCTGCCAGGTACTCCTGCAGGCCGCCCTCGAGCTCGCCAAGGCCGAGTGAACGGGGACGCGGTCGGGCCCGGGATCGGGGCCGGGACGCCAGCGACGAGCGAGCCGCGACCGGCGGTCGAGGCCAGCGGTCTCGGCCTCGTGTTCCCCGCCCCGGCCGGGCCGGTGACGGCGCTCGCGGCGGTCGATCTGGTGATCGAGCCCGGCGCCTTCGTGGCGCTCATCGGGCCGTCGGGTTGCGGCAAGACGACCTTCCTTCGGCTCGTCGCCGACCTCGAGCAGCCGACCACGGGACGGCTCCTGGTCGAGGGCCTGGAGCCGCGCCAGGCGCGTCTCGGTCGCCGCTACGGCTACGTGTTCCAGGCCCCGGCGCTCCAGCCCTGGCGCACGGTCGAGCGCAACGTCACCCTGCCGCTCGAGATCATGGGGTTCCCGCCGGCCGAGCGCGCCGCCCGGGCCCGGCGCTGGCTCGCGCTCGTCGAGCTCGAGGGCTTCGCCCGCCATTACCCCTGGCAGCTCTCGGGCGGGATGCAGCAGCGCGTCTCGATCGCCCGGGCGCTCGCCTTCGACCCGCCGATCCTGCTCATGGACGAGCCGTTCGGCGCGCTCGACGAGATCACCCGCGACCGCCTCAACCTCGAGCTGCACGGGCTCTGGCGCAAGACCCGGAAGACGGTCCTGTTCGTCACCCACTCGATCGCCGAGGCGGTCTATCTGGCAACCCGCATCGTGGTGATGTCGCCGCGCCCGGGCCGCATCCTCGAGGTGATCGACAGCCCCCTGCCGCCCGACCGACCGCTCGAGCTGCGCGACACGCCCGACTTCCTCGAGGTCGCCCAGCGCGTCCGCGATGGCCTCAGGGCCGGCCACTCCTACGATTGAGGCGGCCCGCTACCCGCAGCCCATGTGCCGCCGCCACATCACCGGGTCGTGCCCGGGCGGCGGGCCACCGGCGCATCCGGGCGCCCGGTAGCCACGCAGCTCCCCGTAGCGAGCGATCTGCTGCGGGGTCAGCAGGGCCGGCATCGACAGATGCGCCTCCAAGTGGACGAAGCGGAGCGTGCGCCGTGCCGCCTCGGCCTGCGCCAGCAGGTCCCCGAGCGCATCGCGGGTGACGCGGCGCTCGCGGAAGGCCGCATCGAGCGCCGCCTCCGCCTCGATCAGCCGCTCGCCCGCGGCCACCGCCTGCCGCTGCATCGCCTCGAACACCTCCCGGATGCGCGCCTGCTGCTCGACCGAGAGATCGAGTTCGCGGGCGAGCTCCAGGAGATGGGCGGGGCCGGGATAGCCGTTGAGCTCGGCGGGTTTGGCGAGACCCCAGCCGCCGCCGCGGCGAAGCTCGGCCAGGTCCTCCTCCGAGAAGCTCGTGACGGTCCGGGCCTGCTGGCCGGCGTAGGGGGCCGGCGGCGCGTGCTCCAAGTGCTGGGCCGGCGCGCGCGCGCCCGTCGCGGCGATCAGGAGGAGGGCGAGAGCCAAGTGTCGCATGCGCACTCTCCGGTCCCGGGCGGTGCTCCCGGTCCGAGCCACCGTGCCTTCGGCGACGGTCGGTCCGCTCAGACGTCCAGGTTGACGACCTTCAAGGCGTTCTCCTGGATGAACTCCCGGCGCGGGTCGACCACGTCGCCCATCAGCGTCGAGAAGATCTCGTCCGCCTCGTCGGCGTGCTCGATCCGCACCTGCAGCAGCGAGCGGTGCGCCGGGTCGAGGGTGGTCTCCCAGAGCTGCTCGGGGTTCATCTCGCCGAGCCCCTTGTAGCGCTGGATGGCGAGCCCCTTCTTGGCACCCTCGAGCAGCGCCTGGAGGAGGTCCTGGGCGCCGTGCACGGCGCGGCCCTGGCCCTTGCGCTCGAGCCGCACCGGTCGGGCGAGCGGCCCCACGAGCGGCGCCAGCGTCTCGGCCAGCCGCCGCGCCTCGTGGCTGCGTGCGACCCCGGGGTCGAGCCGGTGGCGCTCGCGCCGGTCGCCCCGCAGCAGGTGCAGGACCAGCCCGCCGGCCTCGTCCCGGACCGCCTGGACGCGACCCCGGCCGGCGCGCGCGAGCCGCTCGGCGACCCGCCGGCCGAGCTCCAGTGCGCCGACAGGATCGTCGAGCCGGCCCGGCTCGAGACCGCCCTCGAGGGCCACGGCCTCGACCAGATCGGCGGGCAGCCGGCGGGCGAGTGCGACCATCGGGCCGCGCGCCGCCCGGGCGGCCGCCACCAGCCGCGCCAGCTCCTCGCCGTCGAGCGCGGAGCCGTCCTCGGCCAGGAGCCGCGCCTCCTCGAGGCCGAGCCGGACGAGCAGGTCCTCGAGGGTCGCATCGTCCTTGACGTAGTCGACCTTCTGCCCCCGCTTGACCCCGTAGAGGGGCGGCTGCGCGATGTAGAGATGGCCCTTCTCGATGATCTCCGGCAGGTGTCGATAGAAGAACGTCAAGAGAAGCGTGCGGATGTGCGAGCCGTCGACATCGGCGTCCGTCATGATCGCGATCGTGTGGTAGCGCAGCTTGGCGATGTCGAAGTCGTCGCGGATGCCGGTGCCGAGGGCGGTGATGAGCGTGCCGATCTCCTGGCTGGAGAGGACCTTGTCGACGCGGGCGCGCTCGACGTTCAAGATCTTGCCGCGCAGCGGCAGGATCGCCTGGAAGGCACGGTCCCGTCCCTGCTTGGCCGAGCCGCCGGCCGAGTCACCCTCGACGATGAAGAGTTCGGCCTTGGCCGGGTCGCGCTCCTGGCAGTCGGCGAGCTTGCCCGGCAGGTTGGCGATGTCGAGGGGGCTCTTGCGGCGGGCCAGCTCCTTGGCCCGGCGTGCCGCGTCGCGCGCGGTCGCGGCCTCCACGACCTTGGCCAGGATCAGCTTGGTCTCGGCCGGGTGCTCCTCGAGCCAGCGGCCGAGCTGCTCGCGGACCACCGCCGCGACCGTGGGCGTGACCTCGGAGGAGACCAGCTTGTCCTTGGTCTGCGAGGAGAACTTGGGGTCCGGGACCTTGAGCGACAGGACGCAGGTGAGCCCCTCGCGCATGTCCTCGCCGGTGAGCGTCACCTTCTCGCGCTTCAGGAGGCCGGTCTGCTCGGCGACCGCGTTCAGGGTCTGGGTCAACGCCTGGCGGAAGCCGGTCAGATGGGTGCCGCCGTCGCGCTGCGGAATGGTGTTGGTGAAGCAGATCTGGGTCTCGTGGTAGCCGTCGTTCCACTGCAGCGCCGCCTCGACCACCATCCCCTCGCGCTCGCCCCGGATCGAGATCGGTGGGTGCAGGGCCTGCTTGGCGCGGTCGATCCACTGCACATAGGCGACGAGCCCGCCCTCGAAGTGCAGGGTCTCGCGGCGCGGCGGCTCGGCCCGCCGGTCCTCGAAGTGGATCGTGACACCGGGGTTGAGGAAGGCCAGCTCGCGCAGGCGGTGCTCGATCGTCTGCGCCGAGAACTCGGTGCGCGAGAACACCTTGGGCGAGGGCAGGAAGGTCACCTCGGTGCCGCGCCGCGCCCCTTGCGGTCCCACGACCGCGAGCGGCGCCACGGGCTCACCGCCGTTCTCGAAGCGGATCCGGTGCTCGGCCCGGTCGCGCCAGATCCGCAGCTCGAGCCAGTCCGAGAGCGCGTTGACGACCGAGACGCCGACCCCGTGGAGACCGCCCGACACCTTGTAGGCGCCGCCGCCGAACTTGCCGCCGGCATGCAGCACGGTCATGATCACCTGGGCGGCCGAGACGCCCTGCTCGGTGTGGATGTCGACCGGGATGCCGCGGCCGTTGTCGCTCACCGTGCAGGAGCCGTCCGGGTTGAGGATCACCTCGATCCGGTCGGCATGGCCGGCGAGCGCCTCGTCGATGGCGTTGTCGACCACCTCGAAGACCATGTGGTGCAGGCCCGAGCCGTCGTCGGTGTCGCCGATGTACATGCCCGGCCGCTTGCGCACCGCGTCCAGGCCCTCGAGGACCTGGATCGACTGCGCGGTGTAGGCGCCGGCCGCCTCAGCTGGCTCGCTCATCGCCCGCGATCGTCCCGTTGTCGACGTGGAGGAAGGTCGCCCGGCCGCGGAACGCGCCGAGCGGCTCGGGCTCGGTGGCGGTGAGCCAGGCCTGCGCGCCGAGTGCCGCGAGCGCCTCGGCGAGCGCCGCCCGGGCCCGCGCGTCGAGGTGCGCCGCGACCTCGTCCAGGAGCAGGATCGGCAGCTCGCCGAGGAGCGTCGCGCGCAACCGGGCATGCGCCAGGAGCAGGCTCACCAGGAGCGCCTTCTGGCGTCCGGTCGAGCAGGACGCGGCCGCCTCGCCGGTCCGCGCGTCGTGCACCAGGAGATCGCTCCGGTGCGGACCGTGGCCGGCCCCGCCGGCCTGCGCGTCGGCGCTCCGGCCGGCCCGCAGCGCGGCCGCGAGCCGCTCCTCGACCGCGGCCGCCGGGGCCTCGTCGAGCCAGGCCTCGACCTCGCCCGCGAGCCCGAGCCGGACCGCGGGCCAGGGGCCGGCGTCGGTTTCCCGGGCCCGCTCGAGCGCCGCCACGAGCTGGCGTCGGGCGGCCGCCACGGCGACGCCGACCGCCGCCAGTCGCGCCTCGAGCGCGCCGAGCCAGGCCGGGTCGTGGCGACCGCCACGCAGGAGCGCGGCCCGGTCCCGCAGCAGCCGCTCGAAGGTCGCGACCGCGGCGGCGTGGCGCGGGTCGAGGGTCAAGGTCAGCCGGTCGAGGAAGCGTCGCCGCTCGCCCGGCCCGTCCAGGAACAGCCGGTCCTGGGCCGGTGTCAGCCAGACCAGCCCGACGAGCTCGGCCCGGCGGGCGCGGTCCTTGAGCGGCCGGCCGTCGAGCGCCACCTGCCGCCGCTCGCCCGTGGGCTCGCGCGCCACCGCGAGCTCGAAGCGGCCGTGCAGGCCGGACAGGCGCGCATGCACCGCCCAGGGCCCGCCGTCCGGGCGGCGGTCGAGCTCGAGCGGCGGCGCGCGACGCAGGCCGCGCCCGGGAGCGAGCAGGGAGAGTGCCTCCAGAAGGTTGGTCTTGCCGGCGCCGTTCGGGCCGGCGACCACGATCGGCCCGGCCGGGACCGCGAGCTCGAGACGGGCGTAGTTGCGCAGGTCGCGCAGCCGCAGCCGCTCGACCACCAGCGCCGCCGGCGGCGCCGGCTCGACCGCCTGGAGCGCCCGACCCATCAGACCCGCATGGGCATCAGGACGAACAGCGCCGCCGTGTCGGCCGGGTCCCTGACCAGCGTCGGGGCGGCGGCGTTGGCCATCTCGATCCGGAGCTCGGGACCGTCGACCTGGGCCACCATGTCGAGCACGTAGCGGGCGTTGAAGCCGATCTCGAGCGGCTCGCCGCGATAGTCGCAGTCGAGCTCCTCGACCGCCCGGCCGTGCTCGGGGCTGATCGCCGAGACGGTCAGGCGACCGGCCTCGAAGGCGAGCTTGACCGGCCGTGCCTTCTCGATCGAGATGGTGGCGACCCGATCGACCGCCTCGCCGAACGGGCGGGTGGCCACGAGGGCGATCCGCTCGTTGCCGGCGGGGATCACCCGCTCGTAGTCCGGGAAGGTGCCGTCGATCAGCCGCGACAGCAGCATCGCCCGGCCACAGGCGAGCTCGATCCGGCCGGCCGAGACCGCGACGGCGACCTCGCCGCTCGCGCCCTCGAGGAGCTTCCTGAGCTCGCCCACGGTCTTGCGCGGCACGATCACCGGCGGCATGGCCTCGGCGCCGGCCGGCAGCGCGATCTCGATCCGGGCGAGCCGGTGGCCGTCGGTGGCGACGCCGCGGAGCGTCCGGGTGGCGCCGCTGCCGGCCACGTGCAGATGGATGCCGTTCAGGTAGTAGCGGGTCTCCTCGGTCGAGATCGCGAAGCGCGCCTTGTCGATCAGCTTGGCGAGCGCCGCCGGCTCCAGGGCGAAGCGGACCTGGGCCTCCTCCGCCCCGGTGGCCGGGAAGTCGTCGACCGGCAGGGTCGGCAGGACGAAGCGCGAGCGGCCGGCCTCGAGCTCGAGCTCGGCCGAGCCGGGCGCCTGGGCGAGCCGCACCGGCGTGCCCTCGGGCAGCTTGCGGGCGATGTCGAAGAGCGTGTGGGCCGGGACCGTGGTACTGCCCGCCCGCTCGACCGTGGCGTCCTCGCGGGCCCGCAGCGTCAGATCGAGGTCGGTCGCCACGAGCTCGAGACCGTCCTCGGCGGTGAGCTTGACGTTGCCCAGGATCGGGATCGTCGTGCGCCGCTCGACCACGTTCTGCACGTGGCCGAGCGAGCGGAGCAGGGCGGCGCGCTCGATCGCAAGCTTCATCGACGGGTCTTCCGCGCTCGGGCCGGGCTCGCACCCCCGCCCGCCCCGATCGGTTCGGGGAAGCGGAGGCTAGCAGATTTGCCGCCCGAGGTTGATCCTTTTCGGACGCCCGATCAGGCCTGCAGCCGCCGTTTCATGGCCTCGAGGTCGTCGGCCAGCTGGGGGTCCTCGACCTGCAGCCGCTCGATCTGGCGGACCGCGTGCATGACGGTGGTGTGGTCGCGACCGCCGAAGCGCCGGCCGATCTCCGGCAGCGAGCGGGGGGTCAGCATCTTGGCCAGATACATCGCCACCTGGCGCGGCCGCGCGACCGAGCGCTGCCGTCGCGCCGAGCTCATGTCGGCGAGCCGCAGCCCGTAGTGCTCGACCACCACCTTCTGGATCTCGTCGATGGTCACCCGCCGGTCGACCGCCCGCAGCACGTCCTTGAGGATCTCCTGCGCCATCTCGATCGAGATCGGGCGGCGCGTCAGCCCGGCCTGGTGGACGATGCGGTTCAGGGCCCCCTCGAGCTCGCGCACGTTGCTCGTGATCCGCGAGGCCAGGAACTCGAGCACCCGCAGCGGCACGTCGACGCCGCTCGTCTCGGCCTTGGTCTGCAGGATGCCGAGCCGCAGCTCGTAGGTGGTCGGGTGGATGTCGGCCACGAGGCCCCAGGAGAGGCGCGAGCGGATCCGCTCCTCGAGGCCGTCCAGGTCCGAGGGGCTGCGGTCGGCGCTGATCACGATCTGCCGGCCGCGCTCGACCAGCGTGTTGAAGGTGTGGAAGAACTCCTCCTGGGTCGAATCCTTGCCGGTGATGAACTGCAGGTCGTCGACCATCAGGAGGTCGACCGAGCGGAACAGCTCCTTGAACGGGATGGTGTCCTTGGAGCGGAGCGCCAGGATGAACTGGTACATGAACTTCTCGGCCGACAGATAGACCACGCGCCGGCTGGGGTCGCGTTGCCGCACCCGCCAGGCGATCGCATGCATGAGGTGGGTCTTGCCGAGGCCGACGCCGCCGTAGAGGAACAGCGGGTTGAACGGCGGCGCCGCCGATCCGGCCACCTTCTCGGCGGCCGCGACCGCGAACTCGTTGGGCTTGCCCACGACGAAGCGCTCGAAGGTCAGCCGCGGGTCGAGCCGCGCGCCGAGCTCGTCCGAGGCGCCGGCCGCGGCCGGCTCGGCGGGCGTGGCGGCAGCGGCGGCCACGGCCGGGCCGGACGGCGGTTCGGCGGGTCCGCCGGGCGGCCGCACGGTCAAGGTGATCGAGCGGATCTGCGGGTTGAGCCGGGTCCAGATCAGCCGCACGCGGTCGGCGTAGTTGGTGACGATCCAGTCGCGCATGAACTGGGTCGGCACCGCCAGGACCACCCGGTCGCCGGCCACCTCGCTGAGCTCCAGCGGCTTGAGCCAGGTGCCGAACGCGGTGTCGCCGATCTCCGCGCGCAGCAGCGCCCGGACCTGCTGCCACTGCTGCTGCACCTCGCCCGGCGCTGCGCCCATCCGGTCCTCGGTGGCCATCCGTGCCGCCTCAGAAGAGGCCAACGACCGCCCGGACCGCAAGGCCATTCTGCCCCTCCCGACACCCGACGTCCCGGCCCCGCCGAGGCCCGGCGATCCCCGTCACGCCGGACCCATGTCACCCTAGGGTAGAGCGATGCCGCCCAGAGTGACCTCTGTGGCGCACTGCATCAATATTCTGCGAAATGACGCTCTTGCAAATAGTTGCAAGTCAAGCTCCGACAAACTCTAAGCGCGTGCTGGAGGTCAGAGGCTAGAGACCCGCCCGCCGGGTGGCAAGGCGATCGAAACGTGAACGGAACTGATCGCCGCAGGGTTGAGGAACGGGCGCCGGTCAACCCGCTGACCGGGCGCGGCCGCGGCCAGCCGAACAGTCCGGCTCCGCGGCTTGCGGAGCCGGCTGCGCGCCTTGCAGTTTGGTCGTTCGCTGCGACGCTCGGCCGCGACCGCCGCTCAGGCCGGCGGCGCCGTGTCCAGCGCCTTGATGCGCTGCGCCAGCCGCGAGATCTTGCGCGAGGCGGCGTTCAGATGCAGCACGCCCGTGCTCACGCCGCGCCGGATCTCCGGCTCGGCGGCCGCGAAGGCCGCCTTGGCGGCCCCGGCGTCGCCGGCGGCGAGCGCCACCTCGACCTTGCGCACGAAGGTCTTGATGCGGCTCTTGCGGCTCTTGTTGAGCGCGGTGCGCTTGGCCGTCTGGCGGACGCGCTTGCGCGCCGAGGGAGTGTTCGCCACGAGGAGGATCTCCGAATCTCGGACGCCGGCAGATAGCGACCCGGCCGCCGCCCGTCAACGCCGGGCCCCGGCCGCCGTCGCGGCGGCGGCTCAGCGGTGGCTGAAGGAGGGCGCCCGCTTGTCGGCGAACGCGCTCATCCCCTCGCGGCGGTCGGCCGTGGCGAAGGTCGCGTAGAACACCCGCTGCTCGAACCGCACGCCCTCCGCGAGCGTCGTCTCGAAGGCGACGTTGACCGCCTCCTTGGCCAGCCGGACGATCGGCTGCGACTTCCTGGCGATCTCCTCGCCGAGTGCGAGTGCCTCCTCGAGCAGCCTGCCGACCGGCACCACCCGCGCCACGAGGTTGGCCCGCTCGGCCTCCTCGGCGCTCATCAGCCGGCCGGTCAGGATCATCTCCATGGCCTTGGACTTGCCGACCGCGCGGGTCAGCCGCTGGGTGCCGCCGACGCCCGGGATCGTGCCGAGGTTGATCTCCGGCTGGCCGAAGCGGGCGTTGTCGGCCGCCAGGATGATGTCGCACATCATCGCGAGCTCGCAGCCGCCGCCGAGCGCGTAGCCGGCGACCGCGGCGATGATCGGCTTCCTGTGCCGGGCGATCCGGTTCCAGGCGCCGACGAAGTCGGACTCGAGCGCCTGGGCGAAGTCCTTCTCGAGCATCTCCTTGATGTCGGCGCCGGCGGCGAACGCCTTCTCCGAGCCGGTCAGCACCACCGCCGCCACCTTGGGGTCGGCGTCGAACGCCACGAGGGCCGCCTCGATCTCGGCGATCACCTGCCCGTTCAAGGCGTTGAGCTGCTTCGGCCGGTTCAGCGTGACGAGCCCCACGGGCCCGCGCGTCTCGACCAGGATCGTCTCGTAGGCCATGCCATCCTCCGGAGCCGCGCGGCGCCGCCGCGGCGGGTCGACCGAGCCCGGCCGCGCACCAGAGGCGCCGCGGGGCCGCGGCTTCTAGCCCGGCTCGGGCGGCCCCGTCCAGCGCGGCCGGAGCGACCGTCAGCGCTGGCACCACGCGCAGAGATAGGTGGCGCGGCCGGCCTGGACGATGCGTCGGATCGGCCGGCCGCAGGTGAGGCACGGCTCGCCCGCCCGCTCGTAGACCTTGAACTCGCCCTGGAAGCTGCCGAGCTCGCCGTCGGCCTGGACATAATCGCGCAGGCTCGTGCCACCCTTGGCGATCGCCGCCTCGAGCACCGCCCGGACGGCGGCGGCCAGCCGGTCGGCGCGCTCGGGCCCGAGCGAGAGCGCCTGGCGGCGGGGCGACAGCCGCGCCGCGAACAGCGCCTCGTTGGCGTAGATGTTGCCGACCCCGACGACCAGGCGCTGGTCCATGAGCGCCACCTTGAGCGGAACCCTTCGGCCGCGCAGCAGCCGGAGCAGGACCGCCCCGTCGAAGCCGCGGTCGAGCGGCTCGACACCCAGACCCCGGAGCAGCCGGTGCTCGGCCAACCGGTCGCTCGGCCAGAGGTCGAGCATGCCGAACCGGCGCGGGTCGACGAAACGCAGGACCGTGCCGTCCTCGAAGCCGAAGGTCAGGTGCTCGTGCGGGCCGCGCGGCGCGCCGTCGAGCATCAGGCGACCGGACATCCCCAGATGCAGGAGCAGGGTCGAGCCGCCCTCGAGGCCCGCCAGGATGTACTTGGCGCGCCGGCCGACACCCAGCAACCGGCGGCCGAGGAGCCGCTCGCCGAGCCGCTCGGGCAGGGCGAAGCGGAGGTCGGCCCGGCGCTGCTCCACGGCCAGGATCCGCCGCCCGACCAGCCGCCGCGCCAGACCGCGCGCGATCGTCTCGACCTCGGGCAGCTCCGGCACCGAGCCCCCTCCCTCCGCCACCCCGCGGGCGCCTTGCCCGGCCGCCGGCCGCCGCGTACATCGCGACGGTCGCAACGGAGCGGTCGCTGTCTGCATGAGCGCCCAGGACCCGGCAAGCGCCGCCGACCGGCTCGCCGCCTCGTTCGGCTTCGAGCCGGTCGAGCCGGCCGCCAAGGCGGCCCGCGTCCGCGGCGTCTTCGAGCGGGTCGCGAGCCGCTACGACCTCATGAACGATCTGATGAGCGCGGGCATCCACCGGCTCTGGAAGGAGGCGCTGCTCGACTGGCTGATGCCGCGACCGGGGCTGCACCTGGTCGACGTCGCCGGCGGCACGGGCGACGTCGCGCAGCGGCTCTTGGCCCGGCTCGCCGGCCGCGCCCGGGTCACGGTCGTCGACGCCAATCCGGCCATGGTGGCGGTCGGCCGCGACCGGGCGCTCGACGCCGGCCGGCTCGACGGGCTCGACTGGGTGGTGGGCGACGCCGAGCGGCTGCCGCTGCCGAACTCCGCGCTCGACGCCTACACGATCGCCTTCGGCATCCGCAACGTCACCCGGATCGACCGGGCGCTCGCCGAGGCACGCCGCGTGCTCCGCCCGGGCGGCCGCTTCCTCTGCCTCGAGTTCTCGCGCCTCGTGCTGCCGATCCTCGAGCCCGCCTACGATCTCTACTCCTTCCGCGTCCTGCCGGCGCTCGGCGGGCTCGTGGCCGGCGACGCGGCCAGCTACCGCTACCTCGCCGAGAGCATCCGCCGCTTCCCCGACCAGCGCACCTTCGCGGCGCTGATCGAGCAGGCCGGCCTCGAGCGCGTGCGCTGGCGCAACCTCTCGGGCGGGATCGCCGCGATCCATTCCGCCTGGCGGCTCTGAGCCCGGATGCTCAGGGGCGCGCGCAACCTGGCGCGGCTGGTGGCGGGGGCGCGCTGTCTCGCCCGCCACAACGCCCTCTTCCCGATGGAGCTGGTGCCGCAGCTCGCCCCGGCGCTGCGGCTCGCCGAGCGGCTCGCCGACCGGCGCGCCCCGGGCCGCCCGGGCGAGCGGCTGGCGCGGGCGCTGCAGGAGCTCGGCCCCGCCTTCATCAAGCTCGGCCAGAGCCTCGCCACCCGCGCCGACCTCCTGGGCGAGGGCATCGCCCGCGATCTCTCGCTCCTGCAGGATCGGCTGCCGCCCTTCCCGAGCGAGGCCGCCCGCGCCACCGTCGAGCGCGACCTGCAGCAGCCGCTCGGAGCGCTCTTCGCGAGCTTCGAGGACCGGCCGGTGGCGGCCGCCTCGATCGCCCAGGTGCACTTCGCCACCACCACCGAGGGCGAGCCCGTGGCGGTCAAGGTGCTCCGCCCCGGAATCGAGGAGGCGATCGCCCGCGACCTCGACCTCGTCCTGTGGACGGCGGAGTGGGCCGAGCGGCTGCACCCGCCGCTCCGCCGCTACAAGCCGGTCGAGGCGGTGCGCCTCCTGGCCCGCTCGACCCGCCGCGAGATGGACCTCCGCCTGGAGGCGGCGGCGGCCGCCGAGTTCGCCCAGAACAACCGGGACGCGCAGGGCTTCCGGGTGCCGCGAGTCGACTGGCGGCGGACCGGACGCCGGGTGGTGACCTTCGAGCGGGTCGAGGGGCTGCCGGCCGACGAGCGCGAGCGGCTCGTGGCCGCCGGGCTCGACCCCGACGCCATCCTCGAGCGGGCGGCCGTGGTGTTCTTCAACCAGGTGTTCCGCGACGGCTTCTTCCACGCCGACATGCATCCCGGCAACATGCTGATCGACCCGAAAACGGGCGACATCGTGGCGCTCGACTTCGGCATCATGGGCCGGCTCGATCTCACCGACCGGAGGAACCTCGCCGAGGTGCTCCTGGGCTTCCTCGAGCGCGACTATGCGCGGGTGGCCGACGTCTTCTTCCGAGCGGGATTCCTGCCGCCCGACCAGGACCGGGCCGCCTTCACCCAGGCCTGCCGGGCGCTCGGCGAGCCGATCCTGGGCCTGCCCCTGAGCGAGATCTCCTTCGGGCGGCTGCTCGGCCAGCTCCTGGCCACCGCCGAGGAGTTCGAGATGGAGACCCAGCCCCAGCTCCTGCTCCTGCAGAAGACCATGGTGGTGGCCGAGGGCGTGGGCCGGGCCCTCAACCCGACGGTCAACATCTGGGCCCTCGCCCGGCCGCTCGTCGAGGCCTGGATGCGCGACAATCTCGGCCCCGAGGCGCAGCTCAAGGAGGCCGTGGCCGAGGGCGTGCAGACGCTCCGCCGCCTGCCCGCCACGCTCGGCCGGATCGAGCGGCTGCTGGAGCCCTCGGCCGCCCGCCCGTCGGGCGAGGCGGGCGCCCTGCCCGCGGGGCGGCTGGGCCTGCTCCTGGCCGCGGCCCTGGGCCTGCTGCTCGGCCTTGCCTTGGGCTGAGCCGGCGTCACACTCGGGCCGGTGCCACGAGCGGAGGCGGGCCGGTGCCACGAGCGGAGGCGAGCGTGCACCCCAAGCGCGTGCTGCTCGTGATCGGCGGCGGGATCGCCGCCTACAAGTGCCTGGAGCTGATCCGTCGGCTCAAGGAGCGCGGCGTCCTGGTGCGCTGCGTGCTCACCCGGGCGGCCAAAGAGCTCGTGAGCCCGCTCGCGGTCGCGGCGCTCTCGGGCGAGCAGGTCTTCGACGAGCTGTTCTCGCTCACCGACGAGGCCCAGATGGGCCACATCGGCCTGTCGCGCGAGGCCGACCTCGTGGTGGTGGCGCCCGCCACCGCCGACCTCCTGGCCAGGATGGCCGCGGGCCTCGCCGACGATCTGGCCACCACCCTCCTGCTCGCGACCGACAAGCCGGTGCTGGTGGCGCCGGCCATGAACCCGCAGATGTGGGCGCACCCCGCGACCCGCCGCAACCTCGCCCGGCTGGAGGCCGACGGGATCGAGATCGTCGGCCCGGCGGCGGGCGACATGGCCTGCGGCGAGACCGGCCCCGGACGGCTGGTCGAGCCGGCCGAGCTCCTCGAGGCGATCCTGGCCCGCCTCGAGCCCGCCGCCCGAGGGCTTTTGGGGGTGCGGGCGCTGGTCACGAGCGGGCCCACCCACGAGCCGATCGACCCGGTGCGCTACCTCGCCAACCGCAGCTCGGGCCGGCAGGGCCACGCGATCGCGGCCGCCCTGGCCCGCGCCGGCGCCACGGTCACCCTCGTGTCGGGCCCGGTGGCGATCGCCGATCCGCCGGGGGTGCGCACGGTGCGGGTCGAGACCGCGCGGCAGATGCACGAGGCCTGCCTCGCGGCGCTGCCGGTCGAGGTGGCGGTCTGCGCCGCCGCGGTCGCCGACTGGCGGCCGGAGGCCGCGACCGCGGCCAAGCTCAAGAAGGAGGAGGGCCGCGGCCCGCCGGCCCTGCACCTAGTCGAGAACCCGGACATCCTGGCGGCGCTCGCCCGCCACCCGACGCAGCGCCCGCGTCTGGTCGTGGGCTTCGCCGCCGAGACCGGCGGGCTCGAGGCCGAGGCCCGCGCCAAGCGGGCCAAGAAGGGCTGCGACTGGATCCTGGCCAACGACGTCTCGGAGGGCACGGGCGTGCTCGGCGGCAGCCACAACCAGATCCTGTTCCTGACCGGCGACGGTCCGGCCGAGCCCTGGGAACCGATGAGCAAGGAGGAGGTGGCGCTCCGGCTCGTGGACCGGATCGCCGCGGCGATCGGACGGGAGAGCCCGTGAGCGCGCCGGCCCGCGTCGCGGTCGAGCGGCTGCCGCACGCCCAGGGTCTGCCGCTCCCGGCCTATGCGAGCTCTGGTGCCGCCGGCCTCGACCTCCTGGCGGCCCTGCCCGAGGACCGCCCGCTCGAGCTCGCCCCGGGAGCGCGCGCGCTGGTCCCGACCGGGCTCCGGATCGCGATCCCGGAGGGCTACGAGGCGCAGGTCCGGCCGCGCTCGGGCCTGGCGCTGCGCCTGGGTCTGACCGTGCTCAACGCCCCGGGCACGATCGACAGCGACTATCGGGGCGAACTCGGCGTGCTGCTCGTCAACCTCGGCGCCGCGACGGTCACCCTCCGGCGCGGCGAGCGGATCGCCCAGCTCGTGCTGGCTCCCGTCGCCCGTCTCGCCTGGGACGAGCGCCCCGTGGCGCCGGACGCCACCGCCCGCGGCACCGGCGGCTTCGGCTCGACCGGCACCCGGCCCTCGCCCGGTGCCGAGCCGGCCGGCTGATGCTCGGTCCGACCGGCAGCGACCGCCGCCTCCAGCTCGCCACCCTGGCGGTGCTCGACATCGCCCTGCACGCCGGCGGCGGACCGGTCCAGAGCAAGGACACCGCCGGCCGGCTCGGCCTGCCGCGACGGCACCTCGAGCAGCTCATGCAGCAGCTCGTCAAGGCCGGGCTCCTCAAGGGTGTGCGCGGGCCGCGGGGCGGCTACCGGCTGGCGCGCGAGCGGCGGCGGGTGAGCGTGGCCGACATCCTCCTGGCGCTCCAGGCGGAGCGCGAGGCGGGCGAGCCGTCGGCGAGCCCGGAGGCCGCCCAGGCGCTCGCCCGCGACGTCCTGGCGCCGCTCTGGGCCGAGCTCGAGGCGACGCTGGTCGAGCGGCTGGCCGCCGTCTCGCTCGAGGACCTGTGCGAGCGCGCCGCGGCCGCCGGCCGCGCCCCCCGCGCCCAGGACGTCGACTTCGTGATCTGAGCGGACGGGCGTCGCTATTGCCGGTGCGCCACAGGGTATCGGCAATCGCGTGCCGCCCGCCCCGCCGGCGCATGCACGGGCGGCTTTTTCGCAACTGCGAAAGCATCGCGCCGGCTCTATACGCAGCATCGATCGACCTGCGGACCTGCCGACCGATGACCAACTCCCCTGCCCTCGCGGCACCCGCTCCGGCGGTCGGCCGGGCGGTCGCGCTGGCGCTCTTGAGCTATCTCTGCTTCTCGACCGCCGACGCGCTCGTCAAGCTCGCCGCGCGGCAGCTCGCGGTCGAGCAGATCGCGCTCTTGATGAGCGGCTTCGCGCTCCTGCCGGTGCTGGCCCTGACCCGCGGCGTCGGCGGCCTCGGGGCGCTGCGGCCGCGCCGGCCCGGGCTCGTGCTCCTGCGCGGGATCCTGACCGCGCTCTGCGCGCTCGCCGCTTGGCGCGCCTTCGCCCTCCTGCCGCTCGCCGACGCCTACGCGATCCTGTTCCTGGCGCCGATCCTGGTCACCGCCTTCTCGGCCCTGTTCCTCGGCGAGCAGGTCGGCTGGCGGCGCTGGTCGGCCTCGACCGTGGGCTTCGTGGGCGTGCTCGTGATGGTCCGCCCGGACTTCGACGGGCTCGGTGCCGGCCACCTCCTGGCGCTGGTCGCAGCCGCCCTCGGGGCCGCCTCCTTCTGCGTCCTCAAGCGCATCGGCAACGGCGAGACCAGTGCCGCGATCCTGCTCGCCCTGTTCCTCTCGATCGCCCTGATCGCCGCCCCGGGTGCCGTCCTCGCCTGGCGGCCGCTCGCCGCCCACGATCTCGGGGCGGTGGCCCTGGCCGGCCTGCTCATGGGCGCGGGCCAGGCGGCCCTCGTGCTCGCCACCCGCGAGGCGCCGGCCTCGGTCGTGGCCCCCTTCCAGTACAGCCAGATGCTCTGGGCGGTGGTGCTCGGCTTCCTGGTGTTCGGCGACCGGCCGACGCCGACCCTGTTCCTCGGCATGGCGCTGGTGGTCGCGAGCGGGCTCTACATCCTCTGGCGCGAGCGGGTCCGGCGCGGCTCCGTCACGCTCGGGGCGGCCCGCGGCGAGGTCACCGCGCGGGCGGCGCGCTGAGGCTTTGCGGGCCGGCCGCGGCGGGCTAAGTCTCGCCCCGGCCGGGCATCCCCCCGGCCGCCGACCGGGCCGCGGCAGCCTTGCGCGTCCACCTCGTCTACTGCCACCCCTGCCCCGAGAGCTTCGCGGCGGCGCTCTGCGAGCGGGTCCTGGCCGGCCTCGGCCGGGCCGGGCACGAGGTCGACCTGCTCGACCTCTACGCCTCCGGCTTCGACCCGGTGATGGGTGCGGAGGAGCGGCGCCGCTACCACGACCCCGGCGTCAACGAGGCGCCGGTCGCCGAGCATCTCGACCGCTTGCGCCGGGCCGAGGCGCTCGTCCTCGTCTATCCCACCTGGTGGTACGGGCCGCCGGCGCTGCTCAAGGGCTGGCTCGACCGGGTCTGGGTGCCGCACGCGACCTTCACCCTGCCCGAGCCCGGCCGGCCGATCGGCCGGGTGCTCACCAACATCCGACTGATCGCGGCGGTCAGCACGCTGGGTTCGCCCTGGTGGTGGTGGACCTTCCTCGGCCAGCCCGGCCGCCGCCAGGTCCTGACCGGCCTCAAGGTGATCTGCCATCCGCGCTGCCGGACCCTGTGGCTGGCCCTGCACCGCATGGACACGGTGAGCGAGGCCCGCCGGCGCGCCTTCCTGGCCGCGGTCGAGGCCCGCTTCGCGCGGCTCTGAGCCCGGGGTTCCGCGCCGAGGGCGGGTCGGCTAGCCTCCGGCCCGGAGGTGCGCCCCTTGCCGAGCCTGCTCGAGGTCGAGGATCTCGCTGTCGCCTTCCGCGACGAGGCCGGCGAGGTGCCGGTTCTGGACGGTGTCGGCCTCGACCTCGAGGCCGGCGCCACGCTCGGCCTGGTCGGCGAATCGGGCTGCGGCAAGAGCGTCACCGCGCTCGCGCTGATGGGCCTCCTGCCGCGCCCGCAGGCGCGCGTCACGGCCGGACGGATCCGCTTCGAGGGCCGCGATCTCCTGGCCCTGCCCGAGCGCGAGCTCAGGGCGCTGCGCGGCTCGCGCCTGGCGATGATCTTCCAGGAGCCGATGACCTCGCTGAACCCGGTCCTCTCGGTCGGCGACCAGCTCGTCGAGGTGATCCGCTATCATCGGACGATGCCGGCCCGGGCCGCCCGCGAGCTCGCCCGGGAGACCCTGGCCCGGGTCCGCATCCCCGAGCCCGCACGGCGGCTCAAGCAGTACCCGCACGAGCTGTCGGGCGGCATGCGCCAGCGGGTGATGATCGCCCTGGCGCTCGTCAACCGCCCGGCCCTGCTCGTGGCCGACGAGCCCACGACCGCGCTCGACGTCACCATCCAGGCGCAGATCCTGGAGCTGATCCGCGCCCTTCAGGCCGAGACCGGCACGGCCGTGCTCCTGATCACCCACGATCTGGGCGTGGTCGCCGAGACCGCCCGCGACGTGGCCGTCATGTACGCCGGCCGGATCGTCGAGCGGGCCCCGGTCCTGGCCCTGTTCGAGGACCCGCAGCACCCCTACACGATCGGCCTCATGGGCTCGATCCCGCGCCTCGACCGCCGCCGCGACCGGCTCGCCGTGATCCCGGGCAGCGTGCCGGGCCCGCGCGCCTGGGGCCCGGGCTGCCGCTTCGCCGGACGCTGCCCGCTGGCGGACGCCCGCTGCCGGGCCGAGCGGCCGGTGCTGCGCGAGCTGGCCCCGGGCCACGCGGTCGCCTGCCACAAGGCGCCGCTCGAGGCGGGGGTGGCCGCGGCGTGAGCGCGGTCCTGCTCGAGGCGCGCGGCCTCGTCCGCCACTATCCGATCGACCAGGGCCTCTGGCTGGGCCGGCGGGGCCGCCTGGTGCGCGCCGTCGACGGCGTCGATCTCGCCGTCGGGCGCGGCGAGACCCTCGCGGTGGTGGGCGAATCGGGCTGCGGCAAGTCGACCCTGGCGCGCCTCCTGGTGCGCCTCGAGACGCCCACCGCGGGCTCGGTGCGGCTCGACGGAATCGATCTCGCGGCGCTGCCCGAGCGGGCGATTCGGCCGCTGCGCCGTCGGCTGCAGATCGTCTTCCAGGACCCGTTCTCGTCCTTGAACCCGCGCCTCACGGTCGGCTCGCTCCTGGCCGAGCCGCTGCTCGTGCACGGCCTCGGCGGGCCGGCCGAGCGGCGCCGCCGGGTCGACGAGCTGCTCGACCTCGTGGGCCTGCGCCCGGCCATGGCCGCCCGCTTCCCGCACGAGCTCTCGGGCGGCCAGCGCCAGCGGGTGGCGATCGCCCGGGCGCTC
>CAZDFD010000071.1:0-23437 GCA_964504655.1 uncultured Geminicoccaceae bacterium
GCCACCCGCCGCCCAGCCCCCCGCCGCCCAGCCGCCGGCGCCCGCCCCCGCCCGCGCCCCGGCGCCCGACCAGCTCGCCGCCCGCGAGCCGCCCCCCGCCCGGGCCGCCCCGCCGGCGGCGGCGCGCGGTCCCTGGGCCGTGCAGATCGCCGCGGTCAGCTCGCGCGAGGCGGCCGAGCGCGGCTGGACCGCGCTGCAGGGCCGGCATCCCGAGCTGCTCGGGCCGCTCCAGCTCCGCGTCGAGGAGGCGCGGCTGGCCAACGGCCTGACCCTCTACCGGCTGCAGGGCCTGGGCTTCGCCGATCGCGAGACCGCCGCCCAGGCCTGCACCCAGCTCAAGGCCGCCGGCACCGAGTGCTTCGTCGTGGGCGCCCGTTGAGCGCGCCCCTGCCGGCGCCCCTGCCGGCGATCATCGGGCTCGCCGGGCCGGCGCTGAGCGCCGCCGAGGCCGAGCTGTTGCGCCGCCGCCCGCCGGCCGGGGCGATCCTGTTCGCCCGCAACGTCCGCGACCGCGGCCGCCTGCGCCGCTTCGTGACCGATCTGCGCACCGCCTGCGGCCCGGGGCCCCTGCTCGTGATGGTCGACCAGGAGGGCGGCCGGGTGCAGCGCCTGCGGCCGCCCGAGTGGCGGGCGCTGCCGGCCCAGGCGGCGATCGGCGCCTTGGCCGCGGCCGACCCGGCGGCGGGCGAGCGGGCGGCCTTCCTCCTGGGCCGGCTGATCGCCCACGACCTCGCCGAGGTCGGGATCGACGCCGCCTGCGCCCCCTGCCTCGACCTCGGCCAGGCCCTGACCACGCCCGCCATCGGCGACCGCGCCTTCGGCTCCGACCCGGAGCTGGTCGGCCGCCTCGGCCGGGCGCTGATCGGCGGCCTCGCGGCCGGCGGCGTCCTGGCGGTGATCAAGCATCTGCCGGGCCACGGCCGGGCCCGCCAGGACAGCCACCTCGAGCTGCCGCGCGTGGCGGCGGAGCAAGCCCTCCTCGAGGCGAGCGATCTCGTGCCGTTCCGCGCCTGCGCCGGAGCCCCACTCGGCATGACCGCGCACATCGTGTACGAGGCGCTCGATCCGCTCCGGCCCGCGACCCTCTCGGCCGCGGTGATCGGGCGGACGATCCGGGGTGCGGTGGGCTTTCGGGGCGTGCTCGTGAGCGACGATCTGGAGATGGGCGCGCTCGCGGGCCCCCTGCCCGAGCGGGCCCGGGCGGCGCTCGCCGCGGGCTGCGACCTGGCGCTCGCCTGCTCGGGCGATCCGGCCGCCAACGCCGCCCTCCTCGACGCGCTCGAGCCGGCCGGGGCGGAGCTCGCCCGAAGGCTCGCCGGGCTCGTGGCGCGGCCCGCACCGGAGCTGCCCTTCGACCCGGCGGCGGCCGCGGCCGAGCTCGACCGGCTGCTCGCCGCGGGGTGAGCGGTGGAGTCCCTGGCCGAGCTCGGCCGCACCCTCTCGGTGTGGCTCCTCCCGGTGCTGCTCGCGATCACGCTGCACGAGGCGGCGCACGGCTGGGCGGCCGACAAGCTCGGCGACGACACCGCCCGCCGCATGGGCCGGGTCACCGCCAACCCCCTGAAGCACGTCGACCCGTTCGGGACCTTCCTCCTGCCCGGCCTCCTGATCGTCCTCAAATCGCCCTTCGTGTTCGGCTGGGCGCGGCCGGTGCCGGTGGCCTTCCACCGCCTCCGCGACCCCAAGCGCGACATGGTCTGGGTGGCGCTCGCCGGTCCGGCGGTCAACCTCGCCCAGGCGGTGGCGGCCGCCTGGGCCATGCACCTGACCGACCTGCCGCCGGCCTGGATCGGCGAGTGGCTGCACCAGAACCTGAACAACGCGGTGATCGCCAACGTCTTCCTCGCGGCCTTCAACCTTTTGCCGCTGCCGCCCTTGGACGGCGGGCGGATCCTGACCGGGCTCCTGCCCGCGGCCCTCGCCTGGCGCTTCGCCCGGCTCGAGCGGGCGGGCCTCTTGATCCTGCTCGTGGCGGCGGTGGCGGTGCCGCTCGCCGCACGCGAGCTCGGCTTCGACTTCAACCCCGTCCTGCTCGTGCTGTTGCCCTTGGCCGACCTCCTGTTCGACCTGGTGCTGCGGCTGGGCCTCTGGTGAGGCGCGCGTGACGCTCGCCCCGGCCCGCGACTTCGAGGTCACGCTCGACGGCTTCGAGGGGCCCCTGGACCTCCTGCTCGAGCTCGCCCGCGCCCAGAAGGTCGACCTCAAGACCATCTCGGTGGTGGCGCTCGCCGACCAGTATCTGGCCTATCTCGAGGACGCCAAGGCGGCCCGGCTCGCGGTCGCGGCCGAGTATCTCGTGATGGCCGCCTGGCTCGCCTACCTCAAGTCGCAGCTCCTCCTGCCCCCGGCCGATCGCGACGCGCCCGACGCCATGGCCTCGGCCGAGGCGCTCGCCGAGCGGCTCGCCCGGCGCGAGGCGATCCGCGCCGCCGCCGCCTGGCTCGAGGCCCGGCCGCGGCTCGGCCGCGAGCGGCTGCCGCGCGGAGCACCCGAGCCTTTGCCGCTCCGGGTCGAGCCGCGGCTCGTGGCGAGCCTGGGCGAGCTGCTCACCGCGGGCGCGCGCCTCGCCGCCCGCCACGCCCCCGACCGGCTGCGGCTCGGGAGGCCGCGGCTCGTCACCGTCGAGGCGATGCTGGAGCGGCTGGCGCTGCGCCTCTCGGGGCGCGAATGGAGCGAGCTCCAGAGCTTCCTGCCGCCGGGCCTGGCGCCGGGCCTCGAGCGCAACGCCGCGCTCGCGGCCGGCCTCGTGGCCGGGCTCGAGCTCGCCCGCACCGGCGCCGTCGAGCTCGAGCAGGCGGTCCCCTTCGGGCCGATCCGACTCAGGCGGCGGGCGTGAGCGGCACCCCTCCCCCGCCGCCGCAGGAAGGCCTCGCCGAGGCGGCCTCCGCCTTCCAGGGCGAGCCGACCTCGCCGGCCGCGGTCTCCGAGCCCGCCACCCCCGGGCCCGCCGCTCCCGACCCGGTGGCGCTGGTCGAGGCCTATCTGTTCGCGGCCGCGGGCCCGGTCGAGGAGCGCGAGATCCAGGCGTTGCTCGGCGCCCGGGCCGAGGCCGCCTCGGTGCTCGCGGCGCTCGCCGCGCGCCGCCAGGCCTGTGGCGTGCGGCTCGAGCGCAGCGGCCGGCACTGGGCGCTGCGCACCGCACCCGAGCTCGCCCCCTTCCTGCAGCGCACCGTGCGGCCGCTGCGCCGGCTCTCCAAGGCCGCGCTCGAGACCTTGGCGGTGATCGCCTGGCGGCAGCCGGTGACCCGCGCCGAGATCGAGGAGGTGCGCGGGGTGAGCCTCTCGGCCGGCACCCTCGAGCTCCTGGTCGAGGCCGGCTGGGTGGCGCCCAAAGGCCGCCGCGAGGCGCCCGGCCGGCCGGTCGCCTGGGGCACCACCGACGCCTTCCTGGACGCCTTCGGGCTCGCCACGCTCGCCGAGCTGCCGCGCCTCGAGGAGCTCGCAGCCGACGGCCTTTTCAAGGCCCGGCCGGGCGACTAGATCGAGCCGCGGGCCGGCGGGCGCCGGCCCGGGCCTCGAAGGTGGCGATGGCTGCGGCCGCGATCCTAGCCGGCGAGCCGGGGCGGCAGGGTCTGCGCGTCCACGGGCTCTCGCACCGCTTCGGCGTGCGGCTCGTCGTCGAGCGGGTCGAGCTCGCCGTGCCGCCGGGCGAGATCCACTGCCTCGTGGGTCCGTCCGGCTGCGGCAAGACCACGACGCTCCGGCTGATCGCCGGCCTCGAGCCGATCCAGGAGGGCGAGATCGCGATCGACGGCCGGGTGGTCGCCCGGCCGGGTGCCATGCTGCCGCCGGAGCGGCGGCGGGTCGGCCTCATGTTCCAGGACTTCGCCCTGTTCCCGCACCTGCGGGTCGACGAGAACGTCGGCTTCGGGCTCGCCGGCCGGCCGCGCGCCGAGCGCCAGCGGCGGGTCCAGGAGCTCTTGCGCCGGGTCGACATGGAGCGCCACGCCCGCGCCTTCCCGCACACGCTTTCGGGCGGCGAGCAGCAGCGCGTGGCGCTCGCCCGGGCGCTCGCCCCGGCCCCCGATCTGATGCTGCTGGACGAGGCCTTCTCGGCGCTCGACACGACGCTCCGGGCGCAGGTCCGCGAGGAGACCATCGCCATCCTCAAGGAGACCGGCACGCCGACCCTCCTCGTCACCCACGACGCCGAGGAGGCGATCCGGGTGGGCGACCGGATCCACGCCATGGAGAGCGGGCGGATCGTCCAGAGCGGCACCCCGGCCGAGCTCTACCTGCGGCCGCTGGACCCGTTCGTGGCGGGCTTCTTCGGGCCGGTGAACCGCTTTCCCGGGCGCGCCGGGGCCGGCTTCGTCGACACCCCGGTCGGCCGCGTCCCGGCGCCCGGGCTGGCCGCCGGCCTCATGGTCGAGGTGGTGGTGCGGCCGGAGGGGATCGAGCTCGCCGCGGCCGGCGCCGGTGCCGGCGTGCGCGCGATCGTGGTCGAGCGGCGCGACCTCGGGCCGTTGCACCTGATCTGGCTGCAGCCGCCCGGCGGTCCGGTCGTCAAGGTGCGCCGCAGCGTGCCGATCGCGGTCGAGCCGGGCCAGGAGGTCGAGGTCCGGCTCGACCCGGCGCACGCCTTCGTCTACGCCTCGCGCGGCAAGGGCTGAGGGGCGAGGTTGCGCCAGCTTCCGGCTTTTGCCAGATTCGCCGGCCGGATCGGGCCGGGGCCTCGTGCCAACCCGGCGGAGCCGCGGTGATGTTCGACATCGGCTGGTCGGAGATGCTGGTCATCCTGGTCGTGGCCCTCGTGGTCATCGGCCCGAGGGACCTGCCCAAGGTGGCCCGCCAGGTCGGCCGCTGGACCGGCAAGGCGCGCGCCATGGCGCGCGAGTTCCAGCGCTCCTTCGACGACATGGCGCGCGAGGCCGAGCTCGAGGAGATCAAGGCCGGGCTGCAGAAGATGAACCCGGCGAGCCTCGAGAGCACGATCCGCGACACGGTCGACCCCGACCGCAAGCTCGAGCAGGCGCTGGACGTGCGCGACACGCTCGCCGCCGAGGCCCGCTCGATCGAGGCCGAGCTCGCGGCCGAGCCGGCAAAGGCGCCGCCGGCCGAGCCCGCGGCCGTCGCGCCACCCGCCCCGGCCCCGGCCGAGCCGGCGCTCGCCGGCGGCGCCGAGCGACCGGCGGAGCGCTCCTGAGCCATGGCCATCCTCAAGGACATCGACGATCGCGAGATGCCGCTGCTCGACCATCTGCTCGAGCTGCGCAACCGCATCATGTACGCCGTGATCGCGCTGGTGCTCGGCTTCCTCGTCTGCTGGTTCTTCGCCGAGCCGATCTACCGCTTCCTGGTGCGCCCGCTGGCCGACATCTACGAGAGCCTCGGCTACCACGACCGGCGCATGATCTACACCGGCCTCGCCGAGGCGTTCTTCACCTACCTCAAGGTGGCCTTCTTCGCCGGCGCCTTCCTCACCTTCCCGTTCGTGGCGGCCCAGCTCTGGATGTTCATAGCCCCCGGGCTGTACCGGCACGAGAAGGAGGCGTTCCTGCCGTTCCTGGTGGCGACGCCGGTGCTGTTCTTCCTGGGTGGGGCGTTCGTCTACTACTTCATCTTCCCGATGGCGTGGCGGTTCTTCCTGAGCTTCGAGACCGCCGGGGTCGAGCCGGGGGCACTCCCGATCCAGCTCGAGGCCCGGGTCGGCGAGTATCTCGACCTCGTCATGAAGCTGATCTTCGCCTTCGGGATCGCCTTCCAGTTGCCCGTGGCGCTCACCCTGATGGGTCGGGTGGGCATCGTCACCGCCGACGGCCTCGGCAAGGCCCGGCGCTACGCCGTCGTCGGCGTGTTCGTGTTCGCAGCCGTCATCACGCCCCCGGACGTGATCAGCCAGATCGGCCTCGCGATCCCCCTGATCGCGCTCTACGAGGTCTCGATCTGGATGGTCCGGCTGGGCGAGCGCCGGCGCGAGGCCCGTGAGGCCCGGGAAGCCCGCGAGGCCGCGGCGGCGGCCGCCGGAACCGCCGTCGACCGCGGGACCTCGACCCCCGGCGGTTGACAAGCCGCCGCAGATCCCCTTGCCTCTCGGCCGTTC
Source organism: uncultured Geminicoccaceae bacterium (assembly GCA_964504655.1). Taxonomy (GTDB): domain Bacteria; phylum Pseudomonadota; class Alphaproteobacteria; order Geminicoccales; family Geminicoccaceae; genus JANXAZ01. Next base: position 6,044 of record CAZDFD010000071.1, read on the forward strand.
CCCGCCTGCCCCGCGAGGCCCGATCCCGTGCACGACCTGCGTTGGCTGCGCGACGACGCCGCGGCGTTCGACCGCTCGCTCGCGCGCCGCGGCCTGGAGCCCGCCGCCGCCCCGATCCTTTCCGTCGACGAGGAGCGCCGCGCCCTCGAGACCGCCCTGCAGGAGCGCCAGGCCGAGCGCAACCGGCTCTCGCGCGAGATCGGCGAGGTCAAGCGCACGGGCGGCGACGCCGAGGCGCTCCTCGCCCGGGTCGCGGCCCTCAAGGACGAGGTCAAGGAGGGCGAGGAGCGGCTGCGCGTCCTCCAGGCGCGGCTCGACGAGCTTCTGGCCTCCCACCCGAACCGGCTCGCCGACGACGTCCCGGACGGCCCCGACGCCGACCACAACCGGGTCGTGGCGGTGGAGGGCGAGCCGCGCCGCTTCGCCTTCGCACCCAAGCCGCACGAGGCGCTCGGCGCCCGCCTCGGCATGAGCTTCGAGAAGGCCGCCAGGTTGAGCGGCGCCCGCTTCGTGGCGCTCCTGGGCCCGCTCGCCCGGCTGGAGCGGGCGCTTTCCGCCTTCATGCTCGATCTGCAGACCCGCGAGCACGGCTACACCGAGGTCTCGGTGCCGCTCCTGGTCCGCGACGAGGCGCTGTTCGGGACGGGCCAGCTTCCCAAGTTCGCCCAGGACCTGTTCCGCGTCTCCTCGGGGCACTGGCTGATCCCGACCGCGGAAGTGCCGCTCACCAACCTCGTGGCCGGCGAGATCCTGGCCGAGGACGCGCTGCCCCTGCGCTTCACCGCCTGCACCCCCTGCTTCCGCTCCGAGGCCGGAGCCGCCGGCAAGGACACCCGCGGCATGCTCCGCCAGCACCAGTTCTGGAAGGTCGAGCTCGTGAGCGTCACCACCCCCGAGGCGAGCGCCGCCGAGCACGAGCGCATGACCGCCTGCGCCGAGGCGGTCCTGCGCCGCCTCGATCTGCCCTTCCGGCGGGTGCTCCTGTGCAGCGGCGACACCGGCTTCGCCGCGAGCAAGACCTTCGACCTCGAGGTCTGGCTGCCCGGCCAGGGCGCCTACCGCGAGATCTCCTCCTGCTCGAACTGCGGCGACTTCCAGGCCCGCCGCATGCAGGCGCGCTTCCGGCCGCGCGGCGGCGGCGCGCCGCGCTTCGTGCACACCCTCAACGGCTCGGGCCTCGCCGTCGGCCGCACGCTCATCGCCGTCCTCGAGAACGGCCAGGAGGCGGACGGCTCGATCCGCCTGCCGGGCGCGCTCGTGCCCTACATGGACGGTGTCGACCGGCTCGAGCCCGAGGGCTGAGATGCGCATCCTGGTCACCAACGACGACGGCATCCAGGCGCACGGCATCAAGGTGCTCGAGCAGATCGCGCGGGCGATCAGCGACGACGTCTGGGTGGTGGCGCCGGAGGTCAACCACAGCGGCGCCGGCCATTCCCTGACGCTGCGCCGGCCCTTGCGCTGGCGCCAGGTCTCCGAGCGCCACCTCGCGGTCGACGGCACGCCGACCGACGCGGTGCTCCTGGCGCTCCAGAAGCTGATCCCGGGGCCGCGGCCCGATCTCGTCCTCTCGGGCGTCAACCACGGCGCCAATCTCGGCGAGGACGTGACCTACTCGGGCACCATCGCGGCCGCCATGGAGGCGGTCCTCCTGGGCGTCCCGGCGATCGCCCTCTCGCAGGTCGGCCGCGACCGCCACAAGATCAAGTGGACCACGACCGAGCGGCACGCGCCCGAGGTGGTCCGCCGGCTGGCCGCCATGACCTGGCCCGAGGAGGTGCTGGTCAACGTCAACCTGCCGGACGTCCCGGCCCGCGCCGTCAAGGGCGTCAAGCTCACCCGCCAGGGCAAGAAGAAGCTCGGCGACCAGCTGGTCGAGCGGACCGACCCCAGGGGCGAGCCCTATGTCTGGATCGGCATGCTCAAGCGCGAGCGCGAGCCCGAGCCCGGCACCGACCTGGCGGCGGTCGCCGAGGGCTGGGTCTCGGTGACCCCGATCCACCTCGACATGACACACCGGCCTACTTTTCGTCACCTCGCCAACGCGCTCGGGCTGGCCGAACGGCCCGAGCCCTCTTGATCGGCCTGAGGATCGCTTTGTAACCTTCGCCCATGTGGGCGTTCGGGCGTCCTCCTCGGCTCCTGGCGACGGTCGTGCTCACGGCCGCGCTCGGGCTCGGCGCCTGCACCGTCTACCAGCCGGTCCGCCAGGAGAGCGGCCAGACCTGGGCCGATGCGCGGGCCGCGGCGGCGCGCGCCGCCGAGCGCGTCGACCGCCGCACGCACCGGGTCCGCGAGGGCGAGTCGGTCGGCCGGCTGGCCCAGCATTACGAGGTGCCGGCGCGCGAGATCATCGCCGCCAACCAGCTCAAGAAGCCCTACGGGCTCAGGACCGGCCAGACGCTCGTGATCCCGCCCGGCCGCGCCGCGACCGCAGCGGCCCAGCCTGCCCCGGCCGAGCCCGTGGCGCGGGCCCCGGAGGCCACCGTCGCCGCGAGCCCGGCGGCCCGGGTCGAGGTGGCCGAGCTGCCGCCCGCGGCGGCGCCCGCCCAGCCCGCCGCCACGCCCAGGCCGGCCCTGCCCGAGCCCGACCCCGCGACCCTGCGCCGGGCCCAGGAGACGCCGCCGCCGCCGCTCTCCGGCGAAGGCTTCCTGCAGCCGGTCGCCGGGCGGGTGGTGAGCGGCTTCGGCGACAAGCCGGACGGCCGCCGCAACGACGGCATCAACCTCGCGGCGCGGCGCGGCACGCCGGTTCGGGCGGCCGAGAACGGCATCGTCGTCTATGCCGGCGAATCGATCCCGGGCTTCGGCGTGCTGCTGCTGATCCGCCACGCCGACGGCTACACCACGGCCTACGGCCATCTCGAGCGGGCCACCGTCGCGGTCGGCGACCGGGTCGAGCGCGGCCAGGTGGTGGCCCGCGTCGGCGACACGGGCGACGTCAAGACCGCCCAGCTCCACTTCCAGCTCCGGAGCGGCGCCACGCCCGTGGATCCGCGCCCGCATCTCGTGGCCGCGGGCGTGCAGCTCGCCGATCGCCCGGACGGCGCCGCCCCGGGCGGCTGAGTCCCGCACAGCCGAGCGCAGGACTGCCGGCTCAGCGCCAGGCCAGGAGGCGCCGCTCGAGGGCGCCGATCGTCGCGCCGATCAGGACACCCAGGACCGACAGCAGCACCACGCCCGCGAGCAGCCGGTCGGTGCGCATCAGGTGGCCGGCCTGCAGCACGAGCGCGCCGATGCCGTGCTCGGCGCCGATCATCTCGGCCGCGATCAGCAGCACGAGCGCGATCGAGGCGGAGATCCGGCAGCCGGCGAGCACCCCCGGCAGCGCCCCGGGCAGGATCACGCGCGTGACGATCGCCCGCGGCCCGAGATCGAAGGACTGCGCCATCCGCACGAGGCTTCTTGGGATCTGGTCGACGCCCGCGGCGGTGGCGATCACCGTCGGGAAGAAGGTGCCCAAGGCGATGGTCGCCACCTTCGAGGCCTCGCCGATCCCGAGCCAGAGGATCAAGAGCGGCAGGAGTGCGATCTTCGGCACCGGGAAGAGTGCGGAGACCAGCGGCAGGCCGACCGAGCGGGCGAGGCTCGAGGTGCCGATCGCGAGCCCGGTGGCGACACCCAGGAGTGCCCCCATGGCCCAGCCGGCGGCGAGCCGGCCGAGGCTCGCGCCCAGATGCCCGCCGAGCTCGCCCGTGACCGCCATCTCGCGCAGGGCCGCGAGGACCCGCGAGGGTGCCGGCAGCGTGAAGGCCGAGACCAGGCCCAGCCGGCAGGCGGCCTCCCAGGCGCCGACCAGGACCAGGAAGGAGATCCAGCCGGCGTGCGGGAGGCGGCGCGGCGCGAAGCCGCCGCCGCGGAACGGCACCTCACGCGGCGGCACCCGGTGCCTCCGTGGCGAGCGCCGCCTCGGCCCGCCGCGCGTCCTCGCGCAGGAGCTCCCAGAGCTCGGCGCGCAGCCGCACGAGCTCGCCGAGCGCCGCCGGCCGGCCGCGCTCGGCCGCGGGGATCGGGACCCGCACCACCGCCCGCACCCGCCCTGGCCGGGCCGAGAGCAGCACCACCCGGTCGGCGACCCGGACCGCCTCGTCGAGATGGTGCGTCACCCAGACGAGCGTGGCGCCGGCGGTGAGCGCCAGCACCTCCTCGAGCAGGAGCTCGCGGGTCTGGGCGTCGAGTGCGGAGAGCGGCTCGTCGAGCAGGAGCACGCCGGGCTCGACCACGAGCGCCCGGGCGATCCCGACCCGCTGGCGCATCCCGCCCGAGAGCTGGCGCGGATAGGCGCGGGCGAAGTCGGCGAGCCGGGTGCGGGCGAGCGCCGCCGCCACCCGCTCGGCCCGCTCGGAGCGCGGCAGCCGGTCCTCGAGCGGGAGGGCCACGTTGGCCGCGACCGTGCGCCAGGGCAGGAGCGCGAAGTCCTGGAACACGAAGGCGACCGGCACGAGCGAGCCCCGGGGCGGTTCGCCCTCGAGCAGGACCCGGCCGCGGCTCGGCCGCACGAGCCCGCCCAGGATCGCAAGGAGGGTCGACTTGCCGCAGCCCGACGGCCCGATCACCGCCACCCGCTCGCCGGGCTCGACCACGAGGTCGAGCGGCCCGAGCGCGTCGAGCCCGTCATAGGCGTGCGCCAGGTCGCGGGCGCGCAGCCGCACGGGCTCAGCGCGGCAGGTTGAAGTGGCCGGCGACGAAGCTCGTGTCGATGAAGCGGGCCGGGTCCACCGCGGGATCGACCAGCTTCTCCTCCTTCAAGAGCGCCACCTGCTCGAGGACGTTGCCGACGTCGAGCCGCGCCAGGGGGTCGATGAACGGCGCCCCGGCCCTGATCGCCGCGGGGGTCGCCTGGGTGTACTTGGCGATGATCGCGATCACCGGATCGGCGTCCGCCTCGAACAGTCGCCGGCCCTGCGCGTCGCGCCGGTTCATCACCGCATGGTACTCGGAGGCGCCCTTCTGGTAGGCGCGCAGGAAGGCCTCAACCACGCCCCGCCGCCGCTCGACGTTGGCGGTCGAGGTGAACAGGCCGCCGAGCGCGTAGGGCGTCCGCTCGTGGACCCAGCCGATCAGCCTGGCCTCGCCCGCCTTGTCGAGCTGGCTCGCGATGTGGCCGGGCAGGATCGCGGCGTCGACCTGGCCGGACTTCAACGCCGCCTGCATGTTGGGCAGGGTCTCGAGCGGCACGAGCCGGATCGAGCCGAGCGGGACGCCGAGCTTGCGGGCGAGGAGCCCGGCCATGATGTGGAAGCTCGAGCCGTGCTGGGTGATGGCGAGGCTCCGGCCGGGGAGCCCGGCCGGGCCGTCGAGGCCCTTGGCGAAGGCGGCGTTGGAGGCCAGATAGGCCGAGAAGTCGAAGCCCGGCTCCTCGCGGCTCTGCGCGCCGATCACCTTCAACGCCCCCTGACCCGCCAGGTTGAAGAAGCCGGCGGTGAAGGCGGTGACCCCGAAATCGGCGTCGCCCGAGGCGACCGCCACGGCCACGGGCTGGGCCGCCCTGAAGAAGACGAGCTCCGCCTCGAGCCCTTCCGCGGCGTAATACCCGCGCTCCTGGGCGACGAAGAGCGGGGCCGAGGAGACGAGCGTGAGAGCCGCGATCTTCACCTTCTCGGCGCGCGCCGCACCCGCCGCGAGCAGCGCCAGCGCCCCGACCAGCACCGCCTGCCACCACCGCCGCCGCATGCTCGCCTCCCGCTCCGCCTCGGCCCCCTTCTACGCGGTCGGGAGCACCGCTTGAAGCCGGGCACGGGCCGTCTCGGGCGGGGGTGACGCGGCGGCCGATCCCGGCTAGGAGCCAGCCTGGGAAACGCCCGAAGGAGTTCGTCCGCATGATTCGCGCCGCCCTGTTCGCCTCCGGCCTGGTCGCGGCGCTCGCCGCCTGCCAGTCCTCGGCCCCGCCGCCGGCCGAGCCGCCGGCCGCCCGCGTGGCCCCGGCCCCGGCCTCGGTGACCACCACGGTCGAGGCCACCGCCCGGGTCCAGGCGGTCGACATGGACAGCCGCCTCGTGGTCCTGCAGAACGAGCGCGGCGAGATCGTCACCGTCAAGGCCGGGCCCGAGGTCCGCAACCTGGCGCAGGTCCGGCCCGGCGACCGGGTGGTGGTGCGCTACACCGAGGCGATCGCGGCGCGCATGGCGACCCCGGCCTCGGCGAGCGGCTCGGGCGCGGTCCTGACCCGGGCGCCGGCCGGGGCGCGGCCGGGCGCCGGCATCGTCGAGGACGTCACCGAGGTGGTGACCATCGTCTCCGTCGACCCAGCGAGCAACATCGTCCAGTTCAAGCCGGCCGACGGGGTGGTCCGCGCGATCACGGTGCGCGACCCCTCGATGCAGGCCTTCGCCCGCCAGCTCCGGCCGGGCGACCGGGTCGAGGTGACCTTCGTCGAGGCCCTCGCCATCAGCGTGGTGCCGGCCCGCTGACGCCGGGGGCGGCGGGCGGGCGCTCAGCCCGCCTCGCCGATCTCCGCCACGACCCCGCCCGTGAGCCGGGCGAGCTCGGCCGGGCTCGTCTCGAACACCGCGTGCGGATGGCCGGCTGCCGCCCAGAGCCGATCGAACCGGCCGAGGCTCTGGTCGATCGCGCAGGGCAGGCGTTCGGGGTGGCCGAGCGGTGCCACCCCGCCGATCGCGAAGCCCGTGGCCGCCCGCACCGTTTCGGCATCGGCCCGGGCGACCTGGCCCTCGAGTCCGAGGGCTCCGGGCAGGGCCTCGCTCCGGCAGCGCCGGTCGCCCGCGACCAGCGCCAGGACCGGCCGCCCGCCCACGAGGAACAGGAGCGACTTGACGATCTGGCCGACCTCGACGCCGAGCGCGCGGGCGGCGTCCTCGGCGGTCCGCGCGCTGCCCTCGAGGGCCACGGGTCGGGCCGCCGAGCCCGCCGCCTCGAGGGCGCGGCGCACCCGCTCGACGGCCGGACGGGCGAGGATCGTCGGGTCGCCGGCGGGGCTCAAAGCGGCGGCAGCGCGATCGTGGCACCCGTGGCCGGCACGTCGTAGCCGCGCTGCACGGCCGGCCGCTCGGCGATCGCCCGGTACCAGCGCGCCACGTTCGGATAGTCCTGCCAGTCGATCCGGTGCCACTCCCAGCGCGCGATCCAGGGGAAGGTGGCGACATCCGCGATGGTGTAGTCGCGCCCGGCGAGCCACGGCTCCTCGCCGAGCCGGCGGTTCATGACGCCGTAGAGCCGCTTGGCCTCGGTATGGTAGCGCTCCTCGGCATAGGGCGCCTTGCCCGGGTTGAAGCGCAGGAAATGGTGCACCTGGCCGAGCATCGGCCCGATCGAGGCCATCTGGAAGAACAGCCACTCGAGCGTCGCGATCCGCCGCGGCCGGTCGAGCGGCAGCAACCGCGCCGCCTTCTCGGCCAGATAGATCAGGATGGCGCCCGATTCGAACACGCTCTGGCCGTTGCCGCGGTCGACGATGGCCGGGATCTTGTTGTTCGGGCTGATCTTGAGGAACGCGGGCTCGAACTGCTGGTTCTTGTTGATGTCGACGGCATGGACGGTGTAGGGCAGCCCGCATTCCTCGAGCATGATCGAGATCTTGCGGCCGTTGGGGGTCGACCAGGTGTAGAGATCGATCATCGGGTGCTCCGCGGCTCCGGCGTGGCGGCCTCCTAGCAGCCGCCGCGGCGGCCGCGAAGGCCGCGCCGCGCAGGTGACCGCTTCCCGCGCGGCCGAGGAAGTGGCACCTCGGGTGCCGGTCCGGTCGGGGGTGCCGGTCCGGTCGGGGAGGTCGATCATGCACGAGGCGGTGCTGCACGGGATCGCGGGCGCCTACGAGGGCGAGGTGCGCGACCAGCTGCGGACCCCCTGGCGGCTCACCGTGCTGCCCGAGGACGCGGGCCCGGCCTCGATCGCAGCGGCCTTCGGCCGGGCCGACGCCGTGGTGCTCACCCGCTACGACCGCTCGATGCCGCTCGGGCCCGGGGTGCGCCTCGTCCAGGTGGGCGGTGCGGGGCTCGATGCCGTCGACCTCGGGGCGATCCCGGCCCGGATCGCGGTCTGCAACGCCTTCGGCCACGAGGACGGGATGGCCGAGTACGTGATCCTGGCGATCCTCGCCTGGCGCCACCGCCTGCTCGAGATGGCGGCGGGCTTCAAGGCCGGCTCCTGGCGCTTCTCCGGCCACATCGGCGACCCGCCGCACGGCGAGGCGGCCGGTGCGGTGCTCGGCATCGTGGGTCTCGGCCGGATCGGCCGGGCGGTCGCCCACCGCGCCCGCGCCCTCGGGCTCGCGGTGCTCGCCTGCAACCGCTCGCCGGTGCCCGACCCACCGGTCGACGAGCTCCTGCCCTGGAGCCGCCTCGACGAGCTGTTGCCCCGGGTCGACTTCCTGGTCCTCACCTGCGCGCTCGACGAGACCACCCGCGGGCTGATCGACGCCCGCAGGCTGGCGCTCCTGCGGCCGCAGGCGGTGCTCGTGAACGTCGCCCGCGGCCCGGTCTGCGTCGAGGCCGATCTGTTCGAGGCGCTGCGCGGCAAGCGGATCGGCGGCGCGGTGCTGGACGTCTGGTGGCGCTACCCGAGTGCCCGCGACCCGGCCCCGCGCCCCTCGGCCCTGCCCTTCCACGAGCTCGACAACCTGGTCATGACCCCGCACGCCTCGGGCTGGACGGAGGGCCTGTTCCGCCGCCGCGGCGGCCAGATCGCCCGCAACCTCGACGCCCTCGCCGAGGGCGCGCCGCTGATCAACCTGGTGCGCGCGCCGGTCGCTGCCTGAGCCGCGGCCGGCCCCGGCCCTTGCCGGCGGCGCCCGTGCGTGCTCCGATTCGCGCGAAGGGATCGCGTGCCATGGGCATTCTCCGCGAGCGCGACTTCTACGCCTGGACCGAGGAGCAGGCACGGCTCCTGCGCGGCGCGCGCGACAGGGGCTCCAACCTCGCCCTCGACTGGGACGGGCTCATCGAGGAGATCGAAGGCTTGGCTGCGTCCGAGAAGCGCGAGCTCGCCTCCAATTTGGCCCGCATCCTCGAGCATCTGGCCAAGCTCGCCTGGTCGCGGGCGAGCGACCCGCACCGGGTCTGGCGGCTGAGCGTCGAGGAGCACCGCCAGCGGGTGCAGGTGCAGTTGCGCGACAGCCCGAGCCTTCGCCGCCTCCTGCCCGTGGTGCTCGCGGATGCGTGGCGCTTCGCCCGCCCGAGGATCCTGCGGAGCCTCGCTGCCCGTCCCGACGGCTCGCCTCTGCCCGAGACCTGCCCCTTCACGGCCGAGCAGGTGCTCGACCCGGCGTGGTATCCTCCCCCGCCCCCGCCCGCTCGCTGAGCCCGGCCGCCGCCCGCGCCCATGCCGGCGCCCTCCGACCTCCTGGCGCTCGTCGCGGGCGGCTTCCTCGGCGGCGTCGCGCGCTTCGCGGTCTCGGGTGCGGTGGCGCGGCGGATCGGCGAGACCTTCCCCTGGGGCACGCTCGTCGTGAACCTGACCGGCGCCTTCGCCATCGGCCTCGTCGCGGCGCGCCTGGGGGAGGACCACGGCCCGTTCCGCCTGGCGCTGATCACGGGCTTCCTCGGCTGCTACACCACCGTCTCCTCGCTCGCCCTGCAGACCCTCGCCCTCGCCCGCGGCGGCGAGCACGGCCGCGCTTTGGCCAACCTCGCCCTGACCGTGGCGGGCGGGCTCGCCGCCTGCGCCCTCGGGCTGGTCCTGGGCAGCCGGCCCGGATGAGCCTCGCCGGACGCCTGCGCCGCCTGCCGGTGCCGTTCTGGGTCGGCCTCGGCAGCGCCGTGGGCGGCCTCGCCCGCCACCTTCTGGGCGAGGCCACGGGACCGGGCCTCGGGCTGCCGGCCGAGGCCGGCACCTGGCTCGCCAACGTCACCGGCTCCTGGGCGATCGGCCTCTACGCCGCGCTCACCGCGCCCGAGGGCCGGCTCCTGGCCGGCACCCGCCAGCGCCAGCTCGTGACGACCGGCCTCTGCGGCGGCTACACTACCTTCTCGATGTTCGGGCTCGAGACCGTGACGATGCTGCGCGACGGCCGGCCGCTGGCCGCGGCCCTCTACACGGGCGCCTCGCTGGTCGCCTGGATGGTCGCGGCCTGGGCCGGGTGGGCGCTCGGCGAGCGGCTCGGCCGGCCGCGCCGGAGGCGTCGATGAGGTTGCCCGAGGAGGCGTTGCTCCTGCGCGTCTTCATCGGCGAGGACGACGAGGCGGACGACCGGCCGCTCTACGAAGCGATCGTGCTCGCCGCCCGCGCGCAGGGTCTGGCCGGGGCCACGGTGCTGCGCGGGCCGATGGGGTTCGGCCGCTCCTCGCGGCTGCACACGGCCAAGATCCTCAGGCTCTCCGAGGATCTGCCGATGATCGTCGAGATCGTCGACGCGGCCGAGCGGATCGAGGCCTTCCTGCCGACCCTCGAGCGCCTCGTCGGCAGCGGCCTCGTCACCCTCGAGAAGGTCCGCGTCCTGCGCTACGGCGACGGCCCGCCGCCCCGATCCTGAGCGGCCGCGACCGCTCAGAAGCTCAGCGCCTTGACCTGGAGCACGTTGGGCAGGTGGCGGACCTGGTCGACCACCGCCTCGGGGATCGGGCCGTCGACCTCGACCAAGGCGATCGCGTCGCCGCCCGGGCGGTCGCGGCCCAGATGGAAGGTCGCGATGTTGATCCGCGCGTCGCCGAGCGCCTGGCCGAGCGCCCCGATCAGGCCCGGCCGGTCGGCGTTGCGCACATAGAGCATGTGCGGGCCGAGCCGGGCCTCCATCGGGATCCCGCGCACCGAGACCAGCCGCGGCTCGCTGTCCTGGAACAGCGTGCCGGCCACGGCGCGCGGCCCGCGCTCGGTCAGCACCTCGAGCGTCACGAGGGTCTGGTAGCCCTCGACCTGCTCGCGCTGGGTGGTGACGACGTCGATGTCGCGCTGCCGCGCCACGGCCGGCGCGTTGACCATGTTGACGCTGTCCAAGAGCGGCCGCAGCAGCGCCGCCAGGGCCACCTGCGTCAATGGTCGGGTGTTGAGCCCGGCCGCCCGGCCGGCATAGGTGATGGTGGCGCCGCGCAGCCCGGTCTCGGTGAGCTGGCCCGCGAACGAGCCGAGCTGCTCGCAGAGCTTCATGTAGGGCTTGAGCCTCGGCGCCTCCTCGGCCGTGACCGAGGGCATGTTCAAGGCGTTCACGATCGCGCCCGTGGTGAGATAATCGGCGATCTGCTCGGCGATCTGGACCGCCACGTTCTCCTGCGCCTCGCTGGTCGAGGCGCCCAGATGCGGGGTCACCACCACCTGCTCGAGCTCGAACAGGGGCGACTGCCTGGCCGGCTCGACCGCGAACACGTCGAGCGCGGCCCCGGCCACGTGGCCGGAGCGGATCAGATCGGCGAGCGCCTCCTCGTCGACCAGCCCGCCGCGCGCGCAATTGACGATCCGCACGCCGGGCTTGGTGCGCGACAACCGCTCGTGCGAGAGGATGTTCCTCGTCTGCTCGGTCAACGGCGTGTGCAGGCTCACGACGTCGGCGCGGGTGAGGAGCTCGTCGAGCTCGACCTTCTCGACGCCGAGCTCCCGGGCCCGCTCGGGGCCGAGGAACGGGTCGTAGGCCACGACCTTCATCTTGAGGCCCTGGGCGCGGTCGGCCACGATCGAGCCGATGTTGCCGCAGCCCACGAGCCCGAGCGTCTTGCCCATGAGCTCGGTGCCGAGAAAGCGCGACTTCTCCCACTTGCCCGCGCGGGTCGAGCGGTCGGCGGCCGGGATCTGCCGGCAGAGCGCCATGATCAACGAGATCGTGTGCTCGGCGGTGGTGACCGAGTTGCCGAAGGGCGTGTTCATGACGACGACGCCCTTGGCGGTCGCGGCCTCCAGATCGATGTTGTCGACGCCGATCCCGGCCCGGCCGACCACCTGGAGCCGGTCTGCTGCGGCCAGGACCTCGGCCGTCACCTTGGTCGCCGAGCGGACCGCGAGGCCGTCGTACGCGCCGATGATCTCGACCAGGCGTTCCTTCGAGAGCCCGGTCCGCTGCTCGGCCACCACGCCGCGCTCGGCGAACACGCGCAGCGCCGCAGGGCTCAGCTCGTCGGCGATCAGCACACGCGGCATCGAGGTCTCCAGGCTCAGCCGAGCTTCGCGGCGACGGTGTCGAGGGCGAACAGGAGCCAGGGTGCGAGCGCCTCGAGGTCGGCGGTCTCGACGGTGGCACCGCACCAGATGCGCAGGCCCGCGGGCGCGTCGCGGTAGGAGGCGATGTCGTGGGCGACGCGGGCCTCGGCCAGGAGCCGGGTCATCGCCTTGACCACCTCCTGCCGGCCCGGCTCGTCGAGCCGCGCCACCTCGGGACGGGTCAGCGTCAGGCAGACCGAGGTCGGCGAGCGGAGCTCGGGCCGTGCGGCGAGGAAGCCGAAGCCCCTGCCCTCCGCGACCAGCCGCTCGAGCACGGCGAGATTGGCGCGGCAGCGCCCGATCAGGCCCGGCAGGCCGCCGATCGCCTCGGCCCAGCGCAACCCGTCGAGCGCGTCCTCGACCGCCAGCATCGAGGGCGTGTTGATCGTCTCGCCCCTGAAGATCCCCTCGGCGAGCCGGCCCTTGCTCGTGAGCCGGAACAGCTTGGGCAAGGGCCGGGGCGGGCGCCAGCCCTCGAGCCGCTCGACGGCGCGCGGCCCGAGCACGAGCATGCCGTGCTGCGCCTCGCCGCCCAAGACCTTCTGCCAGGACCAGGTGACCACATCCAGCTTCGCCCAGGGGAGCTCCATGGCGAAGGCGGCCGAGGTCGCATCGCACAGCACGAGGCCGCGCCGATCCGCCGGGATCCAGCTTCCGTCCGGCACCCGCACGCCCGAGGTCGTGCCGTTCCAGCAGAGGACCACGTCGCGGTCGAAGTCGACCGCGGCGAGTTCGGGAAGCTCGCCATAGGGCGCCCGGAGCGCCCGGACGTCGGCGAGCTCGAGCTCCTTCTCGACGTCGACGAGCCAGCCCTCGCCGAAGCTCTCGAAGGCGAGCACGTCGACCCCGCGGGCACCCAGGAGCGACCACATCGCCGCCTCGAAGGCGCCGGTGTCGGAGCCGGCCAGGATGCCGATCCGGTAGTCGGCCGGGATGCCCAGGATCCGCCGCGAGCGCTCGGCCACCTCCTGCAGCCGCGCCTTGGCCTCGGCCGCGCGGTGCGAGCGGCCGAGCAGCGCGCCCTCGAGCGCGGCGAGCGACCAGCCCGGCCGCTTGGCGGTCGGCCCCGAGCCGAAGCACGGGTTGGTGGGCTTGACCCTGGGCTCCTGCATGGCTGCCATCCGCGGCCGACGGGACCGCCTTGCTAGGGCAGCCTCCGCTGCGCTGCAACAGGACCGGTGTCGCAGCGCCGTGGCGGGCGGCCGCTCAGACCGGGACCGTCCGGCGCGGAGGCACCCAGGGCAGCGCCGGGACGCCCGGCCGCGGCCCGGGCGGGAGTGCCGCCGCCACGGGCGCGGCGTCGCGTCGCCGGGCGCGCTCGGCGAGTGCCGCCACCGCCTGGGCGAGCTTGCGCCGGCCGACCGCGTCGTGCGGGCGCGCCCGGACCCGCGCCGCGGCGAGGGCCCGGGCGAGCTCGAGCCGGCCCGAGGCGAGTGCCGCCTCGAGCAGGAGCTGCGCCACGAGATCGCGCTGGGCGTTGCTGCCGCCGGCCGCGGGCGGCACCGGGCCGAGCTCGAGGAGCAGGTCGACGGCGCGGCCGGGCTCGCCCCGGTAGAAGGCCACGACCGCGCGCACCAGCGGCAGGAGGATCGGCCCGGCGACCGCCGCCGCATGGTCGTCCGGCCGGCCCGCGAGCCGCTCGAGCGAGGCCACGAGCGTGTCGACCTCGCTCCGCCCGGTGCGCGCCAGGACGAGCGCCGCGTGCAGGTCGGTCAGCGGATAGACATGGTCCTCGGTCCAGCCCGCGGCGGGCTCGGCGAGCCCCTCCCAGCGACCGCCGACGTCGACCCCCTGCAGCTCGAGGCGGGCCAGGAGCGAGGCGGCGTTGTGCAGGTCGACGCAGGTCGGCCGGCCGCGCGGCAGGACCGCCCGGTCGTAGAGGGCGAGCGCCGCCTCGCCGCGGCCGCGCTCGATCTCGAACACCGCCGCGTGCCAGAAGAGGTGGCCGCGCATGCTGGTGCGGTCGGCCCAGGCCTCGACCGGCCGGGCGAGCCAGGCGGCCCCCTCGCGCGGCCGGTCGCGGGTCTCGAGCACGTGCGCCACGGCGTGGATCGACCAGAGATCCTCGGGGTTGAGCTCGACGGCGCGGCGCGCCAACCGCTCGGCCCGCTCGAGCTCGCCCGCCTCCTCGAGGCCGAAGGCGAGCATGCCCAAAAGGAACCCGTAGCCCGTCTCGTCCTCCGCCCAGGCCGGCAGCGCCAGGCTCACCGCCGCGCGCATGAGATCGCGCCGGCCCATCCAGAAGCCCTGGTGGTGGAGGAGGCGGATCGCCAGGAGATCGCGCGGCCAGGCCTCGACGATCGCCCGCCAGATCCGGGTGGCGGTGGTCAGATCGTTGCAGGTCCAGGCGGCGAGCGCGTCCAGATGCAGCCCCTCCCGGGCCGAGAGCCGCGGCCGCTCGGCCCGGGCCAGGTCGAGCTCGGCCGCGATCGCGGGCGTCGCCGTGCCGGTCGCCATCGAGCGCAGGAGGCAGCCCTTGAGGCAGCGGGCGAGCGCCAGCCGCGGATCGGCCGCGAGCGCCGCCTCGACCGTGGCCATGGCCGAGAGCCGGTACTCCATGAGCTCGAGCAGCGCGCGGTCGAGCAGCGCCAGCGCCGGCCCGCTGTCGGTCGTCACCTCGAGCCCGAACCGGTCGCGCATCGGCGTTCTCCCACGGCGTCGGGGAGAACCTAGCTCCGGCCGGGCGGGCCGGCGCGTCAGTTCGGCTCAAGAGCCCGCGAGCGGCCCGTGAGCGCGCCTAGGCGGCGGCCCGGGCGCGCGCCGCGCGGGCCGCCTCGGGCGCACCCAGCCCGGCCAGGGCGTCCGCGTATTTGCGCCAGGAGGGCCGGCTCGCCGGCCGCAGCGCCACCCGCTCGGCGGCGAGCAGCCGGGCGAGGTCGAAGCGGCCGGAGCGCAGCGCCGCCTCGAGCAGGAGCTGCTCGATCACGTCGCGCTGGGCGTGGCTGCCGCCGAGCGGCGCCGTGGCCCCGCGCAGGGGCAGGAGGAGCTCGACCGTGCGCGCGGGCTCGCCCCGCCAGAAGGCGAGCACCGCGCGGACGATCGGCAGAAGGAGCGGCCCCGCGACCGCGGCCGCGTGCCCCTCGCCGCGCGCAGTCAGCCGCTCGAGCGAGGCGAGCTGGGCCTCGGCCTCGGGGCGCCCGGTGCGCGCGAAGGCGATCGCCGCGTGCAGATCGGTGAACGGCACGACATGGTCCTCGACCCAGCCCGTGGCCTGCTCGGCCAGGCGCTCGAAGCGGTCGCCCACGGCATGGCCCGCGAGCTCGAGGCGGACCAGGAGCGAGGCCGCGTTCTGCAGCTCGATGTAGAAGCAGCGCTCGCCCGGCCGGACCGCCCGGTCGTAGAGGGCGAGCACGGTCTCGGGCTCGTCGCGCTCGAGCGCGAACAGGGCGGCGTGCCACCAGACATGGCCCTTGATCGGGCCGCGATCGTCCCAGTGGTCGGGGGCGTGCGCCAGCCAGCGGCCGCCCTCGGCGAAGCGGCCCTGCATCTCGAGCACGTGCGCCACGGCGTGCACCGCCCAGAGATCGCCCGGGTTGCGCGCCACGGCGGCGCGGCCCAGGGGCTCGGCCGCGGCGTAGTCGCCGCACTCCTCGAGGCCGAAGGCGAGCATGCCCTGGAGATGGCCGAAGCCCGGCACGGCCTCGTCCCACTCGGGCAGAACGCCCGCCGCGGCCGCCCGCACGAGCTCGGCGTCGCCGCACCAGAAGGCGGCGGTGTGCAGGAGCCGCACCGCCACGATGTCGCGCGGCCAGGCGCCCAGGATCGCCTGCCAGAGCCCGAGCGCCCGCTCCATGTCGTCCGCCGCCCAGGCCCGGGCGGCGTCGAGGTGGAGCCGTTCGCGCGGGCCGAGGCGGGCCCGCTCGGCCTCGGCCAGGGCCAGCTGCTCCTGGGCCTTGGGGCGCATCCGCCGGCTCTGCATCGACAGGAACAGCGCCGCGAGCAGGCAGCGGGCGAGCGCGAAGCCCGGATCGGCGGCGACCGCGGCCTGGGCCTCGGGCAGGGCCGCGAGCCGGTATTCGAGGAACCCCTCGACGGCGCGCTCGTAGGCCTCGAGCGCCGCGGCGTCGGTCACCGTCACCTCGAGGTCGCGGCGGTCGCGCACGGTCCCCTCCCCGCATCGTCAGGGCCCCACTCTGCCCGGGGCGCGGGCCGGGGCAAGCGGTTCAGCCGCCCTTGACCGCGCCGGCCGCGAGGCCCGTCACGATCTCGCGCTGGATCACCACGGTCAACAGCAGCACCGGGGCGGTCACGATCAGCGCCGCCGCGGCGAGCGGCCCCCAGGAGACCTGCTCGAAGGAGAGCGCGTTGTAGACCGCCACGGGCAGGGTCCGGGTCTCCCGGCCGGCGAGCACCACGCCGAACACGAAGTTGTTCCAGGAAAAGATGAAGGAGAGGATCGCCGCCACCGTGATCCCGGGCCGGGCCAAGGGCATCGCCACCTTGAGGAAGGCCTGGCCGAGCGTGGCGCCGTCGATCAGCGCCGCCTCCTCGAGCTCGATCGGCAGGCCCTCGAAATAGCCCATCATGATGTAGACCACGATCGGCACGGTGATCACGAGGTGGGTGATCACGATCGGCACGAGCGTGCCGGTGAGCCCGAGCCAGCGGAACAGGATGAACAGCGGGATCAGGTAGGAGAGCCCGGGGGTCATGCGGGCGATCAGGATCACCACCGCGATCCCGTGCGCCCGCGACCGGGCGAGCCCCCAGCCCGCTGGCACGCCGATCAGGAGGGCCAGGAGCGTGGCCGAGCCCGAGACCAGGACGCTGTTCCAGGTGTAGAGCAGGAACGGGTTGTTCTCGAACACCGCGGCATAGTTGTGCCAGGCGGGTGCGGTCGGCCAGAACACCGGCGGGTAGCTCGTGTTGTCGAGCTCGTTCTTGAGCGAGAGCGACAGCATCCACAAGAAAACCGAGACGGCCGGGGCCACGATCACGAGCACGGCGAGCGCGAAGGCCGCCTTGCGGAGGAGGAGCCGGAGGCCCTCGGCAGGCGCGTGCGCGAAGCCGGCCGCGAGCCGCATCAGGCGACCCCTGCCCACTGGGTGCGCTGGCGCAGCCAGAGGAGGAGGAGCGAGAGCGCCACGATGATCACGAAGAACACCACCACCACCGCCGACGCGTGACCCATGTTGTAGAAGGAGAAGGCCTGCAGATAGAGGTAGATGTTGATGGTCTCGGACGCCGTGCCCGGCCCGCCCTGCGTGATCACGAAGATCGTGTCGAAGGCCTTCAAGGCGTCGATCGTGCGGATCACCACGGCCACCATGACGAAGGGGAGGACGAGCGGCCAGGTGATGTGGCGGAACATCTGCC
>CAZDFD010000072.1:0-23343 GCA_964504655.1 uncultured Geminicoccaceae bacterium
AACAGCACGTCCTGGCCTTCCTGGTCGCGGAAATACTCGGCGACCGTGAGGCCGGTGAGGCCCACCCGGGCGCGCGCGCCGGGCGGCTCGTTCATCTGGCCGTAGATCAGGGCGACCTTGGACTTCAGGGGGTCCTCGAGGTCGATGACCCCGGACTCGATCATCTCGTGGTAGAGGTCGTTGCCCTCGCGGGTGCGCTCGCCGACGCCCGCGAACACCGACACACCGCCGTGCGCCTTGGCGATGTTGTTGATGAGCTCCATGATGAGGACGGTCTTGCCGACCCCGGCGCCGCCGAACAGGCCGATCTTGCCGCCCTTGGGGTAGGGGGTCAGAAGGTCGACCACCTTGATGCCGGTGGCCAGGATCTCGGCCTCGGTCGACTGGTCGATGAAGGCCGGCGCCGGGGCGTGGATCGGCGCCGTGGCCTTGGCGCTCATCGGTCCGCGCTCGTCGACGGGCTCGCCGATGACGTTGAGGATGCGCCCGAGCGTCTCGCGCCCGACCGGCACGGCGATCGCGGCCCCGGTGTCGATCACCTCCTGGCCGCGGGTGAGCCCGTCGGTCGAGTCCATGGCGATCGTGCGCACCGTGCTCTCGCCCAGGTGCTGGGCGACCTCGAGGGTGAGCTTCTTGCCCTGGTTGTCGGTGGTGAGCGCGTTCAGGATCGCCGGCAGGGCGCCGTCGAACTGGACGTCGACGACCGCGCCCATGACCTGCGCGATCCGGCCGCGCGCAACGTTGACCTTGACCATCGCTCGACCCCTCTCCCGATCGCCCGGCGCCGCCTCAGACGGCCTCGGCACCCGAGACGATCTCGATCAGCTCCTTGGTGATGTTGGCCTGGCGCTGGCGGTTGTAGCGCAGCGTCAGGCGGTCGATCATCTCGCCGGCGTTGCGGGTGGCATTGTCCATCGCCACCATGCGGGCGCCCTGCTCGCTGGCCGCGTTCTCGAGCAGGGCACCGTAGATCTGCACCGCCAGGTTGCGCGGCAGGAGCTCGGCCAGGATCTGCTCCTCGCCCGGCTCGAACTCGTAGACCGCCTGCAGCCCCTCCACCGCGCCGCCGGCCTCGGGCGGCTCGACCGGCACGAGCTGCCGGACCGTGACCACTTGGCTCATGGCGCTCTTGAACCGGTTGAAGACGATCGCGGCGACGTCGAAGCCGCCGGCCTCGTAGAGCGCCAGGATCTTCTGGGCGACCCGCTCGGCGTCGGCGAAGGCGATGCGCCGCTTGCCGGCGATCCCGTCCAGGAACTCGACGATCAGATCGCCGTACTCGCGCCGCAGCATGTCGCGGCCCTTGCGGCCGACGCAGATGAGCTTGACGCTCTTGCCCTGCTCCTTGAGCTCCTGGATCCGCCGGCGGGTGGCGCGCACGATCGAGCTGTTGAAGGCGCCGCACAGGCCCCGGTCGGCGGTCGCCACGACGATCAGGTGGACCTCGTCCCTGCCGGTGCCGGCCAGGAGCGGCGGCGCCTCCCCCTGGCCCTGCACGGCGGCCGCGAGGTTGGCGAGCATGGCGGCCATCCTGGCGGCGAACGGCCGCGCCGCCTCGGCGTTCTCCTGCGCCCGGCGCAGCTTGCTGCCGGCCACGAGCTTCATCGCACTCGTGATCTTGCGGGTCGCCCGGACCGAGTTGATCCGGGTGCGCAGGTCCTTGAGGCTCGGCATGGGCGGACGCCGCCGGCCTCAGGCGAACTTCTTGGAGAACGAGGCGAGCAGCTCCCGCAGCTTCTTCTCGGCCTCGGCGTCGAGATCGCCCGAGCCGCGGATCGCCTGCAGGATCTCGCGGCCCTCCTCGCGCAGCTCGTCCAGGAACTCGGTCTCGAAGCGCTGCACGTCGGCGACCTTGATCGCGTCCAGATAGCCGTTGACGCCGGCGAAGATCGAGCAGACCTGCTCCTCGACCGGCATCGGCGAGAGCTGCGGCTGCTTCAGGAGCTCGGTCAGCCGGGCGCCGCGGTTCAGCAGCCGCTGGGTGGCCAGATCGAGGTCGGAGGCGAACTGCGCGAACGCCGCCATCTCGCGGTACTGGGCGAGCTCGAGCTTGATCCGCCCGGCCACCTTCTTCATGGCCTTGATCTGCGCGGCCGAACCGACCCGCGACACCGACAGGCCGACGTTCACCGCCGGCCGGATGCCCTGGTAGAACAGGCCGGTCTCGAGGAAGATCTGCCCGTCGGTGATCGAGATCACGTTGGTCGGGATGTAGGCCGAGACGTCGTTGGCCTGGGTCTCGACCACGGGCAGCGCGGTGAGCGAGCCCGAGCCGTGGTCCTTGTTCATCTTGGCCGCCCGCTCGAGCAGCCGCGAATGCAGGTAGAAGACGTCGCCCGGATAGGCCTCGCGGCCCGGCGGGCGACGCAGCAAGAGCGACATCTGGCGATAGGCGGTCGCCTGCTTGGACAGATCGTCGTAGACGATCACCGCGTGCATGCCGTTGTCGCGGAAATACTCGCCCATCGCGCAGCCGGCGTAGGGTGCGAGGAACTGCATCGGCGCCGGATCGGAGGCGGTCGCCGCCACCACGATCGTGTACTCGAGCGCGCCATGGTCCTGCAGCGCCTTGACGAACTTGGCGACCGAGGAGCGCTTCTGGCCGACCGCCACGTAGATGCAGTAGAGCTTCTTCGACTCGTCGGTGCCCGCCGCCTCGTTGTAGAGCTTCTGATTGACGAAGCAGTCGAGGGCGATCTGGGTCTTGCCGGTCTGCCGGTCGCCGATGATGAGCTCGCGCTGGCCGCGGCCGATCGGGATCAGCCCGTCGATCGCCTTGAGGCCGGTCATCATCGGCTCGTGCACGGACCGCCGCGGCACGATGCCGGGCGCCTTGAGCTCGACCAGACGGCGCTCGGCGCCCTGGATCGGGCCCTTGCCGTCCAAGGGGTTGCCGAGCGCGTCGACGACCCGGCCCAAGAGCCCCTTGCCGACCGGCACGTCGACGATCGACTTGGTCCGCTTGCAGACCGTGCCCTCGCGGATGGCGCGGTCGTCGCCGAAGATCACGACACCGACATTGTCGGTCTCGAGGTTCAGCGCCATGCCGCGGGTGCCGTCCTCGAACTCGACCATCTCGCCGGCCTGGACCTCGTCGAGGCCGTAGACGCGGGCGATGCCGTCGCCCACCGACAGCACCCGACCGACCTCGGCGACCTCGGCCTCGGTGCCGAAGCTCGCGATCTGCTCCTTGAGGATCGCCGAGATCTCGGCAGCGCGGATGTCCATCAGCCGATCCCTTTCATCACCTGCTCGAGCTGCTGCAGCCGCCGGCGCAGCGAGGCGTCGACCATGCGCGACCCGACCTTGACGACGAGCCCGGCCAGGAGCGCCGGGTCGACGCTCGCCTCGAGCCGGACCTTGCGGCCGGCGAAGCGGGCGACCGCGCCCTCGATCGCGCCCAGGTCCTCGGGGGCGAGCGGGGCCGCCGAGACGATCTCCGCGGTCACCTCGCCCCGGACCTCGGCGAGCCGCTCGCGGAACGCCCGGGCGAGCGCCCCGAGCGCCCCGAGCCGGCGATGCTCGGCGAGCACGCCCAGGGTGTTGCGGACGAGCTCGCCGAGCCCGACCCGCTCGGCCACCGCCAGCACCGCACGGCGCTGCTCGGCCCGGCTCGCGATCGGGCTCGCGAGCAGCCGGCCGAGATCCCCGCTCTCCGCCAGGATCGCCTGGAGCCGGTCGAGGTCGGCGGCGACCGCGTCGAGGGCGTCGCGCTCGCGGGCCAGCTCGAACAGCGCCGACGCGTAGCGCTGCGCCACACCCCACGACGCGGCTGAGCTGGCTGCCACCCGGTGCGTCCCCGCTAGATGTCGCGGTGTTCCGGCGCGCACGGGGCCAGGGCCCGGCACCGGCTCCGCCAAAGGCGGGCGCGCCTTAACACGGTTCCCACACGGTCACAAGCGAGCCCGCCGAGCCGGCCCGCACGGCGGTTTGCCGCAGGTGCGAAGGCCCGGGCCCGGCTCAGCGCGCGGCCAGAATCTCGGCGACCCAGGCCGGCACGAGCCGGCTCGCCGGTCCCGAGCGCCGCTCGGCGAAGCCGCCGCCCGCAGCCGACGGCTCGAGGCCGAGCTCGACCGTGTGCGCACCCGCCCGCCGCGCCCGCTCGACGAACCCGGCCGCCGGCCAGACCCGCCCCGAGGTGCCGATCGCCGCGAACAGCGCGCAGCCGGCGAGCGCCACCTCCACCTCCTCGAGCCCGATCGGCAGCTCGCCGAACCAGACGATGTCCGGGCGAAGGGCCCCGAGCCGGCCACAGCCGGGGCAGGCGACGCCCAGGAGGTCGCCGCTCCACCGCCCGGCCCAGCCGCACGCGGTGCAGCGCGCGCGCAGGAGCTCGCCGTGCAGGTGGAGGAGCCGGCGCGAGCCGGCCCGCTCGTGCAGGTCGTCGACGTTCTGGGTGACGAGCAGGAACGGGCCGGGCCAGGCGGCCTCGAGGCGGACCAGGGCATGGTGCGCCGGGTTCGGCGCGACCGCGGCGAGCGCGCGCCTGCGGGCGTCGTAGAAGCGCAGCACGAGCTCGGGATCGCGGGCGAAGGCCGCAGGTGTGGCCACCTCCTCGACCCGGTGCCCCTCCCACAGGCCGCCGGCGCCGCGGAAGGTCGGCAGGCCCGATTCGGCCGAGATCCCGGCACCGGTGAGCAGGACGAGGCCGGAGCGCGCAGCGGGCACGGTGGAGCCGACGACAGGGGCTGGCTCCGGCGGTAGGACTCGAACCTACGACCCAGCGGTTAACAGCCGCTTGCTCTACCGACTGAGCTACGCCGGAACAGGCGGCGCCTATAGCAGGGCGCCAAGCGGTCCGCCAGGGGCGGAGACGGCTGGAGGCCCGGGCCGGAATCGAACCGACGTACGCGGATTTGCAGTCCGCTGCATGGCCACTCTGCCACCGGGCCGCCCCGCTCGCGCCGGGCCGCGCCCGGGCTTCTTAGGATCGGCCGGGGGGCCGGGTCAATCGCGCCCGCCACCTTGCCCCGGGCGATCCCGCGCGCGTAATGAGCGCCGCGTCCCGACCGCTCGGAGCGACCATGTACGATCACGCCGAGGCCCGCCGCCGCATGGTCGAGAACCAGCTCAAGCCCAACCGGATCGTCGACCCGCGGCTGCTCGCCGCGATGGCCGAGGTGCCGCGCGAGCTGTTCGTGCCGACCGCGCTCAAGGGTACCGCCTATGTCGACGAGGACCTGCCGCTCGGCGACGGCCGCTGGCTGGTGGAGCCGCTGGCGCTCGCCAAGCTCCTGCAGGCGGCCCGGATCCGGCCCGAGGACGTGCTCCTGCTGATCGGCTGCGCGACCGGCTATGCGGGTGCCGTGGCGGCGCGGCTGGCCGGCACCGTGATCCTGCTCGCGGGCGACGCCGCGGAGAGCGCGGCGCTCGACCGCCGCGTGGCCGAGGCCGGGGCCGACAACCTCGTCGTCCAGGTGGGCGATCCGCGCGAAGGCCTGCCGAGCCAGGCGCCGTTCGACGTGATCCTGCTCGTGGGCTCGGTGCGGCTGGTGCCGCCCCGCCTCCTCGAGCAGCTCGCCGAGGGCGGCCGGCTCGTGGCGGTGGTCGCCGACGGGCGGCCCGGCGAGGTCACGGTGCTCGAGAGGGTCGGCGGCGCGATCGGCCGGCGGGTGGTCGACGACGCCCGGCTGCCCGAGCTCGCGGCGCTGCGCCCGGCGCCGGTCTTCTCGCTCTGAGGGCGGGCGACCGTCCTCTCGCGTATTGGTTTCAGTAGCTCGTTTGGACTAGCGCGATACGAGAGAGCGTGGTAGGACCGCGCCATGGTGCGCGTGCTCGGGCCCGCCCTCCTCGCCCTGGCGCTCCTCGGGCCGGCCGCGGCTGCGACCACGCTCGAGGAGGCGCTCGCCAAGGTCTACGAGACGAGCCCGCGGCTGGCTGCGGCGCGCGCCCGGCTGCGCGCGGTCGACGAGGACGTGCCGCAGGCCCTCGGCACCGGCCGGCCGCGGCTGACCGCGAGCTCGGGTGCGACCGCGAGCCGGGTCGAGACCAACCGCAACGGCGCCAACCTGTCGACCTTCCGCCAGGTGCTGGCGCTCGAGCAGCAGCTCTACAGCGGCGGCCTGACCCCGGCCCTGGTCAGCCGGGCGGAGAACGCGGTCCGCGCCGAGCGCGCCCGGCTCGCCGCGGTCGAGCAGGACGTGCTGCTCGAGACGGTGGCGGTCTACGGCGCGGTGCTGCGCGACCGGGCCGTGCTCGAGCTCGCCCGCGGCAACGAGCAGAGCCTCGAGCGGCAACTCGCCGCCGCCCGCGACCGCTTCCGCTTCGGCGAGGTGACCCGCACCGACGTCGCCCAGGCGGAGAGCCGGCTCGCCCGGGCGATCGCCGAACGGCTCGCGGCCGAGGGCCAGCTCGCGATCGCCGCGACCGACTATCTGCGCCTCGTTGGCGACCCGCCGGGCGGGCTGGTCGGGGTGGCGCTGCCGCAGCCCCTGCCCGCCAGCCTCGAGGAGGCGCTGCAGGCGGTCGAGACCCACCCGATCGTGCGCGCCGCGCGGTTCACCCTCGACGGCGCCCAGGACGACACCGACGCGGCTCTGGCCGCGCTCAAGCCGCGCCTCGTGCTGCACGGCGAGGCGGCCTATGCGAGCGACCCCGACACCACCTACTCCTGGCAGAGCGATCTCTCGATCGGGGCCACGCTCCGGGTGCCGCTCTACCAGGGCGGCGGCGAGCACGCGCGGGTGCGCCAGAGCCGCCAGACCGTGGTGCAGCGGCGCTACGACCTCGACGACGCGCGCCGGGCGATCGGCCGCGACATCGCCGCCGCCTGGCAGGGCCTGCTCACCGTGCGCGCCCGCCTGGCCTCGATCGCGACCCAGATCCGCGCCGCCGAGCTGGCGCTCGAGGGGGTGCGCGCCGAGGCGCTGACCGGCGCCCGCACGGTGCTCGACATCCTGGACGCCGAGCAGGAGCTGTTCGCCGCCCGGGTCGACCGCACCCGGGCGCAGCGCGAGGAGGTCTTGGCGGCGCACGCGCTCCTGGCCGCCACCGGTACCTTGAGCGTCGAGCGGCTGCGGGTGCCGACCACACCCTACGACGTCGAGGCGCACTACCGGTCGGTGCGCGGCAAGTGGATCGGTACGGGCGAGGCCGATGGCGCGCGGCGGCCTTGATCGCAGGCGGCCGAGGCGCCAGAAGGCGGGCGTCCGGTCGTCGGAAGCCCGGCCGCGAGGGCCCGAGGCGGAGGTGGGGACCATGTCCGATCGCAAGGACACGCAGGAGCCGTCGATGGAGGAGATCCTCTCCTCGATCCGCCGGATCATCGCCGACGAGCAGGACGAGCCGGCCAAGCGGCCGGCCGAGCCGACCCCGACGGCGGTGGCCGCCGAGCCCGAGGAGGACGAGCTCGAGCTGACCGAGCTCGTCGCCGAGCCGCCCGCGGCACCGCCACCGCCGCCGCCACCGACGGCCGCCCTGACCCCGACCCGCCCGCCCGTTCAGCAACCGGAGCGCCCGAGGATGCCCGCCCAGGACGATGGATCGTTGGTCTCGCAGACCGCCGCGCAGGCGAGCACGAGCGCGCTCGCCCGGCTGACCCGGGCCGTGGCCGGCGACGAGCGCCCGGCGTCGGGCGGCGGCCGCTCGGTCGAGGAGCTGGTGGTCGAGCTCCTGCGCCCGCAGCTCAAGGAGTGGCTCGACCAGAACCTGGCGCCCCTGGTCGAGCGGGTGGTCGAGCAGGAGGTCAAGAAGCTCGCCCGCCGCGCCGAGCTGATGTGAGCGCCGCCGCCGCGTTAACCCGGCCTTAGGGGAGTTGCTGGCAGGCTCCGGGCGAGCTTGGCCCGGGAGAGCTGCCGATGCCACCTGCCGCGTCCGTGGTCGGAACCGTGCTCGCGGTCAACGGCGGTGGGCTCGTGGTCGGGCTGCGCCGGCCGGAGGCCGGCGGCTGCCGGGCGCTCACCCTGGGCGAGCTCGTGGCCCTGCCGGGCGAGCCGATCGTGCCGGTCGGCGTCGTGCACGGGCTGCGCCACGGCCGGCGGGTCGACGACCACTCGATCGCCGACGTCCAGCTCGTGGGCGAGGTCGTCGGGACCGCCGGCGCGCGGCGGTTCCGCCGCGGCATCTCGACCTTCCCGGTGCTCGATGCCCCCGTGGTGCGCGCCGACGCCGAGCTCGCCGCCGCGGTCTACGCGCCGCCGGCCGCCACGAGCGTTCGGATCGGCCGGCTCTCGAACGTCCCGGACGTGCCCGCGCACCTCCTGGTCGACCCGCTGCTCGGCAAGCATTTCGCGGTCCTCGGCAGCACCGGCTCGGGCAAGTCCTGGACCGTGGCGACGATCCTCCAGGCGGTTCTGCGCGCCTGCCCGGCGGCGCACATCGTGCTCTTGGACCCGCACGGCGAGTACGCTCCGGCCTTCGGCGAGCGCGCCGAGGCGCTCGACCTGGCGGCCCTCGAGCTGCCCTACTGGCTCATGAACTTCGAGGAGACGGCGGCGATCCTGGCGCCGGCGCGCGACGGCCGCGGCTACGCCGAGACCGCGATCCTCAAGGAGATGGTCCTGGCCGCCCGCCAGGCCTGGGCCGCCGCCAACGGCGGCGTCGCCGGCCCGGTCACCGTCGACACCCCGATCCCCTACCGCCTGTCCGACCTCGTCAAGCTGATCGACGAGGCGATGGGTGCCCTCAACAAGCCGGACGGCGCCGCACCCTACCGCCAGCTGCTCGGCCGCATCGACAGCATACGCAACGATCGTCGCTACGCCTTCCTGTTCCAGTCGCTCTACCTGCGCGACAACATGGACAGCGTGCTCGGCCGCCTCCTGCGCTTCCCGGTGGCCGAGCGGCCGGTCACCGTGATCGACCTCTCGGGCGTACCCAGCGAGATCGTCGACGTCGTCGTCTCGCTCCTGTGCCGGATGCTGTTCGAGTTCGGCCTGTGGAGCGAGCGCGGCCGCGCCGTGCCGCTGCTCCTGGTCTGCGAGGAGGCGCACCGCTACGTGCCGGCCACCGGCGACAGCGGCTTCGAGCCGAGCCGCCGGGCGATCGACCGGATCGCCAAGGAGGGCCGCAAGTACGGCGTCTCGCTCGGCCTCGTGACCCAGCGCCCGGCCGAGCTCTCGGCCTCCGCCCTCTCCCAGTGCGGCACGGTGGTGGCGCTCAGGATGAGCAACGAGCGCGACCAGGCGTTCGTGCGCAACACCCTGCCCGAGGGCTCCGAGTGGCTGCTGTCCGGCCTGCCGGCGCTCGCCACCGGCGAGGCGATCGTGCTCGGCGAGGGGGTCACCCTGCCGGTGCGGGTGCAGCTCGAGCCGCTGCCCGACGGCGCCCAGCCGGCCAGCCACACCCCGGCCTTCAGCGAGGCCTGGCGGACCGACGCGGCCGGCCTCGATCTGGTCCGCGACACCGTGCGGCGCTGGCGCGAGCAGCGCCGCTGAGCCGCGGCCGGCGCCTTGCCGAGCGACCGGGCCTCGCCTAAGTGGCGGTGGTCGCGCGACCGGCCCGGCCCGCCGCGCCCCGCCTGGATCCGTCCCGATGCTCGACAAGACCTACCGGCCGGCCGAGGTCGAGGCCCGCCTCTACGCCGAGTGGGAGCGTGCGGCCGCGTTCCGGCCGCGGCCGGGTGGCCCGCCCTTCTGCATCATGCTGCCGCCGCCCAACGTCACCGGCAGCCTGCACATCGGCCACGCCCTCGACCACACGATCCAGGACGTGCTGATCCGCTTCCACCGGATGCGCGGCTTCGAGACGCTCTGGCAGCCGGGCACCGACCATGCCGGCATCGCCACCCAGATGGTGGTCGAGCGCAGGCTCGCGGCCGAGGGCAGGGACCGCCGGGCGATGGGCCGCGCGGCGTTCCTGGCCGAGGTGTGGACGTGGAAGGAGGAGTCGGGCGGCACGATCGCCCGCCAGATGCGCCGGCTGGGTGCCTCCTGCGACTGGAGCCGCGAGCGGTTCACCATGGACGAGGGCCTCTCGCGCGCCGTCCGCCGCGCCTTCGTGGCGCTGCACCGCGCCGGGCTGATCTACCGCGACAAGCGCCTGGTCAATTGGGACTGCGCGCTCGAGACCGCGGTCTCCGACCTCGAGGTGCAGAGCCGCGAGGTCGACGGCAGGCTCTGGCACCTGCGCTACCCGATCGAGGGCGAGCCCGGCCGGTTCGTCACGGTCGCGACCACCCGGCCCGAGACCATGCTCGGCGACACCGGCGTGGCGGTCCACCCCGACGACCCGCGCTGGCGCGAGCTCGTCGGCCGGCACGCGATCCTGCCCCTGGTCGGCCGCCGCCTGCCGATCGTGGCCGACCCGCACAGCGACCCGGAGAAGGGCACGGGTGCCGTCAAGATCACCCCGGCGCACGACTTCGCCGACTTCGAGGTCGGCCGAAGGCACGGGCTCGCGATCGTCGCGATCCTGGATCGCCGCGGGCGGCTCAACGATGCGGTGCCCGAGCCCTATCGCGGCCTCGACCGCGCGGCCGCCCGCGAGCGCGTGCTCGCCGACCTCGAGGCGCAGGGGCTCGTCGAGAAGGTCGAGCCGCACCGGCACGCGGTGCCGCACGGCGACCGCTCGGGCACGGCCCTCGAGCCGTTCCTGACCGAGCAGTGGTTCTGCGACGTCAAGGGTCTCGCCGAGCGCGCGATCGCCGCGGTCGAGACCGGCCGGACCCGCTTCGTGCCGCGCCAGTGGGAGGCGACATTCTTCGAGTGGCTCAAGAACATCCAGCCCTGGTGCGTCTCCCGCCAGCTCTGGTGGGGCCACCAGATCCCCGCCTGGTACGCCCCCGACGGGACGATCCTCGTGGCCGAGGAGGAGGCGGAGGCACGCGCCGCGGCCGAGGCCCGCTTCGGCCCCGGGGTCGAGCTCGTGCGCGACCCGGACGTGCTCGACACCTGGTTCTCCTCGGCCCTCTGGCCGTTCTCGACCCTGGGCTGGCCGGAGGCGACCCCCGAGCTCGCCCGCTACTATCCGACGAGCGTGCTGGTCACCGGCTTCGACATCATCTTCTTCTGGGTCGCGCGGATGATGATGCTCGGCCTCTTCTGCATGGACGAGGTCCCCTTCCGCGACGTCTACATCCACGGCCTCGTGCGCGACGAGCGCGGCAAGAAGATGTCGAAGACCCAGGGCAACGTCGTGGATCCCCTGGAGCTGGTCGACGCCTACGGCGCCGACGCGCTCCGCCTGGCCCTTCTGGCCTCGACCGAGCAGGGCCGCGACGTCCGCTTCGGCGCGGCGCGCGTCGAGGGCTGGCGCAACTTCGTGACCAAGCTCTGGAACGCCGCCCGCTTCATCGAGCTCAACGGCGGCCGGCTCGACCCCGGCTTCGACCCCGCCGCCTGCCGGCTGCCGCTCGACCGCTGGATCGTCGGCGAGGCGGCGGCCCTGACCGCCCGCGTGAGCGAAGCACTCGCCGAGTACCGGCTGAGCGAGGCCACGCTCGCCCTCCACCACTTCGTCTGGGACGATTTCTGCGACTGGTGGATCGAGCTCGCCAAGCCGATCCTGGCCGGCCCGGACGAGGCCGCACGCGAGGAGGCCCGCGCGGTCGCGGGCTGGGTGCTCGCCCGCGTCCTCCACCTCCTCCACCCGATGGCCCCGTTCGTCAGCGAGGAGCTCTGGCGGACGCTGTTCGGAGCACCCGGCGGCCTCCTGATCCTGGCCTCCTGGCCCGCGGACGCCGCGCCCCTGCACGACGCCGACGCGGCCGCCGAGCTCGGCTGGCTCACCCGCACGATCGGCGCCATCCGGGCGGCGCGGACCGAGCTCAACGTCCCCCCCGCCGCCCGGCTGCGGCTCCTCCAGCACGGCGCCGCGCCGCTCACCCTGGCGCGCCTCGCCCGGCACCGCGAGCCCCTGCAGCGGCTCGCCCGGCTGGCCGAGATCGACGCCACCGACCAGCCGGCGCCGGCCCGCTCGATCGTCGTCGTGGTCGACGAGGCGACCTTCGCCCTGCCGGTGGGCGAGGTGGTCGACCTCGATCGCGAGCGGCAGCGGCTCGGCCGCGAGCTGGCCAAGGCCGAGAGCGAGCTGGCCAGGCTCGAGAGCCGCCTCGCCGACGCGGGCTTCCTCGCCCGCGCCCCGGCCGAGGTGGTCGAGGAGCAGCGCGAGCGGGTGGCCGAGCTCGGCACCGCCCGGGCCCGGCTGGGCGCAGCCCTCGCCCGCATCGCCTGAGCCCGGGGCCCCGATCGATGACCGTACCGCTCGTCGCCGACCCGCAGGGCAGCCGTCCGGTGCACCTCGTCCCGGCCGCGGCGTGGCCCGCCTGGCTCGCCGCCCAGCCCGGCGCCCGCCGCTCCTGGCTGGCCGCCACGGGCTTCAAGGCGGAGCCGGGCCGGGTCGCCGTGCTGCCCGCGGCCGACGGCGGCATCGCCGCCGCCGTGCTCGTGACCGGCGAGACCGCCAGCCTCTGGGACGCGGCCGCGGCGGCGGCGGGCCTGCCCGGCGGGGTCTGGCGGATCGACGACCCGACCGGCCTGCTGGACCCGGCCGAGGCGGCCTTGGGCTGGGCGCTCGCCGGCTACCGCTTCGAGCGCTACCGCAAGCCGGCCGAGCCGCCGCCCGAGCTCGCGGTGCCCGACACACCGGCGCGCGAGCGGGCCGCGCTTCTCGCCCTGGCGATCGGGCTCGCCCGCGATCTCGTCAACACGCCCGCCAACGAGCTCGGGCCGGCCGAGCTCGAGGCGGCGGCGGCGAGCGTCGCGCTCGAGGCCGGCGCCGCGTTCTCGAGCCTGGTCGGCGAGGCCCTGCTCGAGGCGGGCTACCCCCTGATCCACGCCGTCGGTGCCGCGAGTCCGCGGCCGCCGCGGCTCGTGGAGCTCGTCTGGGGCGAGCCCGACGCGCCCAGGCTCACGCTCGTGGGCAAGGGGGTGTGCTTCGACACCGGCGGCCTCGACATCAAGCCGTCGGCGGCGATGCTGTTGATGAAGAAGGACATGGGCGGCGCCGCCCTGATGCTCGGTCTGGCCCGCGCGATCACCGGGCTCGGCCTGCCGGTCCGGCTGCGGGTGCTGATCCCGGCGGTCGAGAACGCGGTCGGCGGGCGGGCCTTCCGCCCGGGCGACGTGCTCCGCTCGCGCAAGGGCCTCACCGTCGAGATCGGCAACACCGACGCCGAGGGCCGGCTCGTGCTGGCCGACGCGATCGCCGAGGCCGACCGCGAGCGGCCCGCCCTGCTGCTCGACGCGGCGACCCTCACCGGCGCCGCGCGGGTGGCGCTCGGGCCGGAGCTGCCGGCGCTGTTCACGCCCGACGACGAGCTCGCCCGGGACCTTCTGGCGGCCGGCGAGCGGACAGCCGAGCCGCTCTGGCGCCTGCCCCTGCACGCGCCCTACCGCTCCTATCTCAAGAGCCAGGTGGCCGACATCAACAACGCCGGCCAGAAGACCTTCGCCGGCTCGATCACCGCCGCCCTGTTCCTCAAGGAATTCGTGGTCGAGACGCGGGCCTGGGCGCATCTCGACGTCTTCGCCTGGAACGACGAGGCGCGCCCCGGCCGGCCGCGCGGCGGGGAGGCGACCGCGCTCCGCCCGCTGCTCGAGCTGATCGAGCGGCGGTTCGGGAGCGGCGCTTGAGCCGGCGCGCGCCGCCGGCGCGCTCGGCCTATCGGTGGCTCGTGCCGATCGAGACCCGCTGGCTCGACATGGACATCTACGGCCACGTCAACAACGTGGTCTATTACAGCTACTTCGACACGGCGATCGCGCACTATCTGATGCGCGAGGGCGGGCTCGACCCGTGGCGCGGCCCGGTCGTCGGCTTCGCCGTCGACACCGGCTGCCGCTTCCACCGCGCGGTGGGCTTCCCGGACCGCCTCGAGGCCGGGCTGCGGGTCGGGCATCTGGGCACCTCCTCCTGCCGCTACGAGATCGGCATCTTCAAGGAGGGCGAGGACACGGCGGCGGCCGACGGGCATTTCGTGCACGTCTTCGTCGACCGGACCAGCCAACGGCCGGTGCCGATCCCGGACGGCCTGCGCGCCGCACTCGCCCGGCTGGTCCCGCCACCGGCCCCGCGCTGATGGTTGCTGATCCTCCTCCGACCGGCTAGCCTGATCTCCGGTCGAGCGGGACCGGACCGGTGGACGAGCGGGCGCGCATTCGCATCAACCTGTCTCAGCGCGAGCTCGAGATCGAGGGACCGCGCTCCTTCCTGGACGGCTATGGCGGCCTCCTCGAACGGCTCTTGGCGGCGCTCGAGGCGCAGCCGGCGCCGGCGGCGGTGACCGCGGCGACCGCCGGCCTCGATCCGGGCGAGAGCTTCGGCGCCTTCATCCAGCACCTGCCGATCGCCGCCACCGACGTCGATCGGATGCTGGCGGCGGGGTACTGGGTGCAGCGGCGCAGCGGCGACGACGCCTTCGCCACCGCCGAGGCGAGCCGGCGGCTGGTCGAGCACGGCCTCAAGATCGGCAACCCCTCGCAGTGCGTGAAGCAGGCCCTGCTCGCCAAGCGGGTGTTCGTCCACCAGCGCGGCCGCTACCGGGTCTCGCAGCAGGGCCGGCAGCATCTGCGGCAGGTGATGGGCGTGGTGATCGAGGCATGAGCCGGCGGACCGGATGGCGCGAGGGGGCGGGATCGCGGCGACCGCGGCGGGCTCGATGGGCCGCCCTCGCGGCGGTCCTGCTCGGCACGACGCTGCTCGCCGCCACCGCCCGAGCCGGCGGCCCGGCCGACCCGGCGGCGCTCTGCGCGGCGCTCGCGATCCCGGACGAGCTCGGGCTCGTGTGCGAGCCGGGTGTGACCGGTCAGCCGGCGGTGACGGTGCGCCCGGACGGCGGCGGCTTCGCGGCGCTGAGCCGGCTCACGGTGCGCCGGCTCGACCGGGCGAGCGCCGCCGACGCCCTCGCCTGGAGCGATCCGGGCGCCTGGCTCGAGCGGCAGATGACGCTCGACACGGCGGGCTTCGCGGCGGCCCTGCGCCGGCTCGCCGACGACCCCGACAGTCCGCTCGCGGGCGAGGGCACGCGGACCGCGGTCGAGACCCTCCTGGGCGCGGTCGACCGGCTCGGCCGGCTGGCACTCACGGCCTGCGAGAGCCCGGCGCTGCGGCGCGACGGCCGGCACGTGATGAGCTGCCGGTTCACCGCCGGCGGTTTCGGGCTGCTGCTCGACCTGCAGCTCCTCAAGAGCGGCGACGACCGCTGGGCGGTCGCGCTCCGGACCATGAACGAGCAGCGGCTGCGCCACTTCCAGGCGCTCGCGGGCGCGTTCGCGCCCTAGGCAGGCGCTCGCGGGCGCGTTCGCGCCCTAGGCAGGCGCTCGCGGGCGCGGTCGCGCCCCAGGCAGGCGCTCGCGGGCGCGGTCGCGCCCCAGGCAGGCGCTCGCGGGCGCGGTCGCGCCCTGGGGCCGCCGCTCCGGACGGGCCGGTCGGTCAGCGCACGGGGTCGTCCGGCAGCGGGTCCGGGCCGTCCCCCTCCCCCGGCCCGGCCGCCTCGGGGTCGCCACCGGGCACCACACGACGCCCGTCGAGCCAGGCGAGCAGATCGCGGTCGCGGCAACCGGCCGAGCAGAACGGCCGGAAGCGCGGCATCGTGGCGCGGCCGCACAGCGGGCAGCGGCGCGGCCGCGCCGGGGCGGCCTCACCCGACCCGTCCATCGGCCGCCTCGAGCGCGAAGCCACCCGGGCCCAGGCCCGGATCGACCACGAGTTCGGTCGTGGCGGAGCGCGGCTCCCAGGCCGCCCGCGCCTCCCCCTCGAGGAAGCGGGCGAGGTCCGGGGCGACCCGGGCGCGCCGGACGTCACGGCGGGCGAGCCCGCCCAGGAGCGCCTCGGCCGCGGCCCGCAGCGAGGCGATCCGAGCGGCGCCGCCGCAGGCCGGGCAGGGCCGGGTCAGGCTCTGGTCGAGCGAGCGCCCGCGCCGGGCCCGGCCGATCTCGACCAGCCCCGAGACGGTCATCGGGTGGATCTGGACGGGCGCCGGATCGTCGCGGAAGGCACGCGCCAGCGCCTGCTCCAGCCGCTGGCGGTCGCGGCGCGAGGGCAGATCGACGAAGTCGACCACGATCGTGCCGCCGAGATTGCGCAGGCGCAGCAGGCGGGCGAGCTCGGGCACCGCCGCCAGATCGGTCTCGAGCGGCGGCCGGCCGCCGCCGTCGACGTCGACGGCGACGAACGCGGCGGTCGGCTCGACGATCAGGCGGCCGCCACCGGGCAGCGCGATCTCGCGCGCCAGGACCCGCTCGAGCTCGGCCGCCACACCGGTCTGGGCGAAGGCACCCTGCGCCGGGTCGAGCCGCACGAGCTCCAGCCCATGCGCGGCGAGCGGTCCCTCGAGCAGGGCGCGGGCGCGCGCGAGCAGCGCCGGGTCGGCCAGCTCGATCCGCCCGAGCGCCGGGTCGAGCGCCGTCCGCAGCAGCCGGTCGAGCGGGTGGTCGCCTGCCTCGAGACGGCCCGGGCGCCGCCGCGACGCCGCCTCGCGGCCGACCGCCGCCCAGCGCTCCTCGAGCCGGCCGAGCTCGTCCCGCAGCACCGCGTCGTCGACCGCCGCCGCGTGCCGGCGAAGCGTGACCGCGGCGCCCGGGAACAGGGTCTCGCCACGCAGGCGGAGCGACTCGCGCTCCGCACCGCGCGCCGGCCCGGTCTCCGGCGCGAGCCCGTGCGGCCGCCACAGGAGGTGGAAGCCCATGAGCTTGAGGTCGGTGGTGACGCGCGCGCCCTTGTCCTCGGCCGGCTCGCGCACGCCCTGGACGATCAGCCGCTCGCCCTCGCGCACCAGCCGGCCGATCGGCAACCGCTCGCCGATGCCGGCGGCGAAGCGGGCGTCCTTGGCCGCGAGCAGCGCCGGCCGCTCCTGGCCGATGTCGAGAAAGGCCGCGTTCAGGCGGCCGTCGACGGCGGTGACGCGGCCGAGTAGCAGCTCCTCGGCGACGGTCCGGCCGAGCAGGTCGACCTCGAGGATCTCGACCGGCCGGTCGCCGTCGAGGAGCGCGCCGCGCAGGCCGAGGCCCGTATCCTCGATCACGAGTCGCATCAGCCGGGCCATCGCCAGCCGAGCCCCTGGAGCAGGCCGACCGCCTCGACCAGCGGCAGCCCGACCACGTTGCTGTAGGAGCCGTTGATCGCCGGCACGAACAACGCCGCGCGGCCCTGGATGGCGTAGCCGCCGGCCTTGCCGAGCCACTCCCCGCCGCCGAGGTAGCGCTCCCGCTCCTCCGCCGACAGCCGTTTCATGCGGACGAGCGTGGTCACCAGCCGCTCGCCCGAGCGGCCGTCCGGGGCCAGCACGCAGACCGCGCCGAGCACGCGGTGGCGGCGCCCCGACAGGAGATCGAGGCAGGCGGCGGCGGTGGCGCGGTCCTGCGCCTTGGGCAGGATGCGCCGGCCACAGGCCACGACCGTGTCGGCGGCCAGGATCCAGGCCGGCCGCGCGCCCAGCCGGGCCCGCACCGCCTCGGCCTTGGCGCGCGCGAGGCGGGCCGCATGGGCGCGCGGCAGCTCGCGCGGACGCGGCGTCTCGTCGACCTCGGGCGCCTCGATGCGGTCGGGCTCGATGCCCACCTGGCGCAGGAGATCGAGCCGGCGCGGCGAGGAGGAGGCCAGCACGAGCGGCGGCCGGGCGGCCTGGCCCGGCAGATCACTTGAAGCGATAGGTGATCCGTCCCCGGCTGAGGTCGTAGGGCGTCATCTCGACGGTGACCTTGTCGCCGGCGAGCACGCGGATCCGGTTCTTGCGCATCCTGCCCGAGGTGTGCGCCAGGATCTCGTGATCGTTCTCGAGCTTGACGCGAAACATCGCGTTCGGCAGGACCTCGGTTACGGTGCCGCTGAATTCGATCAGGTCCTCTTTCGCCATTCGGGCTCCCGACGGGATCGCGCCACCGGCCTCGGCGGCGGGCCGTTCATGGGATGGCGGCGACGCGAGGTCAAGGCGCAGCCGGCTCGGGCCGGGCCCGCGGGGCGCGGCCATGCGCCGCCGGGCGGTCGTGATCGGCCTCCTCGCCCAGCCCCTGGCCTGCGGCCCGCAGCCGCCGGCGGCGCCGCCGCGACCCGGCGATCGGTTCCGGCGCGTTCATGTCGGCACCATCGACGTCCGCGACCGCCACCTCGATCCGCTCGAGCCGATCTTCCGCGCCGCCCTGGTCGAGGCCCTGGGGCGGATCCCGGGGGTGCTCGAGGTGCGCGAGCGGGCGGCCGAGCAGCGAGCGGCCGACGTGGTTCTGCTGCGCGGCGAGCTGATCGACGATGCCGGTCCGTTCCTGCCCGCCGCGACGCTCCTGGCGCGCGCGCTCGGCGGGCGGTTCGAGCTGGTGGCCCCGGACGGCGAGGTCCTGCAGCGCTTCGCCGGCCTGCAGCGCTACGCCGGCGGGCCCGGCGTCGCGGCGTTCAGCGCCCAGGGCCTGATCGACCTGGCGCGCCTGCTCGGCGTCAGCGTCGCGGCCGCGGTCGGCCGTTGGCTGGCGGCGGGCCCGGCGGGTCTGCCCGCCTCGGGCCCGGGAGGCGGTGGCGCGCTCACCCGCGTCTCATAGCGACGGTGCCGCCGGCATCGGGAAGCGCGCGCGGATGCGCCGCAGCAGCTGGTCGCGGACCGCCCGGTAGGCGTCCAGCCGCTGCTCGCGCGAGCCTTCGACCAGGCTCGGGTCCGGCAGGCGCCAGAGCTCGACCTCGCAGGCGCTGTCGCGGGTCATCTCGAGGGCGCGGTGATGCGCCTCCGGGGACAGCGTCACGACGAGGTCGAAGAACCCGTCCTCGAGCTGGTCCAGGGTCTTCGGGCGATGCCGCGAGAGGTCGATCCCGATCTCGTCCAGGACCTCGACCGCGAGCGGGTCGAGCTCGCCGCGCCGCACCCCGGCGCTGTCGACGAACAGCCGCGTGCCGTGCAGGGACTTGAGGATCGCCTCCGCCATCGGCGAGCGGATCGCATTCATCGAGCAGACGAACAGCACGCTACCCGGAAGCTCGGCCATCGCGGCGGCCGGGGTCAGCCACGGACGTGCAGCACGCAGACGAGCGTGAACAGCCGCCGTGCCGTGTCGCGGTCGATCTCGACGCGCGCCTCGAGCGCCTCGCGCAGGAGCTCGGCGCCTTCGTCGTGGACCCCGCGCCGGGCCATGTCGATGGTCTCGATGCGCGACGGCGTGGCGCCCTTGATGGCCTGGAAGTAGGTGTCACAGATAAGAAAGTAGTCCTTGATAACGCGCCGCAGCGGGCGCACCGCCAGCTCGATCTCGAGCGCCGGCCCGGCCGCCTCGGGCTCGAGCCCGAAGACCAGGGTGCCGTCGCGCAAGGACAGCACCATGCGGTAGGGCCCGGGCGGCCCGTCGCGCAGCCGGAAGCGGTTGGCCTCGAGCAGGTCGAACACCGCGACCGCCCGCTCGTGCTCGACCTCGGGCGACCAGCGGACGATGCTCCGGGCGTCGAGCTGGACGTCCACGATGTCGCGCCGATCGCTCAACCACCGGCTCCGAGCCGGAGGCTCACGGCCCGGGCGTGCGCCGCCAGGCCCTCGGCGCGGGCGAGCGTCACCGCCGCCGGGCCGAGCGCCGCCAGCGCCGCGGCGTCGCAGCCCAGGATCGTGGTCCGGGTGAGGAAGTCCAGGACCGAGAGACCGGAGGCGAAGCGCGCGGTGCGGCCGGTCGGCAGCACGTGGTTCGGCCCGCCCACATAGTCGCCGATCACCTCGGGCGTGTGCGGGCCGAGGAAGATGGCGCCGGCGCGCCGGATCCGGGCGGCGAGCGCCTCGGGCTCGGCCACCGCGAGCTGCAGATGCTCGGGCGCCAGCCGGTCGACCAGCGCCGGCACCCGGTCGAGCCCCGCGACCAGGATCACCGCGCCGTGGTCGCGCCAGGAGGCCCTCGCGATCGCGTCGCGCGGGCTCGATCGGAGCTGCTCCAGGACCGAAGCCTCGACCGCCTCCGCGAGCCCGGCCGAGGTGGTGATCAGGATCGACTGGGCGCGCTCGTCGTGCTCGGCCTGGGCGAGCAGGTCGGCCGCCAGCCAGGCCGGGTCGGTGCCGCCGTCGGCCACCACCACGACCTCCGAGGGGCCCGCCACCATGTCGATGCCGACCCGGCCGAACACCTGACGCTTGGCCTCGGCCACGTAGGCGTTGCCGGGCCCGACGATCTTGTCGACCGGGGCGATGCTGGCCGTGCCGAAGGCCAGGGCGCCCACCGCCTGCGCGCCGCCGATCCGCCAGACCTCGTCGACGCCTGCGATCGCCGCCGCGGCGAGCACCGCCTCGTTCACGACCCCGTCCGGGGTCGGCACCGCCATCACCACGCGCCGGCAGCCCGCGACCCGCGCCGGGATCGCGTTCATGAGCACCGAGGAGGGGTAGGCGGCCTTGCCGCCCGGCACGTAGAGCCCGACCGACTCGACCGGCTGCCAGCGCAGCCCGAGCCGCACGCCGAGCGCATCGGTCCAGGCCTGATCGGCCGGCAGCTGCCGCTCGTGGAAGGCACGGATGCGCGCCGCGGCGAGCTCGAGGGCGGCGCGCAGCTCCGGCGCCAGCGCGGCGCGCGCCCGCTCGAGACGGTCCCGCCCGATCGCGAGCGCCTCGACGCCGTCCGCCGCGAGCCGGTCGAAGCGGCGCGTGAGCTCGAGGAGCGCCGGATCGCCCTCGCGCTGCACCCGGTCGAGGATCGCGGCGACGGCATCGCGGACGTCCCGGGCCTCCTCGCGCCGCGCCTCGACCAGGCGGTCGAAGGCCGCGGCGAAGCCCGGATCGCGGTCGTCAAGCCGGAGCGGCATCGCCGGCCATCTGAGCGTAGCTCGCCTGGGCGAAGTGGTCGCAGGGCGTGCGCCGGCAGGGCGCCGGCTCGCCGAAGTCCTCGAGCCGGCAGTGGATCGCATCGGTCCGCAGCTGGATCCACACGTCGCCCTCGAACACGAGGTCGATGTGGATCAGATGGCGGCGGCCGGGCTCGGTGGCGATGGTCAGGAGCACGAGCTCGCGGTCGAGCATGGCCGGGTCGAGGCCGCGATACTTGACCTCGGCGACGCCCTCGACGGTGAGTGCGGCCGGGCGCTCGGTGAGGCCGGCGCAGCTCGAGGGATCGGTGAGGAGCTCGCGGCGGTAGCGGGTGAAGGCCGCGGCGAAGCGGCGCTCGGCCGGCATGTAGGCCATCTCGCGGACCGGGATCCGGGCGTCCTGCAGGCATGCGGCCATGACCGCGAGGTCCTGCGGGTCGGCCGCCTTGAGGCGCAGCCGCGTCTCGTCCATGGGCTCCTCCCGCCGGCTCAGGGCACCCGCTCGATGCGGGCGCCGACCGCGGCCAGCTTCTTCTCGAGGTGCTCGTAGCCGCGGTCGAGATGGTAGACGCGGTTGATCTCGGTCTTGCCCTCGGCGGCGAGCGCCGCCAGCACGAGCGAGACCGAGGCGCGCAGATCGGTCGCCATGACCGGCGCGCCCTTGAGCCGCTCGACGCCGCGCACCAGCGCCGAGCCGCCGTGCACGGTGATCCGGGCGCCGAGCCGGGTGAGCTCGGGCACGTGCATGAAGCGGTTCTCGAAGATCGTCTCGGTGATCATGGCGGCGCCGCCGGCCACGGTCATGAGCGCCATGAACTGGGCCTGCAGATCGGTGGCGAAGCCCGGATAGGGCCGGGTCATCACGTCGACGCCCTCGAGGATGCCGTTCGCCCGGCGCGCCTCGAAGCCGCCCTCGGTCTCGGTGAGCTCGACCCCGGCCTCGAGCAGCTTCTCGCGGGCGGCACCCAGGAGCTCGAGCGGCGCGTCGTGGATCAGGAGCCTGCCGCCGGTGATCGCCGCGGCCATGGCGTAGGTGCCGGCCTCGATCCGGTCCGGCATGATCGAGTGGCTGGCGCCGCCCAGCCGCGGCACGCCCTCGATCTCGACGACGCTGGTCCCGGCCCCGGCGATCCGGGCGCCCATCGAGCCCAGCAGCAGCGCCAGATCGACGATCTCGGGCTCGCGCGCGGCACCGGTGATCCGGGTCGTGCCGCGGGCGAGGGCTGCTGCCATCATCAGGTTCTCGGTGGCACCCACCGAGGGCTGCTGGAATTCGATCTCGGCACCCACGAGCCCCTTGGGCGCGCGCGCCTCGACATAGCCGTCGACCAGCTCGATCTCGGCGCCGAGCCGCTCCAGGCCCTTGAGGTGCAGGTCGATCGGCCGCGGCCCGATCGCGCAGCCGCCGGGCAGCGAGACGCGCGCCTCGCCGCCGCGCGCGAGCAGGGGCCCGAGCACGAGCACCGAGGCCCGCATCTTGCGGACCAGGTCGTAGGGCGCCTCGCGCTCGAGGAGCCGCGGGGTGTGCAGGCGGACGCGGCCGGGAGCGCCGCCCACATAGGTGGCCGAGGTGCCGATCCGCTGGACGAGCCGCAGCATCGAGGTGACATCGGCGAGCTCGGGCATCTGGGAGAGCTCGACCGGCTCGTCGGTCAACAGGGTCGCCGCGACCAGCGGCAGCGCGGCGTTCTTGGCGCCGCTCACCCGGACCGTGCCCGAGAGCGGCACGCCGCCGGTGACGAGGAGACGATCCATGGCAGCCCTTCCGCCTAGAGCCGTGGCAGCGTCACGCCGCGCTGGCGCATGTATTTGCCGCCGCGGTCCGCATAGGAGGTCTCGGGCGGGCCCTCGCCCTTGAGGAACAGGAACTGGCAGATCCCCTCCTCGGCATAGACCCGGGCCGGCAGGGGCGTGGTGTTCGAGATCTCGAGGGTGACGTGACCCTCCCATTCCGGCTCGAGCGGCGTCACGTTCACGATGATGCCGCAGCGGGCGTAGGTGCTCTTGCCGAGGCAGATCACGAGCACGTCGCGCGGGATGCGGAAATACTCGACGGTGCGGGCGAGCGCGAAGCTGTTGGGCGGCACCACGCAGTGCGGGCCGCTGCGCTCGACGAAGCTCTGGGCCGAGAAGTCCTTGGGATCGACGAGCGCGTTGTCGACGTTGGTGAAGACCTTGAACTCGCGGGCGAGGCGGGCGTCGTAGCCGTAGGAGGAGAGGCCGAAGCTGATCACCCCTTCGCGCGTCTGCCGGTCGACGAAGGGCTCGATCATGCCGTGCTCGACCGCCATGCGGCGGATCCAGTGGTCGGGCAGGATGGCCATGTGCCGGGGTGCCTCAAGGTCTCGGGCAGATGTAGGGAGCCGCGGGCGCCGGCTCAACCGCCCTCGGGCTCGCGCGGCGGCCGGCTGCGGGCGCGCGCCTGCTCCTTGCGGCGGCGCAGGTTGAGGCGCAGGGCCCGGGCGAGCCGCTCGGCGCGCTCGGACCCGGCCGCTTCGGGCGCCGGTCGCGGCGGCTCGTCCGGGCGCGGGCCCGCCTGCTCCTCGTCCGGCTCCGCCACCTCGGCCACCCCTCCGGCTTGCGACGGGCAGCCGCTTATGGCAATGCTGCGCCGCCGACAAGCGGCCGGCCGGCCGCGCGCTGCCGTAGCTCAGTCGGTAGAGCACGTCCTTGGTAAGGACGGGGTCGGAGGTTCGATTCCTCTCGGCAGCACCA
>CAZDFD010000073.1:0-23252 GCA_964504655.1 uncultured Geminicoccaceae bacterium
ATGATCGGCTCGCGGAAGATGGTGCCGCCCAGGATGTTGCGGATCGTCCCGTTCGGCGACTTCCACATCTGCTTGAGGCCGAACTCCTCGACCCGCGCCTCGTCGGGGGTGATCGTCGCGCACTTGACCCCGACATTGTGCCGCTTGATCGCCTCGGCCGCCTCGACCGTCACCCTGTCCTCGGTCGCGTCCCGATGCTCGATCCCGAGGTCGAAATAGAGCAGCTCGACGTCGAGATGGGGGAGGATCAGCTTCTCCTTGATCATCTTCCAGATGATGCGGGTCATCTCGTCGCCGTCGAGCTCGACGATCGGCTTCGCGACCTTGATCTTGGCCATGCGTGCTCCCCCGGGCGGGCCCGGAGCGGGTCTAGCCGAACGGATCGGCGAGCGCCAAGCGATGCTGCGTCGCAGCAGGGTCAGCGCCGCCAGAGCGGGTCCTTGAGGAGGTCCAGGAACGCCGCGTGCGCCGCCAGCTCCTCGGCCGAGGCGGCGTGCGGGCGTGGCGGCCGGACCGCGGCGATCGCGGCCGGGACCGGTCCGGCCATGGCGGCGCCGGTCGGCAGGAGCCCGAGGTCGGCCTGCCGCCCGCCCAGAAGGTGCAGATAGACCTCGGCCAGGAGCTGGCAGTCGACCAGCCCGCCGTGCAGGGTGCGGGCGCTCGCGTCGACCGCGAAGCGGCGGCAAAGGGCGTCGAGGCTCGCCGGCTGGCCCGGGTAGCGGCGCTGCGCCAGGGCCAGCGTGTCGACCATGCGGTCGGCCGGCAGCGCCGCGCGCCCGATCCGGGCGAGCTCGGCGTTGAGGAACTTGAGGTCGAAGGCGGCGTTGTGCGCCACGAGCGCGCTGTCGCCGAGGAAGGCCAGGAAGTCGTCGACCGCCTCGGCGAAGGTCGGGAAGCCCGCGAGGAACTCGCGCGTCAGCCCGTGCACCCGGCGTGCCGCCTCCGGCACGTCGCACTCGGGGTCGAGATAGCTCTGGAAGGTCCGCCCGGTCGGCAGGTGGTCGACCAGCTCGAGCGCCGCCAGCTCGACGATCCGGTGGCCCTCGGCCGGCTCGAGGCCGGTGGTCTCGGTGTCGAACACGATCTCGCGCAGCATCAGCGGACCCTCCCGCGGCTCGGTGCCGGCCGGAGCCAGCGCCCGGGCCAGGCGCGCGCCGGCTCCTGCAACATGGTGTGAACGATCTCGGCCACCGCCGCCGCGGTGCGGCCGCGGTCGGCGCCGGATGAGACCAGGAAGTCGGCGCGCCGCCGCTTGACCGGATCGGC
Organism: uncultured Geminicoccaceae bacterium; assembly: GCA_964504655.1. GTDB lineage: Bacteria > Pseudomonadota > Alphaproteobacteria > Geminicoccales > Geminicoccaceae > JANXAZ01. The sequence continues at coordinate 1,267 of CAZDFD010000073.1, forward strand.
CGTCTGCTCGGCGCGGATCGCGGCCAGCCGGGCGGCCGTCATGCCCGGTCGGCGCAATGCCCGCTGCTCCTGGATCGAGGGGTGCGCGCTCACCACCACGACCCGGTCGACCCGTGCCTCGGCACCGGTCTCGAAGAGGAGCGGCACGTCGAGCACCACGAGCGGCCGGCCGGCCCGGCACTGCAGCTCGAGGAAGCGGCGCTGGGCGGCGCGCACCAGCGGGTGGACGAGGCCCTCGAGCCGGCGCAGCGCCAGGGCGTCGCCGAGCACGGCGCGGGCGAGCCGGCGGCGGTCGATGCCGCCCGCCGCGTCGACCGCGTCCGGGAAGGTCCGGGCCACCGGGCCGACCGCGGCCCCGCCGGGCGCGAACAGCTCGTGGACGATGCGGTCGGCGTCGCAGACCGGCACGCCGAGCGCCCGGAACAGGCCGGCGGTGTGGCTCTTGCCCATGGCGATCGAGCCGGTCAGGCCCAGGATCCGCACCGCCGCCGGCTCAGTCGAGCAGCACGCCCTGCTCGCGCAGGACGGCCAGGAGCGGCAGGAGCGGCAGCCCCTGGATCGTGAAGTGATCGCCGCGCACGCGCTCCATGAGGAGTGCTCCCAGGCCCTCGAGCCGGTAGGCGCCGACGCTCCCGGTGAGCGCCCTGCCGGCCCGCGCCAGATAGGCCTCGAGGAAGGCATCCGAGAACGGCCGCACGCGGAGCTCGGCCCGGTCGACGGCGTGCCAGAGGCGGGTCCCGTCGCGCACCAGCACGGCCGCCGAGACCAGCCGGTGCGGGCGGCCGCGCAGACGCAGCAGCTGGGCGCGCGCGCCCTCGAGGTCGGCCGGGCGCTCGAGCCAGTCGCCGTCCAGCTCGAGGATCTGGTCGGCGCCGAGGAGGAGGCTGCCGGGGGCGGCGCGGGCGGCGACCGACCGCGCCTTGAGCTCGGCGAGCGTGGTGGCGGCCTCCTCGGTCGGGGCGCCGGCGGCGGCGAGCGCGGCGAGTGCTGCGGTCTCGTCGACCGCCGGGGGGAGACGGGTCACGGCGAGGCCCGCGGCTTCGAGCAGCGCCGCGCGGGTGGCGCTGCCCGAGGCCAGCACGAGCGCCGGTGCGGCGGCCTGCAGCGGCGGCATCGCGTCCCGATCCTCCAGGTGGCCGTCCCGGGGTGGCCATTAACGGTCCGTCAACCGGACCGTGCTGGGATCCCCGGGCCGCCCGCCCCCTCGCCGGGCGCGGGACGGCGTCTGGAGCACTGCCATGCCGCAGACCGCACCGCAACGAGCTTCCGGGAGAACCGTCGGGCGCGCCCGCCCGGCCTATGTCAAGCCGGTGAGCGAGGAGGGCCAGACCATCTACGCCGTGTTCACCGGCGACGGCCGGCTCGTCGGCATCGCGCCGACCCGCGCGCTGGCGCTCGTGGGCGCCCGCCGCCACGCCCTCGAGCCGGTCGACGCCCACTAGCCGCCCGACCGCGCCGGGCACTCAGAGCGGCAGGCGCAGGAGCGCCTTGAGCCCGCCCCGGGCCGAGGCGTGCAGGCTGAGCTCGCCGCCGTGGCCCAGCACGATGTCGCGGGCGATGGTGAGGCCGAGGCCGATCCCGCCGGTGGCGCGCGAGCGCGACTGCTCGAGCCGGACGAAGGGCTGGAACACCCGCTCGCGCTGCTCCTCGGGGATCCCCGGGCCGTCGTCCTCGACCGCGATCTCGACGTGCTGGCCGCGCTCGCGGGCGCTGATCCCGATCCAGCGGGCGTGCCGGCAGGCATTGTCGACGAGGTTGGCGAGGCAGCGGCGGAAGGCCAGCGGGCGGACCGGCAGGGTGAGCCCGGGCTCGACCGCGACCTCGGCGGTGAGGCCGCCGCGCTCGGCCCGCTCGCGCATGGTCTCGAGGATCGGGGCGAGCGGCGTCGCCTCGATCGCCTCGCGGCCCTCGCCGCGCGCGAAGCTCAGATAGTCCTCGACCAGCTGGGCCATCTCGGCCACGTCCGAGCGCAGCCCGGCCACCACCGGCTCGGCGCCGTCGCCCAGGAGCTCGAGCTCGAGCTTCATGCGGGTGAGCGGCGTGCGCAGGTCGTGGCTCACCGCCGCCAGCATCTCGGTGCGCTGCGCCAGGTGGCGGGCGACCCGCTCGCGCATCTGGTTGAAGGCCTGCGCCGCCGCCCGCACCTCGGCCGCACCCTGCGGCCGGAACGGGCCGGGGTCGCGGCCCTTGCCGAAGCTCTCGACCGCGCGCGCCAGCCGGCGGATCGGGCGCACCTGCAGCCGCATGAAGTGGATCGCGATCAACAGCAGCACCGCCGAGGCACCGACCATCCAGGCGAGCAGGATGCCGGTCGTGGTCGAGGTCACCCGCTTGCGCGAGGACAGAACCCGCAGCAGGCCCTGGCCGGTCTCGACATAGACCGCGACGCGGTCGGTCTCGGGCGGCCGCAGGTCGACCAGGAAGGGCCGGTCGAGCGCCTCCTCGAAGGCCTCGAAGATCTTGTTGTCGATGTGCGCGAGCAGCCGCCGGTCGAGGCCGGCCTCGCGCGCCGCCCGCTCGAGCCGCCCGCCAGGCTCGAGCGAGAGGCGCAGCTCGAGCCGGGCGCGGGCCGTCTCCATCAGCCGCTCGCGGGCCCGGGCGTCGGGCGCCGCCTCGAGCTGCTCGACCAGGAGCGCCACCTCGCCGGCCACGCCCGTGGCCAGCCAGCGGGTCACCGCGTCCCAGTGCCGGTTGTAGAAGATGACGGTCAGGACGATCTGCAGCAGCACCACCGGCAGGACGACGATCAGGAGCGAGCGCGCCAGGAGCGAGCGCGGCACCACGGTACGGTCGAGGAAGCGGCGGATCGGGCCCAACCCCTCAGCTCCCGGTCCTGAGCACGTAGCCGGCGCCGCGCAGGGTCAACAGCCAGCGCGGCTGTCGCGGATCGTCCTCGATCTTGCGCCGCAGCCGCACGATCTGCACGTCGATCGCGCGGTCGGAGCCGCCGAGCCTCGCCCGGGCGCCGAGCTCGGCGCGACCGACCGCACGGCCGGGCTGGAGCGCGAGGCCGCGCAACAGGGCCGCCTCGCCCTGGGTGAGGCGGACCGGCTGGCCGTCCCGGGTCAGCTCCTGGGTCGCGGGGTCGAAGCGGAACGGGCCGAAGCGGACCGCCGCGGGCTCGCCGCCGGGCGGCGCCCGGCGCAGGATGCTCGCGATCCGCAGCAGGAGCTCGCGCGGCTCGAAGGGCTTCACGAGATAGTCGTCGGCGCCCGATTCGAGCCCCCGGATGCGGTCCTCGGGCTCGCCGCGCGCGGTCAGGAGCAGGATCGGCACGTCGCGCTGGCGGCGCAGCTCGGCGGTGAGCTCGATGCCGTCGCGGTCCGGCAGCATGACGTCGAGCACGATCAGGTCGAAGGCGATCCGCTCGAGCGCCGCCCGGGCGGCGGCGGCGTCGGCCGCGAGCGACACCAGATAGCCGTTCTGCACGAGGTAGCGCTGCAGGAGCTCGCGCAGGCGGGCGTCGTCGTCGACCACGAGCACGTGCACGCCTTCCGAACCGGCCATCTGCGGTCTCAGTCGGTGGCGCGCCCGGGCGGGCGGCGGGCGGCGGCCTCGGCGAGCGCGTCGAGCACCCGCTGGAAGCCGGCCACCGCCTCGGGCCCGGCGCTCTTGAAGGCGCGCCGGAGGCCCTGCCGGCGGCGCTCGCCGATCGCGGCCACGAGCGCCGCGCCGCGCTCGGTCAGGCCGAGCCGGCGGCGGCGGCGGTCGGCGCCGTCGGCCTCGCGGGCGAGGAGGCCCGCCGTCTCGAGCGCCCGCAGCTGGCGCGAGGTGGTCTGCTTGGCGGCACCCAGCAGCCGGCCGAGCTCGGCGGCGCTGGCGCCGGGCCGGCGGTGGACCAGCCACAGGAGGTCGATCTCCGGGCCGGGGCGGGCGCCGGCCTGCGCCCGGGTGCGCGCCGCCAGCCCGCGCTCGGCCACGAGCAGGAGCTCGAGGGCGCGATCGAGCTCTTCGTCGCGCAGGAACAGCGGGCTCGTGCGAGTGGTCATGCCGACGGCGCGGATCATCGTGCCCGGGCTCACATTGACACTTATGGGAGGCGATGATAGCGAAGGCAATCCCGAATTTCACATTCGGGACCTGTACAACTCGCCGGAAACGCCACGATGGCCGATCTCGTGCCCTTCGACGACCGCGACGGCTGGATCTGGATGAACGGCGAGTTCGTGGCGTGGCGCGAGGCCAAGCTGCACGTGCTCACCCACGGGCTGCACTACGGCAGCTGCGTGTTCGAGGGCGAGCGCTGCTACAACGGCCGGATCTTCAAGAGCACCGAGCACAGCCAGCGGCTGATCGACAGCGGCCGCATCCTGGGCTTCGAGGTGCCCTACACGGTGGCCGAGCTCGATGCCGCCAAGGCCGCGACGGTGGCCAGGATGGGCTTCAAGGACTGCTACGTGCGGCCGCTCGCCTGGCGCGGCTCCGAGCAGATGGGCGTCTCGGCACCGCGCTCGCGGATCAACGTGGCGATCGCCTGCTGGGAGTGGGGCGCCTACTATTCCGACCTGCGATTGACCCGCGCCCGCTTCGACCGCCCGGCCCCGAGCACCGCCCCGGTGCACGCCAAGGCCGCCGGGCTGTACATGATCTGCACCATCTCCAAGCACGCCGCCGAGGCCAAGGGCTTCGGCGACGCGCTGATGCTCGACTGGCGCGGCTACGTGGCCGAGACCACCGGCGCCAACATCTTCCTCGTCATCGACGGCAAGCTGCACACGCCGACCCCGGACGCCTTCCTCAACGGCATCACCCGGCGGACCGTGATCGACCTCGCCCGGGCCCGCGGCATCGAGGTGATCGAGCGGCACATCCGGCCCGAGGAGCTGGCCGGGGCGCAGGAGATCTTCGTGACCGGCACGGCCGCCGAGATCACTCCGGTGCGGGCGATCGACGACCTCTCCTACCAGTCGGGCCCGATCACCCGCACGCTCCTCGACGACTTCCACAGCGTGACCCGCGGCCACGCCGGCTGAGCGGCGCGGCCGCGACGGCTGCGCCGGCCGCGGCCGGCGGCGCTCAGGCGTTGGCGGTGGCGCCGTCCGGCTGCGCCGCGCGCTGGGCGAGGCGGCGGCGGTAGAGGGTGGCGAAGTCGATCGGGTCGAGCAGGAGCGGCGGCAGGCCGCCGTCGCGGGTGACGTCCGCGACGATCCGCCGCGCGAACGGGAACAGGATGCGCGGGCACTCGATCAGCAGCAGCGGCTGCAGCGTGTCCTCGGGGATGTTGGCGAGCGCGAACACGCCCGCATAGGTGAGCTCGCTCACGAAGAACGGCGTGTCGCCGGCCTTGGCCTCGATGTTGATCTGCAGGACCACCTCGTAGTGGCCCTCGGCCACCCCCTTGGCGCCGACGTCGACCGAGATCTGGATCTCGGGTCGCGGCTGGCCGGGGGCGAGCCCCATCGGCGCGCGCGGGTTCTCGAACGACAGGTCCTTGACGTACTGGGTCAGGATCGAGAGCCGCGGCTGCGCCGCCTGCCCCTCCTCGGCCGTGCCCGCAGGCGCGCCCGCCTCGCTCATGCTCCGCTCCTCGCTGCCGCCGGGCGCCGACCGCCCCCCGCCGCTCAGCCGCGGCCCGGAAGCCGCAACCGGACGGCGCCGAGGTTTCCCACTTCCTGGCCCGTCAGGCAACGGATGAAGCCCCAATGGGTGACCACCGCCACCGTGTCCGGCGCCTCGAGCGCCGCCGCCGCCTCGAGGAAGCGGCGGGCGCGCGCCTCGAGGCTCGCCACGCTCTCGATCACCCCGCCCCACCAGACCGGCTCGAGCCGGCTCAGGTCGAGCTCCGGCCACTCCGCCGCGAGCTGCTCCGGCGGCGAGCCCTGGTCGCAGGAGAAGGCGCAGCGCTCGCGCACCAAGGGCTCGACCGCGACCGGCAGGTCGAGCTCGGCCGCCAGGATCGAGGCGGTCTGCAGCGCCCGCCGGTAGGGGCTCGCCACGAGCCTGCGGATGCCCTGGGCGCGCAGCCCCGCGGCCGCCGCCCGCGCCTCCTCGACCCCGAGCTCGGTCAGCCCGGGATCGGGCAGGCCCGGATCGACCCGGCTCGCGCCGAACCGGCGGTTCCACTCCGACTGGGCGTGCCGCACCAGGAGCATCGCTCGCACCCGCAGCGCCCGGCCGGCCGCGGCCTGGGCCGGTCCTCCGGGCGGTTTGTTTTTGCCGCTCGCGGCTTATATGATCTTGCGCGGCGCTTCTCGCCACCGGCGCGGCTGCGCCGGTCCGATCGCCGGTCGAGCAGGCCCAGCGACCCCTGATGTCCGACGGCTACGCGCTTCTCGACATCCTCTTCTTCGCCGTGGTCGCGGCGTTCATCGCGATCCGTCTGCGCTCGGTCCTCGGGCGGCGCACCGGCCACGAGCGCCCGCGCCCGCCGCGCATCCAGCCGCAGCCGGCGCCGGCCAGCGCCGAGGCGGGCGAGAACGTGGTACCGCTGCCCGACCGTCGCCGCCCGGCCGAGGAGGAGCCGCCGATCGCCGCCGAGGCCGGGCCCGGCCTCAAGGACGGGCTGACCCGGCTGCGCCTGGCCGATCCGGGCTTCGAGCTCGACGCCTTCGCGCAGGGCGCCAAGGCCGCCTTCGCGATGATCGTCGAGGCCTTCGCCCGGGGCGACAAGGCGACCCTGGAGCCGCTCCTGGCACCGCCCGTCTATGCGAGCTTCGCCCGCGCCATCGACGACCGCCTGCGCCAGGGTCGCACCCTGGAGACCGAGCTCGTGGCGCTCAAGGGTGCCGAGATCGTCGCGGCCGACCTCGACGGCCGCACCGCCCGGATCACCGTCCGCTTCACGACCGAGCAGATCAACTGCACCCGCGACGCCTCGGGTGCGGTGGTCGAGGGTGATCCCTCGGCGGTCGAGACGGTGGTCGATCTCTGGACCTTCCAGCGCGACATCGGCTCGCGCGATCCGAACTGGGCGCTGGTCGAGACCCGCTCGGGCGCGTGACCCGGCGCCGCCTGGCCGTCGCCGCGCTTCTGGTCGCGCTCGCCGCGGGGCTCGCGGGCGGCCTCGCCTGGTGGCGCTGGCCGCGGCCGCCGGCCGAACCCGAGCTCCGCCTCGAGCCCGCGAGCTTCGCGGCCCTGCCGGGCTGGGCCGAGGACGATCCGAGGCCGGCGCTCGAGGCGCTCGCCCGCTCCTGCGCGATCCTGGCCCGGCGGCCGGCCGAGGAGGCCATCGGCCGGGCGCCCGGCTTCGGGCGGGTCGGCGACTGGCGTCCGGCCTGCGCCGCGCTCGCCGAGCCCGCGGCCGACGCGGCCGCGGCGCGGCGGCGGGTCGAGGTGGTCCTGCGGCCCTGGCTCGTGACCGACCGCGGCACGCCCGAGGGGCTGTTCACGGGCTATTTCGAGCCGCTGCTCGCCGGCGCCCGGGCGCCCGACCCGGTCAACCGCCATCCGCTCTACCGGCGCCCGCCCGATCTGGTCTCGGTCGAGCTCGGCCGCTTCGACCCCGCCCTCGAGGGCCGGCGGATCGCCGGCCGGGTCGAGCAGGGCCGGCTCGTGCCCTACCCGAGCCGGGCCGAGATCGACGCCGGCGCCTTGGCCGGCCGCGGCCTCGAGCTCGCCTGGGTCGCCGACCCGGTCGCCCTCTTCTTCCTGCACGTCCAGGGCTCGGGCCGGATCGAGCTCGCCGAGGGCGGCCAGATGCGGGTCGGCTACGCCGACCAGAACGGCCATCCCTACCGGGCGATCGGCCGCGATCTGGTCGAGAGGGGGGCCCTCGCGCCCGAGGCCGTCTCGATGCAGAGCATCACCGCCTGGCTCCGGGACCACCCCGAGCAGGCGGTCGCACTCCTGCACCGCAACCCCTCCTTCGTGTTCTTCCGCGAGCTGCCGGCTGTGGCCGGCGCCCCCGGGCCGCCGGGCTCGCAGGGCGTGCCCCTGAGCCCCGGCCGCTCGCTCGCGGTCGACCGCCGCTTCCTGCCGCTGGGCGTGCCGCTCTGGCTCGACACCACGGCCCCCCTGCCCGCGGGCGAGCGGCATCTCCGCCGGCTGGTGGTGGCGCAGGATACCGGCGGGGCGATCCGCGGGCCGGTCCGGGGCGATCTCTTCTGGGGCGCCGGGCCCGAGGCCGAGTACGCCGCCGGCCACATGAAGAGCCGCGGCCGCTACTGGGCGCTGTTGCCGCAGGGCCTCGACCCGCGGCCCTGAGCCCGGCCGCGGCCCAAAGCCCGGCTCAACGGTGCGGCGCCGGGTCGTCGATGCCGGCTGCGATCCGCTCGAGCAGGTAGGGGAAGAACGGGTTCGAGGAGGCGCGCAGGAGCGCGTCCAGGGGCGCCACGAGGATGCCCACCTCGCCCCTGGCCGCGACCGTGCCGAGCTCGATGCCGAAGTCCTCGCTGCCGTCCGGGGCGGCGCCGTAGAGGGCGTCCCCGACCGGGAAGGGCAGCGCCACGTGGCTCAGCGAGTGCAGCTCGCGCGGCCAGTCGATCGCGAGCGGCACCGCCCGCTCCTCGCTGCCGCCCGGCTCGGTGACGCGGGCGAGCCCGCGCGCGTCCTCGGGCCCGGCCGTGGTCAGCACCACCGACCGCCAGCGCCGCGGCGGTGCCGGCAGCAGCCGCTCGAGCGCCCGCCGTGCCGCCGGCGAGAGCAGCGGGCCGAGCCGGCCCGAGCGGTTGACGTCGACCAGCACCAGCTCGTGCCCGCCCTCGGGCAGGAGCCCGTAGAGCCCCTCGACGATCGCCCGCGCGCTCACCGTGAAGTCGACCGCCGACTGGACGGTGAGCACGGGCGGCATCCGGTCGAGCGCAGCGGCCGCCGCGAGCCGCCGCAGCTGCGCCTGCAGGATCCGCGTCAGGCGATGCGACTGGACCGCGCCGTTGACCGGGAAGGAGTTGTACTTGAACGGGTTGAACTCGGGCAGGACGGCCAGCCAGGCGGCCTCGGCGAAGGCCGGCAGGAGCGCCGGCCAGCCGGCGATCCCGGCGAAGCGCGCGAACTCGGTGATGCCGACCATGGGGGTCAGCAGCACGAGCCGGTCGGGGCGCGGCAGGGCCGGGTCCTCGAGCGCGTCGAGGGCGAGCTGGAGGGCCAAGGCGCCGCCGTTGGAGAAGCCCACGAGGTGCAGCGGCCGGTCGGGCCCGATCCGCGCCCGCGCCGCCCGCGCCGCGAGCCGGGTGGCCGCCGTCCAGTCCTCGACCGTGGCGCGGGTGAGCCCGGCCGGCACCGTGCCGTGGCCGGGGAGACGGAGGCCGAACGCCAGCCAGCCGCGCTCGCGGTAGAGCCGGGCGACGTGGCGCAGGCTGTAGGGCGCGTCGGTGAGCCCGTGCAGCAGCACCACGGCGCCGCGCGCCTCGCCTTCGGGCTCGAGCAGGTAGGAGCGGTTCCAGTCCCGGGCGAACCTGCCGGGCCAGACCGGGCTCGTGCGCAGATAGCGGTCGTAGGGCGGCGGCCCGTCGCCGGCCGCCTCCCGCACCACCGCGCGCTCGACCTCGGCCATCACGCGCGCCTCGGCCGCGAGCCAGCCCGGCCAGTCGAGCCCGGCCATGGCCTCGACCGTCGGCTCCTCGGGCACCACCCGGTGCCAGGCCTCGAGCGGCGGCAAGAGGCGGGCGTACCAGGCGCGGGTGGCGAGGAAGGTCGCCAGCACCACGAGCAGGAGGAGGCCCGCCCGGACGAGCCAACGCAGCAGTCGCGCGCGCATGCACCTCCCCCGGCACCGGCCGGAGCATCCGGCGGCGGGGCGATCCTGGCGGCCCGTGCCGGCCGTCACAAGGCGCGGCGGCGCTTGCGCCGGCCGGGTTCCTGTTCCACCGTCGGCGCACCAGCTGGGAAGGAGGCACAGCGATGACCGACCGTTCACCCGGCCAGACGGCCGCGCGGGCCACCCTGCTCGCGGTCCGCGGCTTCACCCGGCGCACCCTCCTGGCGGCGAGTGCGGCCGCCGGCGGGGCCGCCGCCACCGGGCCCTGGATCGTCAAGGACGCGCTCTCCTCCTCGGGCGAGCTCAGCCTCCTCCACTGGGCCGACGAGCTGCCCGAGCCGATCATCCCGAACTTCGAGAAGAAGACCGGCATCAAGGTCAACAGCACCCCGTTCAGCCAGAACGAGGAGCAGATCAACAAGCTGCAGGCGACCGCCGGCGAGGGCTTCGACCTCTGCCAGCCGACCCGCGACCGCGCCCCGCAGTTCCAGGACCTGGGCGTGCTGGCGCCGTTCGACACCAACAAGCTCAAGAACCTGGGCAACCTGTTGCCGGCGATGATCGAGGGCTCGCGCAGCGTGTGGACCTGGAAGGACGGTCTCTACCACCTGCCGCACTGCTGGGGCAGCGAGGCGATCTCCTGGCGGACCGACCTCACCACCCTCAAGTACGAGACGTTGAGCTACGGCACCCTCTGGGAGGACCAGTATCGCGGCAAGGTGCAGGGCCGGCCGCACTCGCTCTTGCTCGGCATCGGCCTCTGGATGGACAAGACCGGGCAGGTCAAGAGCAACCGCATGCTCGACACCTTCAAGGACCCGGACAACATGCGCCGGGTCTACGACAAGATCCTGCCGTTCGCGATCTCGAAGAAGGCCTGGATCCGCCAGTTCTGGGACTCGGCCGACAACACCAAGTCCGGGCTGATGGAGAACGGGGTGGTGATCGGCCAGACCTGGGACGGGCCGGCCATCTCGCTGCGCAAGCAGGGCAAGCCCGTGGGCTACATGGCGCCGCAGGAGGGCGCGATCGCCTGGCTCGACGGCTGGTCGATCATGCGCGCCTCCAAGAACACCGCGCAGGCCTACGCCTGGCTCGACTATCTGATGACCCCCGAGGTCTCGGCGCAGATGGCCGAGGGCTCGGGCTACAACCCCGTGGTCAAGGGCGCCGACGCGCTGCTCTCGGCCGCCGCCAAGCAGATCTTCCAGGAGGCCTATCCGGGTGCGGCACTCGAGGGCCTCTGGCACCGGCCGCCCGAGCCGTCCTGGTTCGCCGAGCTCCGGACCCAGTACGCCGACAAGTACAAGTCGGCCTGATCATCCGGCCGCCCGGGGCGCCGTGCGCGCCCCGGGCCGCACCCGTCCACCACGAGCCCCCGCGCCTTCGACCGCGATGACCGCCGCCGTCCTGCTCGACCGGGTGACCGTGCGGTTCGGCGCCTTCACCGCCGTCAGCGCCGCGTCGGTCGAGATCGCGGCGGGCGAGTTCTTCTCCTTCCTCGGCCCCTCGGGCTGCGGCAAGACGACGCTCCTGCGCACCGTCTCGGGCCTGGTCGAGCCGTCCGAGGGGCGGGTCCTGATCGGCGGCCGCGACATGGCCGGGATCGGCCCCAACCGGCGCCCGACCGCGCTCATCTTCCAGAACCTGGCCCTGTTCCCGCTGATGAGCGTGGCCGACAACATCGGCTACGGCCTCAAGGTCCGGGGCGTGCCGCGGGCCGAGCGACGGCGCCGGGTCGAGGAGCTGCTCGAGCTGATCGCGCTGCCGGGTGCCGCCGACAAGCGGATCGACGAGCTGTCGGGCGGCCAGAAGCAGCGCGTGGCGATCGCCCGGGCGCTCGCCGTCGAGCCGCAGGTCCTCCTGCTCGACGAGCCGCTCTCGGCGCTCGACCTCAAGCTCCGCCAGCACATGCGCAACGAGCTCAGGGCGATCCAGCGGCGGGTCGGGCTGACCTTCGTCTACATCACCCACGACCAGGGCGAGGCGCTCGCCATGTCCGACCGCATCGCGGTCATGAACCAGGGCGTGATCGAGCAGGTCGGCACCGGCCGCGCGGTCTACGAGACGCCGGCGACCCCCTTCGTCGCCTCCTTCGTGGGCGAGAGCAACGCCTTCCCCGGTCGCGTCCTGGCCACCTCCGACGGGCTCGCGCGGGTGGCGACGGCGCTCGGGCCGCTCGCCGGCCGCGACCCGGCCGGTCTGCGCGCCGGCGAGGAGGCGATCCTGTTCGTCCGCCCCGAGTGCCTGCTCCTCGACCCGCCCGAGGGGGCCGAGCGGATCGAGGCCCGGGCCGGCGAGGAGACCTACGAGGGCAGCTCGAGCCATCTCTCCTTCACCACCGAAGACGGCCGCGGCCTGATGCTCGCCACCGGCCGCGACAGCCGGGAGAGGCCGCCGCCCGGGGCGGTCTGCACCCTCGGCTGGCGCGCCCGCGACGCGATCGTCCTGGCGAGCCGGGCGGGCCCCGGCCGCGGCGCCGCCTGATGCACGCCTCGGTCGGCAAGGTCGTCGTCCTGGCCGTCCCGGTTCTCCTTCTGCTCGCCTTCCTGCTCCTGAGCCTCCTCGAGCGCCGCGCCCTCGGGCGGGCCGCCGGGCCCTCCTTCCTGGCCCGCAACGGCGCGCCCGTGGCGGTCTGGCTCGTGCTCATGGTCGGCTTCTGGACGATCGTGCTGATCGTCCTGCCGCTCCTCTACATGGTCGATCTGTCGTTCCGGCCGAAGCTGCCGCCGGCCCAGGTCGGCGGGCCGCAGGACCTCTACACCCTGGACAATTACCGCTTCTTCCTGTTCGGCGGCGGGTTCAGCGCCTCGGGCTGGAACGACACCCACATCCAGGCCTTCCTGGTCACCATCCTGGCCTCGATCCTGATCACGCTGCTCAACTTGGCGCTCTGTTATCCGTTGGCCTTCTACATGGCCAAGGTGGCGCCGGAGGCGCGGCTGCGGCTGTTGATGCTGCTGCTCGTGACCCCCTACTGGGTCAACGAGATCCTGCGCGCCTTCGCCTTCCGCATCCTGTTCGGGACCCAGGGGGTGCTCAACAAGGCACTCCTCGGCGCCGGGCTCCTGGCCGAGCCGATCGACTTCATCGGCCAGAACGTCGCCCTCTATGCCGGGCTGTCCTACGCCTATCTCCTGTTGATGGTCTTCCCGCTCTACAACGCGATCGAATCGCTCGACCGCAACCAGCTCGAGGCGGCCCGCGATTTGGGTGCTCCCTGGTGGCGGATCCACCTCGACATCGTCGTCCCGCACAGCCGGCCGGGCATCGCCTCGGGCACCACCCTCGTCTTCATGCTGACCGCGGGCGCGCTCGCCGCGCCGCAGGTGCTCTCCGGCCCGAACACCCTCTGGTTCACGCCGATCGTCTACGACCGCTTCTACCAGGCCTTCAACTGGCCGCAGGGGGCGGCCTACGCCTTCATCCTCCTGGTCACCTGCATCGTCTTCGTGCTCGGCGTGCTGCGCCTGTTCCGGCTCGGCCTGGGCGAGATGCACCGGTGAGCCGCGCGCCGCTCCACCGCGCCCTCGTCGGCCTCTACCTCGTCCTGTTCTTCCTGTGGCTGTTCGGCCCGCTCGCGGTGATGGCGGTGACCGCCTTCAACCTGTCGGCCTACCCGCAGATCCACCCCTTCGAGGGCTTCACCCTCGAGTGGTTCCAACGGCTCCTTTCCGATCGCGACGTGGTCTACGGGGTGCGCCAGTCGCTCTGGATCGGCCTCTGGGTGGTCCTGGTCTCGGTGCCGACCGGGCTCGCCGGCGCCCTCGTCATGCTGCAGATCGACCGGCGCGCCCGCGGCCTCTACTATCTCGTGGTGGTGTCGCCGGTGCTCACTCCCGGCGTGATCATCGGCATCTCGACCGTGATCTTCTGGCGCGAGTGGACCTTCGCGCTCGACCAGCGCTGGCTCTACCAGGGCACCGTGCTGACGGTGCTCGCCCAGTCCTCGTTCATCTCGGCCTACACGATGCTGATCTTCCTCTCCCGCCTGCAGCGCTTCGACCGCACCCTCGAGGAGGCGGCGCTCGACCTGGGCGCCTCGCGGACGCGAATCTTCTTCGACATCCTGTTGCCCTATCTGCGGCCCGCGATCTTCACGGCGGCGGTGCTGGCGTTCCTCTCCTCCTTCGAGAACTACAACACGACCACCTTCGCGATCCTGGCCGACAAGACGCTCACCACCGTGCTCGCCGGCCGGGTCCGGCAGGGCACCACGCCCGCGATCAGCGCGCTCGCGGTCCTGATCATCCTGGTCACGGTCGCGGGTGCCATGGCCTTCGAGCTCGTCAAACGGCGCGAGGAGCGGGCCCGGCTCCGGCGCGCGGCCGCCGCCCGCCGCGCCGAGGCGGCCGAGGAGCTGGCCGGCGAGCCGGCCGCGGAGCCGCTCAGATCGCCCGCGTGAGGGCGGCGTTCGGCAGCTCGATCGAGACCGCGAGCATCGACATGTCGGCCTCGCGCTCGACCTCGATCTTGAGCTTGCGCTCGTCGATCGGGACGTATTTGCGGATCACGTCCAGGATTTCGCGCTGCATCAAGGGCAGGAAGTCCGGCTGGCCGCGCGTCAGCGGCCGCTCGACCGCCAGGATCACCTGCAGGCGCTGCTTGGCGGCCGTGGCACTCCCCTCGGCCCGGCCGGGCGACCGGAAGAGGTCGAGGAGGTCCTTGAGCCTCACGTCGTCCTCCCCAGCAGCCAGTTGACGAAGCTCTTCTTGGGCGGCGTCGTGAAGCGCAGCTCGACCGTCTCGCCCAGGAGCCGACGCACCGCGTCCATGTAGGCCTGGGCGGCCGTCGACTTCGGGTCGAGCACGACCGGCATGCCGAGGTTCGAGCACTGCAGGACGGTGTCGTCCTGCGGGATCACGCCGAGCACGGGAATGGCCAGGATCTCGAGCACGTCCTCGAGCTTGAGCATCTCGCCCCGGGCCACCCGGTCGAGGTCGTAGCGGGTCAGGAGCAGGTGCTGGCGCATCGGGCCGTCGCCGCGCTCCGCCCGCCGCGACTTCGAATTCAGGATGCCCAGGATCCGGTCGCTGTCCCGGACCGAGCTCACCTCGGGATTGGTGACCACGATCGCCTCGTCGGCGAAGTAGAGCGCCATGAAGGCGCCCCGCTCGATGCCCGCCGGGCTGTCGCAGATGACGTAGTCGAACTCCTTGCGCAGCTCCTCGATCACCTTCTCGACGCCCTCGCGCGACAGCGCGTCCTTGTCGCGGGTCTGCGAGGTCGGGAGGATGTACAGCCCCTCGACCCGCTTGTCCTTGATCAGGGCCTGGTTGAGGCGGATCCCGTCGTTGATCACGTTGATGAAGTCGAACACCACGCGGCGCTCGACCCCCATGATGAGATCGAGGTTGCGCAAGCCGACGTCGAAGTCGATCACGCAGACCTTCTTGCCCTTCATGGCGAGGCCGGCGGCGATCGCCGCGGCACTCGTGGTCTTGCCGACCCCGCCCTTGCCCGACGTGACGACGATGACCTGCGACAAGAGGATCCTCCCGGACGATCAGGACAGCGGGCGCGCGGCCCCCCTCAGGGAACCGGTCCCATCAAGAGGCGCTCGCCGTCGCACCAGATCCGCACCCGCCGGCCGCGCAGCCGCGGGTCGATGTCGTCGCTGACGAGGTAGACGCCGGCGATCGAGACCAGCTCGGCGTCGAGCTGGTCGCAGAAGATCATCGCCCGCTCGTCGCCGTTGCAGCCGGCGAAGGCGCGGCCGCGCAGCGCCCCGTAGATGTGGATGTGCCCGCTCGCGACCAGCTCGGCGCCGTGGCCGACCGGTGCCAGCACGGTGAGATCGCCGTCGCTGCACAGCACCTGCTGGCCGCCGCGCACCGGCTCGCTCACGACGAGCCCGGCACCGCGCGGCGGCGGGGCCGCCGGCCCGGGCCGGCCGACCGGCCGGCCCCGGGGCTGGCCATGCGCCGCCTCGGGCTGCGCGGCGCCGCCGGCGCCCGCGCGCGCAGCGCCGCCGGCGCCCAGGATGGCGAGCCCGGCCGCCCGTGCCGCCGCCTGCCAGTCGGGCGAGGCGTTCTGCACGCCGACCGGCACGAGCCGCTGGCGGCGCAGCGCCGCGGCGAACTCGGTCAGGTCGATCGGCGGCGTGTCGGCGACCGGCGCCAGATCGAGCACCAGCGGTGCGTCGCGGAAGAAGTCCGGGCTGTGCGCGATCTTCTCGTGCAGGAGCGGCAGGAGGTCGGGGTCGGCGGGCGCGATCAACCGGAGGCTCAGGAGCGTCTGCACCGAGCCGCGCAGCTGGAAGGGCTGGGCCCGGCTGTCCGGGGCGGTTCTGGCGGTCGCGGGGCGTTCCACCGTGGCGCTGCTTTCCGACCGGCGTGGGCAAGAGGCGACGGGCGGGATCTCGGACGGGCCGGGCGGCGCGCCCGGCCGGCCTCCTTGACCCGCTGCTTCTAGCCGAAATTCGTCGATTGACAAGCCGACGGCAGCGGTCGCCCGGAGGTTGCGATCCAGCCCTCGAGCACGCGCAGCGCCCGCTCCGCCAGGGCCCGCTTGCGCCCGGCCTTCTGGATCTCGGCCGCGAGCGGCGGGAACAACCCGAAGTTGACGTTCATCGGCTGGAACGTCTCCGCGCGGGCCCCGCCCGTGACGTGGTGGAGGAGTGCTCCGTGCGCGGTCTCGGGCGGAGGCGGCACCGGCTCCGCGCCGGCGAGCTCGGCCGCCCAGAAGCGGCCCGCCAGAAGGCCGAGCGCCGCGCTCTCGACATAGCCCTCGCAGCCCGTGATCTGCCCGGCCATGCGGATCCAGGGCATCGGCTTGAAGCGGAGCGTCGGGTCGAGGAGGCGCGGGCCGTTGAGGAAGGTGTTGCGGTGCAACCCGCCGAGCCGGGCGAACTCGGCCCGCTCGAGACCCGGGATCATCCGGAAGACCCGGACCTGCTCGCCGTGCTTGAGCTTGGTCTGGAAGCCCACCATGTTCCAGAGCGTGCCGAGCGCGTTGTCCTGGCGGAGCTGGACCACCGCCCAGGGCCGCCTCCCGGTGCGCGGGTCGGTGAGCCCCACGGGCTTCATCGGCCCGAAGCGGAGCGTGTCCCGGCCGCGCTCGGCCATAACCTCGATCGGCAGGCAGCCCTCGAAGTAGGGGGTCTCCTTCTCGAAGTCGCGGAACTCCGTCTTCTCCGCCGCGAGCAGCGCGTCGACGAACGCCTCGTAGCGCGCGCGGTCGAGCGGGCAGTTGATGTAGTCGGCGCCGGTGCCGCCGGGCCCGGGCTCGTCCCAGCGCGACTGCATCCAGGCGACCGTCATGTCGATCGAGTCCCGATGGACGATCGGCGCGATCGCATCGAAGAAGGCGAGCTCGCGCTCCCCGCCGACCCGGCGGATGTCCTCGGCCAGGGAGGCGTGGGTCAGCGGGCCCGTGGCGACGATCGCCGGGCCGTCGGCCTCCGCCGGCAGCCGCTCGACCGCTTGGCGCTCGAGCGTCACCGAGGGATGCCCGGCGAGCGTCTCGGTCACGGCCGCGGCGAAACCGTCGCGATCGACCGCGAGTGCGGTGCCGGCCGGCAGCTTGTGGCGGTCGCCCATGGCGAGCACGAGCGATCCGAGCCGCCGCATCTCCTCGTGCAGGAGGCCGACCGCGTTGCCGTAGGCGTCGTCGGAGCGGAACGAGTTCGAGCAGACGAGCTCGGCGAGCCGGTCGGTCCGGTGCGCCGGGGTGGCCACCACCGGCCGCATCTCCAAAAGCCGCACGCCGATGCCGGCGCGCGCGAGCTGCCAGGCGGCCTCGCTCCCGGCGAGCCCGCCGCCGACGATGGTGACCTTCTTCTGCCGGATCGCCGTCACGTCGCTTTCCGTCACCTCTCAGCCCAGACCGAAGAATGGGGCACTCGTGATGCCGCGCCGTCGTGCCGCGTCGTGGAGAGCCGCGTCGCAGGTCACGAGCGCGATGCTCCGCGCCTCGAAGCTCAACAGCCCGGCGTCGGCCAGGCCGAGGCTGTCGAACAGCCGATCGCGCACGAGTTCAACCGCTGGCCTGTGCCGCTCCTCGAGGCTCGGGATCATGGCGCGAAAACGCTGGAGGACCAAGCTTCGACCGGGTTCCGCGAGGCCACCCGAGCGGAGCAGGTTGCTGGTCTCCGCGAGGACGTGCGGCGTGACGCACACGATCTCGTAGCCACGGAGAAGGTCGGCGAGCCGATGGTAATCCCGCTTCGTGAAGCTCTTCACTCGCTTGTGATGCCGGACCAGCTCGAGATTCTCCGACCCGACGACCCACAGGGCGAGCAGATTGGAGTCGAGCAGAAGGCGCCTCGATGTCACCCCACCAGCTCGCGACTCTTGATCGAGTGGAGCGAGCCATCCGGATTGAGTGTGATCACCTTGTAGTAGCGAGTGAAGAGGCCGCCGGCGGTCTGCGGTCGCGAAAAGCTCAAGGTGATCCGCTGGCGCCCGCTCTCATCGGTATCGCATTCCTCGAGGCCGACGTCGTGCGGCGACTCCTCCGCGAACACCTGGGCGAAGTGCTGCTTGGCGAGGCGGATCGCTTCCTTGATGTCCATGACCCCACCCTCAAGGCGGCAGATCGCCGTGCGTCCACCAATCGCCCTCGGCGACCAGCCCATGGCTGCCGCGAACAGCCCCTGAGATAGGCGACGCCGAGCGACCGCGCGAGAGGTGGCGGAGACGCCGACCAGGGCAACAGCCTGCGCCTCCCGATATGCTCCGGCGCCACCTTCGACACGCCCGCAACATCGGGTGTGATCGGCGTCATCTCCTGGAAACCAAGCGCCCCGCAAGATGCGCTCGTCGCGGGCCGGCGGCCCCGACGCCTCGCATCGGAGACCGGCCATGGCGCGATCGGCCCGCATCCGTCGGCAGCTCAAGGAGCGGCTCATCCTGGCCGGTCTCGTCGGCGGCTCGCTCGCCCTGGCGCTGGCGAGCAACCTGCTCCTGGTCTGAGACGGCGGAAGGCGTCCTAGCCGGGAGGCCACGGGCCCGCGGCGGGCAGCGCCTCCTCGGCCCCGGGCCAGGGTGGCATCGTCACCAAGACGATCTCGAGCGGACCGGTTCCGTCGTTGCGGAACTGGAACGCCGTGCCGACGGGGATGCTCAAGGCCACACCCGGGATGAGCCGCACGGTCTCCTCCCGCTCGCCCTGCCGGCGCCACATCCGGCCCTGGCCGGCGACGACGTACCAGAGCTCCTCGACCGTCCGGTGCACGACCGCCTTGGAGGTGGCGCCGGGCGGCAGCCGCGCATGCACCATGCTGCCGCCGCGCAGCCGCGGCAGCAGCCGGATCTCCGAGCCGTCCGGAGCGGTCGTGTCGGCCGCCTCGGGCAGGCTCCGCGTCGCGAACCCGTCCTCGGGCATGCGATCCTCGCCCCCTCGCGGGAACGAGGATCGTCCGCCCCGGTGGGCTCAGACAAGCCCCAGGACGAGGAACAGCGCGGCCACCACGAGCCAGCCCGCCAGCGCCTGGCCGGGCCGGTGCACCTGCAGCTCGTCTCCCGTCATGACACCCCTCCGTCTGGTCGGGAGGGAGCATGGGACGGAGCGGCGCGCGACGCTGTGTCGCGGATCACGGGCGCGTGCGGGCCGGCGGCAGGAGGATGGTGGCGGCGGCGGCGATCACCAGCACGAGCCCCGCGAGATCGGCCGCGGTCGGCCGCTCGCCCAAGAGCGCCGCGGCGCCGAGCACGCCCACCGCGGGCACGAGCAGGGTGCCGAGCGTCAGGGCACCGGCCGGCAGGCGCGGCAGGATCGCGAACCACAGGAGGTAGGCGAGCGCCTGGGCGAGCAGCACGTGGTAGGCGAGCGCCGCCAGGGTCACCGGCAGGAGCGGGCCGGGTCGCGGCAGGCCCTCGAAGGCGAGCATGCCGAGGCCAGCGCCGGCGGCGCCCACCAGGAGCTGCCAGGCGGCGACCGGCAGGGCCGGGGCGTCGACCGGCCAGCGCTTGGCGAGCACCGTGCCGGCGGCCCAGCTCATCCCGCCGAGGAGCGCCCAGAGCAGGCCGATCGTCAGCGCCTCGGCGCGCCAGAGCGGCAGGCCCAGCGCCAGGAGCCCGGCGAGGCCGAGGCCGAGGCCGAGCAGCCGTCGCCGGTCGGGGCGCTCGCCGAGCACGGGCCAGGCGAGGAGGGCGGTCCAGACCGGCATGGTGAAGGCCACGATCGCCGCCCGCGAGGTGGCGGCATGCAGCTGGGCGAAGGCCAGGAGCACGTTGAAGGCGGCGAGCGTCAGGAGGCCGCCGGCCACGAGCCGGCCCCGGTGCCGGCGCGGCACGGCGAGCGGCCGGCCCGCGAGACGCGCTGCTGCGAGCAGGCAGAGCCCGGCCGCGGCCATCCCGGTGGTCCGGAGCGTCCAGGGTGGGATCTCGACCAGGCACAGCCGCACCGCCGGCCAGTTGAGCCCCCAGAGCACGCCCAGGAGCGGTACCGCCAGGGCGGCGCCGCGGCCGCCCGAACCCGGGCTCACGCCGGGCCCGCGAGGCTCGCGCGGATCTCCTCGAGCCGCAGTCGCTGACGGCCGTCCGGGCCCTGGTTCGCCGGGTCGAGCCAGGCCCGGAAGGCCGCGTCGACCCGCGGCCAGTCGCGGTCGAGGAGCGCGAACCAGGCGGTGTCGCGGTTCCTGCCCTTGATCACCATGTGCTGGCGGAAGATCCCCTCGAAGGAGAAGCCGAGGCGCAGCGCGGCGCGGATCGAGCGGGCGTTCCTGGCGTCGCACTTCCACTCGAGCCGCCGGTAGCCGAGCTCGGCGAAGGTCCTTTGGGCGAGCAGGTGCATCGCCTCGGTGGCGGCGGGGCTGCGCTGCAGACCGGTGCCCAGCCAGATGTTGCCGATCTCGATCACCCCGTGCGCCGGCGTGATCCGCATGAAGCTCGCCATGCCGCGCGCGACGCCGTCGAGCTCGGTCAGGATCGCGAAGAAGAGCGGATCGTCGGAGGCCGGCAGCGGGTCGAGCCAGGCCCGGAACGCCGCCTCGCCCGCGAACGGCCCGACCGCCATCCAGTCCCAGAGCCCGGGGTCGGCGCCGGGTCCCTGGGCGGCTGCGAACAGCGCTGCGCCGTGCCGGCCCGGATCGACCGGCTCGAGCCGGCAGAAGCGGCCGCGCATCGCCGTGCGCGGCGGTGTGGGGCAGGGGCTCCAGCTTGCGAGGTCGCGGGCGGCGGGGGCGCGGGTCACGGCTTCGGGCTCCTCCGGGGGAGCCCAGCCTCGCGTTCGGCACCGCCCCGCCAAGGGCCGCTTCGCGCCGCCGCGGGCGGCCAATCCGTCCGGCTCAGGGCAGGAAGTCCGGATCCTCCACCTGCTCGAGCGTGAACGGGCAGGTCTCGGGAAACGTCTCGATCGGCAGCCCGGTCTCGTCCGCGGCGAGCTCGCGCGCGATCGCGTAGGCCTTGGCGACCCGCTCGCCGCGTCGTCGGCGAAGGCTCGGGCTCTGTTCCAGGAGATCTGCGATCTCGCGTCGTTGGGTGCGGATCGTCGAACGCCAGCTCGGTGTCCGAAGCGCCGGCTGGTGGCGCCATGTCAGCAGGTGCAGGAGAAGGACCCGATAGCGCGAGCCGAGCTCGCGCAGCAGGCTCTTGCCCAAGCTCTCGATCTCCTCGGCGAGGTTCTCGAGGTCGAGCGGCTCGGTGAGCGCCGCGTGCGAGGCGGCGAGCCGGCGCAGCGCCCGGGCCTGGTCGAGGCACCAAGCGTAGAAGTCGTCGTCGTAGCCCGCTTCCGTCCGGCGGGCACGGGCGGTCACCGTCGCCATCGCCACCTCCTCGTTCGGATCCTAGCAGGCCCGCCGGGCGGCGTCCGCGGCCTCAAGCCCGCCCGCGGCGCCGGGCGGGGCGCAGCTCGGGGAGATGCTCGGCCAGATAGCGACCGGTGTGGCTCTCCGGCACGCCCGCGACCAGCTCGGGCGGGCCTTCGGCGACGATCCGCCCGCCGCCGTCGCCGCCCTCGGGCCCGAGGTCGAGGATCCAGTCGGCGGTCTTGATGACCTCGAGATTGTGCTCGATCACGATCACCGTGTTGCCCTGGTCCACGAGCGCGTGCAGCACCTCGAGGAGCTTCCTGACGTCCTCGAAATGCAGCCCGGTGGTGGGCTCGTCCAGGATGTAGACGGTCTGGCCGGTGGCCCGCCGCGACAGCTCCTTGGCGAGCTTGACCCGCTGCGCCTCGCCGCCGGAGAGCGTCGTCGCCTGCTGGCCCAGATGGATGTAGCCGAGGCCGACCTTCTGCAGGGTCAAGCACTTGTGGCGGACGGCCGGGACGCCCTCGAAGAACTCGACGGCGCTGTCGACGGTCATGTCGAGCACGTCCGCGATCGACTTGCCGCGGTAGGTCACCTCGAGCGTCTCGCGGTTGAAGCGCTTGCCCTTGCAGACGTCGCAGGTGACGAAGACGTCGGGCA
>CAZDFD010000074.1:0-22746 GCA_964504655.1 uncultured Geminicoccaceae bacterium
ACCGCGCCGCCCGCGCGCTCGCCCGGGCGCGGCGCCGCGGCCGTCCGTTCGAGGGCCGGCTGCGGCTGCGCGGCGGCGGCCCGGCCCGCGCCCGCTACGCACCCACGGCTGCCGGCGGGGTGCTGGTGCTGCGCCCCGAGGCGAGCGGGCCGGCGCCGGTCGGCGACCCGCTCGGGCGCTACGGCCCGCTGCTCGAGCGGCTGCCGCTCGCCTGGGCGCTGCTCGACCGCGAGCGCCGCGCGATCGCCTGCGATGCGGGCATGGCGCGGATCGCCGGGGTCGAGCCGGAGGCGGCCCGCGGGCGGCCGCTCCTCGACGATCTGCCCGGGCTGCCGCCCGGCGAGCTCGCGAGCTTCGACCGTCGCGCGCTGGCCGGCGAGGCGGTCGGCTGTGTCGACCACGTCCAGGACCTGGGTGGCGGCCGCAAGCGCATCCTGCGGCTGCACCGGATCCCGCTCGGCGCGCCGCCCGAGGCGCTGCTGCTCGTGGCCGACGACATCACCGAGCGGCTGCGCACGGCCGACGGCATCGCCGTCGACGGCGCCCTCGTGCAGACCATCCTCGACTACATGCCGGGCTTCATCTCGCTCAAGGACGCGGCCACCCGGCGCTTCCTGTTCGCCACCGGCACCGACCGGGTGGTCCTCGACCAGCCGGCCCACTATCTGATCGGCCGCTCGGCGGGCGATCTCTACGAGGCCGATCTGGCGGCCCGGATCGACGAGGCCGAGACCCGCCTGCTCGCGACCCCGGGGGCCACCGTCGACCGGCGGCTGCCGCGCCAGCTGGGCGGCGAGACCCGCTGGTTCTTCTCGCGCAAGCTCGTCGTGCCGGACCGCGAGGGGCGGCCGCGCTACATCCTCACCTTCAACCTCGACGTCAGCCACGAGGTGGCGATCGAGCAGGCGCTGGCCCGCGCCAACCGCTTCCTGGATGCGCTGTTCGACACCATGCCGGCGATGCTCGCGGTGCGCGAGCTGGCGGGCGGCCGGCTGGTGCGGGTCAACCCGTCCTTCTGCCGCTTCCTGGACCTGCCGGCGGAGGCGATCCTCGGCCGCCCGATCGACGGGCTCCGGCTCGGCGACGCCGGCACCCGGCGGGCCCACGAGGCCGAGCTCGTGGCCGGCCGGCGGGCGGTCGCCGACCGCACCGAGCCGATCGACGGCGCCGCCGGGCAGCGCTGGCTGCGCACCCTCGAGGTCCTGGTGCCCGGCGAGGACGGCGCCCCCGGCCACGTGCTCGCGCTGCACTACGACGTGACCGCGCGGATGGTGGCCGAGGCGCAGCTCGCCCGCAGCCGCGCCTTCCTCGACACGATCGTCCAGCACCTGCCCTGGCCGCTGACCGTGACCGACGCCTCCGACGGGGCGGTGCTGCTGACCAACCCGCCGGGCCGAAGCGGGCTCCTCGCGAGCCCCGCCGGCGCCGTGGCCGCGGCGTTGCGGGCGCTCGACGACCGGGTCCGGGCGGCGCCGGAGCTGCCGGTCGACGAGGAGGTGGCGCTCGAGGCGCCGGGCGGCCGCCGCTGGCACCGGGTGCGCAAGGTGGCGGTGCCCGACGGCGAGCGCGCCTGCCGCTACCTCCTGACGCTCGCCGAGGACGTGACCGAGCGGCACCGCATGGTCACCCGGCTCCGGCGCAGCGAGGCGAGCCTCAAGCGCTCGCAGGCGATCGCCCGGCTCGGCTCGTGGCGCTGGGTGCCGGGTGCGGCGCGGCTCGAGGGCTCGGAGGAGATGTTCCGGCTGCTCGGCCGGCCGGCCCGGGCCGGACCCCTGGCGCTGCGCGCGGTGCTGCGCGCGGTCCTGGCCGAGGACCGGCCGCGGCTGCGTCCGCTCGCCCGGCTGGCGGCCGAGCGGCGCGGGCGGGCGAGCCTCGTGCTGCGGGTCCGCCGGCTCGACGGGGCGATCCGGCATCTGAGCCTCGAGGCCGAGCTCGAGCGGGCCGAGGAGGGCGGCCCGGTCGCGGTGCTCGGCACGGTGCAGGACGTCACCGAGCGGGTCGAGGCCGAGGGTCGCATGCGCCATCTGGCGCTGCACGACTACCTGACCGGCCTGCCCAACCGGCTGCTGTTCGACGAGCGGCTGGCCGCGGCGGTGGCGGCGGCCGCGGCGCGCGGCCGCACCCTGGCGCTGCACTGCCTCGACCTCAACGACTTCAAGGGCCTGAACGACACGCTCGGGCACGAGGCCGGCGACGAGCTCCTGCGCCAGGCGGCGGGCCGGCTGTCCGGGCTGGTCCAGGGCGCCGACCTCGTGGCGCGGCTCGGCGGCGACGAGTTCGCCCTGCTCCAGCACGAGGTCGACGGGCCGGAGCAGGCGGCGGCCCTGGCCGGCCGGGCGCTCGCCACGCTCGCCCTGCCGTTCCGGATCGCCGGCAAGGAGGTGTTCTCCTCGGCCTCGCTCGGCATCGCCCTGTCGGCCGACGCCGGGCTCGGCCCGGGCGACCTCCTGCGCCAGGCCGACATCGCCCTCTACGCCGCCAAGTCGGCCGGTCGCGGCGTCTTCCGCTTCTTCTCCCCGGAGCTCAACGCGCGGCTGCGCGAGCGCAAGCTGATCGAGGCGCGGCTGCGGGTGGCGCTCGAGAGCCGCGCCCTGCAGCTGGCCTTCCAGCCGCAGCTGGCGCTGCGCAGCGGCCGGCTCGTCGGCGTCGAGGCGCTGGTGCGCTGGCGCGACCCCGAACTCGGCCAGGTCCCGCCGGACCGCTTCATCGCGGTCGCCGAGGACACCTCGCAGATCCTCGAGCTCGGCGAGTTCGTGCTCGAGGAGGCCTGCGCCCGGGCCGCCCGCTGGCGCGCCGCCGGCCTGCCGCTCGGCCGCGTCGCGGTCAACCTGTCGCCGGCCCAGTTCGCCTACCAGGACCTGGTCGAATCGGTCGCCCGGGTGCTGCGCGCCACCGGCCTGCCGGCCGAGGCGCTCGAGCTCGAGATCACCGAGGGCACGCTGATGCGCGACCGCCACGGCGCCACCGCCACCCTCGAGGCCCTGCACGCCTTGGGCGTCGGGCTGGCGCTCGACGATTTCGGCACCGGCTACTCCTCCTTGAGCTACCTGAAGCGGTTCCCGCTCGACAAGATCAAGATCGACCGCTCGTTCGTGACCGGACTGCCCGACGACCCCGACGACGCGGCCATCGCCCGGACCATCATCAGCCTGGGCAAGACCCTGGGCCTCAAGGTCCTGGCCGAGGGCGTCGAGACCACCGCCCAGCGCGACTTCCTCCTGCGCGAGGGCTGCGACGAGGCGCAGGGCTACCTGTTCGCCCGGCCGCTGACAGCCGAGCAGCTCGAGGCCATGCTGGCGGCCGACCGGATGGCGCTCGGTGCCTGAGCCCCGGGCCTCCCTCCGGCGGCTGCTGCGCGGAGGCTTGGCCATGGTCGGGCTCCTGCTCGCCGAGCTCCTGCTCGCCGGATCGCTGCTCGCGGCCCCGGCCGCGCCCGCGCCCGACCCGGCCGCGGCGCGCGCCCGGATGGTCGAGCAGATCGAGGCCGAGGCGGCGGCGAGCGCCGCCCTGACCGCGGTGCCGGTGCTCGATCCGCGCGTGCTCGAGGCGATGCGGACGGTGCCGCGCGACCGCTTCGTCCCGGCGGCGCTGCGCGGCCGCGCCTACGGGCCGGGGCCGCTGCCGGTCCACCCCGAGCAGAACCTGGCGGCACCCTTCCTCACCGCCCTGATGCTGCACCTGGCAGCGGTGCAGCCGGGCGACGCGGTGCTCGAGACCGGCACCGACACCGGCTACCAGGCAGCACTGCTCGCCCGGCTCGGGGCCCGGGTGGCGAGCGTCGAGGTCCTGCCCGAGCTCGTGGCCGTGGCGCGGCGGTTGCTCGACGAGCTCGTGCCCGGCGCGGTCGCGCTGCGCCTGGGCGACGGCTACGACGGCTGGCCCGAGCGGGCGCCGTTCGCGGCGATCCTGGTCAAGGAGGCGGTCGACCATCTGCCGCCGCCGCTCCTGGCCCAGCTCGCGCCCGGCGGCCGCTTGGTGCTGCCGCTCGGCCCGGCCGACGGGGTCCAGCACCTGACCCTGGTGGTGCGCGGCCCGGGCGACACGCTCGCGGTCCGCAAGGTCCTGCCGGTGCGCTTCGCGCCGTTCCAGCGCGGCAGCCGCACCTGAGCCCGGGCGACGGCGGAAGGGCCGGTGATCTGCCGGCGCCGTGCCGCCGTACCAGCAGGCGTCGTGACGGCTGTCGGCCGACCGGCACCGCGCCCGCCGGCTCATTCTCCCCCGGAGCCGGCGGGCGCACCCGGTCGTGGCGCAGGAGGTCTCTTGCGGATCGCGATCGTCGGCAGCGGCATCGGCGGCCTCGCCACCGCCTGGCTCCTGCACCGCCGTCACGAGGTGACCCTGTTCGAGGCCGAGCCGCGCCCGGGCGGCCACAGCCACACCGTCGAGGTGCAGCTGGCCGACCGCAGCATCCCGGTCGACACCGGTTTCATCGTCTACAACGAGCCCACCTACCCGAACCTGACGCGGCTGTTCGCAGCACTCGGCGTGCCGACCCGCTGGAGCGACATGTCGTTCGCGGCGAGCCTCGAGGACGGCCGGCTCGAATATGCCGGCCACTCGCTCGGCGGCCTGCTCGGCCAACCCGGCAACCTGCTGCGGCCGCGCTTCCTGGGTCTCCTGCGCGACATCCCGCGGTTCAACCGGGCGGCTCATCGCTTCCTCGCCCGCACCCCCGAGGACGGCTCCTCGATGGCCGAGTTCCTCGCCCGCGCCCGGCTCGGCCCGGCGCTGGTCTGGGGCTACCTCGTGCCGATGGCGGCGGCGATCTGGTCGGCGCCGCCTTCGAGCATCCTCGACGTCCCCGCCCGCAGCCTCCTGCGCTTCTTCGCCAACCACCAGCTCCTCGGCGTGCGCGGGCACCATCGCTGGCGCACCGTGAGCGGCGGCTCGCGCCGCTACGTGGCGGCGATGACGGCACCGCTGCGCGGCCGGCTCCGGCTGGGTGCCGCCGTCCTGGGCGTGCGCCGCGATCCCCTGGGCGTCGCGGTCCGGGTCGCCGGGCAGGGTTGCGAGCGGTTCGACCGCGTGGTGCTCGCCTGCCACGCCGACCAGGCGCTCGCCCTGCTCGAGGACGCCGACGCCGAGGAGCGCTCGATCCTCGGCCGGATCCGCTTCCAGCCCAACCGCGCGGTGCTGCACAGCGACCCGGCGCTGATGCCGCGCCGCCGCCGCTGCTGGGCCAGCTGGAACTACCTGGCCGGGGCCGACCGCCCGGCCGACGCGCCGGCGAGCGTCACCTACTGGATGAACCGGCTGCAGGGGCTCGACCCCGAGGTGCCCCTGTTCGTCTCGCTCAACCCGGGCCGGGCGCCGCGGCCCGAACTCGTGCACGGCAGCTTCGACTACGCCCATCCGATCCTGGACGCTCCGGCGCTCGCGGCGCAGGCGCGGATGCCGCGCATCCGCGGCCGCGGCGGCGTCGACTATGCCGGCGCCTGGCTGGGGTGGGGCTTCCACGAGGACGGCCTGCGCTCGGCGATCGAGGCGGCGGCGGCGCTCGGCGTGCAGCCGCCCTGGGTGCCGGCGGCGGCGGCGCCGTCCCCCCGCCCGGCCGAGGCCCGGGTGGCGTGAGCGCGCTCCGCTCCTGCCTCTATCGCGGCCGGATCATGCACCACCGCCGGCTGCCCTTCGCGCACCGCTTCGTCTACCGCGTGTTCTCGCTCTATCTCGACCTCGACGAGCTCGATCTGATCGGCCGGCGGCTCCGCCTGCTCGCGATCGAGCGGCCCGGGCTGCTCTCGTTCCGCGCCCGCGACCACGGCCCGCGCGACGGCTCGCCGCTCCGGCCCTGGGTGCTGGCACGGCTGGCCGAGCAGGGCATCGAGCCGGCCCGGCCGCGGATCCTGCTGCTCTGCTTCCCGCGGATCCTGGGCTACGTGTTCAACCCCTTGAGCATCTATTTCTGCCACGACGACGACCGCCTCGTGGCGGTGATCTACGAGGTCAAGAACACCTTCGGCGAGCAGACCTGCTACGTACTCCCGGCCGAGCCGCGGACCGCGGCCGACCGCGACCTCCCGCTCGCCCAGGGCTGCGCCAAGGGCTTCTACGTCTCGCCCTTCATCGGCATGCGCGCCTGGTACGCCTTCCGCTTCAAGCAGCCCGGCGAGCGGCTGGCCTTCGCGATCCGCGAGACCGTTCCCGAGGGGCTCCTCCTGGTCGCGAGCCACACCGGCGAGCGGCGGCCGCTCGACGACCGCAACCTCCTCGCCTGCCTGCTCGCCAACCCGCTGATGACGTTCAAGGTGATCCTGGGCATTCATTGGGAGGCGGCGCGGCTGTGGCTCAAGGGAGCCCGCTATTTTCCACGCGGGGTCGAGCCCGAGAGCCCGCGGCGCGCGTCCTGATCGATTCGGCCGGGATCTCGACACCGATGGACCGACTCTCGCTCAGCTCCCCCCGCGATCCGCTCGCCGCCGGCCCAGCCACCGGCCGCGGCACTTGGCTCCTGCGCCGTCTGGCCGGGCGGATGCACGGTCTCCGCCAGGGCAGCCTGCGCCTCGTGCTCCCGGACGGCAGCGTCCGCCTCCTGCGCGGCGAGCTGCCCGGGCAGGAGGCCGAGCTGCACGTGGCGAGCCCGCGGCTGGCGCTGCGCACGCTGCTCGGCGGCAGCGTCGGCTTCGCCGAGAGCTACCTGGCGGGCGAGTGGGACAGCCCCGACCTCGTGGCGCTGCTCGAACTGTTCGACCGCAACACCGAGGCCTTCGGCCGCGGCTACTACGGCAGCGGCGCCCTGACCCTGCTGCGCCGGCTGCGCCACGCGCTCCGGACCAACAGCCGGCTCGGCGCGCGGCGCAACATCAAGGCCCACTACGACCTCGGCAACGCCTTCTTCGCCGCCTGGCTCGACCCGACCATGCTCTACTCCGCGGCCCTGTTCGAGGACGGCGAGGAGGATCTCGAGCGGGCCCAGCTCGCCAAGTGCCGCCACCTCGCGCGGATGATCGAGCTGCGGCCCGGGCAGCGGCTGCTCGAGATCGGCAGCGGCTGGGGCGGCTTCGCGATCCTGGCGGCGCGCGAGCACGGATGCCGGGTGACCAGCCTCACCATCTCGCCGGCGCAGGCCGAGCTGGCCCGCCGCAGGGTGCAGGAGGCGGGGCTCGCCGAGCGGGTCGAGATCCGCCTCGAGGATTATCGCGACACCCGCGGCAGCTTCGACCGGATCGCCTCGATCGAGATGTTCGAGGCCGTGGGCGAGGCCTATTGGCCCGTGTTCTTCGACCGGCTGCGGGCGCGGCTGGCGCCGGGCGGGATCGCCGGGCTGCAGGTGATCACGATCGCCGAGTCCTGGTTCGAGCGCTACCGCGCCAACCCCGACTTCATCCAGACCCACGTCTTCCCGGGCGGCATGCTGCCGAGCCCGGGGGCGCTCGCCGAGCAGTACCGCCGGGCCGGGCTGCGGCCGACGGCGCTGCGCTGCTTCGGAGCCGACTATGCGCGCACGCTCCGGCTCTGGCGGCAGCGCTTCGAGGCGGCTTGGTCGGAGCTGCGCGGGCAGGGCCTCGACGAGCGCTTCCGGCGGCTGTGGCGCTACTATCTGGCCTACTGCGAGACCGGCTTCCGGACCGGCTCGATCGACGTCCGCCAGGTCCGCCTCGAGCATGGCTGAGCGGCGCCGCGCGGCGGTATCTGGCACGCCCCGGCGGCGCGATCGGATCGGCGCGGCGCTGCGTATCATCCTCCTGCTGACGCTGCTCGCCACCGGAGGATGCTCGCCCATGACGCCCGAGGACTTCGCCGGGACCGAGCCGCGCTTCCTGCCCGAGGAGTTCTTCGCCGGGCAGACCCGCGGCCACGGCTTCTTCCAGGACCTGTTCGGCCGCATCCGCCGCGAGTTCCGGGTCGACATCGAGGGCCGGGTCGAGGGCGACACGCTCGTCCTCGAGGAGGAGTTCCACTACCAGGACGGCGAGCGCGAGCAGCGCCGCTGGACCATCCGCCGCGTCGCACCCGGCCGCTACGAGGGCGAGGCCGCCGATCTGGTCGGCACGGCCACGGGCGTGGCGGTCGGCCGCGCCGCCAACTGGCGCTACACCTTCACCCTGCCGGTGGGCGGCGGCCGCTGGTCGTTCGCGGTCGACGACTGGATGCTCCTGCAGGACGACCGGACGATGCTCAACCGCTCGACCTTCCGCAAGTTCGGCCTCAAGGTCGGCGAGGTCGTGATCCTGTTCACGAAGACGGCGACCCGGGCGAGCCGGGCGAGCGCGGCGGCCGAGGGAGCGCTCCTGGCGGCGGCGGAGTGAGCGGTGCTTCCGGCCCGGCCTCGAGCCCGATCGCGGCGCGGAAGGCCGCGGCATCGGCGCGGATCGCCGTCACCCGCTCGGCCGGCAGCCGGTCGAGGGTGCGGTAGGGCTGGGCCAGCCTCGGATTGCGGCCGAGCCGGGGCCGCCGGGCGATCAGGAAGTCCCAGTAGAGATAGTTGAACGGGCAGGCCTCGGGACCGTTCTTGCGGCGCACGTCGTAGCGGCAGCCGCGGCACAGATCGCTCATCCGGTCGATGTAGGCGCCCGAGGCGGCGTAGGGCTTCGAGCCCATCACCCCGCCGTCGGCATGCAGCGCCATGCCGAGCGTGTTGGGCAGTTCGACCCACTCGAAGGCGTCGGCGTAGACCGCGAGGTACCACCGGCAGAGCTCCTCCGGCCGCACACCCAGGAGGAGCGCCAGGTTGCCGGTCACCATGAGCCGCTGGATGTGGTGGGAGAGCGCCTCGCGCCGGGTCTGCTCGACCGCCTGGCGCACGCACGCCATGTCGGTCTCGCCGGTCCAGTAGAAGTCCGGCAGCGGCCGGTCGGCTCCGAGCCCGTTGCGCTCAGCGTAGCCGGGCATGAGGAGCCAGTAGACGCCGCGCGCATATTCGCGCCAACCCAGGATCTGGCGGAGGAAGCCCTCGGCGCTGTTGAGTGGCGCCCGGCCGGCGCGCCACTCGGCCTCGACCCGGCGGCAGACCTCGCCCGGCAGCAGGAGCCCGGCATTGAGGTAGGGCGAGAGGGCGCTGTGGAACAACCAGGCCTCGTCCGCCCGCATCGCGTCCTGATAGTCGCCGAAGCTGGGCAGGGCGACCTCGAGGAAGTGGTCGAGCGCCTGCTCCGCCTGCGCCGCCGTGACCGCGAAGCGGAACGGCAGGAGCTCGCCGAAATGGCCGGAGAAGCGGGCGCGCACGAGGTCCAGCACCTCGCGCGTGATCGCGTCCGGCTCGAACCCGGCCGGCCGCGGGAAGACGAGCCCGTCGGGCGCGCGCTTGCGGTTGTCCGCGTCGAAGTTCCAGCGGCCGCCGGCGGGCTCGCCGTCCGCCTCCATCAGGAGGCCGGTCCGCTGCCGCATCCAGCGGTAGAACGGCTCCATGCGCAGCCCGCGGCGGCCGGCCGCCCAGGCGGCGAAGGCCTCGCGCGAGCACAGGAAGCGGTCGTCGGGGCGGATCTCGACCGGGATCCCGAGCGCCCGCTCCCAGCCCCGCACCTCCTCCTGCACGCGCCACTCGCCGGGCTCGGCGACGACGATCCGGGCCGGCCGGTGGCGCGCCACGGCACGGCGGATCTCGCCCGCGAAGCTCTGGCTGTTGGCCGGATCGTCGAGCCGCACATGCTCGACGCGCACGCCGCGCGCCGCGAGCTCGGCCGAGAAGTGCCGCATCGCCGAGAGCAGGAAGGCGATCTTCTTCGGATGGTGCGGCACGTGGGTGCATTCGGCCGCGACCTCGGTCAGCAGCACCACGTCGCGCGCCGGGTCGAGATCGCGCAGGCTCGCGATCGCGTGGCTCAGATGGTCGGCGAACAGGTAGCGGAGCGTGCTCACCCGGCCGCGGCCAGCGCCGGCGCCGGCTCGGTCAGGAGGCGGTAGGAGAGCGCCGAACCGTCCGGCAGCGCGGCGGCGAGGCCGACCCAGCGGCCGGCGTGGTACCAGAGCTCGAGCGCGAGCTCGCCCTCGAGCCGCACCCGCTCGGCCAGGACCTCGCCGCCGCCCACGGGCACGCGGTCGGTGCCGGCCGGCACCACCCGCGAGCGGCGCAGCCGGCCGAACTGGGTGTCGACCCAGACGCTTCGGTCGAGGAAGCCGGCGTACCAGTAGGTCGTGGGCCAGGCCTCCGCCGGGGCGGTGAAGGCACCCTCGACCCCCTCGACGGCGATCCCCTCGGCGGTCCGCTCGGCCCGGACGGCGAGCCGCGTGCCGTTGTCGTCGGTGAGGCTCGCGAAGCCCACGAAGCGGCCGGCCCGCCACCGTTCGCGGTTCTCGTGGCGGTAGCGGTAGAAGGTCAACGGCCCGAAGCCGACCCGGAGCTCGACCTCGATCGCGCAGACGAGGTCCTGGCCGTCGCGCCGGAAGGCCAGGCGATGGCGGCCGATGTCGCGGCCGTTGCGCAGCACCTGGAACTCGATCGCCGATGCCGGCGCGGCACCTGCTGTCGGTGCCAGGAGGCTCGCCGCCGCGCCGCCGAGGAGCGCTCGCCGCATCATCCTCGCCATCCCCCGTCGTCCCGACCGGGTTACGCTCGGCGAGGTGCCGCGGATCAACCCCGTCCCGGGCCCGCGATCGGGACCGGCGGGCCGAGCCCGGCCAGACGCGCCTCGAGCGCGGCCGCGGAGGGCTGGCCCTCGCGCGCGCCCAGATGCTCGCAGACCATGCCGGCCGCCACACTCGCCCGGGCGAGCGCCTCGGGCAGCGGCCGGCCCTGGTCCAGCTCGGCGGCGAGCGCGCCCACGAAGGCGTCGCCGGCGCCGGTCGTGTCGACGGTGCGCACGGGCAGCGCCGGAACCCGGAGCGCGATCCCGGGGCCGAGCGCGAGCGCACCCTCCGAGCCCAGCGTCAGCACGCAGGTGCGCGCCGGGCCGGCCAAGGCCCGTGCCGCCGCGAGCGGGTCGCCGGCCCGCCCGGCGAGCGTCGCGGCCTCGTGCCGGTTGACGACCAGGAGGTCGACGGGGTCGAGCGCGCCGGGCGGGAGTGCGGCTGCCGGCGCCAGGTTCAGGATCGTGCGGGCGCCGGCCGCGCGCGCCCGGACGAGCGCCGGAAGGGTCACCTCGAGGGGGATCTCGTTCTGGCAGAGGAGCGTCGTGCCCGGGCCGAGGCCGGCGCCGTCGAGCTGGTCCTGCGAGACGTCGAGATTGGCGCCGCTCGCCACCAGGATCTGGTTCTCACCGGCCGGGTCGACCGCGATCACCGCGGTGCCCGAGGGGCGCTCCGAGGCGGCCAGGAGGTCGACCTCGACGCCCGCCTCGACGAGGCCCCGGCGCAGCAGCGGTCCCCAGGGATCCGGGCCGATCCGGCCGAGGAAGCGCACCCGGGCGCCGAGCCGCGCCGCCGCCGTCGCCTGGTTGGCGCCCTTGCCGCCGTGCGCGAAGCGCCAGCCCGGGCACAGCACGGTCTCGCCCGGCCCGGGCAGCCGCGCCACCTCGAGCACGAGGTCGGCGTTGATCGAGCCCAGCACCACGAGCACGCCGCACCTCCCGACCGCCGGGCGAGCCGGCCCGGGCGCGACCGCCGCTTCCGGCCGGCCGCCGCTCCGACCGGCGCCGCGGCGCCTCCCGGCGGCTCAGCGCTTGGAGAACTGGAAGCTGCGCCGCGCCTTGCGCTTGCCGTACTTCTTGCGCTCCACCACGCGGTCGTCGCGGGTCAGGAAGCCGCCCGACTTGAGCACCGGGCGGAGCGTCGGGTCGAAGCCCACGAGGGCGCGGCTGATGCCGTGCCGCACCGCGCCCGCCTGGCCGGACAGGCCGCCGCCCTTGACCGTGCAGAGCACGTCGTACTGGGTGCGGCGGTCGAGCACGTCGAACGCCTGGTTGATGATCATCTGCAGGGTCGGGCGCGCGAAGTAGCGCGGCATCTCGCGGCCGTTGACGGTGAACCGGCCGCTGCCGGGCTTGAGCCAGACGCGGGCGACCGCGTTCTTGCGCCGGCCGGTGGCGTAGGAGCGGCCGAGCGCGTCGAGCTTCGGCTCCGGACGCTCGGTCTCGGCCGCCTCGGGCTGGGCCGGCCGCAGCCGCGCCAGGTCGGCGAACGAGCGGGCGGTCTCAGCCATGCGCGCTCTCCAGGGTGCCGGCGGTGCGGACGCTGTTCTTGCGGTTCAGCGCCGCGACGTCGAGCGGCACCGGCTTCTGGGCCGCGTGCGGATGCTCGGGGCCCTTGTAGACGTGCAGCTTGCGCATCACCGTGCGCTGCAGCGGGCCGCGGCTCATCATCCGGCCGACCGCCAGCTCGATCGCGCGCTCGGGGAAGCGGCCGTCGAGCAGCTTGCCCGCTGTCACCTCCTTGATGCCGCCGGGGTGGCCGGTGTGGCGGTAGTAGACCTTCTGCGCCCGCTTGCGGCCCGTGAGCGCCACCTTCTCGGCGTTGATCACCACGACGTGGTCGCCGCAGTCCATGTGCGGGGTCCACATCGGCTTGTGCTTGCCGCGCAGCCGCGTCGCCACGAGCGCCGCCAGCCGGCCGAGCACCAGCCCGTCGGCGTCGATCAGGCACCAGCCGCGCTCGATGTCCACCGGCCGTGCCGAGTAGGTTGCCATCCGTCCGCGCCCCGCCTCAGAACCGCCGCGACGGCGCCCGGCGCCCCACGGCAATGAACCACCCTCGCGGAGCCCGCCCGGATCCGCGCACGGCCCGTGTGCCTAGCCGCCGCCTCCGCACCTGTCAACGGCGCGCCGGCGCGGCCACGGCCTCACGCCCCCGCGCGGCCCCCGGGCGGCTCGCCGCGTGCCTCGGGGATGGCGTAGGTGCCGACCGCGTGCGCCACCGGCTCCGGGCCGGCGACGCCGCGGATCGTCACCTCGCCGACCGCGAGCCGCGTGCCGAGGCGGAGGATCCGTCCCTCGCCCACAAGCGCGCCCGGCCGCGGCCGGCTCAGGAAGTGCATGGCGAGGTCGGTCGTGACCGCGAGCTCGACCCGGCCCACGAGCGACAGCACGACGCCGTAGAGGGTGATGTCGGCGAGCGCGAACATCGCCGGGCCGCAGACCGTGCCGCCCGGCCGCAGCAGCAGCTCCTGCCAGGGCAGCTCGACCTCGACCCGGCCGGGCTCGAAGCGGCGCACCCGGCAGCCGAGCTGCCCCACATAGGGCACGCCCTCGCGCGCCAGCGCCTCGAACTCGGCCGCCGTCATCCCGGCCCGCGTCATCCAAGCCTCCTCGGCCGCCTCGCTCCGACCGCAGGGTACCGCGCTCCGACCGCAGGGTGCCGCGCTCCGACCGCAGGGTGAAGGCACGCTCACCACGGCGCATCAACAAACCCTTAACGCGGGCGCGGCAGACTGGCGCCATCGGCCACCCCGGGCGCGGCCGCCGCAACCCCGCGCCCACGGAGCGCAACCCATGCAAATCGTCGCGATCTGCTCGCAGAAGGGCGGCTCCGGCAAGACGACCCTCTCGGGCCATCTCGCGGTCCAGGCCCACCTCGCCGGCGACGGCCCGGTGGTCCTGGTCGACTGCGACCCGCAGGGCTCGCTCGCCGCCTGGTGGAACGCCCGCGAGCTGCCCGGCCCCGACTTCGCCCGCACCACGCTCGCCTCGCTCGAGGACGACATCGCCCGGCTGCGCGAGCGCAATTTCCGCTATCTCTTCATCGACACGCCGCCGGCCGCCAGCTCGGCCATCGCCCGGGTCATGCACTTCGCCGATCTCCTGCTCGTGCCGACCCGGCCGAGCCCGCACGATCTGCGGGCGGTGCGCGCCACGCTCGACCTCGCCGAACGGGCCGGCCGACCGGTGGTGTTCGTGGTCAACGGCGCCAACGCCCGCTCGAGGCTCACCACCGACGCCGCGGTGGCCCTCTCGCAGCACGGCACCGTGGCGCCGGTCCTGGTGGCGCAGAAGGTGATCATGGCGAGCTCGATGATCGACGGGCGGACGGTGATGGAGACCCATCCCGACAGCCAGTCGGCGCAGGAGATCGTCACCCTGTGGAGCTACGTGCGCGAGCGGCTCGTCAAGATGGCCAACCGCGACGCGTTCCTGCGGCGGCGGGCGGTGCCGTCCGGGTTCGGACGGCGGCAGATCGAGGGCGAGGAGGCCCAGCCCGCGGTCGAGCTCGGGGAGGTCGCATGAGGACCGCGCGGCTGACCGCCGATCTCCTGGCGCGCAAGGGTGAGGCGCGGGCGCTCGTGGACACCTACGGCACGCCGCTGCTCGACCCGATCCTGCGGCCGCCGTCCCAGGGCCGCGTGCCGCCCCGGCCGGCCGAGCCCGCGAGCCGGGCGAGCTGCCGGCTCACCCCGGAGGACCACCGGCGGCTGCGGATCGTCGCCGCCCAGCTGCAGCGCTCGCTGAGCGAGGTGGTGCGCGACGCCGTGCAGCGCTTCCTCGACGAGCACCGCGACGACTGCGCCTGCGTGGCGGCGCTGGCCCGCCCGGACGCGCCGCTCGGCGAGGCCGGCGGCTGCTGCCGCGGCACCGGCTGAGCCGCCACGGAGCCGGGGCCGAGGCCGCACGGGCTGGCCGGCCGCGGCGGCGGCGCGCTATAGCGGGGCCGTCCGCGGGAGGGACGGCCATGGCACAGGACGGCGAGGGGGCGATCCTGGTGCGCGAGGACCGGGCCGGCGTCACCTGGCTGACGCTCGACCGGCCGCGCGCCCGCAACGCCCTCTCGCTCGCGCTCATGGAGGCGCTGCTCGGGGCCCTCGAGGCGGTCCGCGGCGATCCCGCGGTGCGCGTCGTGGTGCTGGCCGGGGCCGGCCCCGGCTTCTGCGCCGGGCACGACCTCAAGGAGCTGCGCGCCCACCCGGAGCGGAGCTTCTACGAGCGCACCTTCGCCACCTGCGCGCGGCTGATGCAGGCGATCCTGGCCTTGCCGCAGCCGGTGATCGCGCGGGTCCACGGCGTCGCGACCGCGGCCGGGTGCCAGCTGGTCGCCACCTGCGATCTGGCGGTCGCCGCCGCGACCGCCCGCTTCGCCACGCCGGGTGTCAACATCGGCCTGTTCTGCTCGACGCCGATGGTGGCGCTCGCCCGCAACGTCGGCCGCAAGGCGGCGATGGAGATGCTGCTCCTGGGCGAGCTCGTGGACGCCTCTACGGCGGAGCGGCTGGGCCTCGTCAACCGGGTGGTGCCGGAGGACCGGCTCGACGCCGAGGTCGAGGCGATGGCCCGGACCATCGCCTCGAAGTCGCCCCTGACGCTCAAGATCGGCAAGGAGGCCTTCTACCGCCAGCTCGAGCTGCCGGTGGCCGAGGCCTACGCCTACACCGCCCGGGTGATGACCGAGAACATGCTCGCCCGCGACGCCGCCGAGGGGATCGACGCCTTCCTCGAGCGGCGCAGCCCGGTCTGGTGCGGCGCCTGAGCCGCGCCGGCGGAGCGTCGCCGATCGCCCGCCGGCGGTCGCACCGACGCTTCGAGGTTGACGCCCCGGCCGAGCAAGCCTCTACTCGAGGTTCCTGACGACGAGCCGAGGCGCGGCCGGTGGCACAGCAGGGGCTCGAGGAGGCCGGTGCCGCCTTCCGGCCGGCGGCGGTCGCGGCGAGCGTGGCCGAGCCGCCGCCGGGGCCGGCGCGGCGGCTGGGTGCCGTCCTGGCACGTCTGCCCGGCTGGCTCGACGCGCTCCGGGGCTTCCTCCTGTCGGCCGCGGTGTTCCTCGTGGTCGCCCTGGTCGCGGCCGCGATCCTGCGCGAGGTCGGGCACCAGGGGATCGTGGTCGAGCGGCTCGAGGTGCCGCGCGGCCTCGAGGAGCGCGGCCTCAAGGGCGAGGTGCTGGCGAGCCAGCTCGTCGATGCGATCGTCCGGGCGACCCGGGCCGCGCATTTCCGGGCCGAGCGGCCGAGCCTGGCGATGGGCTGGCGCACCGGCGACTTCCAGGTGCCGACCCTGGGCCTGTCGATGACCACGATCGTGCGCATGGTCGAGGAGCTGGTCGGGCGGGTCGACACCCGGATCGCGGGCGAGATCGTCGGGGTCGAGGGCGGCTACCGGCTGCGGCTGCGGCTGGTCCCGCCCCGCCCGAGCCAGGGGCCGATCGAGGTGCCGCTGCCGGCGGCCGCGCCGCCCGAGCAGCTCGCGGCCGCGCTCGACGAGGCCGTGCGCCGCATCCTGCCGGCGGTCGACCCGCTGCCGCTCGCGATCGACCTCCTGGTCGAGGGGCTGGAGCGACCCGCGGCCGGGCTCGCGCCCGAGCGGACCTGGGGGGCGCTGCAGGAGGTCGCCGACGCGGTCGCCCATTGCCTCGCCGTGTGCGAGCCCGCCGACCGGATCGCCGCCTACGGCACCTGGGGCGAGGCGCTGCGCCGGGCCGCGGCACGCCTGGACGACGCCGACACCGCGCGCACGCTGCGCGAGGAGGCGGTCGACAAGTTCGCGCTCGCCCGCGAGCTCGGCCGGCCGTCGGTCGAGGTCCTGCTGCGCGAGGCCGACACCCTGTTCGAGCTCGACCCGGCCCGCGGCTTCGCGCGCTACGCCGAGCTCGCCGCCGAGCGGCCCCGGGATCCGCAGGTGCGCCGCGACTGGGCGCGGCGGCTGGCCCAGGCGGGCCGGCCGGGCGAGGCCGCCGAGCGCCTCGCGGAGGCCCGGATGCACGCCAGGGGCGACGCCTGGGTGGCGTTCGAGCACGGGATGGCGCTCGAGCGGGCCGGCCGTGGCGAGGCGGCGATCGAGGCGTTCCGCGCCGCCGCCCAGCTCGACGGCCGGCTGCACTGCGCCTTCGAGGAGTGGGGCCGGACGCTCGAGGGCCTCGGCCGGATCGAGGCCGGCCGCCGTCGCCTCGAGCGCGCCGCCCGGCTGCGCGGCGAGCAGGCGCACTGCCCCTGGCCCTGAGCTTGATCGGCGGTCGCCGTGGGTCTAGGTGCGGGGCGGCCGGCGCCACCGGCCACGGACCCGCCGATGCCCGACGAGCCCCTCCCCTACGACGACGCCTACCTGCGTCGCATCCTCCTGGACGTGAAGAGCATCGCCATGGTCGGCGCGTCCACCAACGAGATGCGGCCCTCCTACTTCGCCATGCTCTACCTGCAGGGCAAGGGCTACCGGGTGATCCCGGTCAACCCGCGCTACGCCGGCCGGACGCTCCTGGGCGAGACCGTGCATCCGGACCTCGCGAGCATCCCCTCGGTGCCCGACATGGTGCAGATCTTCCGCCGCTCGGAGGAGGTGCCGCCGGTCGTCGAGGCGGCGATCGCCAAGGGCGTCGGTGTGGTCTGGATGCAGCTCGGCGTCCGCCACCCGGAGGCGGCGGCGCGGGCCGAGGCGGCCGGCTGCCGGGTGGTCATGGACCGCTGCCCGAAGATCGAATACGGCCGGCTGTTCGGCGAGATCGGCTGGCTCGGGGTCAACCGCGGCACGCTCAGCGCCAGGAAGGGCCAAGCCCTCCAGCTCACCCGCCGGCGCGAGGCGATCCGCTGAGCGGCGCCGCGGCGTCAGCCCGGCGGGTCGTCCGCGCTCGGCGGCTCGCCGAGCCGCGCCTCCAGCCTGGCCAGTCGCGCCTCGATCGCCTCGGCCCAGCTCGTGGCCGGCCCGGCGCCGTTCGGGGCGTCGCGCGCCGTGCCCTCCTCGAGCAGCCGGGTGAGCCACTGGCCGAGGGTGAGCCCTTGGGCGCGGGCCGCGTCGCCGGCCGCCTTCTGCAGCCGTGGCGGCACGCCGCGCACCGTCCAACGCGCCGTCCGCGTCGGCTTGTCGCCCCGTTTCGCCTTCTTCTTCGCCATGGCCCGCCCGACGCGGCAGCCGCGACTGCCGAGGCTCGATCATCCGGCGGCGCGGCCGGGCCCGTCAAGCACGCCCACCCCACCGGAGACCTCCCATGCTGATCGGCATCGACCCGCTGCTCCCGGGCGAGCTCCTGGCCGTGCTGCGCGAGATGGGCCACGGCGACACGATCGCCCTCGTGGACGCCAACTTCCCCGCCTTCCATCTGGGTCCGCCCACGGTCCGCATCGACCAGGACCTGGTGCGCACCGGCCGGGCGGTGCTCTCGGTGCTGCCGCTCGACGGCTTCGTCGAGGCGCCGGCGCGCTTCATGGAGGCGGACGGCGAGCCCGGCCGGCTGCAGCCGGCGCACGCCGACTTCAAGGCGATGCTCGAGGAGGTGGCGGGCGGCTGGCCCGTGGCCGGCCTCGAGCGCTTCCGCTTCTACGAGACCGCACGCGAGTGCGTGGCGATCGTGGCGACGCTCGAGCGGCGGCCCTGGGCGAACGTGATCCTGACCAAGGGCGTGCTCGATGCCGAGGGCCGGGTCTGGCGGCCGGAGCGCAAGCCGGCCGCCGCGACCGCCAAGGCGCGCCGCCGCGGCTGATCAGCCGGGGGGCCGGTCGGCCAGGGCGGCGAGGAAGCCCAGGAGCCGCGGCGCCAGGAGGGCGCGGAAGATCGGGCCGGTGAACAGGTCCGGATGCGAAGCACCGGGCAGGGTCAGGCGGGCGCGCGGCACCCGGCCGGGCGCCAAGCGCGCGTGCAGCCCGTGGGTCTGGCCGCGGCCGACGAGCTGGTCGGCCTCCGCCTCGACGGTCAGGAGGGCGAGGCCGCGGCTCGCAGCACGCGCCGCCTCGGGCAGGGAG
Organism: uncultured Geminicoccaceae bacterium; assembly: GCA_964504655.1. Lineage (GTDB taxonomy): Bacteria > Pseudomonadota > Alphaproteobacteria > Geminicoccales > Geminicoccaceae > JANXAZ01. The sequence continues at coordinate 18,458 of CAZDFD010000074.1, forward strand.
GCCGTCGCCGCGCGCAGCCGCGCCACGAGGTCGCGCCAGAGTTCGCCCGGCACGTCCTGGAGCGCGTGCAGCTCGTCCATCGCCCGGCTGCGCGGACCGGCCCGACCGTCCAGCCGCTCGGCCAAGGCGCCGAGCCGCACCGCCCCGTAGCCCCAGGGGTCGGCGGCGGCCACGGTCGAGAGCTGGAGGCGGCCCGGGAAGACGAGGCGGCCGGCGCCGGGCCAGCCGCCGGCGACGCGCACGAGGCAGAGGGCCGCGAGCGTAGCCTCGGGCACGAGCGCCAGGGTCCGCTGCAGGGCGGTCGGCGCCAGCTCGGGCAGCATCGGCGTGCCGAGCAGCACGAGCCCGGCCGGACCGCCCGGGCCGGCGGCGCGCGCCGCGAGGCTCGCGGCCAACGCCGCGTCGCCCGCCTGCGAGACCGCGACCACGAGGTCGGGACGGTAGCGGGCCACCGCCGCCCCGGCCTCGGCGGCCTGTTCGGCCGCGCCCCAGGGTCCGGCCGTGGCCGGCACGAGGCGGGCGTCGCGCCAGTCGAGCACCGCCAGCTCGGCGCCCACCATGAGTGCCGCCGCGAGCTCGGCCAGCACCGAGGCGGCATAGCCGGAGCAGGGCGCCACCAGGAGCGCGCGCGGGCGACGGCCGCCAACGGATCCCGGGACCAGCCGGACCAGGCGGGCGAACGGGCCCTCCGCCAGCGGCTCGGCCGCGACCGGACCGCCGAGCACGGCGGCCACCGCCTGCTCGATCGGCGGCGCGCCGGTCCGCCCGAGCTCGAGCTCGTCGGCGAGCCAGCCGGCGAAGCCCGCGAGCGGCGCCAGGCCGAGCCCGACCGCACCCCGCTCGAGCGAGCGGGCGAACGGCGCCCAGCCGGCGCGCCAGGGCTCGGGCAGGCCCGCGAGCAGCACGGGTCGAGGCGGCGCTGTCCGGGGCCCGGCCGCTCAGGCGCCGGCCAGGGCGTGCTCGATCGCGGCGAGCGCCTCGCCGGCGCGGGCCGCGTCCGGCCCGCCGGCCTGGGCCATGTCGGGCCGCCCGCCGCCGCCCTGCCCGCCGACCGCCGCGACCCCGGCGCGCACCAGGCTGACCGCGTCGAGCCGGCCGACCAGGTCCGGGGTCAGGCTGACCACCACCGCGGCCTTGCCGTCGTTGACCGCCACCAGCGCCACGACGCCCGAGCCGAGCTCCTTCTTGAGGGCGTCGGCGGTGCCGCGCAGCTCCTTGGCCGGCACCCCCTCGACCACCCGCGCCGCGAGCTTGAGCCCTCCGACCTCGCGCACGCCCTGGGCGCCGGCACCGGCCCCGGTGAGCAGCCGCTGGCGGGTCTCGGCCAGCTCGCGCTCGAGCCTCCGGCGGTCCTCGAGCAGGGCCGAAACGCGCGCCGGCAGGTCGGGCACGCCGACCTTGAGGAGGCCCGCGAGCTCGTCCAGGAGACGCTGGCCGCCGGCCATCTCGTCGAAGGCGGCCTCGCCCGTGACCGCCTCGACCCGGCGGATGCCGGCGGCCACCGCGGCCTCGCCCGTGAGGCGGACGAGGCCGATGTCGCCGGTGCGCGCCACATGCGTGCCGCCGCACAGCTCGACCGAGTAGGGTCGGCCGTCCTCCTCGACCCCCATCGAGACGACCCGCACCTCCTCGCCGTACTTCTCGCCGAACAGCGCCATGGCACCCGAGGCGATCGCCTCCTCGCGGGCCATCAGCCGCACCGCCACGGGGTCGTTGCGGCGCAGGTAGTGGTTGACCTCGCGCTCGACGACGGCGAGCTCCTCGGCCGCCATCGGCTTCGGATGGCTGAAGTCGAAGCGCAGCCGGTCGGGCGCCACGAGCGAGCCCTTCTGCGCCACGTGCGCGCCCAGATGGCGGCGCAGCGCGGCGTGCAGGAGGTGGGTGGCGGAGTGGGCGCGGCGCAGGCGGGCGCGGCGGCCCTCGTCGACCCTGAGCTCGAGGTCGGCGCCGACCCGGATCCGGCCCTCCTCGACCCGGCAGCGGTGGACCACGAGGTCGCCCAGCTGCCGCTTGGTGTCGAGCACCTCGAGGCGCGCCTCGGCGCTGCGCAACAGGCCGGTGTCGCCGATCTGGCCGCCGGACTCGCCGTAGAACGGGGTCTGGTTGGCGACCAGCCAGACTTCTTGGCCGGCCTCGGCGCGCTCGACCCGGACGCCGTCCCGCACGAGTGCCACGCAGCGCCCCTCGGCGCGGGTGGTGGCGTAGCCCAGGAACTCGCTGGCCCCCAGCTCCTCGCGGATCTCGAACCAGACCGGGGCGATCGCGGCCTCGCCCGAGCCCTTCCAGGCGGCGCGGGCGGCCTGGCGCTGGCGCGCCATGGCGGCATCGAAGCCGGCCCGCTCGACGCTCCGGCCCTGGGCGCGGAGCGCGTCCTCGGTGAGGTCCAAGGGGAAGCCGTAGGTGTCGTAGAGCTTGAAGGCGACCTCGCCGGGCAGGGGTGCCCCCCGGGCGAGCCGGCCGGTCTCCTCCTCGAGCAGGCGCAGGCCGCGCTCGAGCGTGCGGCGGAAGCTCGTCTCCTCGAGCTTGAGGACCTCCTGGACCAGCGCCTCGGCCCGGCCGAGCTCCGGATAGGCCAAGCCCATCTCGGCCACGAGCGTGGGCACGAGCCGCCACAGGAGCGGCTCCTCCACGCCCAGGAGATGGGCGTGGCGCATGCCGCGGCGCATGATCCGCCGCAGCACGTAGCCGCGGCCGTCGTTGGCCGGCATCACCCCGTCGGCCAGGAGGAACGCGGCGGCCCGCAGATGGTCGGCGATCACCTTGAAGGAGGGGCGCTTGTCGCCCGCGAAGGGCGTGCCGGTGAGCTCGACCGTCCGGGCGATGATCCGCTCGAACAGGTCGATCTCGTAGTTGTCGTGCCTGCCCTGCAGGACCGCGGCGACGCGCTCGAGCCCCATGCCGGTGTCGATCGAGGGCTTGGGGAGCGCGATGCGGGTGGTCTTGTCCACCTGCTCGTACTGCATGAACACGAGGTTCCAGATCTCGATGAAGCGGTCGCCGTCGGCATCGGGCGATCCCGGCGGGCCGCCCGGGATCCCCGGTCCGTGGTCGAAGAAGATCTCCGAGCACGGTCCGCAGGGGCCGGTGTCGCCCATCGCCCAGAAATTGTCGGAGGTCGGGATCCGGATCACCCGGTCGGCCGGCAGGCCCGCGATCTTCCGCCAGAGCTCGAAGGCCTCGTCGTCGTCGGCGTAGACGGTCGCGAGCAGCCGCTCCCTGGGCAGCCCGTACTCCTTCGTGACCAGGTTCCAGGCCAGCTCGATGGCCACGTCCTTGAAATAGTCGCCGAAGCTGAAATTGCCCAGCATCTCGAAGAATGTGTGGTGCCGGGCGGTGTAGCCGACATTGTCCAGATCGTTGTGCTTGCCGCCGGCGCGCACGCACTTCTGTGCCGTGACGGCACGCCGATAGGGCCGGTGCTCGACGCCGGTGAACACGCTCTTGAACTGCACCATGCCGGCATTGGTGAAGAGGAGGGTCGGATCGTTGTGCGGCACGAGCGGGGAGGAGGCGACCACCTCGTGCCCGTGGCGGCGGAAATAGTCGAGGAAGGTCTGGCGGATCTCGTTGACGGTCGGCATGGTCTCTCGGCTCGCGACGAGGCGTCCGGGCGCGCGCCCTCCGCATCGCCCGGCCTCAAGGTAGTGGCCCCGGGGCGACAGCGGAAGGCGCCGACCGTGGCCCTGCTGCGCGCGCCGGTGCGGGGCCGCACCGGCGGGCTCAGATCCGGGTCAGGAGCGCCCCGTCCTCGGCCAGGACGGGCGGCCACGGGCCGCCCACGATCCGGCCGCCCAGGGCCAGGAGCTCCACCGCCACCGGCCGGCTCGCCAGCGCCTCGAAGGCCTCCCCGGGCGCGCGCAACTGCAGCCAGCGGAGGGCGTCGGACTGCGCACCGATCCGTGCCGCGAGCTCCAGAAGGAGTGCCCGATCGGAGCCGAAGCGCGAGGCCGGCCCGAGCACCAGCGGGGCGAGCCGCTCGGGCGAGGCAGCATCCGCCTCGACCTCGAGCACGCCCAGGAGCGCCGCCTCCGGCAGCGCCGGCCGGCCGGTGCCGGCACCGAGCCGCTCGAGCAGGAGCACGTCGAGCGGCGCCAGCGCGGCGAGCCGGGTCGGGTCGGCGGGGCGCACGCGCTCGAGGAGCGGCAGGCTCGCGAGCGTCACGGATCGGGTCCGGGCGACGGCCAGGGGAGTTGCAGACGCGGCCGACCGATCCTAAACAGGGGGCGAGGCGGGTGTAGTTCAGTGGTAGAACGACAGCTTCCCAAGCTGTATGTCGTGGGTTCGATTCC
>CAZDFD010000075.1:0-10814 GCA_964504655.1 uncultured Geminicoccaceae bacterium
TTCCGCGGCTTCGGCGGGCCGCAGGGCGTGCTCGTGGCCGAGCGGATCGTCGAGGAGATCGCCTTCGCCACCGGCCTCGACCCGCTCGAGGTGCGCCGGCGCAACCTCTACCGGGAGGGCGATCTCACCCCCTACCACCAGCCGATCGAGGACGTCCCGCTCCAGGCGATCCTGGACGAGCTCGAGCGCCGCGCCGCCTACCGCGAGCGGCGGCGGACGATCGCCGCCTTCAACGCCGGGAGCCCGGTGCTCAAGAAGGGGATCGCGCTGACCCCGGTGAAGTTCGGCATCTCCTTCACCGCCACCTGGTACAACCAGGCGGGCGCGCTCCTGCACGTCTATCGCGACGGCAGCGTTCTCCTGGCGCACGGCGGCGTCGAGATGGGCCAGGGCCTGTTCGTCAAGGTCGCCCAGGTGGTGGCGCACGAGCTCGGCCTCGACCTCGAGCGGATCCGGCTGGCCGCCACCGACACCGGCAAGATCCCGAACAGCTCGGCCACCGCCGCCTCCTCGGGCTCGGATCTCAACGGCATGGCCGCGCAGGCGGCGGCCCGGACCCTCAAGGAGCGGCTCTCGGCCTTCGCCGCCGAACGCTGGTCGGTGCCGGCCGACCAGCTCGGCTGGCTGCCCGGACGGCTGCGCGTCGGCAACCAGGAGATCCCCTGGGAGGAGCTCGTCGCCGAGGCCTGGCGGGCCCGGATCCAGCTCTGGGCCCCGGGTTTCTACCGCACGCCCGAGATCCATTGGGACCGCAAGGCCGGGCGCGGTCGGCCGTTCTACTACTTCGCCTGCGGGGCGGCCTGCGCCGAGGTCACGGTCGACACGCTGACCGGCGAGCAGGTGATCGACCGTGTCGACGTGCTGCACGACTGCGGCCGCTCCTTGAGCCCAGCCGTGGACATCGGCCAGATCGAGGGGGCGCTCGTCCAGGGGATCGGCTGGCTCACCACCGAGGAGCTGGTCTGGGACGAGCGCGGTCGGCTGCGCACGCACGCCCCCTCGACCTACAAGATCCCGACCGCCGGCGACCGGCCGCGGATCTTGAACATCACCCTGTTCGAGGGGGCACCCAACCGCAAACCCACGATCCACCGCTCCAAGGCCGTGGGCGAGCCGCCCCTGATGCTCGCGACCGCGGTCCTGCACGCGCTCTCGGACGCGGTCGCGAGCGTCGGCGGGCACCGCGTCTGCCCGCGGCTCGATCCCCCGGCCACGGCCGAGGCGGTGCTGGCCGCGGTCGAGCGGGTCCGGGCGGCGACCGCACCGTGAGCGGCCTCGCTGCCGCGCTCGCCGGCCTGCTCGCCGCCCACCGGCCGGTCGTGCTCGTGACCGTCGCCACGACGCTCGGCTCGGCGCCGCGCGCGCCGGGCACGCGGATGCTCGTGCACGCCGACGGGATCGCCGGCACGGTCGGCGGCGGCGAGCTCGAATGGCGGGCGATCGCCCGGGCCCGGGCGATGCTCGCGGCGGGCGAGCCCGCGGCCGCACTCGAGCTCGTGCTCGGTCCCGGGCTCGGCCAGTGCTGCGGCGGCCGGGTCGGGCTCGAGCTGGTGCGGGCCGACGCCGCGCTCCTTGCCCGCCTCGAGGCCGAGGAGGCGGCCGAGCGGGCGGCCCGACCGCGCGTGCTGCTGTTCGGTGCGGGCCATGTCGGCCGCGCGCTCGCGCGGAGCCTGGCTCCCCTCCCCGTGCACGTCAGCTGGATCGATCCGCGCCCCGACGCCTTCCCGCCCGACCCGCCGGTCGAGGTCGAGCGGGTGTGCGCCGGAGCGCCGGTGCGCATCCTCGAGCAAGTGCCCGAGGTGGCGGGGGTGCTCGTCCTGACCCACAGCCACGCGCTCGACTTCGCGCTCGTGGCGGCCGCCCTCGCCCGCGACGATCCGGCCCATGTCGGCCTGATCGGCTCGACGAGCAAGCGCGCCCGCTTCGTGCACGGCCTGCGGGAGTTGGGCTTGGGCGAGGAGCGGATCGCCCGGCTCGCCTGCCCGCTCGGCGGGACCACCGCCGACAAGCGGCCCGAGGTCATAGCGCTCCTCGCCACGGCCGAGCTCTGGCGGGCGCTCGAGACGGGCCCGGCCGAACGGGGTCCGGCGTGAGCGTCCCGCCCCGCCTCGAGCTCGTCGGCATCAGCAAGCGGTTCGGCCGCCTGCTCGCCAACGATGCGATCGATCTCACCGTCCGGCCGGGCGAGATCCACGCGCTGCTCGGCGAGAACGGCGCCGGCAAGTCGACGCTGGTCAAGCAGATCTACGGCCTGCTCGAGCCGGATTCCGGGATCATCCGGGTCGACGGCCGGGCGGTCCGGATCGACGGCCCGAGGCTCGCCCGCCGGCTCGGCATCGCCGTGGTCTTCCAGCACTTCACGCTGGTCGAGGCGCTCGACGTCGCCGAGAACGTGGCGCTCGGGCTCGACGAGCGACCGCCCCGGCGCGAGCTCGCCCGCAGGATCGCCGCCGCCGGCCTGGCCTACGGCCTGCCGCTCGACCCCGACCGGCCGGTGCACGAGCTGTCGATGGGCGAGCGGCAGCGGGTCGAGATCGTCCGCTGCCTGCTCGAGCGGCCGCGCCTCCTGGTCATGGACGAGCCCACCTCCGTGCTCACCCCGCAGGAGGCCGAACGGCTGTTCGGCACGCTCCGCCGGCTCGCCGCCGAGGGCTGCGCGATCCTCTACATCTCGCACAAGCTCGCCGAGATCGTCGCCCTGTGCGAGCGCGCCACGATCCTCAGGGCCGGCCGGGTGGTGGCGAGCCTCGATCCGCGTACCACCGACGCGCGCGAGCTGGCCGCCCGGATGGTGGGCGCCGAGGTGCGCGGCGCCGAGCCGCGCGGCGAGCCGGTGCCCGGGCCGGTCCGGCTCGCCGTCGAGCGGCTCTCCCTGCCGGCCGACCGTCCGTTCGGGGTGGCGCTCGCGGACCTGTCGATCGAGCTGCACGCCGCCGAGATCCTGGGCATCGCGGGCATCGCCGGCAACGGCCAGGACGAGCTCCTGGCGAGCCTGTCCGGCGAGCGTCCGGCGCCCCGGCCCGAGGCGATCCGGCTCGACGGGCGGGCGGTCGGCGGGCTCGGCCCGAGCGCGCGGCGGGCGCTCGGGCTGGTCGCGGTGCCGGAGGAGCGGCTCGGCCACACCGCGGTCGGCGAGTTGACGCTCTCCGCCAACACCGTGCTCGGCGCGCGCGAGCGGCTCGGGCTCGCCCCGGGCGGCGTGGTGCGCTGGGCCCGGGCCCGCGCCGCCACGGCGCGGATCGTCCAGCGGCTCGACGTGCGCACCCCGGCGCTCGACGCGCCGGCGGCGGCGCTGTCCGGCGGCAACCTGCAGAAGTTCGTGATCGGTCGGGCGATCCTCCAGGACCCGCAGGTCCTGATCGCGGCGCAGCCGACCTGGGGGGTGGACGCCGGCGCCACGGCCGCGATCCATGCAGCACTCCGCGCGCTCGCCCGGGCGGGTGCCGCGGTGCTGCTGATCAGCCAGGATCTGGACGAGCTGCTGCTGCTGGCCGACCGGCTCGCCGTCCTCGACCGCGGCCGGCTCTCCCCGGCCCGGCCGGTGGCCGGCCTCGCACGCGAGGAGATCGGGCTCCTGATGGGCGGCCTGCACGAGCGGGCGGGCGAGGCCGGCCGTGGCGCTTGAGCTCGAGCGCCGCCCCCTGCCCTCCACGTTCTGGCGGATCCTGGCACCGCTCCTGGCGGTGGCGCTCACCGCGCTCGCCGGCCTCGGCCTGTTCCTGGTCCTCGGGGTCGCGCCGGGCCGCGCCCTCTGGTCGTTCTTCGTGGCTCCCTTGACGAGCCTCTGGGGTGTCGGCGAGCTGCTCGTCAAGGCAGCCCCCCTGGCGCTGATCGCCCTCGGGCTGGCGCCCGGCTTCCGGGCGGGGGTCTGGAACATCGGCGCCGAGGGCCAGCTGACGATCGGGGCGATCGCCGGCGGCGGGCTCCTGCTCGCCCTCTGGCCGCTCGACGCCGCCTGGGTGCTGCCGGCGGCGGTCCTGGCCGGCGTGCTGGGCGGGGCCGCCTGGGCCTGGATCCCGGCGGTGCTGCGCACCCGCCGCGGTGCCAGCGAGATCCTCGTGAGCCTGATGCTCGCCTACGTCGCCCAGCTGCTGCTCTCGGCGCTGGTCTACGGGCCCTGGCGCGACCCCGAGGGGTTCAACTTCCCGCAGACCCGCCTGTTCCAGGTGAGCCTGCCGGTCCTGGTCGAGGCGACCCGGCTGCATCCGGGGGTGGTGCTGGCACCGCTCCTGGCGCTCCTCCTCTGGCTCCTGCTCGGCCGTACCCTCCTGGGCCTCGCCCTCGAGACGACCGGCAGGGCTCCGGCCGCGGCCGCGCTCGCCGGCTTCGCGCAGCCCCGCCTGGTGCGGGGCTGCCTGCTCGCCGGCGGCGCCATGGCCGGCCTCGCCGGCGTCCTCGAGGCCACGGGGCCGGTGGGCCAGCTCGTCCCGACCCTCACCCCGGGCTATGGCTTCACGGCGATCATCGTGGCCTTCCTCGGCCGGCTGCACCCGTTCGGCATCCTGCCGGCGGCACTCGTCGTGGCGCTCGCCTATCTGGGCGGCGAGACGGCGCAGATCGAAGCCGGCCTGCCGCAGGCCGTGACCGGCCTGTTCCAGGGGCTCCTGCTGCTCTTCCTGCTCGCCGCCGAGCTGCTCGTCCGCTACCGGATCCGCCGCCGCCCCGGAGCTTCCCGTCGATGAGCCTCGAGCTCCTCGTGGCGGTGCTCGCGACCGTGGTGACCGCCGCCACCCCGCTCCTCCTGGCCGCCACGGGCGAGCTCGTGGCCGAGCGGGCCGGGGTGCTCAACCTCGGCGTCGAGGGGATGATGCTCGCAGGCGCCGTGGCCGGCTTCGCGACCGCGCTCGCCACCGGCAGCGCGTCGCTCGCGCTCCTGGCCGCGGCCCTGGCCGGCACGGCCGTGGCCGCGCTCTTCGCGCTCCTCGTCCTGGTCCTCCTGGCCGATCAGGTGGCCTCCGGCCTCGCCCTCACGATCCTGGCCGTCGGGCTCTCGGCGCTCCTGGGCGCGCAGCTGGTCGGCACACCGGTGGCCCGGCTGCCCCGGCTGGACGTTCCCGGCCTGTCCGACCTGCCGCTGGTCGGCCCGCTGCTGCTCGGCCAGGACGCGCTCGTCTACCTCGCCCATCTGGGGGTGCCGGCGACCGCCTGGTTCCTCGCCGCCACCCATGCCGGGCGGGTGCTGCGGGCCTGCGGCGAGAACCCCGAGGCGGCACACGCCATGGGCTGCCCGGTCCGCCGGGTGCGGGCGCTCGCCACCCTCTTCGGGGGTGCCATGGCCGGGCTCGCCGGCGCCTTCCTGTCGCTCGCCTACACCCCCATGTGGGTCGAGGAGATGACCGCCGGGCGCGGCTGGATCGCGCTCGCCCTGGTCGTGTTCGCCGCCTGGCGGCCGGGCCGCGTGCTCGTCGGCGCCTATCTCTTCGGCGGGGTCGCCATCCTCCAGCTCCACGCCCAGAGCCTGGGCCTCCTGCCGGTGCCGGCGCAGCTCCTCTCGATGCTGCCCTACCTGGCGACGATCCTGGTCCTGGCCCTGGTCGCGGGTGGCCGGCGGACGGCGGCGCCGGCCGGTCTCGGCCGACCCTTCCTGCCGCCGCGCTGACCGCCGGCCGCCGGCTCAGCCCTCGTACTTGAACGACAGCTTGAGCTTGGTCCGGTAGGCGCGGACCTTGCCGTCCTCGATCACCAGGTCCTGCTCGACCACCTCGGCGATCCTGAGGTCGCGCAGGCTCTGGGCCGCCCGCTCGACCGCCGCGGTCGCGGCCTTCTCCCACGACTCGCCGCTCGTGCCGACCAGCTCGATCACCTTGTAGATGCTCTCGGGCATCGTGCTCCTCCCCTTCCCGGCCCCCGGCGGTGGCGGAGCCGGTCGCGCCAGCATGCCCGAGACGCGCGAGCGGGTCCACGGCGCGACCGCCGAACCGCTTGCCGGCCGGGACGGAGGCGGGCTCAACTGGCCGGGCGGGGACGGAGGGACGGGATGGACGCGGCACTCGCCGAGGGGCTCGAGCTCGCCCTGCGCTGGCTGCACGTGGTGGCCGGCATCGCCTGGATCGGCAGCTCCTTCTACTTCGTCCATCTGGACGCCTCGCTCGAGCGGCGGCCGGGCCTGCCCGATGGCGTCGCCGGCGAGGCCTGGCAGGTGCACGGCGGCGGCTTCTACCGCATGCAGAAATACCTGATCGCCCCGCCCGAGCTGCCCGAGAAGCTCACCTGGTTCAAATGGGAGGCCTACACCACCTGGCTGTCGGGCTTCGCCCTGCTCCTGGCGCTCTACTACGCCAAGCCGGAACTCTACCTGATCGACCCGGCGGTTCTGCCGCTCGAATCCTGGCGGGCTGTGGTCGTCGGGCTGAGCTCGATCCTGCTGGGCTATCTCGTCTACGAGATCCTCTGCCGCTCGCCGCTCGGCAGGGACGATCGGATGCTCGCGATCCTGGGCAGCCTGCTGCTCGTGCTGTTCGCCTTCGCGATGGGCCGGATCTTCTCGGGGCGCGGGGCGGTGATCCAGGTGGGCGCGCTGTTGGGCACCTGCATGGTCGCCTCGGTCGCCCACGTGATCATCCCCAACCAGCGCAAGGCGGTGCGCGCCCTCCTCGCCGGCCGCACCCCCGATCCGGAGCTCGGCCGGCGCGCCAAGCAGCGCTCGCTGCACAACAACTACCTGACCCTGCCGGTCGTGTTCACCATGATCGCCGGCCACTACCCTCTGGTGTTCGACAGCCGGTTCGCCTGGCTGATCCTGGCGCTCGTGCTGGTGATCGGGTTCGCGATCCGGCACTTCTTCAACGAGCGGCACAAGGGAAGGCCCTCGCCCTGGTGGACCTGGGCGGCGGCGGCGGCGGCAGGGGCCGCCGCCCTCTGGCTCGCCCGCCCCCTGCCCGAGGCGGCGGGCGCCGCAGCGGCGGCGCCGCCGCCGGCCCTGGCCGAGGTCGAGGCGATCGTCGCGAGCCGCTGCGCCATGTGCCACGCCGCTCGGCCGGTCTGGCCGGGCCTCGCCGCGGCCCCCAAGGGGGTGCGCCTCGACACCCCCGAGGCGATCCGTCGCTGGGCCCCGCTCGTGGGCCTCCAGTCGGTCCACAGCCGGGCCATGCCGCCCGGCAACCTGTCCGGGCTCGAGGCCGAGGAGCGGGCGCTGCTCGCCCGCTGGCTCGCGGCCGGCGCACCCGGCGGATGAGCCCGCCCGCGGCCGCGACCGGCCGGCGCGCGGTGCGCGGCCGGCTGCTCGACTTCCTGCCCGGCGGCGGCCACCGCCTCCGTCCCGACCACGTGATCCTGATCGAGGCCGGGCGGATCGCCCGGATCGGTCCGGCGGCCTCGCTGCTCGCCGACCTGCCGCCCGGGACGGCCCTGGACGAGCAGGGCGAGCGCCTCGTCCTGCCGGGGCTGATCGACGCGCACATCCACTTTCCCCAGGGTCAGGTGATCGCCTCGCCGGCCAGGGACCTGCTCGACTGGCTCGAGCGGCACACCTTCCCCGCCGAGCGCGCCTATGGCGACCCGGCCCACGCCGCGCGGATGGCCGAGGCCTTCCTCGACGAGCTGGTGCGCCAGGGCACGACCACGGCCGTGGTCTGGGGCTCGGTGCACGCCGCCTCGGTCGACGCGCTCATGGCCGCGGCGCGGGCCCGGCGGCTGCGGCTCCTGGCCGGCAAGGTGATGATGGACCGCGGCCCCGAAGGCCTGCGCGACACCGCCGAGGCGGGGGCCCGGGAGAGCGCCGAGCTGATCGCCCGCTGGCACGGGCTCGACCGGCTCGGCTACGTGATCAGCCCGCGCTTCGCGCCGACCTCGAGCCCGGCCCAGCTCGCGGCGGCCGCCGAGCTCCTGCGCGCCCACCCCTCCTGCTGGCTGCAGACGCATCTGGCCGAGAGCCCGGGGGAGATCGCCCGGGTCCGCGAGCTCTTCCCCTGGGCCCGGCACTACACCGAGGTCTACGACCGGTTGGGCCTGCTCGGCCCGCGCACGCTGCTCGGCCACTGCGTCCATCTGGCCGAGGAGGAGATGGCGCGGCTCTCTGCGACCGGCGCCGTGGCGGCGCTGTGCCCGACCTCGAACCTGTTCCTCGGCTCCGGTCTGGTCGATCTGCCGCGGCTCTGCGACCCGCGCCGGCCGGTCCGCCTGGCGCTCGCGACCGACGTCGGCGGCGGCACCTCCTGGTCGATGCTGCGCACCGGTGCGGCGCTCGCCGACATCGCCCGGCTGCGCGGCCACCCCTGGGGGGCACTCGATTCGCTCCGCCTCGCCACGCTCGGCAATGCCGAGGCGCTCGGCCTGTCCGACCGGATCGGCCGCCTCGAGCCCGGTCTCGAGGCCGATCTCGTGGTGCTCGAGCCGCGCGCCACGCCGGCCATGGCACATCGGCTCGAGCGCTCCGCCACCCTCGAGGAGGAGCTGGCGGCGCTGCTCTGGCTCGGCGACGAACGGGCGGTCCGCGCCGTCTACCTGCTCGGCGAGCCGGCCGCGGACCCGTCCGGGCGGGCGGCCTCGGGCCTATCAGAGCACTGATAGGCGGCGGCCTGGCCCTGCCACTCGGCCAGGAGACCGGGCAGGCGCTCGGCCAGCCAGGCGATCGCCGTCTCCTCGACCTCCGGCGCCCAGCGATAGAGCCACTGGTTGCCGCTGCGGCTGATGGTGACGAGCTTGCGGCCCTCGGGGTCGAGCACGATCCGGCCGCGCAGGACGGGACGCGGCCGAGCCGGCCTGCGCACCGCCTCGAGCGCCCGGGCGAGCTGCTCGCGCAACGGCCGGCCGGCCGCCCGGTCGAGCGCCGCGAGCAGGGGGGCCGGAGCCTCGGGCTGGTCGAGCAGCGCCGCCTGCAGGCGCCGCCCGTCGGCGAGCTTGAGGGCGCGCGGGTCCGACAGCCGGGCCACGACCGCCTCGGGCAACCGGCCGAGCCGCAGATAGTCGACGATCGAGGGCTGCGACAGCCCGGTGAGCGCCGCCAGCCGGGTGGTGCTCCAGCCCCGACCGGCGAGCGCCGCCAGCCAGCGACCGCGCTCGTAGGGCGAGAGATCGCTGCGCTCGGCGTTCTCCCGATACTGGAGTGCCAGCATCGCCTCGTCGTCGAGCGGCAGGACCCGGGCGAGCACCGGACGATCGAGGGCGCGGCAGGCGGCCAGCCGGCGGCGGCCGGCGGCGAGTTCGAAGCGGTCCCCCTTGGGGCGCACCGTGACCGGGGTGTCCTGGCCGCGCTCGGCGATGCTCGCCTTGAGGGCCTCGAAGGCCTCGTCGGCGAAGCCGCGGGGGTCACGGTCGGCCGGCAGCGGCTCGTCGATCAGCGCCGGGTCGATGCGGACGAGCGCCTCGCCGCTCGCCACGCCCGCCGGCTGGGTGGCCTCGAGCGCCCGCAACCGCTCGAGCAGCCCCTCCTTGTGGACCTCGAGCGCCCGCCCGACGATGCCGCGCGGCGCAGTGGTGGCCACCGCCGTCGGTCCCTCCTGGAGCGCCTCGATCGAGGCCGCGAGTGCCGCCCGCTTGTCGGTCTGCCGCATCGTCGCCGTCCTCCGCTGCGCGCCCCGCTCAGCCGTCGACCGGCCGGCCCCAGGCGCGCAGGATCTCGCGCTCGAGCGCTTGGTTGACCCGGCGCATCGCCTCGAGGCCGCGCTCGTAGGTGCGCCGGCTGCCGGCCGGCTCGTACTCGTAGAGCGTCTCCTTGAGGATGCCCGCGGCATCCACGAGTGCCGTATCCAGCATCGGCTCGGCGAGCACCGCGTCCTGGAACAGGGCCCGCTTCCACCGCACGATCTCGGCCTGGTTGCGGTCGGTCGCCTTGAACCGGGTGGTCACCACCCGCACGAAGTCGTAGGCGAGTGCGTCCGGGGCGAGCGTGCCGCGGAAGTCGCGCGCCACCCCCGCCAGGAAGCGGAAGAACTCGCCCGAGCTCGCGAAGTCGAGCATCGAGGGCGGGATCGGCACGACCAGGCCGGTCGCGGCCCAGAGCGCGTTCAAGGTCAGCATGCCGACATCCGGTCGGCAGTCGCAGACCACGACGTCGTAGCCCTGCCCGAGCGCTGCCAGGAGCTCGGCCAGCTGCGCGTAGAACGGGAAGTCGCGCCGCTCGAGAAGCCGCCCGACGAGCTCGTACTCGGCGTGCTGGAGCGCGATGCTCGCCGGCACGAGGTCGAGCCCGGGCCAGTAGGTCGTGCGCACCAGCGCCCCCGGCTCCTCGCTCCGTGCGAGCCAGCTCGCGAAGGTGCCGCGGTCGCCGATCTCGCTGTCCGGGTCGAGGCCGAAGAGCGCCGTGGCCGAGGCCTGCGGGTCGAGGTCGACGAGCAGCACGCGGTAGCCGTGCAGCGCCAGATGCTGCGCGAAGTGCACCGCGGTCGTGGTCTTGCCGCTGCCGCCCTTGAAGTTGACGAACGTCACGACCTGCAGACGCTCGCCGGCGGCCGGGCGGCGGCCGGGCGCGTAGCGCGGATTCCCGGTGGCGGCCAACAGCCAGCGACGGGCGGCGTGCAGGTCCTCGACCGCGAAGCTCCGCCGCCCACCCGCCTGCATCCGGCCGCTCGGAAAGCCCGGCTCCCGCACCAGGTTCCGCAGATGCCCGGGCGAGATCCCGAGCACCCCCGCCACCTCGCCCGGAGCGAACCGCCTGAGACGCTTGCGCCGCTCGGGATGGCTCTCGAGCTCGATCGCCTTCCGCTGCACCGCGCGGCAGAGCTCGGCGTAGCGCTCGAACCGGCCCGCGATATCCTCCATCCGGTCACCCGCGCGTCTTCGCCCCATCGGCTTCTAGACGCGCTTCCCTGCCCTATCCACGGCCTTTCAGCGCTGCCGGCTGTTTCCAGCCGTCGCGTACCCTCGCCGCCACAGCC
>CAZDFD010000075.1:10914-22218 GCA_964504655.1 uncultured Geminicoccaceae bacterium
CCCGCGCTCCACCTCGGCTGCGACTCGCCTATCAGTGCACTGATAACCCCGCCCCCTCCCGGTCCCTCGTTCCGACCGCGTCCGTCGCCGCGCGAGCCGCCCCGCATCGGACCGGGCGCAGCCGCCTCCGGGGCAGGCCACCCGCCCCTCACCACCGTGGCCTCGCCGCGTCCGGCGCCTTTTCCGCGGTCCCCCTCGCTTCGGTCCGCTCCCGACACCTCGATGCATCGCACCCACGCCGCCCACGATGCCGTTGCCGATAGACCCGCCTATCAGTGCACTGATAGGCGGCCGGAGCCAGCACGGCCCCATCGACCAATCCCCGCCGCGGCGAACGACGCACGGGCCGGACGACCTCGGGCTCGCCCTCGCATCGGCCCCGCGCCGCCTCGGACCGCCGTTCCACTCCGTCCTGCGACGCTATTCCACGGCGCCTGCCGTACTTGCGCGGGGGGGGGGTAGTCGCGGGCGGCCGTGCGCGACCGCCCGCCCCGCGTCCGCAGCCGGTCGACCGGCGAGGTCGGCCGCCGGGCCGGACCGGATCACCCGGCCGGCTCGCCGGCCGACGGCTCGGCGCTCGACCGGTCGGAGGGGACGGGACCGCCGGGTGGTGTGGCGCGCGCGGCTCCCCCCGCGAGCCAGAGGTCGACCAGCTCGAGCTCGCCCGGCCCGAGCTCCAGCTGGGCGTGCGCGCAGAGCTCGAGCACCCGTTCGCGCCATTCCCCGGCCAGCTCGGCGGCCGAGCGCCCCTCGAGGCGGGAGCCGTGGTAACGGAAGCTCGACAGCACGAAGCTCGCCTGGTGACGGTCGATCCGTACGCCGCGGCGTGTCGCCCGGGCCTCGAGCGCCCGGGCGAGGTCGGGAAGGGGCCTCGGTCCTTCCGCGAGCAGTGTCGCGAGCTCCGCGAACAGCACGGGATAGGCTCCGGGCCCGAGAGCCGGAATGCCCGTCAGATCGGTCAACCTGCGGACGATCGCCTCGAGCGCGCTCTCCGCGCCGGAACCGTCGGACACGGGCTCGGGCCCCGGCGGCTCGCCCGCGGTCTCGAGCGTCCCTGCCGCCCCGCTCCGGCCGATGGTCCAGCTGCCGTCCGGATCGCCGCTCGCCGCCAGCCCCGGCTCCGCCGCCAGGAGGTCGGCCACCAGGGCCTTGAGCGAGCGGCGGCCGAACCAGCTGCTCGCCCGGAACTCCGGGAAGCGGTTGAAGAGCTGGGGCAGGTCGCGCGCCGCGACCTCGCCGCGCTCCTCGACCAGCTCGCGCAGGGCCCGGGCCACCCGCGGCACGAGCTCGGCGTAGGGGTCCTCCTCCGACCACCGCGCCGGTGACGCGGCGCCGGCCGCGAGGCCGAGCGCCTGACCGAAGAACCGCTCGTGCGGCACGACCTGGTCGCAGGCCGCCTTGTAGCCGGCCGCCGCCAAGTCGGTGCACAGGATGGCGGTCCGCCGGTCGTGCGCCCGCAGGCGCAGCAGCACCGGCGTGAAGTCGGCGTCGGAGGAGAAGATGATGAACTCGTCGAAGCGCGTCGCGTGCGCGAGCGCGTCGATCAGGTCCATGACCATGTAGATGTCGGCCGAGGTCTTGCCGCGCGTGGTGAGGGGAGGGCAGTCGACGATCGAAAACGCGGCCCGCAGATAGTCGCTGCGGAAGCGGCCGAACTGCAGCGGGTTGAGATAGCAGCGGCGCACCAGGATCCGCCGCGGCCGGGGCGGGCGATCGGGCTCCTCGGGCGGAGCGTGCAGGCCGCGCTCGAGCCAGGCGAGCCAGCGTGCCGGGCGCGTCGCGAAGCGCCGGGCGGCCTCCGGGTCGAGCGCCTCGAAGCTCAGGAAGATGTTGTCGAAGTCGACGAACAGCGCCGCCCGCAGCGGCGGCTCCGATCCGCTCACCCGATCCTCGCCCACGCGCCTCTCACCCCGCGCCTCGCGCCGTCCCCGAGGGGCCGGCCGGTCGCTCGGCGCGCGTCGCGCACGGCTCCGGCACCGGCCTCAGCCTTCCTCGCGTCGCCGGGGCGGCGGCGGTCGCAGCCGACCCTGGCTCGCCAGCTCGATCGCCGTCTCGACCCGCACCAGCCGACGGTCGAGCTCGGCCGTGGCCTCGGCCAGCCGCTCGACCCGCTCGCCGAGCGCCTTCAGCCGATCGTTCACCAGGATGACGGTCCTCAGACCCTCATAGATCCGCTCGGCGAGCCCCATCCTCCGCCTCCCTGCGGCCGAGCCGGGCGAGCACCGCGTCGACCCGCTCGAGCGCGCCGTCGACGGTGTGCAGCGCCGCCCGGTGGCTCGCCTCGAGCCTGGCCAGCAAGGTCTCGAGCTCGGCCCGCTCGCCCTCGAGCCGGCGCTCGAGCTCGGCATCGGAGAGCTGCGCCGCGACCGCGCGGCGGACCAGCTCGCCGATCGACAGCCCGGCGCGCCGGGCCATCCGGACGAGTGCGGCCTTGTCCTCGGGCGGCATCAGCACGGTCACCCGGGCGGTGGCGGTGGCCATCGGCCTCTCCTTGGCATGGGCAGCGCATGATAAGGCCCGCCACCGTCCCGGCAAGCCCGCCCCGCCGCCTCCCGACCGCACCTCGATCTTCCCCCATTTGATCGAGATCAAGTCGTTTCCCGCGTCCTTCCCGTAGTCTTCCGCCTGTCGTTCGCTCGAGCGCCAGGGAGGCCCGGGATGCGGATCCTGCTGATCCATCCGAACTACCATTCCGGTGGAGCCGAGATCGCCGGCAACTGGCCTCCCTCCTGGGTCGCGTACTTGGCCGGCTACCTCAAGCAGGCCGGTTTCACCGACATCTGCTTCGTCGACGCGATGACCGACCATCTGGACGAGGCGGATCTCGACGCCCGGATCCGGGCCTACGCGCCGGACATCGTCGGCTGCACCGCGATCACCCCGGCCATCTACAAGGCCGAACGCGTGCTCGAGCTGGCCCGCCGGGCCTGCCCCGACGCCGTGACCGTGCTCGGTGGCGTGCACGGCACCTTCCTCTACCGCCAGGTGCTGACCGAGGCGCCCTGGATCGACGTCGTGGTGCGTGGTGAGGGCGAGGCCGTCCTCCTCGACCTGGCCCGCGCGGTCGAGGACGGCCGCTGGCGCGACGATCGCCGCTCGATCAAGGGAATCGCCACCCGCATCGACGGCCAGATCGTCGCCACGCCGGCGGCGCCGCCGATCAAGGACGTCGACACGATCGTCGCCGACTGGAGCATCCTCGACTGGTCGAAGTACATCTACATTCCCCTCAAGACCCGCGTCGCCGTTCCGAACTTCGCGCGCGGCTGCCCCTTCACCTGCAGCTTCTGCTCGCAATGGAAGTTCTGGCGCGACTATCGCGTGCGCGAGCCGGTCAAGGTGGTCGACGAGATCGAGACGCTGGTGCGCGAGCATCAGGTCGGCTTCTTCATCCTCGCCGACGAGGAGCCGACCATCCATCGCAAGAAGTTCATCGCCTTCTGCGAGGAGCTGATCCGCCGCGACCTCGGCGTGCTCTGGGGGATCAACACCCGGGTGACCGACATCCTGCGCGACGAGGCCCTCCTGCCGCTCTACCGCAAGGCCGGGCTCGTGCACGTCTCGCTCGGCACCGAGGCCGCCGCCCAGCTCAAGCTCGACCGGTTCCGCAAGGAGACCACCATCGCCCAGAACAAGAAGGCCATCCGTCTCTTGCGCGAGCACGGCATCGTCACCGAGGCGCAGTTCATCGTCGGTCTCGAGAACGAGACCCGCGACACCCTCGAGGAGACCTACGCCATGTGCCGCGACTGGAACCCGGACATGGCCAACTGGTCGATGTACACGCCCTGGCCGTTCACCGATCTGTTCCAGGAGCTCGACGACAAGGTCGAGATCTTCGACTTCGAGAAGTACAATTTCGTGACCCCGATCGTCAAGCCGGACGCCATGGAGCGCGGCGAGCTGCTCGATCGGGTGATGCACAACTATCGCCGCTTCTACATGCGCAAGGCGTTCCTCTCCTACCCCTGGCAGCGCGACCCGGTCCGCCGCCGCTATCTGCGGGGCTGTCTCGAGGCCTATCTGCGGGCCGGCTTCAAGCGCCAGTTCTACGATCTCGGCCGGGTCGGCTATTGGGGGCCGCAATCGGTCAACAAGGTCGACTTCGGCTTCGACCAGGCGCGCACGCTCGAGCGCGCGCGCTCCGGCGAGTGGAAGGCGGTGGCCGACAAGCGGCTGCGCCAGAAGGCCCGAAGCGCGGCCGAGCCGCCGCGCGTCATGGCCTGCGGCGGCGGCAGCGAGCAGCTCGCCGAGGCCGTCGATCCGCCGGCACCGGCCGGGTGAGCAGCCCGCCCGCGGCGGCGGGCCGGATCGGGCCGAACGCCGCCCTGCAGCTCCTGGCAGCCGTCGCGGCGCGGGAAGGGGAGGGGGCGGCGCTGCGCCTGCTGGCCGAGGCCGGCGTCCCCGATCCCCGCCCCGTGGGCGATCCGGGCATGCTCCCCGTGACCGCGGTGGTCGCGCTGCACCGGGCCCTTCTGCGGCTGGTCGGCACCGAGCCGGCCCGGGCCCTCGCCGCCGAGGCCGGCCGGCGGACCGCCGCCTACCTCCTGGCGCACCGCATCCCGCGACCCTTCCAGCTGGTCCTGCGCGTCCTGCCGCGCGCCACCGCCGGCCGGCTCCTGCTCGGGGCGATCGCCCGCCACGCCTGGACTTTCACCGGCGGCGGCGGCTTCACGGTCGAGCCGGGACCGCCCCGCCGGCTGCGGATCGCGCCCTGCCCGCTCTGCCCGGACGCCGGCTCGGAGGGGCTCGGCTGCGTCTACTACGCCGCCACCTTCGAGGCCCTTCTCCGCCGCCTGGCCGACCCCTCGACGCGCGTCGCCCCGGCCGCCTGCGGCGCGGCCGGGGCGCGGGTCTGCCTGCTGCTCGCCGCGGAGGCTAGCGGCCGACCGTCTTGAGCTCCGGGTAGTCGGCCAGCATCGAGGCGCCGAGGAGCGGCTTGGCGGCCCCCTGGTGGCAGGTCGTGCAGGCGAGCTTCGGCACGTCGCCCTTGGGGCCGAGCCGGTTGGCCGGGAACACCCCCTCGAGCGGCAGCAGATAGCCGGTGTTGAGCGCCCGCACCATGTGGATCCCGTGCCAGGCGGTGGTGCGCTGCGGCCGGCTCTGGTCCCAGGCGAAGAACGAGCGGCTGTTGTGGCAGTAGGTGCAGTTCACGCCCAGAGCCTCGCTCATGTAGGTCATGAGCGAATAGGTCTGCTCGGTCGCCTGGATCGAGGCCCCGTTCTCGCGCGTCGGCAGCGCCCGGGTCGGGATCACGCGGATCGGCGCCTCGGCGCCGCCCAGGAGCGGGGTCAGGGGGTCGGCCGGCAGGGACGCCAGGGCCGGCACCGCGGCCGGCCGGTTCTGCCCGGTCGGCCCCTGGGCGGCCCCGCCCGCCTGCATCGGGTTCGGCGCGGTGAACCAGGTTCCCTTGGGCACCGGCTGGCCGCGGTGGCAGGTCCAGCAGGTCACCCCGGTGGCACCGACATGCGCCTGCCAGTCGGCGTTGATGGTGCCGACCATCTTGAGCATGCTGCGCGCCACGACCTTGGCGTAGCTCTTGTCCGAGCTCAGCGGCTCACCCTCGGCATGGCAGTAGCCGCAGCCCTGCTCGGGCGACACCCACTCGGTGATCGCCGCCATCAGCCGGTTGAACTGCTCGACGTCGAGCTCGCCCAGCACCGGCACGTTCTCGTAGAGCTCCTTGGCCTTCTGGCCGGCCGGCTGGACCGCCGGCTGCGCCTCCGGCACCCGGTTGCGCTCCGCGAGCCCGGCCAGCCGGCGCGGGTTCTGCACGTCGACCATCGCCGTGCCGCGAAAGCCGGTCTGGGTCGTGCGGATCGGCGGCGCCTCGTAGGTCAGGGCGAGGCCGATCCCGACCACCGCGGCCCCCACGCCCAAGCCGATGAGCGTGGGGCTCGTGCGGTATCCCGATGGAGGCTGCATGGCTCACCTCGCTGCCGCGGCGGGATCGGCGACCGGCGGGAACACCTCCGGATAGGCCGGCGCCACGCCGTGCTTGACCGCCCAGAGATACCAGTTGTCGACCACCGTGCCGGTCAGGAGGATCCCGATGCCGCCGGTGAGCGGGGTCAGGACCGCGAACCACCAGGCCCAGCGATGGATCGATTCCATCGTCGCGTTGAAGCCCATGGTCCACCGCCAGAACAGGGCCGCCCGCTCGGCCGCGGTGCCGCGGTCGACGATCTGCTCGATCTCGCGGTCGCCGCCGAACCGGCTGACCGCCAGGATGGTGCCGCCGTGCATCGCGAACAGCAGCGTCGAGCCGTAGAGGAAGGCGATCGAGAGGCAGTGGAACGGGTTGTAGAACAGGTTGCCGTAGCGGATCGAGAACGCCGCCGTCCAATCCAGGTGCGGGAAGATCCCGAACGGCACCGCCTCCGACCAGCTCCCCATGAGGATCGGCCGGATGAAGCCCAGCACCAGATAGAGCCAGATCGCCGCGGCGAACGCCCAGGCGACATGCGTGCCCATGCCGAGCGCCCGCGCCCGCCGGTAGGTCCGGATCCACCAGAGGATGATCGAGGTGGTGAGGAAGAACCCGGCCATCAGCCACCAGCCGCCCTCGGCCAGGGGCGGGATCGACAGCCCGTACTTGGGCCCCGGGGGCTCGAGGGCGAGCCAGAAGAGCTGGCGGACGAACTGGACCGGATCCCAGTTGACCGAGGCCCACATGTTGAGGCCGATGATCTCGATCGCCACCACCCCGCAGACGATCGAGGCGACCCCGAGCCAGCCCAGATAGATGGGCCCGACCTGGGCGTCGCCGATCTTGCCGAGGAGATAGGAGAAGCGCGGCGTGCCCTGGCGGATCCAGGTGCCGCGGGGCAGGGGCACGCCGGCATGGGCGGGCGTGCGGACCTGCACCTGGGTGAAGATGCTCTGATACTCGGCCATCTTGGTCTCCGACCGTCAGCGCCAGATCGGCAGGTCGAGCCACCAGCCCCACCATTCCGGCCAGCCGCGGGTCCAGAAGGGGCCGCTGATGACGATGCACACGGCACTCCAGAAGCCGGCGTTCAGGGCGAGGAACAGGCCCAGCCGGTGGATGCCGAGCGTGCCGATCGAATAGCCGATGAAGTCGCGGAAGAAGCTGTTCTCGTGGTCGGCCGCCTTGACCGGCTCGCCTTCGGGCGGATTGGCGGCGGACAGCACGAGCGAGCCGTGCAGCGCCAGGGCCAGCGTGGTCGTGAAGAAGAAGCTCACGGCCAGCATGTGCGCCGGATTGTAGTGGAAATGGAGATACTGGTAGCCGGTGTTCGACACCCAGTCGAGATGGCTGAAGATCCCGTACGGAAAGCCGTGCCCCCAGGCACCCAGCAGCAGCGGCCGGATCACGACCAGGGTGACGTAGGCGAAGATCGCGAAGCCGAAGGCGATCGGCACGTGGTAGCCGATGCCGAGCTTGCGGCAGATCTCGACCTCGCGCAGCGCCCAGGAGACGAAGGCGCCGATCGCGCAGATCGTGATCAGCTGCCAGAGCCCTCCCTCCTTCAACGGCGCCAGTCCGAGCCCGTAGGAGAGGTCCGGCGGGGCGATGTTGATCTGCCAGACGTTCCAGGTGGGGCCGAGCGCGGCACCGTAGAGGATCAGCGCCGTGCCCAGGAAACTGAAGAAGATCGTCGTCACGCCGAAGAAGCCGACGTAGAACGGCCCGACCCAGAAGTCGAACAGGTCACCGCCGATCAGGGTGCCTCCGCGCACCCGGTACTTGCGTTCGAAGCTGAGCATGGCCATCGCCCGATCCTCCCCTCAGGGCTGCGCGGTGCCGGGGGCGGGGTCGGCCGCCCGACCCCGCCCGCCGCCTGCGTCCGGGACGCCCGCCCCTAGGCGAGCAGCGTCCGCACCGCGAGCGCCGCCGCCTTGCGCGGCCCCTCGAGCCAGTTGAACCGGTCGGTGCTCAACAGGATGAAGTGGATGAGCAGCGCCAGTGCGAACAGGAAGGTGAACAGCGCGACCAGCGTGCGCCGCGGGTCGAACAGGAGCCAGATGCGCCACATCGTCGATCCTCCTAGACGAGCGCGGTCACGAGCGTGGTCAGGGTCTCACGCGCCCCGTCGAGCAGCGCGTAGCCCTTGGCACCGGGCAGCCAGGGCCGCCACGCCCAGGCGAGGAAGTGGGCGATGATCGCCACCACCACGAAGGCGATGAAGCTCTGCATGAAGATGCGGTGGAACTCCCGCGCCTCGCCTTCCGACAGGCCCGTCAACGAGCCGCCGGGCTTCTCCAGGTTCGTAGCCATGCCATCCTCCAGCTGAGCGGCCTTGCGGCCGGTACCCGCGCGCAGCCGCGCGGTCGCGCCCGACGCGGCGAGCCCGCCGCGACGAACTCCTTGCCCGGGGCGGGCCGGAGCCTTCGGCTCCGCGCCTCACCCCATGAAGACCATCGGCACGAAGGTGTGTGCCGCCGCCCGCGCCTCGGCGAGCACCGAGCGGGCCTCCCGGTGCGCCTGGCCGGGCAGCAGCCGACCGGCCACCGCCGCCACCAGGAACACGAGGAAGCTCACCCAGAAGATCACCCGGAACTCGAGGCTGCGCGCCCCGCGCCCGCGCGGCGCGAGGAGCCCCGGCTGGACGAGCTGAGCCATGCGACCTCCGGCTCGCTGGGACCGCGCGCGCCCGCTGCGAGGGCGCGCCACGGAAGGGGTGGGGGAGGGGGGTGGAGGGGTGGGCGAGGGAGGCGGTCATGCGACCGGCTCCAGCCGGTCGAGCCCGGCCAGGCGGACCGCCTGCACGCGGGTCTCGCCGGCCGCGCGCGTCCGCCGTTCGGCCGCGTCCCGCAGCCGCTTGGCGGCCGAGATCCGGGTCAGGACCGGCTCGCGCGCGACCAGCGCCTCGAGCGCGGCCCGCGCCTCGGGCTCCCAGGCCAGCTGCTCGCCGAGCCGCGCCGGCGTCGCCTCGGCGCGGTCGAGCTCGCTGCCGAGCGGCAGGACGTGGAAGAGCGCGTCGAACAGCGCGTTGCAGACCTCCTGCACGAGCCAGGTGGCGCCGGCGTAGCCCATGAAGGGCGTGCCGGTGTGGCGGCGGATCACGGTGCCCGGGAAGGAGGCCGGCAGGTAGACGCAGCGGGCGCCGACCTCGGCCGCGTACATCCGCTCGTTGTAGCTGCCGAGGAGCACGAGCGGGGTCCGCTCCTGGACCAGTCGGCGGACCTCGGCATTGTCGGTCTTGCCGCCCGGCACCCGCTGCACCGCGAAGCTGCAGGGCAGGCCGAGCTCGTCCTCGAGGAAGCGCCGGACCCCGCGCGCGTAGGTGGCGCTCGCCACGATCCCGAAGGAGGCGGTCGCGAAGAAGTCCTGGGTGACCGACCGCCAGAGGTCCCACAAGGGCTTCAAGGTGGTGTGCCGCTCGCGGGCGATGAACGGCTCGGGATCGAGCCCCAGGAGCCCGCCCAGGGCGCGCAGGAACCGGGTGGTGCCGTGCAGGCCGAAGGGGGCCACGAGCCAGGGCCGGCCGAGCGCCTCGCACAGCGAGCGCCCGAACTCCCGGTACAGGCAGACCGTGACGTCGGCCTCGGCCAGCCGCGGCACCTCGGAGAGATCGCTGCCCAAGGGGAAGACGAGGTTCACCTCGGCGCCGATCCCCTCGACCAGTCGCCGCACCTCGGCCAGGTCGGAGGGCATGTTGAAGGTGCCGTAGACGGCACCGACGATGTTGACCCTGGGCTTCTCGCCCGGCTCGCGGCGGCGCGGCGGCACCTTGCCGCCCTTGGGGCCGTGCTCGGTCCAGAGCCAGTAGAGCGCCCGGTCGGCCGCCTGCCACTGGTCCTCGTCGATGGTGCGCGGCAGGAAGCGGCGGATGTCGACGCCCTCGCCGGTCACCCCGCCGCCGATCATCTCGGCGATCGAGCCGGTGACCGCGACCGCCGGCCGGGTCGGGTCGAGCGCTCCCCTGGCCCGTCGCATCGCGTGCTCGGTGCCGTGCTGGCCGAGCTCCTCCTCGCCGAGCCCGGTCACCACGATCGGCAGCTCGTGCGGCGGCAGCGCGTCGGTGTAGTGCAGGACCGAGGTCACCGGCAGGTTCTCGCAGCCCACCGGGCCGTCGATCACCACCTGCAGACCCTTGATCGCAGTGAAGACGTAGACCGCCCCCCAGTAACCGCCGGCCCGGTCGTGGTCGAGGATCAGCACGGGCTCGGCTCCACCGCCGGCCGCCGCTTGAGGGCGACCGGGACCGCCCGGCGGCGGGCCGGCCGCGGCGCCGGCGGACTCGGCCAGACGCCGGCCGTCTCGCCGCTGCCCACACCCTCGAAGAAGCCGTGCAGCGCCGCGAACCGCTCGCGCCGGGCGAGCGCGCCGTTGACGACCTGGGCAAGCGCGCCGGCTCCGGCCGCCCCCATCAGCGGTCGGGCGGAGATCAGGTTGGTGAAGTAGAGCGCCGGGATCGCCCGCTCCTTGGCCTTCTGCACGACCGGCGTGGTGCCGATCGCCAGATCGGGCTTCACCGCCTCGACCGCCGCCAGATCGTCCTCGAGCGACGCGCGGTAGCGCACCACCGTGCCCTTGGCCTCGAGCCAGGCGCGGTCCGGATCCGACCAGGCGGTGCGCGGACAGGCGGTGCCGACATAGGCGACCTCGGCGCCGCTCTCGACCAGGAGCCGGGCGACCAGGAGCTCCGAGCCCTCGTAGCCCGAGACCGTGATCCGGCCGCGGATCGGCGCGCCGGCGAGCGCCTCCCGGATCGGCGGCAAGAGCCGTGCCTTGGCGGCATCGAGGGTCGCGGCCGGCAGGCCCGCCGCCCCGGCCACCGCCTCGAGCCAGGCGGCGGTGCCCTCGACGCCCACCGGCGCCGAGCCCAGGACGGTGCGGCCGGCGGTCTCGAACTCGCGGACCGCGTCGACGTAGAAGGGGTGGAGCGCGGCCACGAGCGGGCTCGCGAGCGCGGCGTAGAGCTCGCGCCACTCGCGCACCGGCACGACCGGGCCCGCGGCCAGGCCGAGCGGCTCGAGCAGCGCCCCGATGGCGACCGGGTCGGCCGGGAACATCTCGCCCAGGAGCGCCACCGTCGGCCGCTCGGCGCGCGGGCCCGAGGGTGCGGCGACCGGCCCCTGCTCGGCCTCCTCGCGGGCGTAGCGCAGCATGGCGCCGGCCAGCACGTCCTTGGCCTCGGCATGGGTCGGCACGCCGAAGCCGGGCACGTCGATGCCGACCACCCGGACCCCGTCGACGGCCTTGGGCAGAAGGCGCAGCGGCACGCCCGAGGCCGTGGGCACGCAGAGATTGGTGACGACGATCGCATCCAGCCGCGCCGGATCGGCGAGCGCCAGGACCGCCTCGCGGATGTCCTCGAACAGCTTGCCGGTGAC
>CAZDFD010000076.1:0-22170 GCA_964504655.1 uncultured Geminicoccaceae bacterium
TCGGCCAAGGTGCAGGTGCCGTTCTGGCCGGTGCCGATGACCATGCAGACCTTCGCCGTGCTGCTGATCGGCGCCGCCTACGGCGCGACCCTCGGGGCGGCCACGGTCGCCGTCTACCTGGCGCAGGGTGCGCTCGGCCTGCCGGTCTTCGCCAAGGGCGCCGGGCTCGCCTACCTCCTCGGCCCGACCGGGGGCTATCTCCTGGGCTTCCTCGGAGCCGCCTGGCTGGTCGGCCGGCTCGCCGAGCGCGGCCGCGGCCGGCACTGGCGGACCGCCCTGCCGGCCTTTCTCCTGGGCGACCTCGTGATCCTGGGCCTGGGCTTCCTCTGGCTCGCCGTGCTGATCGGACCCGGCAAGGCCTGGGCCGCGGGCATCCTGCCGTTCCTGCCGGCCGAGGCGCTCAAGATCGCGCTCGCCACGGCGCTCCTGCCGGCGGCCTGGAAGCTCGCGGCGCGCGGCTGAGCGCCGGTCGGGGGCGATGCGCGCGCCGCCCGGCCCCCGCGACCTCCTGCTCCTCCTCCTGGCGCTCGCGGCGATCGCGCTCGCGCAGCACCGGCTCGCCGCCGAAACCGCCGGGGTCACCGCCGAGCCCGTGACGATCGACCGGACGCCGGCCGTCCTGCACCGGCTCGAGGGCACGCCGCCCGGCCCGGTCGTGGTGATCGCGCACGGCTTCTCGGGCTCGACCACGCTGATGCGCTCGCTGGCCCTCACGCTCGCCCGCCAGGGTCTGGCCGCGCTCAGCTTCGACTTCCTCGGCCACGGCCGCCACCCCGACCCGCTCGGCGGCGATCTGCGCGCCGTCGAGGGCGCCACCGCCGCACTCGTCGCCCAGACCCGCACCGTGCTCGCGCACGCCCGCGCGCTCGGCGACGGGCGGGTGGCGCTCCTCGGCCACTCGATGGCGGGCGACGTGCTCGTGCGGGTGGCGGCGCTCGAGCCCGACGTCGCGGCCGTGGTCGCGATCTCGATGCTGTCGCCGGCGGCGACCGCGACGACGCCCCGCAACCTGCTCGCGATCGCCGGGGAATGGGAGGGACGGCTGGCGGACGAGGCGCTGCGCCTGGCCGGCCTCACGAGCGCGCCCGAGCCGCCGGCGGCGGGCGTCACCTACGGCCGCGTCGAGGACGGCACCGCCCGCCGCGCCGTGATCGCGCCCGGGGTCGAGCATGTGGGCGTGCTGTTCGCCGGGACCACCCAGCTCGAGGCCGCCGCCTGGCTCGCCGCCGCGTTCGGCCGACGCCCGGTCGAGCCGGCCCGGCCGGCGCTGCGCGGCCCCTGGATCGCGCTCCTGATCGGCGCCTGCCTCCTGGCCGCCCGGCCGCTGCTGCGGCTCGTGCCGGCCCTGCCGGAGCCGGCGCCGCAGGAGCCCGCGTCGCCGGCGCCGCCGGCCGGGCCCTGGCGCCGCCTGCTCCCGCGCCTGGCGCTCGCGACCCTCGCCACGCCCCTGGTCCTGCGCCTCGTCCACCCGGACCTCCTGCCGGTTCAGCTCGCCGACGATCTGGCGGCCCAGCTCGGCCTGTTCGGCCTCCTGCTCCTGGCCGGCCGCGGCCGGGCGGCGGCCGGGCCCGGGCGGTGGGTGCCGCCCGGCCGGCTGCTCGGGGCGTGCCTCGGGTGCACGATCGCGCTCGCCCTGCCGGTCGTGCTCGCGGTGCATACCGAGCTCACCCTCCTGCCGCCGAGCCCGGCCCGGCTCGGGGTCATGGCGGCACTCCTTTCCGGCGGGCTCGCCTTCTTCCTGGGCCTCGAGGTGGCCGGTCGCGGCCCCCTGGCCGCGCGCGGCGCGCCGCCCGCGATCCTCCTGGCCTTCCTGCTCTCGCTCGCGCTCGCGATCGCGCTCGACCCGGACCGCCTCCTGTTCCTCGGCGCGCTCGCGATCCTGCTCCTGCCGGTGTTCCTGACGACGCTCCTGCTCGGCCGCTGGGCGCGGCGTGCGACCGGCCGTCCGCTGCCGCCGGCGCTCGCCTGCGCCGTGCTCGCGGCGGTGCTTCTGGGCGGGACGATGCCGCTTCTGGCCGACCCCTAGGCCCCTGCCTCCGGCAGCCGCAGGATCGCCCGCGCCTCGGCCACCGTCGCGGGCCGGCGGCCGTACTCCGGGCAGAGCTCGACCACGCGGCGGACCAGCGCCGCGTTCGAGGGGGCGAGCGTGGTGCGGTCCAGCCGGACATTGTCCTCGAGCCCGGTCCGGCAGTGGCCGCCGAGCTCGAGCGACCAGCGGTTCAAGGTGATCTGGTCCCGGCCGATGCCGGCCCCGGTCCAGGTCGCATCCGGTGCGAGGCGCTTCAGCGTGCGGACGTAGAACTCGAAGACCTCGCGATCGACCGGCATCGCGTTCTTCACACCCATCACGAACTGGACGTGCAAGGGTCCGGCGATCTGCCCCGCCTTCTCCATCTCCACGGCCTTGAACAGCATCGAGAGATCGAAGACCTCGATCTCGGGCTTGACCCCGTGGCGCCGCATCTCGGCGGCGAGCCAGTCGACGAGCTCGGGGCTGTTCTCGTAGACCCGGGTCGGGAAGTTGCACGAGCCGGTCGAAAGCGAGGCCATGTCGGGCCGCAGGGGCAGCATGCCGCCGCGCTCGCGCCCCACACCGGACCGGCCGCCGGTCGAGAACTGGACGATCATCCCCGGGCAATGGCGGCGGATCCCCTCGAGCAGCCGGGCGAACTTCCCGGGGTCCGAACTCGGCGTCTCGTCCTCGTTGCGGACGTGGCAATGGACCAGCGTGGCGCCGGCCTCGAACGCCGCCCGGGTCGATTCGACCTGCTCCGCGACCGTGATCGGGACGGCCGGGTTGTCCCTCTTGCGCGGCAGGGAGCCGGTGATCGCCACCGTGACGATGCAGGGGACGGGCTCAGACATCGAGGAACACCGTCTCGCCCTCGCCCTGCAGGCGGATCTCGAAGCGGTAGGTGGGCAGCGCACCGCGCTCGACCCTGCGGGCGAGGAGGGTCCGCCGCCGGGCCTCCTGCTCGATCATCGCCAGGACCGGGTCCCGGGCATTGGCGTCCGCCTCGTCCTCGAAATAGACGCGCGTCACGAGATGGATGTTGATGCCGCGCGCGAAGATCGCGAGCAGGAGGTGCGGCGCCTGCAGCCGCCCGTCGGGGAACGGGACGCGGCCGGGCTTGACCGTCTCGAACCACCATTCGCCGGTGGCGAGGTCGGCGGCCGCCCGGCCGAAGCCCCGGACCGCCGGGTCCGCCTCGGCGGCGCGCGGATCCTCGGGATGCGCGAAGCGGCCCTCAGCGTCGGCCTGCCAGAGCTCGATCACAGCGTCGCGCACGGCCGTGCCGGTGCCGTCCAGGACCACGCCCTCGAGGCGGATGCGGGTGCCGCGCGCCGCCGGCCCGGCCAGCACCTGCGGGGCCTCGTTGCCGCGGCCGGGGATCCCGGCCACCTCGGGCACGAGCCCGATGTGCACATAGGGCCCGGCGGTCTGCGAGGGGGTCTCCCGCGGCATGGCTCAGCGTCCCGGGGGCGTGCTCTCGAAGGGGGTCTGGCGGCGGCCGCGCAGCACGATGTCGAAGCGCCAGGCTACAAGGTCGAAGGGCACGGTCTCGTCGAGGTCGAGCCGCGCCACCAGCCGCTCGCGCGCCTCGGCGTCGGCGACGGCACCGAAGATCGGGCAGTGCCGCAGCCAGGGATCGCCCTCGAAGTAGAGCTGGGTCACGAGCCGCTGCAGGAAGGCTCGGCCGAAGATCGAGAGGTGGATGTGCGCCGGCCGCCAGTCGTTGACGCGGTTGCGCCAGGGATAGGGGCCGGGCTTGACGGTGCGGAAGCGGAACCGGCCCTGGGCGTCGCTGAGCGTCCGGCCGAGGCCCGTGAAGTTCGGGTCGAGCGGCGCCTTGAAGCGGTCGTTGACGTGGCGGTAGCGGCCGGCCGCATTGGCCTGCCAGAGCTCGATCAGCACGCCCGGCACCGGCCGCGCCTCCTCGTCCAGGACCCGGCCGTGGACCAGGATCCGCTCGCCGATGGGATCGCCGTCGACCCGGCCGTTGAGGAGGAGATCGTTGTCCTGCGGGCCGATCCGATCGGGGCCGAACAGCGGCCCCGTGGTCTCGCCCAGGGTCGGCGGCATGGCGAGCAGCGGCAGGCGCGGCGCGCGCGTCACCGTCGTCTTGTAGTCGGGGAACCAGGCGGCCGGGTGGATCGCCCGGTCGCGCGGTCGATAGTCGCCCTGGCGCTGCATCCGCCCCTCGCCTCGCCCGCCGCCACTCTGCCCGAGCGCGCGCCGCTTGACGAGCCGGCTCAGGCGCCGGGCAGCCGGTAGACGCGCGCCGCGGTGGTTCGGAA
Source organism: uncultured Geminicoccaceae bacterium (assembly GCA_964504655.1). GTDB lineage: Bacteria > Pseudomonadota > Alphaproteobacteria > Geminicoccales > Geminicoccaceae > JANXAZ01. Next base: position 4,300 of record CAZDFD010000076.1, read on the forward strand.
GATCGCCTCGAGCGCGCCGCGGTCGAGCCCGCCCAGGATCCCGACGAGCGCCAGGAGCTGGTCGCGGGCGGCACCCATGACCGTCTCGATCGGCCAGTTCGAGCCCCACATCACCCGCTCCGGGCCGAACAGCTCGAGCGTCTCCAGGACGAACGGGCGGATCACCTCCGCCCGCCAGGCGCGGTCGATCGGGAACAGCATCGAGAGCTTGACGGTGAGGCCCGGGCAGGCGGCGAGCGCGGCCATCGCCGCCCGCCAGCCCGCCCGGTCGTCGAGCCCCTCCTCGATCCGCGGCCAGCCCAGATGGTTCAGCACGATCGGGACGCCCGGGAAGTCGCGGGCGAGGCGCACGCCCTCCGCGGCCTGCGGCGGGAAGATCGACAGCTCGAACAGGAGCCCGTGGCGCGCGAGCTCGGCGAATCCCTCCCGGAAGGCCGGCTCGTCGGCGATCCCGGCCCGGCCGGCGATGCGCGGATCGGCGTTGAGCCGCATCCGCAGGCCCCGGACATGGTCGAGCGCGGCGAGCTCCGCGATCCGCTCGCGGGCGTCGGCGCGGGTCAGATCGACGCGCGCCACGTGCACGACCGGCAGGCCGGCGCGCGCCGCCTCCTCGGCCACCCAGCGCGCCTCGGCCAGGGGGTCGGCGCAGCCCGCCTCGACGTGCACCCCGGCCACGACCGGCAGGAGGACGCCGATCTCCTCGAGCCAGTCGGCGGCGCGGCGGTCGCGCATCAGCGCCCGGTGGTCGCCGAGCGCCGGCCGCGGGCTCCCCGGTGCCAGCCAGGGATAGGGGTTGGCGGTGCGGTCCCACCAGTGCAGGTGGGCGTCCACCACCGGGAGGTCGAGCAGCATCCCCGCTCCCCCCTCGGGCCGGGGCGGCCGCGGGGCCGCCCGCCCCGGTCAGGCGATCGCGTCGATCTGGTCGACGAGACCCCTGCCCCACCAGTCCTTGCCGCCCTCGAGCCGGCGCGCGGCCTCGAGCGAGCCGGCCCGCAGCCGGGCGAGGTCGGCCTCGGGGAAGGCCTTGACCCGATCGGCGCCGATCGCCTTGGCGATCTGCTCGCGCCGCGCCGCGCTCGGCGAGACGAAGGTGCCGCCGCCCTCCTTGAGCATGGTGACGATCGCGTCGAGGTCGAGCGCGTCGGAGCGCTCGGCCAGCCAGCGCATCGATTCGTCGAGCACGCCCTGCAGCGCCGTCTTCTCCGCCGCGCTCAGCGACTGCCAGCGCTTCTCGTTGATGAACCAGGCGTGGATCGCGAACATGTCGTCGAGTGCCGTGATGTGCGGCGCCGCCAGGTGCCATTTGTTGGCGACGACGTCGGCGGGCAGGCCGTGCGCGGCGTCGACCAGCCCGGTCTTGAGCGCGAGGAAGGTCTCGTTCCAGTTGACCGGGGTCGGGTTGGCGCCGAGCGACTTGTAGGATTCGATCCAGACCGCGAGCTGCGGCGAGCGGATCTTGAGGCCGGCGAGGTCGCCCGCGGCGAGGATCGGCTTCCTGGCGAAGAAGGCGCGGCCGGGGAGCTTGCGCAGGCCCAGCACCCGCACGCCGTGCTGCTGCGCGGTGGTCTCGATCGCCGCCGCCATGAGCGGGCTCTCGATCACCCGCTGGACGTGGTCGGCGCTGCGGAACACGAAGGCGAAGGAGGCGGTCTTGAGGATGTCCGAGTAGGGCGTGAGCCAGGCCGCGTCGAAGCCCACGAGATCGAGGGTGCCGGCGATCGCCTGGTCGGTGATCTGCGCGGCGTTGCCGAGCACCGGCCCCTCGATGTGCTTGACCCGGACCGCTGCGGCGCGGCCGTCGAGCTGGTCGCGGACCCAGTTGCCGAGCTGGTTGCGGAGCGAGCCGATGGCATCGCCCGTGGCCATGGTGAGCGTCCGCTGGGCGTGCGCCGGCCGGGCGGCGAGCGCCAGCGCCGCCGCGGCGGCGCCGCTCAGGAGTGTGGTGCGTCGCCTCATCACGGATCCTCCCTCGAGGTGGCTGCGGGGCGACCGGCGCGCCGTCATCGCCCGCTACCCAGGAGCGACGGCACGAAGGTCGAGACCGCGGGGACGAAGGTCAGCAACAGGAGCGTGGCCGCGAGCGGCAGGTAGAAGGGGCCGACCGCGCGCACCATGGTCCACATCGACGCCTTGGTCATGTCCATCATCACGAACAGGAGCACCCCGAACGGCGGCGTCAGCGTACCGATCAGGAGGTTGACGATGATCACCATGGCGGCGTGGATCGGGTCGAGACCGAGGCCGGCGAGCGCCGGCGTCAGGATCGGCACGGCGATCAGGAGCACGACCGTGGTCTCGAGGAAGCAGCCGGCCAGGAGCAGGATCAGGTTGACCAGCAGCAGGAACAGCACCGGGTCGGTCGTGACGCCGGTCATGGCGCGCGCGAACCAGCCGGGCATGTCGTGCATCGCCAGGGTCCACAGGAACGGCGAGGCGCAGGCGATCAGGAAGGCGAGCACACCCGTGGTGACCACCGTCTCGACGCCGCAGCGCCAGAGCGCGCGCAGGTCGAGATCGCCCAGCACGAACCCCAGGAGCATGGCGTAGACCGCGGTCAGCGCCCCGAGCTCGGTCGGCGTCGCGACCCCGAAGGTGAGGCCGCCGATGAGGAACACGGGTGCCGCCAGGGCCGGGGCCGCGGCCAGGAACGCGCGGCCGCGCGCCGCCCAGCTCTGCCGCGGCTGCGGGTCGTGGACCACGGCACCCCGCCGCGCCATGACCGCGATCGTGGCCATCAGCGCGAGGCCCACGAGCAGGCCCGGGACGATCCCGGCGAGGAACAGGTCGGTGAGCGGCAGGTTGGCGAGCACGGCGTAGACCACCATGATCACCGAGGGCGGGATGATCGGGCCGATCACCGCCGAGGCGGCGGTCACCGCGGCCGCGAACTCGATTCCGTAGCCGTGCCGGCGCATCTGCTCGACCTCGATGCGGCCGAGCCCGGCGGCGTCCGCCTGGGCGACCCCGCTCATGCCGGCGAAGATCATGCTGGCGAGCACGTTGACGTGGCCGAGGCCGGCCGGCAGGTGGCCGACCATGGCGTTGGCGAAGTCGAAGATCCGCCGGGCGATGCCGCCGCGGCTCAACAGCGTGCCCACGAACACGAACAGCGGCAGGGCCAGGAACGGGAAGCTCTCGAGCCCGGGCGCCATGCGGCTCGCCGCCACCGAGGCCGGGAAGGTGCCGTCGAGCGCCAGGAAGGCGAGGCTCGCGAGGAGCAGCGCGAAGGCCACCGGCAGCTCGAGCAGGATCGCCGCCACGAACAGCGCGACGAGCGTCCAGATCGCCATCTCAGGGCTCGGCCAGCCGCGGCGCCTCGAGCAGCCGCACGGGTGCTCTGGCGGCGCCGGGCGGGACGAGCCGGGCGACCGCGTCGGCCAGGAGCACGGCCTGGGTGAGTGCGATCGAGAGCATCGCCACGAAGGTCGGGATCGAGAACACCCAGCCGCGCGGCAGCGCCACCGGCAGCGAGACCGTGGTGCTGCGGTTCTGCATGCCGACATAGTCGAGGCAGTGCCGGGCCAGGACCGCGGCCACGACCAGCACGGTGCCGCGCACCAGGATCTCGAGCAGGAGCCGGCCGCGCCCGCCGAGGAGCGTACCCAGCGCGGCGATGGTGACGTGCCGGTCCATCTTGGCGGCCACCGCCGCACCCAGCATGGTCGTCCAGATGAAGGCGATGGTGACCGCCTCCTCGACCCAGATGAGCGGTGCGGCGAAGCCGTAGCGGAACAGCACCGAGGCGGCGATCGCGAGCGTCACGAACAGGATCAGGAGGACGGCGAGCGCCGCCTCGAGGCGGCCGAGCAGACGCAGGAGGGCGGCCGCCGCGGCCAACAGGCGCGGTTCCTCCACGGTCGGCGCCTCCGCCCCGCCCAAGCCCGGCCTCCCCGGTCCGTCCCGCGTGGGCTGTGGCCCGGGCGGGATGGACAACGTTGTCCATGACTGGTAGGCCTACGGCATGGGCGATCCGCTGTCAACGCCGCCACCGGGGCCGCCACCGGGGCCGCCACCGGGGCCGCGGCCCGCTGCCACGGTCCGCCTCGAGGAGGTCGCGGCGGCGGCCGGGGTCTCGATCATCACCGCCTCGCGCGCCCTCGGCCGCCCCGATCGGGTCGCCGCCGCGACCCGGGCCCGGGTGCGGGCCGCCGCCGACCGCCTCGGCTACATCCCGAACCGGCTCGCCGCCGGCCTCGTCTCCGCCTGCACCCGCGTGATCGGCGCGATCGTGCCGACCCTGGCCAACCCGGTGCACGCCGAGGCGCTGCAGGCCGCCACGAACGTGCTCGCCGCCGCCGGCTACCAAGTGCTGCTCGGCGCCACGGGCTATTCCGAGCGGCGCGAGCTCGAGCTCGTGCGCACCCTGCTCGGGCACCGCGTCGACGGCCTCGTCGTGACCGGCGTGCAGCATGCGGCCGACTGCGCGGCACTCCTCGCCGGCTGCGGCCTGCCGGTGGTCGAGACCTTCGATCTGGCCGAGCGGCCGATCGACCTCAATGTCGGCTTCTCCAACCACGCAGCCGGCGTCGCCCTGACCCGGCACCTCCTCGCGCGCGGCCGGCGCCGGCTCGTCTTCGTCGAGCACGCGGACGCCGACGACAGCCGCATGCGCGCCCGCCGCGACGGCTTCCTCGAGGCCTGCCGCGGCTCCGCCGCGCTCGAGGTCCGGGTGCTCGCCACACCGGGCGATCCGACCACGGCCGACGCCGCCCGCGTGGTCGAGGCGGTCCTGGCCGCCATGCCCCTGACCGACGCGATCCTGTTCGCCGGGCACCAGCTCGCGGCCGGGGCGATCCACCATCTGACCGGCCGCGGGATCGCCGTGCCGGACCGGATCGCGGTCGCGGGCTTCGGCGATTCGCCGGTCGCCCGCTGGGTCCGTCCGGACCTCACGACGATCCGCTTCCCGATGGCCCGGATGGGCGAGGAGGCGGCCCGCCTGCTGCTCGCGCGCCTGGCGGGTGCGGCGCCGGCCGCACGCCGCGCCGATCTCGGCTTCGAGCTCGTGGTCCGCGCGAGCGGCTGAGCCGCCCCGCTCGGGAGGAGGCGCCCGTGCTGATCGAATCGGTCCGAGCCTTCGCCATCCGCAGCGATCTCGTGGGCGGGCCGGCGCGCACGCCGGCGCGCCGGCCGCACTGGACCGCCGCGGCCGAGGTGGCGAGCCCGATGGCCCGTTTCCCCCGCTTCAAGCGGCTGCGCGCGAGCTGGCGGCCCGCCTGGCCCTCGGTCGGCTGCCTCGTGACCGCGCGCGACGGCAGCTTCGGCCTCGGCATGACCCGCTACGGCACGCCGGTCGTGGCGATCATCGAGGAGCATCTGGCACCCTTGCTCGTGGGCGAGCCCGCGACCGCCACCGAGCGGCTGTGGGACCTGATGAGCCGGGCCGTCTCGCCCTATGCCGGCGGGCTCGCGAGCTATGCCCTGAGCGCCGTCGACCTCGCGCTCTGGGACCTCAAGGGCAAGCTCCTCGGCCGGCCGGTCTTCGAGCTCCTGGGCGGGCCGGTGCGCGAGCGGATCGCCTGCTACGCCACCGGCAACGACACCGACTGGCACCTCGAGCTCGGCTTCCGCGCGACCAAGCTCGCCTGCCCGTTCGGCCCGGTCGACGGCCGGGCCGGCCTCGACGCCAACGAGGCCCTGGTGGCGCGCACCCGCGAGCTCGTGGGCCCCGCGGTCGAGCTCATGCTCGACTGCTGGATGGCGCTCGACCTCGACTTCACGGTCCGCCTGGCCGAGCGCCTGCGCCCCTACGCGCTCGGCTGGATCGAGGACCCGCTCCTGCCCGACGATCTCGAGGGGGTGGCCGAGCTGCGCCGGCGGCTGCCCTGGCAGACGCTCGCCACCGGCGAGCACTGGTATACGCCGGGCCCGTTCGCCGCGGCCGTGGCCGGCCGCTGGGTCGACGTGCTGCAGCCCGACATCGGCTGGGCCGGCGGGCTCACCGGCTGCCTCAAGATCGCGCACCTGGCCGAGCCCGCCGGGATCGCCGTGGTCCCGCACGCCGGCATGAACACCGCCTACGGCCAGCACCTCGCCCTGGCCCTGAGCAACTGCCCCATGGGCGAGTACTTCCTGGCCTCGCCGCCGGGCGTGCCGCTCGCCGAGGTCCGCCTCACCCCCGGCACGGCCGTGCCCGAGGACGGCTTCCTCACGCCCGGCGACGGCCCCGGCTTCGGCCTCGGCCTCGACCTCGAGGGGATCGAGCGGCTGCGCGCCTGACCGGCGCCCCTGGCCGCGGCGGCGATCCGGCCTAGATGCGCGGCGGCGACAGGGGAGCGGCGGATGCGCAGGCGGCGGCTTCTGGGCGGGCTCGGCCTCGCGGTCGTGGGCGGCCGGGCCGCCCGGGCCTCGGGCGATCTCTGGGAGCGGCTGCGCGCCGGCGGCCTCGTGCTGTTGATGCGGCACGCCCGGACCGAGCCCGGGACCGGCGACCCGCCCGGCTACCGGCTCGACGACTGCACGACCCAGCGCAACCTGAGCGAGCTCGGCCGCGCCGAGGCGCGCGCGATCGGCGCCGAGCTGCGGCGGCGGGCGGTGCCCGTGGAGCGGGTGGCGACGAGCGCCTGGTGCCGCTGCCGGGAGACCGCGGAGCTGCTCGATCTCGGCCCGGTGGCCCGGCTCGAGGCGCTCGATTCCTTCTTCGACGACCGCTCCCGGGCGGCCGAGCGGACCGCGGCGCTGCGCGCCTTCCTGGCCGGCTGGAGCGGGCCCGGCTGCGCCCTCCTCGTCACCCACCAGGTCAACGTCACGGCCGCCACCGGCGTCGTCCCGGCGCCGGGCGAGCTCGTGGTCGTCGAGCCGCGCGCGCCCGCGGCCGCCCCGCTCGGCCGGCTCGTGCCGGTGGGCGATCCCGACCGCCCGCTCGCGCCACGGACCGGCTGAGCCCGGCCGGCCGGTCGCGGCTTGCCTCGCCCTGCCGAGCCGGTAGTCTCCGCGCCACCGCGGGCGGCCCGGCGCGGGGGGCATCCGGGCACGCGGGAGGGGGAGACGTCGAGGATGGACAGGCGGACCTGGCTCGTCGGCGCGGGCGGCGCCCTGCTCGGAGCCGGCCTCCCCGGGCGACGCCCGGCCGTGGCCGAGGACTTCCCGACCCGGCCGATCCAGGGGACGATCCAATGGGGCGCCGGCGGCTCGACCGACGCCGTCACCCGCGCCGTGGCGCCCCTGGTCGAGGAGCGGCTCGGCCAGAAGCTCGTGCTCACCAACCGGCCGGGCGGCACCGGGGTGATCGGGATGCAGTACGTGCACGGCCAGCGGCCGGACGGCTACAGCGTCCTGTTCGGTGCCGAGAACCCGCAGCTCTACGGCGTCCTGGCGCTCTCCGAGCTGTCCTACAAGGACTTCTGGCCGCTGGTCCTCTTGGCCCGCGGCACGCCCGTCCTGGTCGCCCGCGCCGACGCCCCGTTCGCGACCCTGGAGCAGCTCCTGGCCGAGATCCGCAAGGCGCCGGGTGCCATCAAGATGGGCGCCACCGGGGTCGGCGGCCTGCCCTTCGTCGTGCACGCCATGCTCAAGAGCGTGGTGCCCGAGCTGCAGGTGACCCAGGTCCCCTTCGACGGCGACGGGCCGGCGCTCACGGCCCTCCAGGGCGGCCATGTCGACTTCATGCCGGCGGTGTTCGGGGCGGCGCGCGAGCCGCTCCGCTCCGGCCGCGTCAAGCCGCTCGCGGCCGTGGCCGGCGAGCCGATCGCGGGCTACGCCCTGCCGGCCATCACCGCGACCCTGCCGGCCTTCGCCAGGTTCCTGCCCTGGGGCCCGTTCTTCGGCGCGTTCGTCCGGAAGGAGACGCCCGAGCCGATCCGCGCCAGGCTCGAGGCGGCGTTCCTCGCGGGCGCCCGCGACCCCCGCTTCGCCGCGTTCTGCGAGACCTTCGGGGTGGTGCCGATGGCCATCGGCGGCGCCGAGGCGCAGGCCTTCCTCGACCGCTGGCAGTCGGTGACGGCTTGGCTCCTGCACGATGTCGGGGCGAGCAAGGCCGACCCGGCCAAGCTCGGCATCCCCAGGATCTGAGCGCCGCGGCCCCCTCCCCGGGCGGGGCCGCAGGCCGCGGCGCGGACCGGCGATGACCGCACCTCCAAGGCGCCGGCCGGGCGAGCCGGCCTTCCTCCTGGCCCTGCTCGGGGCGAGCCTCCTCCTTCTGCGCGAGGCCTTGCGGATCGACGGCGTGCCCGGGCCGAGCACCGCCGGCCTCGTCCCGACGCTCGCCGCCGCGACCATGGCCGGCTGCCTCGTCCTGGTCCTCGGCCGTAGGCTGCGGGCGCCCGGCCGCGAGCCCGAGCCCCTCGCGGACACGTTCCGCCGCTTTACCGCGACCGTCCTCCCGCCCCGGGTCGCGGGCCTGGCCGCCCTCCTCCTCCTCTACCTGCTGGCGCTCGGGTGGCTCGGCTTCCTCGCGAGCTCGCTCCTGTTCCTCCTGGCCGCCATGGCGCTCCTCGGCTGGCGCCGGCCGCTGCCCCTCCTGCTCGCCGCCGGCGGCACGGTGGCCGTGGTCCGCCTCGTCTTCGCGACGCTCTTCGGCGTCCAGCTCCCCTGAGCCCGCCCGCGATGGACGGCTCGGCGCTCGGCTACTTCCTCATGGGCTGGACCGATCCCCGGCTCCTCCTCCTGGTCGCGGCCGGCACCTTCGCCGGGATCTACATCGGCGCGATCCCGGGCCTGTCGGTGACCATGGCGGTCTCGATCCTGATCTCCTTCACCTACAGCTGGGAGACCAACGAGGCCCTGGCGCTCATGGTCGGGATCTACATGGGCGGGGTCTATGGCGGGGCGCGCTCGGCGATCCTGCTCAACATCCCGGGTGCGCCCGCGGCGATCGCGACCGCACTCGACGGCTACCCGCTCGCCCGGCTGGGCGAGGCCGGCCGGGCGATCGGGCTGTCGACCACGGTGTCCTTCATCGGCGGCCTCGTGGGCATCCTGGCGCTCGCCCTCCTGGCACCGGCGATCGCCGAGCTCGCACTCCGCGTCGCCCCGCGCGACTACATGCTGCTCGCGATCCTGGGCCTGCTCCTGGTCGGCAGCCTGTCCGGCGAATCGCTCGCCAAGGGCGTCTTCTCCGGCGCGCTCGGCGTGCTGATCGGCATGGTCGGGCTCGACCCGATGTCGGCGCAGCCGCGGCTCACCTTCGGCTCGCCGGCGCTGCTCGGCGGCATCCACTACGTGGCGGTGATGATCGGCCTGTTCGGGGTGGCCGAGGCGCTGGTCCAGCTGCACGGCCTGGGCCTGCCGCCGGTCCGCCAGCGGGTCGACCGGATCCTGCCCTCGCTCGACCTCCTGCGCCGCCACCTGCCGCTGTCGCTGCGCGCCTCGCTGATCGGGGTGTGGATCGGCGCCCTGCCCGGCACCGGCGGCGACGTCGCCGCACTCATGGCCTACGACCACGCCCGGCGCAGCACGCGCGCACCCTCGCGGCCGTTCGGTCAGGGCGCCTACGAGGGCGTGGTGGCGCCCGAGGCGGCCAACAACGCCGCCGTCGGCGGCGCCTTCATCCCGATGCTCACGCTCGGCATCCCGGGCGACGCGGTCACCGCCGTGCTGATCGCGGCCCTCTACATCCACGGGCTCAGGCCCGGCCCGAACCTGATGACCGACACGCCGCACCTGTTCTGGTTCACGGTCGGCAACCTGACGCTCGCCAACCTGTTCATGCTGCTGTTCGGGCTCGGCGGCATCCGGCTGTTCGCGCGCCTGGTCGAATGCCCGAAGGCGGTGCTCCTGCCGGTGATCGTCGTGCTCTCGGTGGTCGGCGCCTACGCCATCAACAACAGCATGACCGACGTCTACTGGATGCTGGCGTTCGGCCTGCTCGGCTATCTTTTGCGCAGCTACGGCTTCGAGCTCGGCCCGGTGATCCTGGGCGTGATCCTCGGGCCGCTCCTGGACGCCAGCTACCGGCGGGCGATGATCTCGGTGCAGGACAGCCCCGCGGCGTTCCTGCTCGAGCTGGTCCGCCACCCGATCACGCTCGCCTTGACGCTCGGCGTGGCGCTCACGATCCTCTCCACGACCCCGCTCTGGCCACGCCTGCGGGCGGCGCTGGCCCGGCCCCGCCGGCCGCGACCGCCGGGCTGAGCCGCGATCCGGCGGGCCGCTCGAGGCCCGGGAAGAGCGCCCGCGGGCGCGATGTCCCGCGACCCGCCGCCCGGCGGCGCCGGCGCCGGCGCGTCGATCCGGCAGGTCTCGTGGAACCTCGCTTCCCATCGCCGCGATCAGCGGCCGGCCACGCCCGGACGGTCGTCGCGTCGCAGGTCGTGGGCGCGGCCGATGATGAAGTCCATGGCACCGCAGATGTCGGCCTCGATGAACCGGCGCGCGGACCCGGGATCCCGTCGCTCGAGCGCGTCGATCACCATGCCGCGGAGGTTGCCGCGCTCGCGCAGCGAGTAGTCCGGGAAGAGCAGGCTGACATAGGGCGCGGTCCTGAGCCAGCACGCTTCGATGAGCCGAAAGAGATGGTCCATCCGGGGCAGCCCGTAGATGAAGAAATGAAGCTTCTGGATGTGCTCGACGGTGGCCGGGATGTCACCAGCATCGCGGAAGCCGATGATGCGGGCGTGCAGCTCGCGCAGCTGGACGATCGCCGCCGGATCGGCATGGAGGGCGGCGCGCTCGACAGCCAAACCTTCGAGCGCCATGCGGATGTCGCGCAGCTCGCGCAACTGCTCGGCGGTCAGCACGGGGACGCGGATGTGCCGGTTCGGCACGAAGTCGATCGCGTTCTCGGCCGAGAGCTGGCGGATCGCATCCCGGATCGGCGTGGACGAGATGCCCAACCGATCCGAAAGACCGCGAAGGGTCAGCTTCTCGCCCGGACGGAAGCGACCGGAGATCAGGGCCGCCGCGATCCGGGCGTAGGCATAGTCCGAGAGCGTCGGCGGGGGTCGCGAGCGCGCGGCACCGGCGAGCGGATGTCCGGCGGGGCTCGCGGCCGAGCCGGGATCTACCCCGCGCCTCCGCCGAGGGCGCGCCCGCCCCTGTTCGCCGGCGCCCGAGGCCGGGGCCTCGTCCGAGGAGCGGCCGCTCAATAGGTGGCCCCCGCCGCCCCGACGGTCGCCACCGAGCGACCACGGACCTCGCGGACCGCGGCGGCCAGGTCGTCCAGGTAGCGGTCGACGGCGACCGCGTGCACCGGGTTCAGGTGCATGTGGATGCCGGGCGGCTCGGCCTGTCGACCCACGAACCAGCCGCGCGCGGTCATCGCCTCGGCCACCGTTCCGATGTCGAGCGCGGGATCCGTCGAGCGGTAGACGAACAGGCAGAGCTCGTGCGGCTTCAGCACCTCGAGGCCCGGGATCCGGTCGATTCCCTCGGCCAGCCGCTCGACCGTGTCCATGAGGACCCCGGCCCATTTCAGGTAGCCGTCCCTGCCGAGGAAGTTCATCGTCGCCCAGGCCGCGGCGACCGCCCCTCCCGCCCGGGTTCCTTGCATCGTGGCGTTGACGTAAGGGCCCCGCTCCCAATCCTGCCACGCGAAGATCTGATACCGCTGCAGCGCCTTGTCGCGCAGCATCATCAGCGACGCGCCCTTGGCGGCGTAGCCGTACTTGTGCAGGTCGGCGGATATGCTGGTGACGCCGGGGACCCGGAAGTCGAACTCCGGGATGTCGTAGCCGAGCTCCCTGACGAACGGCGCGAGGAAGCCGCCGACGCAGGCGTCGACGTGCATCCACAGGCCGCGGCTCTCGGCCAAAGCGGCGATCTCGCGGATCGGATCGAACACGCCGAACGGGTAGTTGGGCGCGCTGCCGACCAGGAGGATGGTGTTGGGATCGATCCGTCGCTCCATCTCCCCGGGGTCGGCCCGGAAGTCGTTGCGCGTCGTCGCCACGCGGACCGGTTTGATGCAAAGGAAATGCGCCGCCCGATCGAAGGCCGGGTGCGCGGTGCGCGGCAGCACCATGTTGGGCTCGGTGACGCCCCTCTGCGCGCGGGCCCAATCGCGCGCGGTCTTCATGGCCATGAAGATGCTCTCCGAGCCGCCCGAGGTGAAGGTCGCGACCGCATCCTCGGGCGCATGGAGGAGGCTCAGGCCCATCTCGAGCACCTCCTGCTCGAGCTTCCTCAGGCTCGGGAACGCGCGCTGCCCCATCGCGTTCTCGGTCCAATAGGCGAGATAGGCCTCCTGCTGGACCCGTTTGACCTCCTCGTCCAGGTAATAGAAGTAGAGCGCCATGCGCCCCTCGCGCCACGAGAAGTCGTCCTTCTTGGCGCTCTCCAATGCCTCCTTGAGCTCGGGCCACGGCCGGCCATGCTCGGGGATCGACTTCATCGGACGGCTCTCCCTCAGCTTGGGGCGCGCGGTTCAGACGCGCATGATCCGGTCGAGAAAGGCGCGCACCCGCGGGTTGCCCCGCCCGGCGTCGAAGAACTCGCCCGGAGGGGCCACCTCGACGACCTCGCCTTCGTCCATCATCACGATGCGGTCCGCGACCCGGCGGGCGAAGCCCATCTCGTGGGTGACGCAGATCATGGTCATCCCGGCCCGGCCGAGCGTCGTCATCACGTCGAGAACCTCGCCCACCATCTCCGGATCGAGGGAAGAGGTCGGCTCGTCGAGCAGCAGGATGCGGGGCCGCATGCAGAGCGCGCGGACGATCGCGACGCGCTGCTGCTGGCCGCCGGAGAGCTGGTCGGGATGCTTGTGCGCCTGATCGGCGACGCCGACGCGCGCCAGCTCCTCCATGGCCCGAGCCTCGGCCTCCGCCCGGCTCAGCCCGAGAACCCGGCGGGGCGCGATGCAGCAATTGTCGAGCACCGAGAGGTGCGGGAACAGGTTGAACTGCTGGAACACCATGCCGATGTGGCGGCGCAGATCGTGGGCGGTGCCGCTGCGCTCGCAGACCGGAACGCCGGCGATCCGGATCTCGCCCCGATCGTGGCGCGTCAAGCCGTTGATGCAGGAGATGGCGGTCGACTTCCCGGAGCCCGAGGGTCCGCAGATCACGACCCGCTCGCCCTCGGCCACATCGAGGCTCACGTTCCTCAGGACGTGCTGGGCGCCGTACCATTTATGGACGTTGCGCAAGGAGATCAGGGGCGGGCTCACGGCCCGACCAGAGCTCGTGGACGGGCCGCCAGGCGCCGCTCCAGCCACCGGCTGTATCCGGACATGCTCGCGCACACGGCGAGATAAATGACGGCGATGAAGAAGTAGGCCTCGACGAACAGGCCGAGCCACTCGGGATCGCTCTTCGCCGCGTTCGCCGTGCCCAGGAGATCGAGCATCGAGATGACGATCACGAGCGAGGTGTCCTTGAAGCCGGCGATGAACAGGTTGACCATGGACGGAATGGTCACCCGCAGGGCCTGCGGCAGGATGATCCAGATCATCGTCTGCCAGTAGCCCATCGCCAACGCCTTGGCCGCGGCGTACTGGCCGAGCGGGATCGCCTGCAGCCCACCGCGGATCGTCTCGGCCATGTAGGCTGCGAAGAAGAGGACGAAGACCAGCTGGGCACGGAGGATGTTGGGGATCGTGACGTGCTGCGGCAGCAGGATCGGCAGCATGATGTTGGCCATGAACAGCAGGCTGATCAGCGGCACGCCGCGCACCAGCTCGATGTAGGCGGTGCACAGCCAGCGGATCACCGCCAGTTCGCTGCGGCGTCCGAGGGCCAGCAGGACCGAGAGGAAGAAGCAGCCACCCATGCCGACGAGCGCGAGCATCACGGTCAACGGCAGGCCGCTCCATGCCGCGATCTCGACGCGCGCGAGCCCGGCGCCACCGAGCATCAGGACGAGGATCACGCCCAGACCGATCGCCAGCAAGCCCGCCATCCAGCGGCGACGCTCGACGCTCCGCCAGCATGCCGGCACGCAGCTCGCCACGATCAGGGCGGCGAGGATCAGGAGCGCGAGCGCGGCCCGCCACTGCTCCTCGTGGGGAAAGGTCCCGAACAGGATCAGCCGCCACTTGTCCTGGAGGAAGGCCCAGCAGGCGCCGCCCCGGTCGATGCAGTCGCGGATCGTGGCCGGGGCCGGCGTCGCGTCCAGGATCGCCCAGCGGACGAACGAGCTCGCGGCTTGCCAGAGGATCCAGCCGACGACCAGCGTCAGGACCGAGTTGCCGAGGCTGCCGAACAGGTTGGCGCCCAGGCGGCGAGCCGCTTGGAGGTTTCCGGCGAACCTCCGCTCGAGCGGACCGGGGGCCCGGGTGGTCACCGCTCACGCCTCCACGTAGGCGGTTCGACGATTGTACCAGTTCATGAATGCCGCGGTCAGAAGGCTGAGCGTCAGGTAGGTCGACATGAGGATCGCAACGCACTCGATCGCCCGACCGGTCTCGGAGATGACGGCGGTCGAGACCCGCACGAGCTCCGGGTAGCCGATCACGACGGCGAGCGAACTGTTCTTGGTCAGGCTCATGTACTGGCCGGCCATGGGCGGAACGATGATCCGCAGCGCCTGCGGCAGCACCACCTTGGTCAGCACGAGGCGCGGCGGCAGGCCGAGGCTGCGCGCGGCCTCGATCTGGCCCCTTCGGACGCCCAGGATGCCGCTGCGAATGGTCTCCGCGGCGAAGCCCGACTGGTAGATCGAGAGCGAGGCCAGCACGGCCACGAACTCGGGGGTGATGGACGCCCCGCCCCGGAAGTTGAAGCCCTTGAGCTCCGGACGGTCGAACTCGAGGCCGCCGCCGGCCGCGACCAGGATCGAGGCGGGCAGGCCGACGAGGAGGGCGGCGGCGATCCAGCCCACCGGCGACGGCCGCCCGGTCCGCTCGCGGTGCCGGCGGCCGCGCCGCAGGAGGAGGACGGACACCGCGCAGCCGGCGAGGAGCCCGGCGATCGCCCACAGATGCTCCGCGGCCGGCTGCGGTGCCGGCAGGTAGATCCCGCGGTTGGTGACGAACACGCCCTCGAGCGGTTGCCACGCCCTCTGCGGTATCGGGAACAGCGTCGAGAACCCGTACCAGAAGAGCATCTGAAGAAGCAGGGGCACGTTGCGCACGGTCTCGACGTAGAGCAGGGCGACCCGCGACACGAGCCAGTTCGACGACAGGCGCGCCAGTGCCGCGATCAGCCCGATCACGGTGCAGAGGACGATGCCCGCGAGCGAGACGCGGACCGTGTTGAGCAGTCCCACGAGGAAGGTCAGCCAGACCGGGTCGCGGGCGCCGGCTCCGAGGAAGTTCGGGCCCACCTCGAAGCGGGTCGGCAGGGTGAGGAAGTCGAGGCCGAAGCCGAGATTCGAGCGGGGCAGGTTGGCGCGCACGTTGGCCACGACGGATCCGACGAGGTAGAGGAGGACGAGCAGCAGGAGCGCCTGCCAGGCGAACGCACGCGCGTCGGGGCGGCGCCAGAACGGGCGAGGACGCACTTCCTCGAGCGTCCCGCCCGAAGCCCGCCGCGACACGCGCGGTCCGGCGAGAGCGCCCGCCACGCCCCTAACCGCGAGACCGGGCGGCGGCCTCGGCCGCGCCCAGGGAGTCGGCGCCCGGGCTCCGGGCGCGGCGGATCGCTCGTGCGGCCCTCATCGCCGCCGGCCGGTCAACGCCAAACCGGTGCCCATTGCTGGCCGCCGTCCCTCGCCAAGGCGTTCATGCCGCGCGGAAGCTTGACCGGCGACTTCATCCCGAAGTTGCGCTCGTAGATGTCGGCGTAGTTTCCGACCCCGCGGATGATCGCGACCGTGAAGTCGTTCGCCAGCCCCATCTTCTTCCCGATCGATTCGGTGATGCCGAGGAACCGTTGCTTCTCGGGATCGGTGGTCTTCAGGGCTTCGTCGATATTGGCCTGATTGATGCCGAATTCCTCGGCATTGATCAGGGCATAGTGCACCGTGCGGGCCACGTTCGACCACTCCGGGTCGTTCTGCAGGATGATCGGTCCCATGGGCGACTTGACGAAGGTATCGGCGAGGATCAGGTGGTCCTCGGGGTTCTTCATCCGCAGGCGGCGCGTGCCGAGGAACTCGATCTCCGACGTGACCACGTCGCAGCGTCCGTTCTCGTAGTATTCATAGCGCTGGTTGGTGTTCTCGAACGCGACCGGCGTGTAGGTCAGATTGCGGGCCTTGAAATAGTCCGAGATCAAGCTGTCGGTGAGCGTCCCGGCGACCACGCAGATCGAGGCGCCATCGAGATCCTCGATCTTCTTCGCTCCGGTACGCTTGTGGACCATGAAGCCCTGGCCGGAGTAGAGCGTCGGTCCGACGAAGTCGAGGCCGAGCTCGGTATCGCGTCCGATCGTCAGGGTCATGGCGAGCCCGGCCATGTCCACCTCGCGCGACTGAATGGCCGGGATCCCCTGCGCGAACGTCATCGTCACGAACTCGACCGCGTCCGGGCTGCCGAACAGGGCTGCCGCCACGGCCCGACAGTAGTCGACGTCGAAGCCCTGCCAGCGGCCGCGATCGTCGAGCGTCGCGAGCGCCGGGACGTTCTGGTAGATGCCACAGCGCAGCTTTCCCCGCTGCTTGATCTCGTCGAGAACCGCGCCCGCCGAGGCCTGACCGGCGAGGACGCAGGCCGCGCCGACGGCGGCGGCGATCGACAGAGCCAGCCTCATCGTCCACCTCCCCTTGTGGCGCCGCTCCGATGCAGCGCTCCCCGACACCGAGCATGATCGATGTTGCAACATCTGTCACGACCGATTCTCCCTCGGGCGGCGACGCGCCGGTCGGCGACTGCGTGATCGGAGGCCTCGAGGCTCCGTTCGCAGCAGGCTCACCGGCGGCGGCGCGATCACCGCAACGGACCGCAACCCGGGAGCATTCGGGATCGGCGATGCAACACGGCGGTACCCGTGGCGGCGCGACGGCAAGACCCCGCCTCGACGATGCGGCCCGCGGGCGTTCTTCCGGTGCCGGAACCGCGCGGCTGCGCCGGAACCGATGGCGGAGGCGGCAGCGGCACGGTGCCGATCAGGATCCTCCCGATCCCGCACCCGCTCGCCCGGATCCGCCACGCGCAGTCCCGCCGCCCGCATCGGTCCGACCGCGCCCAGCTCGCTCCCAGCGGCGCGCGTGGCGACCCTCGGCGGGCCCGCCGTTCGGCCGGCCTCGAGCGCCCGATCGGCGCCGAGGATCCGCCGATCGGGCAGGACGCCGCCGTACTGCCGCCCGTCGCCGCCCCCGGGCGCCGCTCCTGCGGGCCCCGGGGCGGTCCGCCGGCCCGGACGGGGTCGTGCCCGACGGTCCTTGAGGCACCCCGGCGCCGGCCCGGAGACTGCGGCACTCTGCCGCGCCGGCTGCGACGGCCGGCCTCCGGGGCAGATGTTTCTCTACGAACGCCCGGACCTCGCTCGCGGATCCCCCTTCTGCGGATCGTGCAGGTTGACCGTCGACCAACTTAGAACTATTCCAAGAAATACGCGCCGCGGGTCTCGCCCGGCGGCCGAGTTCGCGTGGATGGGGGAGGTGGACGTCCGCCCGGGCGCCCGGCAGCCGCTGCGGCGGTCCGTGGTCCCGACGACGAACACCAGAGCGTCCCGGTGGTCGGGCGGGGGGCCGCGCCGCCGCCCGGCGCCCGACCACCCGATCCGAGCAGGCGAGGAGGAAAGCGACCGTGTCAGCCGAAGCCAAGTGCCCCGTGATGCACGCCGCCGGTGAGGCCAAGTCGAACCGCGACTGGTGGCCGAACCAGCTCGACCTCGGGATCCTGCACCAGTTCCCGCCGGCCGGCGACCCGATGGGGCCGGAGTTCGACTACGCCAAGGAGTTCGAGAGCCTCGACTACGCCGCCCTCAAGGCGGACCTGCGGGCGCTCATGACCCACTCGCAGGACTGGTGGCCGGCCGATTTCGGCCACTACGGGCCACTCATGATCCGCATGGCCTGGCACGCCGCCGGCACCTACCGGATCGCCGACGGCCGCGGCGGCGCCGGCACCGGCCAGCAGCGCTTCGCGCCGCTCAACAGCTGGCCGGACAA
>CAZDFD010000077.1:0-22112 GCA_964504655.1 uncultured Geminicoccaceae bacterium
GCTACGGCCGCGGCGAGGAGCCGCTGCCGGTCTACAAGATGCCGCACCTCGAGGGCTGGGGCCAGGCGGGCGGGCACCTGCTCCTGCCGGCGGTCGGCCGCCACGAGGTGCTCGTGGTCGACCGTCGCGACTGGCGCGAGGTCGGCCGGATCGCGACCCGGGGCCAGCCGGTCTTCGTGGTGGTCCGCCCGGACGGGCGCGAGGCCTGGGTGAGCCTCGCCCATCCCGACAACGGCACCGTCCAGGTCCTCGACCTCGACCGGCTCGAGGTGGCAGCCACGCTCGCCCCGGGCCGGGCGATCCTGCACCTCGAGTTCACGCCGAGGGGCGATCAGGTGTGGCTCTCGGCGCGCGACGACGACCGGGTGCTCGTGCTCGACCCGCGCAGCCGCGCGACGCTCGCCGAGCTGCCGGCCGACAAGCCCTCGGGCATCTTCGGGACCGCCCGCGCCGGGCGGATCGGGAGCTGAGGGTGGCGGTCGAGGCCGTCCGCCCGGGGCCGCTCGCACGGCGGCTGATCGACCGCTTCCAGCGCGGCCTGCCGCTGGTGCCGCGGCCCTATGCGGCGATGGCGGCGGCGCTCGGCGCGAGCGAGGCGGAGGTACTCGCGGCCCTCGACGAGCTCGAGGCCACGGGCGTGCTGGTCCGGGTCGGGGCCACGGTGACGCCGCACCGGGCGGGCTGGAGCACGCTCGCGGCGATGGCCGTGCCCGAGGCCCGGCTCGAGGCGGTGGCGGATCTCGTGAGCGGCTACCCGGAGGTCAACCACAATTACGAGCGCGAGCACCACTTCAACCTCTGGTTCGTGGTGACCGCGGCCTCGCGGCAGCGGGTCGAGGCGGTGCTGGCCGAGATCGAGGCGCGCACCGGGCTCGCGGTCCTCGACCTGCCGCTCGAGCGCGCCTTCAAGCTCGACCTCGGGTTCGCGGTGCCGTGGAGCTGAGCCCCGAGGAGCGCCGGCTCCTCCTGGCCCTCGAGGCCGGGCTGCCGCGCGTGGCGCGGCCGTTCGCCGCGCTCGGGGCGCGCGCCGGGCTCGAGGAGGCCGAGGTGCTGCGGCTGCTCGAAGGCCTGCTCGAGCGGCGGGTGATCAACCGGCTCGGGCTGATCCTCCGCCACCACGAGCTCGGCTTCCGCGCCAACGCCATGGTGGTCCTGGACCTGCCCGATGCGGTGGTCGACACGGCCGGCGTGCTCCTCGCCGCCGATCCGGCGGTGACCCTCTGCTACCGCCGGCCGCGGCGGCCGCCGCTCTGGCCCTACAACCTGTTCTGCATGGTGCACGGCCGGGATCGGGGCGTGGTCGAGCGGCGGATCGAGGCGCTGCTCGAGGCGGCCGGGCTCGCCGCGGCACCGCGCGCCGTCCTGTTCTCGGGGCGCCGCCACAAGCAGCGCGGCGCCCGCTACGGCGAGGCCGCGGCATGAGGGACGAGGCGGTGCCGCTCGATGCGCACGACCGCGCGATCCTGGACGCGCTGCAGCGCGGGGTCCCGATCGTGGCGCGGCCGTTCGCCGAGCTCGCGGGCAGCCTCGGGACGAGCGAGGAGGAGGTCGTCGCCCGCCTGCGCCGGCTCGTGGCGCAGGGCGTGGTCGGCCGGTTCGCGCCGATGCTCGATGCCGAGCGCCTCGGCGGCGCCGTCTCCTTGGGCGCCCTCGAGGTGCCCGAGGAGCGGTTCGAGGAGGTGGCGGGGCTGCTCGCCTCGATGCCCGAGGTGGCGCACAACTACGCCCGCGAGCACCGCTTCAACATGTGGTTCGTGCTCGCGGTCGAGCGGCCCGAGGAGATCGCCCGCGCGATCGCCCGGATCGAGGCCCTGACCGGACTCCGCGTGCTCGACCTGCCCAAGCTCGAGGAGTACCGCCTCGAGCTCGTGCTCGCGGTCTGAGGGGGCGCCTGTGCTCGACCCGCGCGACCGCGCCCTCCTCGAGGCCTGCCGAGGCGGCCTGCCGCTCGTGGTCGACCCGTTCGCCGAGCTCTCCCGCGGCCTGGGGTGGAGCGAGGAGGAGGTGCTGGAGCGGCTGCGGCGGCTCCTGGCGGCGGGCGCAGTGCGGCGGGTGGCGGCGGTCCCGAACCACTACCGGCTCGGGATCCGCGCCAATGCGATGACGGTCTGGGACGTCCCGGACGAGCGGGTGGGCGAGCTCGGCCGCCGGGTCGGCGCGCTCACGTTCGTCAGCCACTGCTACCGCCGCCCGCGCCGGCTGCCGGACTGGCCCTACAATCTCTTCGCCATGCTGCACGGCCGGAGCCGCGAGGAGACCGAGGCGCAGCGGGCCGAGATCGCCCGCCTGCTGGGTGCCGCCTGCCGCGGCTCGGAGGTGCTCTACAGCACCCGGATCCTCAAGAAGACCGGGCTGCGGCTCGGGGGAGAGGGATGATGCGCCGCTTGCGGGCACCCGCACTCGGCTTGGCCTTGCTGGTCGGGGCGGCCGGCGGTGCGCCGGCGCAGACGCCCCCGGGCGTGCCGCCCGACACCCGCGAGCGGCTCGTCGTGCCGCCGCCGGCGCGCACCAAGATCCTGTACGAGATGCGCGGCATGCTCGAGGCCCTGGAGGGCGTGCTGGCGGCGCTCGCCCGCGGCGACCGGGCGGCGGCGGCCGGAGCGGCGCGCGCCGCCGGCGTCGCCCACGCGGTCGACGCCCAGCCGCAGATGCAGCGGCTGCTGCCGGCTTCCTTCGTCGAGGCCGGGCTCGAGGCGCACCGCGCCTTCGACGCCCTGGCCCTCGTCCTGGCCGGGCCCGGCGACGACCGGGCGGCGCTCGGCGAGGTCGCGGCCTTGGCGGGTCGTTGCGTGGCCTGCCACGCGATCTATCGTCTGGACGAGGCGCGCTGAGGAGCGAGCGATGTTCCGCCTGAGCCGGTATCTGGGCGAACTGGTGCGGCCGACGGCACCCCGGCGCGGCGCGCCGAGCGGGCCCGTGGTGATCTGGAACCTCGTGCGGCGCTGCAACCTCAACTGCATCCACTGCTACTCGCTCTCGGCCGACGTCGACTTCCCGGGCGAGCTCGGGACGGCCCAGGTCCTCGAGGTGATGGAGGATCTCCGGGCCTTCGGCGTGCCGGTCCTGATCCTCTCGGGCGGCGAGCCGCTCCTGCGCCCGGACATCTTCGAACTCTCGGCCCACGCCAAGGCGATGGGCTTCTATCTCGGGCTGTCCTCGAACGGTGCCCTGATCGACGCGGCCGTGGCCGACCGGATCGCCGCCGTCGGCTACGACTATGTGGGCATCAGCCTGGATGGGATCGGCGCGGTGCACGACCGCTTCCGCCGCCAGGAGGGGGCGTTCGATCGCTCGCTCGAGGGCATCCGCCTGTTGCGGGCGCGCGGCGTCAAGGTGGGATTGCGCTTCACCGTGACCGAGCGCAACGTCCTGAGCCTCCCCTCGATGCTCGAGCTCGTGGAGGCCGAGGGCCTCGACAAGTTCTACCTCTCGCACCTGGTCTATGCCGGCCGCGGCGACCGCTACCGCAAGGACGACGCCGCGCACGCCACCACGCGTGCGGTCATGGACCTCTTGATCGAGCGCGCCTGGCGGCACGTCCAGGAGGGCCGGGGCACCGAGTTCGTGACCGGCAACAACGACGCCGACGGGGTGTACCTGCTGCGCTGGGTCGAGCGGCGGTTCCCCGAGCAGGCGGCGCATCTGCGCGCCCATCTCGAGGCCTGGGGCGGCAACGCCTCGGGCGTCAACATCGCCAACATCGACAATCTGGGCAACGTCCACCCCGACACCTTCTGGTGGCACCACGGCCTGGGGAATGTGAAGGAGCGGCCGTTCTCGGCCATCTGGCAGGACCTGTCGGATCCGATCCTGGCCGGGCTCAAGGAGCGGCCGCGGCGGCTGTCGGGGCGCTGCGGGCGCTGCCCCGAGCTCGCCATCTGCGGCGGCAACACCCGGGTCCGGGCGCTCAAGGTCTATGGCGACGCCTTCGCCGAGGACCCCGCCTGCTATCTGAGCGACGCCGAGCTCGGCCTGGACGCGGCGGCGGAGCGCCCCCGTGCGGCCGCGTGAGTGGCTCGCGGCCGCACTCCTCCTGCCGCTGGCCTTCCCGGCCGCGGCCGAGGAGGCGGCCGCGACGCGCGCGCTCTACGCCGCCCACTGCGCGGTCTGCCACGGCGGCGACCGGCTCGGGGGCACCGGCCCAGCGCTGCTCCCGGACAATCTCGGCCGGCTGCGCCCCGAGCAGGCCCGCAAGGTGGTCGAGGAGGGCCGGCCGGCGACGCAGATGCCGGGCTTCGCGCAGAGCCTGGGTGCGGCCGAGATCGAGGCGCTGGTCGCCTACATCTACACCCGGCCGGCGGCACCACCGGCCTGGACGGTCGCGGACATCCGGGCCTCGCGGCGGGTCCTCCTCGAGCCGGAGCGGCTGCCGGCCCGGCCGGTGCACGACGCCGATCCCTCGAACCTGTTCGTGCTGGTCGAGCAGGGCGACCACCACGCCTCGATCCTGGACGGCGACCGGCTCGCCCGGCTCGCCCGGTTCGCCACGCCCTTCGCGCTGCACGGCGGGCCCAAGTTCAGCCCGGACGGCCGCTTCGTCCACTTCCTCAGCCGCGACGGCTGGCTCCTGCGCTACGACCTCTGGTCGCTGCAGCCGCTCGCCGAGGTCCGCGCCGGGATCAACAGCCGGAACGTCGCCATCAGCGGCGACGGCCGGGTGCTGGCGGTCGCCAACTACCTGCCGCCGACCCTCGTCCTGCTCGATGCCGAGAGCCTCGAGCCGCTCCAGGTGATCGAGGTCGAGGACCGCAAGGGCAAGCGCTCGCGGGTGAGTGCCGTCTACGCGGCGCCGCCGCGGCAGAGCTTCGTCGTGGCGCTCAAGGACATCGCGGAGATCTGGGAGATCTCCTGGCTGGACGATCCGCCGCCGGTCTACGAGGGCCTCGTCCACTCCTACGAGAAGGGCATGGTCGAGGGGCTGCCGAGCAGCACCGGCCGGTTCCCGATCCGGCGCATCGACGAGCTCGCCGAGCCCATGGACGATTTCGTCTTCGACCCCGCCTGGCGGCACGTGGTCGGATCCTCCCGCGACGGCAGCCGGCTGCGGGTGGTCAACCTCGACGTGCGGCGGGTGATCGCCGAGATCCCCTCGGCCGGCCTGCCGCATCTGGGCGCCGGCATCACCTTCGAGCGGGAGGGGCGGCGGCTCCTGGCCTTCCCCAACCTCAAGGAGGGCTCGCTCACCGTGGTCGACACCGGCACCTGGCAGCCGGTCACCCGGATCCCGACGCTCGGCCCCGGCTTCTTCCTGCGCTCGCACGAGGCGAGCCGATACGCCTGGCTGGATGCCAGCCTCGGGCCGCGCCGCGACACCGTCCAGGTGATCGACAAGGAGCGCCTCGAGGTGGTGGCCACCCGCACGCCCATGCCCGGGCGGGTCGCCGCGCACACCGAGTTCAGCCACGACGGCAGGCAGGTCTGGCTCTCGGTCGGCGACCGCGACGGCGCGGTCGTGGTGTACGACGCCGAGACGCTCGAGGAGATCGCCCGCATCCCGGCCGACAAGCCCTCGGGCAAGTACAATGTCGGCAACAAGATCGGGCGCTCGGAAGGGACCAGCCACTGAGCCCGCCCCGGGCCCTGCTCCTGGCCACCCACGGTGTGGCCGGCGGCCCCGGGGTTGCGGCCGAGCACGCCCGGGCACTCGAAGCCGAGCTTCCGGGCTGCGCCGTCCGGGCCGGCTGCATCAAGGGCGAGCCCGCGGTCGAGGCGGTGCTCGACCGGCTCGGCACACCGGCCCTGGTGGTGCCGCTGTTGATGGCCGAGGGCTACATCCTGGAGCTCCTGCGCCGCCGGCTGGGCGACCGCCCGGGCGTCGCGATCACGGCGCCGGTCGGGACCCATCCCGGGATCGCGGCGCTGATCGAGGAGGCCGCCCGCCGGACGGCCCAGGCGCAGGGGTGGGACCCGTCCGCCTGCCGCCTGCTGCTCGTCGGCCACGGCACGCCGCGCCACACGGGCAGCGCCCGGGCGGCCCTGGACCAGGCGCGGGCGGTCCGGGAGCGCGGCGGGTTCGCCGAGGTCCTGACCGCCTTCCTCGAGGAGCCGCCGTATCTGGGCGAGGTCCTCGAGGGGCTGGCCGGGCGGCCGGTGGTGGTGGTCGGGCTGTTCGTCGATGCCGGCCCGCACGGCCGCGACGACGTGCTCGAGGCGCTCGCCCGGGCGCCGGGGCCGGTCGCCTATGCCGGGCCGGTCGGCGCGCAGGACGGCATCCGCGCGATCGTCCGGGCGCGCGCCGGGCTCGGCTGAGCGCTCAGGCGGCGCGGCCGAGCCGCGGCCGCTCGGCCCAAAGATCCTCGGCCAGGGCCTGCGCCGCGGCCGGGTCGGCGGCGCGGCCGAGCAGATGCAGCGCCAGGGCGGCCGTGCCGGTGACCGCGGCGACCGCGGCCGGCAGCTCGAGCGCGCCGTCCCAGAGTGCCGCGAGGCGGGCCGGCTCGAGCGGCTCCTCGCGCCAGGGATGCCGGCTCTCCTCGAGGAGCGCCGGCCACACCGTCTCGGCGATGGCGCCGTCGGCCACGACCAGCACGCGGCAGGGCTTCTCGGGGTTGCGCTGGGCCTCGCCGCCGCCGCCCTTGAGGATCGCCGCCCGGCCGCCGCCGAGGATCGCCTTGGCCTCGGCCTGCAGCCGCAGATAGGGCGGGTGGAAGACGCCCAGGAGCTGGGCCCGTGCGCCCGCCGGATCGAGCGCCCGGACCAGCGAGTTGACGGCGGTGCGCACGCCCAGGCGCGGCTTGAGGGCGAGGAGGCGGGCGAGCTCGGGGGAGAGGACCTCGAGCGGCAGATAGGCGAGGCCGCTGCGGTCGAGCCCGCGGGCGGCAGCGGCGAGGCTCGCGGCCGGCACGAGGCCGAGCGCTGCGAGGCCCTCGCGGGTGCCGGCCGGGCCGAGGCCCGCGACACCGTGCAGGAGGATCCGCACGCCGGCGGAGGCGAGCAGCCGGGCGGCCAGGAGGAACCAGGGGAGCTGGCGGTGCGCGTCGGCGTAGGAGGGCCAGTCGAGGTCGACCGAGAGCCCGTCCGTGGCGGGCAGCCGGGCGCGGGCGGCGCGCACCATGCCCGCGATCTCGGGCGCGGTCTCGCCGCGGGTGCGCAGGGTCAGGAGGAAGGCGCCCACCTGCAGCTCGTCGGCGGCACCCTCGAGGATCGCCGCCATCGCCGCCTCGGCCTCCTCGAGGGCGAGCGGGCGGGAGAGGTTGGGGCCGCGACCGACGATCCGGAGGACCTGCGCGAAGGGCTCGCCCGGACGGTAGACGGGATCGGTCACGCCGGCCTCCGCTCAGACGCCGAGCTTCCTGTGCAGCCGCGCGTCCTTGGTCTTGAAGTGGTCGACGAACCAGTCGCGCACCGCGGTCGCCAGCGCCTGCTCGTAGTCGAAATACCGGTCGGCCGCGTGCGCGTCCATGATGTCGCGGAGGTCGTCCAGGAGCTTCTCGTGGTCGGACTTGTGCTCGAGGTACGCGTCGTAGCGGTGCTTGCGCATGATGGTCTCCTCGAGCGCGAAGTGGGCGGAGATCCGGGCGAACACCTCGCCGAGGAACCGGCCGACCCGGTCCTTGTCGGCGCCGGCCTCGAGTGCGGCGTGCAGCTCGTTGATGAGGCCCACGAGCTCGCGGTGCTCGTGGTCGACCGCCGGGACCCCGGTCTCGAACTCGCTCCGCCAGCCGATCAGCGCCATGCCTCGGCCTCCCTCAGCGGACCACGAACCCGCCCCGGTCGGGGGCGAAGTCGATCGAAAGGTTCTGCAGCGGCTGGAGCTCGACCTCGACCCGGCTCTCCCAGTCCCATCCCTCGGCGCGGCCGCTGTCGGCCAGCCGGGCCTCGATGGTGTGGCGGCCGGCCGGCACGGAGACCTTCTCGTAGACGCGCGCCGGGCCGTCGCTCGCCACCCCGGTCGGCCGCAGCTCGGAATGGAAGAGGGACCGATCGTCGAGCAGGAGCTCGAAGCGCAGCGGCACCCGGCCGCGGGCGCAGTCGTTCGGCCGCCGCTCGCGCGGCGGCAGCCTCGCGATCTCCTCGGCCGTGAGCTTCCGGCAGTCGACCTGGCGCGCCCCGCCATGGGCGAAGGAGATCTTGATCTGGGCGAGCTCGACCGGGTGCTGGCGCCAGGTGGGCCAGGTGGCGAAGCCGGCCGTGAGCAGCCCCGCTGCGGCGTAGAAGAGCGCCTGGCCGGCCCACTGCAGGGGGCTAGGCATCGCTCGCCTCGAGAGGCTGCGGCCGGACGCCCGCGGCGCGCGGTGCCGGCGGCGGTGGCAGGCCGGCGAGCGCCCGGGCGAAGGCGTCGAGCTCGGCCGCGAGCGCCGCCCGGCCGGTCCGCCCGGCCCAGAGCGTGCGCAGTCGCTCGGCTGGCACGCGCCGGCGGAGCTGCGGGTCGCGGGTGCGGGCGAGCCGGCCCTCGGTCCAGGCGATGCCGAGGCGGGCGTGGCAGGCATGGGGCGCGCAGCCCGTCAAGAGCACGCCGTCGGCCAGATCGCGCGAGAGCACGTAGTCGATGAAGGAGGGCGGGAGCTGGCCGATGCAGGCGAGCCGCACCAGGCCGACCGAGGAGCTCTCGAGCCCGGCGAGCGGGACACCCTCACCGCAGCCGAACACGAGGATCCGGCCGCGGCCGGAAAGCCCGCCACCCACCGCCTCGACCCGGTCGCGCAGGGCGGCGATGCCGAGCTCGGGCAGGTCGATCCCGGGCACGAGCGCGCTCGCCTTGCGGAACGGCATCGAGGTCGGGCAGGCGCCGGCGCAGATGCCGCAGCGCACGCAGAGCGACGGGTCGACCTGCGCCTGCGCCTCGAACGGCGCGCCGTCGGTGCGCGGCACCATGGCGATGGCGCTGTAGGGGCAGTCGGCGAAGCAGCGGGTGCAGCCGTTGCAGTTGGCGAGGTCGACCACGGCCGGCCGGCCCTGGCGCAGCGGCGGCAGGAAGGGGATGGCGAGCGCGAGGGCGCCGAGGAAGAGGGCGGTGCCCCAGGTCAGCGGCCCGGGCAGGCGCTCGAGCAGCGGGTAGAGGGGCAGATAGAACCAGTCGAGCCCGATCTCGCCCGGGACGCGGGCCAGATCGGCCGGCCCCTGGCTCACCGCCGGCCAGAGGAGGGAGAGGAGGAGGAGCGAGAGGAAGGTGCCGAGCGCGAGCCCGCGCGGCGGGTTGATGCGCGGCTTCGTCACCCGCTGCAGGTGCACCCACATCAGGATCAGCGCGATCAGCGGCACCGCGATGTGGATGAACACCATGAGGGTGAAGAAGCGGCTCTCGAGGGTGTCGGGCGAGAGGAAGTTGCGGGCCACCGGCTCGCCGAAGATGCCGAGCGCGTCCAGCCACTCGGTCGACACGATCGCCACGTACTGGGCGAGGCGGTCCCAGACCAGCCAGTAGCCGCTGATGCCGGCGACGTAGACCAGCGCCAGCACGATCATCCCGGTGACCCAGGAGAACCAGCGCACGCCGCGGTAGCGGTCCTGGCCGAACTCGCGCAGGAGGTGGAGGCCGGCCACGAGCACGAGCGCGTCCGAGGCGTAGCGGTGGAAGCTGCGCATGACGCCCGCGAGATACCACTGCTCGTGGGTCATGTACTCGATCGAGGCGTAGGCCTGGGTCACCCCGGTGTCGAAGAAGACGTAGACGTAGATGCCGCTCGCCGCCACGATCCAGTAGAAGAAGAAGCCGAGGGCACCCAGATTGAGGAGCGGGTTCCAGGCCGCCGGGAAGACGCGGCCGAGCACCGCCTCGGCGCGCGCGAAGGCGGCGCGGATCGGGGATCGGAGACGCTGCATCAGCCCGGCCCGAGCGCTGGACGGCGGCGCCACTCGCGGATCATCCACGCCAGCACGCCCGAGAGCATGCCGCCGCCGACGACGATCCCGATGAAGAAGGCGTAGGAGAAGCGGTAGCGATCGGTGCGCGGGTCGTAGACCGTGCAGAACCAGCGCACCCGGTCGACGAGCGCATCCAGCGAGGCGAGCGGCCGGGTCCGGCCGAGCACCAGGTCCTTGAGCGGCTCGACGATCTGCGGTGCGGTGAAGACCCCGCCATAGACCTGGCGGTAGACCCGCCCGTCGCGGTCGACCACGCTCACGAGCGCCATGTGGTCGAAGCCGCCGGCCGCCGGCCAGTAGACGAAGCCGAGCGTGCGGGCGAGCGCGTCGACGGTCGCCTGGTCGGCCGACAGGAACCGCCAGTTGGGCAGCTCGACACCCTGGCCGCGGGCGAAGGAGCGCATCCGGGCCGGGGTGTCGTAGCGGGTGTCGAAGCCGACCGTGACGACGCCGAAGCTGTCCCGGCCGAGCGCCTCCTGCGCGGCCTCGACCGCCGGGTGGAGGTTCTGGATCAGCGCCGGACAGACGGTGCTGCAGGCGGTGTAGACGAAGGAGACGAGGAGCGGCCGGCCGCGCAGCTCGACCAAGCGCACCGGCCGGCCGTCGACGTCGCGGAGCTCGAGCTCGGGGAGCGTGCGGCCGACCGCCTCCTCCCCGAGGGCGAGGGCCTCCTCGGGTGTCAGGACCGTGCGGGCGGCGGCGGGCCCGGTCGGGACGAGGAGGAGCAGGGAGGAGAGGAGGAGGAGGAGGGCCAGGCGGGCCGGGACCGCGCCGGCGCGGGCGGCGCGGCGGGGGCGGGGGGCCGACCCCCGGACCCGGCCCGCGAGCCGTTGCCGGCGCATGGCGCGACCCCTCCCGCCCGGTCCCGTCCTCAGCCCATCGGCCACAGCTCGGACAGGTACTTCCAGTTGACGAAGTAGTAGAGGACGAAGGAGACGAAGAACACCGAGATCAGCACGTAGGTGCCGGGCAGGTGGAACGTCCCGGCGCTGCCGTAGGTGCCGACCGCCTGCGCCACCACCGCCGGCGGTGCCGCGATCGTCGAGCGCGGGCCGTTCGGTCCGACCCGCTCGCCGAAGAGCACGCTCGCCACGGTGATCACGACGTAGAGGGCGCCGCCCGCCGTGGCCAGGAGCGCGAACAGGCCGTTGAGGCCGAGCATCAGGAAGGCCGCTCCCGGATAATCGAAGCCGAGTGCGGCGTCCGAGAAGGTGACGTCCCAGTGCCGGCGCGAGACGCCGAGCGTGCCGGCCCCCATCATGAAGAGCGAGATGCCGCCGGCGCCGATCGCGAACAGATAGGGCTGCCACTTGGCGAGCGTCGGGAACATCACCTCGCGCCGGAAGATCAAGGGCAGGACGAGGTAGGTCACCGCCATGAAGGCGAGTGTCGTGCCGGCGACCACCGTGGCGTGGAAGTGGCCGGGGACGTAGAGGGTGTTGTGCATCATGATGTTGAGCTGCTCGGTGCCGAGCACCACACCGCTGATGCCGCCCAAAAAGCCGAACAGGACGAGCGAGAGGAACATGCCGGCGAAGGCCGGGTTGTCCCAGGGCGCCTTGCGGAGCCACTCGAACACCCCGTTGGTGTAGCCGCGCTTGCGCTGCGCCGCCTCGATCGCCCCCGGCACGGTCATGCCGTGGATCATCGAGCCGAGCACCGCCAGGTACATGGCGTAGGAGGTGTTGAACACCTTCCACTCGGCGCTCAGGCCGGGCTCGACCAGCATGTGGTGCGCGGAGGCCAGCTGCAGGAACAGGATGTAGAAGAAGAACGCGGTCCGGCTGACCTTCTCCGACAAGGGCTTGGCGCCGAGCACCACGGCCGCGATCAGGTACCAGATCGCGACGTGCGCCGAGACGTTGATCTGCTGGCTCGAGTGGCCCATGCCCCACCACACGAGCTTGTACATGACCGTGTCGATGTGGCGGATGTAGCCGAGCGACCAGAGGAAGGTCGGGATCAGGATGATCGCACCCGAGGCGATCGTGAAGATCGCGATGATGCAGGCGGTGAGCGCCCCGAAGGTGACCAGCGGGATCGAGCCCTCGTAGGTCTTCTCCTCCTTGGCGATCACGAGCGTGCCGAGGAAGATGAAGCAGGCGACGAGCGCCCCGACCGCGAACAGGATCAGGCCCAGATAGAAGAGCGGCGAGGCCTGCATCGGCACGTATGAGGTGAACATCACCGAGCTGTCGCCCTGCAGCACGGCCCAGTTGGTGGTGAGCGCACCCAGCACCATGAGCACGAAGGCGACCCAGCCCATCTGCGGCGCCGCCAGCCGCGAGTTGAGGATCACCGCCGAGGCGAAGTAGAGGACGGCGACCTCGAAGAAGATGATCCAGAGCAGGAGCACGTTGATCCCGTGCGCGGTCAGCACGAGGTAGAAGGCGTCCGAGCCCAGGAGGTGCACGCCCTGCCAGCGGGTGAGCGCCACGAGGAGGCCCAGGAGCCCGCCGATCGCGAGGAACACGACGGCGGCCACGGCGTTGACCTTGATCAAGGTCTCGGCCGCGGCGTCGACCTTGAGGCCGGTGACCGGGCAGATGCGGAAGCGCGCGGCGAGCGCGCCCAGGCCGCCGACGCCGGCGGTTGCGGTTGCCATGGCATCACCCTCCCGTCTTGCCGGGCTCGACCACCCGGATGCGGCCGGTCATCTGGTGATGGCCGGCGCCGCAGAACTCGTTGCACACCACGCTGAACACGCCGCTCTCGGTGGGCGTGATGGTGAGCACGTGCTCGATCCCGGGATGGACCTGGATGTTCATGTTGACCGGCTGCAGCGAGAAGCCGTGCTGCCAGTCGAGCGAGGAGAGGTGCAGGCGGTAGGTCCTGCCCTTCTCGAGCTCGAGCACCGGCCACCACTCCCACAGTCGCGCCAGCATGTAGGCGTCGCCGCCGGGTGCCGGCCGCGCCACCGGGATGCCGGTGTTGCCCTCCTCGCGGACCTTGAACTTCTCGGTGAACTCCTCGACGCGTGATCGGAAGCGTTCGCTGTCGATGCGGTAGACCTCGGTGGACAGGTTCTGGTTCCCCTGCAGGTGCCACCAGATCATCATCACGAACATGATGATGCCCCACAGGAACGCGATCGCCACCCAGAGGATCTCGCCCTTCTCGACCGGCTCGTTCCACCAAATCCTGGCGTCCGGCGGGGTCACGGCCATGGCGGCACTCCTCTCACGGCGCCACGGGGATCTGGGAGAGCTCCATCACCCCCCAGAGCAGGTACAGGACGGTCGGCGAGGCGACGCCCAGGAACAGGAGCAGGAACGGGTTGTCGAGCACCCGCTGCATGAACGGGATCCGCTCGCCGGCTTCCGAGGATCCGCTCGTCTCGGCCATGGCGCACCGCCTCCGCTGCCTCGCACTCACGGCACCGACCGCCCGACGGGGCGGCGGCCCGGAGCGCTGGCGGGAACGCTACGCGCGGCCCCCGAGGCTCGCCTTGATCGTGGTCAAGGCTCGGCCGGCGCGGCTCAGCCGCCGGCGGTGCCCAGCCGTCGCACCGCCCAGAAGCTCGCCAGGAGCAGGCCGAGCATGAGGCCCATGAACACGAGCGAGCGCTCGGGCAGGCTCCGCCCGAGCAGCCGTTCGGCCAGCCGCAGCAGGAGGTCGGCCGCCAGGTAGCAGAGCACGCCCAGGACCAGGAGCAGGAGCGCGTCGAGCATGGCGACCTCCGCGGCGGGGGATCGGCGACCGCCGCGCCCCGCCACGAGGCAGCATCGCGCGGCCAGGGGCCTTGATCCAGATCAAGGCGCGAGCGCGGCGCCCGCGGCACAAGGACCCGGGCCGGGTGGGCGCGGCCGGGTGGCGGGGGAGGCGGCGGTGCGGGCCGGGTCGGGTCGGGAGGCGAGCGCGCGGGCGCCGGCCCGCCCCGGCCGGCGGCGGCTGTTGCGGCTCGTGGCCGCGACCGGCTGGGCGCTCACCCTGCCCGGCTCCGCCGCGCCCCCGCCGGTGGTCCGCTGGCGGGGCGTGGCGCTCGGCGCGCCGGCCGCCCTCGAGCTGATCGGGGTCGAGCCCGAGCGCGCCGGCCGGCTGATCGCGGACTGCCTCGCGGAGGTCGGCCGGCTCGAGGCGATCTTCAGCCTGCACGATCCGCGGAGTGCGCTGCGCCGGCTCAACCGGGAGGGTCGGCTGCGCCACCCGCCGGCCGAGCTGGTCGAGGTGCTGGGCCTCGCCCGCCGGCTCGCCGAGCTCAGCCAGGGCGCCTTCGACGTCACCCTCCAGCCGCTCTGGCTGGCCGTGGCGCGCGGCGCCGCGCCCGCGGATCGCCGCGCGGCGTGTCGGCTCGTCGACTGGCGCCGGCTCGAAGTGACGCCCGAGGCGGTGGCGCTCGGGCGGCCGGGCATGGCGGTCACCCTGGACGGCATCGCCCAGGGCTACCTCACCGACCGCGTCGCGCTCCTCCTGCGCGCCCGGGGCGTCGAGCGCGTGCTCGTCGATCTGGGCGAGCTCAGGGCGCTCGGGCCGCATCCGGACGGGCGTCCCTGGCGGATCGGCCGCGACGGGCGCGCCGCCTTGGAGCTCGCCGACGGCGCGGTCGCCACGTCCGAGGCGACGGTCGCCGGTCGGCCGCGGATCCTCGACCCGCGCACCGGCGAGGCCCCGGCGTGGCGGGAGCCGGTGACCGTCGTCGCGCCCGAGGCGGTCGTGGCGGACGGGCTGTCGACCGCGCTCGCGGTGCTCGGGCCGGATGCCGCGGCGGGCCTGCTCGGGGCCTTCCCGGACGCGCGTCTGCTGGCCGCCGCCTGAGCCCCGGCGGTTTGCGTCCGCGACGCGGCCGGCTAGAACCCGGCGAGGCTGGAGGAGCCGAGCCGATCGGGCGGACTTCCCCGCCGTTCATGAAGTCGGGAGAGCAGGGATGGGGATCCTCGAACCCGCGGTCGGGCGACGCCGTCGCGCCGCCGCGATGCTCGTGGGCGCGGCGCTCGCCGCGCTCCTGGGGGCGACGCCCGCGGCGGCGCAGGCGCCGGCCGCGGGCGGCGACGCCCATGCCCGCGAGCGGCTCGCCTTCGAGGCCGCCGACAGCAACGGTGACGGGCTGATCGACGAGGCCGAGCTGGCGCGCGACGCGGCGGTCGGCTTCAGCACGCTCGACGTCAACCGCGACCGCAGGCTCACGCGCGAGGAGCTCGGCGAGCACGACCCGAAGCTGTTCGAGCGGGTCGACGCCAACCGCGACGGCGTGCTGAGCTTCCCGGAGGTCGCGCGCCACAAGCTGAAGGGCTTCCAGGCGGCCGACACGAGCGGCGACGGGGCGTTGAGCTTCGAGGAGATGCTCGCGGGCGCCCGCAGGGAGCTGGGAGAGGGGTCATGAGCGGCAGCCGGAGCTACGCGTCCGTCCTCCGTCCGGTTCTGGCTTTGGCGCTGGCCACGGGCCTCGCCGCCTGTGAGCAGACCCAGGGCGGCTCCGCCTCGCCGGGTGTGGGCACCGCCGCGGGTGCCGCGGCCGGCGCCGGGGTCGGCCGGCTGCTGTTCGGCAACAGCACCACCGGCATGCTGATCGGCGCCGGCGTCGGCGGCCTCGCCGGCAACATGACGGTCGACCGCCAGCGCGAGGAGCGTCGCCGCCAGGAGCAGGCCTTGGAGCGCGACGCGGCCAAGCGCCGGCAGCTCGAGTTCGAGCGCCAGCGGCAGATCCAGGCGCGCGAGACCCAGCGCGAGCTCGAGGAGCGCGAGCTGTTCGAGCAGTGGCGGCGCGAGCGCGGCGCCTGAGCCGGCGCCGGCCGGCGGCCGGGCGTGCCGGCTGACGGCCTCCTGCGCGCGAGTGCGGCCACGGCCGCCCTCGTGCTCGCCGCCGGCGCGCTCCATCTGAGCGCCCCGGTGAGCGCGCCGGTGGCCTGCGCGCTCCTGGTCGTGGCGGTGGTCTGGCCGCTGCAGGCGGCGCTCGAGCGGGTCCTGCCGGCCGGGCTCGCGCTCCTGGTCACGCTCGCCTCGTGCCTCGCCGCGGCGGCGCTGCTGCTCGGCGCCGTCGCCTGGGGCCTCGGCCGCGCCGCCGCCTGGCTCGTCGTCAACGGCGACCGGCTGCAGCTCCTCTACGAGCGGTTCGCCGGCTGGGCCGAGGCAGAGGGCCTCTACACCCGCGGCATCCTGCGCGAGAGCCTCGATCCGGGCCGGCTCCTGCGCCTCGCCGCGGAGGCCGGGGCGCGGCTCCAGGGGCTCGCGAGCTTCACCCTCGTGACGCTCGTCTTCGTGGCGCTCGGCCTGCTCGAGGTCCGCCCGATGGGCGACCGGCTGGCCCGCCTCGAGCGGCCCGAGCTCGGCCGGCTCCTGCTCGAGGGCAGCATCGCCCTCGCCGCCAAGCTGCAGCGCTACATGGCGGTGCGCACGCTCGTGAGCGCGCTCACCGGGCTCGCGGTCGCGGCCGTGGCGGCGCTCGTCGGCCTCGAGCTCGCCGCGGTCTGGGGCGTCATGGCCTTCGCCCTCAACTACCTGCCGTTCGTCGGGCCGCTGGTTGCCACGGTGCTGCCGACCCTCCTGGCCCTGGTCCAGTTCCAGGACCTGGCGGCGACGGCGGCCGTGCTGGTCGGGCTCAACCTCGTCCAGATCCTGCTCGGCAGCGGGCTCGAGCCGCGCCTGGCCGGCGCCCGGCTCGGCCTGTCGCCGTTCCTCGTGCTCTTGGCGGTGTTCACGGGCGCCCTCCTCTGGGGCGTGCCGGGCGCCTTCCTGGGCGTGCCGGTGCTGATCGCGGTCGCCACCTTCGCCGCGGCGCACCCGGAGGGGCGCTGGCTCGCCCGCCTGCTCGGCGCCGAGCCCGAGCCCCGGTGAGGCCGGGGGCCTCGCTTTTTGCAGCGCAGCATGCTTGTGTGCGACGCCAAAGACCGGGGAAGGGGAACGCGATGGCGCGTGGCGGCAGGGCGGCCGGAGCGGCGCCCGTCAAGATCGACCTGGCGCTCCAGGGCGGCGGCGCGCACGGCGCCTTCACCTGGGGCGTGCTCGACCGGCTGCTCGAGGAGGAGCGGCTCGAGGTCGAGGGCATCTCCGGCACCTCGGCCGGCGCGATGAACGCCGCGGTCATGGCCGACGGGCTCGCCGCCGGCGGCCGCGCGGGGGCGCGCGCGGCGCTCGCCCGGTTCTGGAAGGCGGTCTCCGACGCCGCCGCGACCAGCCCGTTCCGGCGCGGACCGCTCGACATCCTGCTCGGCCGCTGGACGCTCGATTCCTCGCCGGGCTTCGTGGCCCTCGACTTGGCCTCGCGGCTGTTCAGCCCGTACGACTTCAACCCCCTGGGCCTCAATCCGCTCGAGGATCTGCTCGCCGCCAACATCGACTTCGCGCGGCTGGCCCGCTCGCCGCTCAAGGTGTTCGTGACCGCGACCAACGTGCGGACCGGGCGCGGCCGGGTGTTCCGCAACGCCGAGCTCACCCCCGACGTGCTCTTGGCCTCGGCCTGCCTGCCGTTCCTGTTCCAGGCGGTCGAGATCGAGGGCGAGGCCTACTGGGACGGCGGCTACTCGGGCAACCCGACCTTGACCCCGCTCGTGCGCGAATCGGATGCCGACGACGTGGTCCTCGTCGCCATCAACCCGGTCGAGCGGCCGGGCACGCCCAGGACCGCGCGCGACATCCTCAACCGGCTCAACGAGGTCTCGTTCAACGCGGTGCTCATCAAGGAGCTCCGGATGCTGGCGCTCTTGCGGCGCATGGCGAGCCTCGAGGACCCCGAGGGCCGGCGCTGGGCGAGCGTGCGCATGCACCTCGTGTCGAGCCCGATGATGGTCGAGCTCGGCTACTCCTCGAAGCTCAATGCCGAGTGGGCGTTCCTCGAGATGCTGTTCGCCGAGGGCCGGCGCTGCGCCGGCGCGTTCCTCGAGAGCAAGGGCGCCAATCTGGGCGTGCGGCCGTCGATCGACGTCGACGTCCTGCTCCAGGGCGTCTGATCGTGGGGCTCCTGGGGATCCTCTTGGGCCTCGCCCTTCTCGTGGCGCTGGCCTTCCGTGGCTGGAGCGTGCTCCTGTTGGCCCCGCTCGCGGCACTCCTGGCCGCGGCCTTCGCGGGCGAGCCGCTGCTCGCGCACTGGACCCAGACCTTCATGGGCTCGGCCGCGCGCTTCGTGGCCCAGTTCTTCCCGCTGTTCCTCCTGGGTGCGGTGTTCGGCAAGCTCATGGAGGACAGTGGTGCCGTGGCGGTGATCGCGCGGGCGATGAGCGAGCGGCTCGGGCCCGAGCGGGCGATCCTCGCGGTCGTGCTCGCCGGGGCGGTCGTCACCTATGGCGGGGTGAGCCTGTTCGTCGCCTTCTTCGTGCTCGTGCCGATGGCCCGCGAGCTGTTCGCCCGGGCGGCGGTGCCGCAGCGCTTGATGCCGGCCGCGATCATGCTCGGGACCTCGACCTTCACCATGTCGGCCCTGCCCGGCACGCCCGCGATCCAGAACGCGATCCCGATGCCGGTACTCGGCACCACACCCTTCGCCGCCCCCGGGCTCGGCATCCTCGCGGCGGCCGTCATGCTCGGCTTCGGCCTCTGGTGGCTCGCCCGCCTCGAGGCGGCCGAGCGGGCCTCGGCCGGGTACACCGCCGCGGCCGGGGCCGGGCCGGCTCCGGGCGGGGCGGCGCCGGTCGACGAGCGGCTGCGCGAGATGGTCACGCTCGCCCGCGAGTTCGACCCGGCCGAGATCGACCGCTCCGAGCCCGCCCGCGACGGGCCTTCGCCGGCGCTCGCGGCCCTGCCGCTCGCCGTCGTCGTGGTCGTCAACTTCCTGATGGCGTTCGTGATCCTGCCCCGGCTCGACACGAGCTTCCTGGCCGAGCCGCGCTTCGGGCCGACCACGCTCGCCTCGGTCGCCGGTGTGTGGGCGGTGATCGTGGGTCTGGCTGCCGCCATCCTCGTCCTGCTCGCGACCACCGGCCGCCTCGTGCCGGATCTGCGCCGGACCATGGACGCCGGGGCCAACGCCGCGGTCCTGCCGATCCTGAGCGTAGCCAGCCTCGTGGGCTTCGGGGCCGTGGTCGCGGCGATGCCGGCCTTCGCCGCCGTGCGCGAGGCGGTCATGGGCATCGGCGGCGGCCCGCTCGTCTCGATGACGGTCGCGGTCAACACGCTCGCGGCCCTGACCGGCTCGGCCTCGGGCGGGCTCACGATCGCCCTCGACGCGCTCGGCCCGGGCCTGCTCGAGATCGCCCGGGCCGAGGCGATCGACCCCGCGCTGTTGCACCGGATCGCGGTCATGGGCGCCGGCACGCTCGACAGCCTGCCGCACAACGGGGCGGTGGTGACGCTCCTCGCCCTCTGCGGCGTCGGCCACCGGGAGGGCTACGGGCCCCTGTTCGTCGTGGCGATCGGCGGGCCGATCCTGGCGCTGCTCCTGGTCCTGGCCCTCGGCTCGACCCTCGGCGGCTTCTGAGCCGCCCTCTTCCTCGGCCCTGGGCCGGCGCTCGGTCGCGAGCGAGCGGTAGCCTAGGCCTCCCTGCCCGGCCAGAGCCGGGCGGCGGCCGCGACCGCGGCGAGCGCGATCGCCGCGAGCACGAGCAGCGTCCGGCCCGAGCCGAACGCCGAAGCGAGCCAGCCGGCTGCGGGGTAGGCGAGCGCGAGCGCGGCGTTGGCGAGCGCGAAGTGGGTGGCGTAGAGGGCGAGCTTGCCGCCCGGCGGCGCGAGCTCGCGCAGCAGCATCCCGGCCGGGGTGACCGCCAGCGAGCCGGCGAGGCCGAGCACCGCCCAGAGGAGGAGGAGCGTCGCGAAGCCGGGCCCGGCGGCGCCCAGGAGCAGCGCCACACCGGCCAGGACGCCGCCGCCGAGCATGGTGGCGCGCCGCGGCAGCCGATCGGTCAGGAGCGGGACCAGGAGTGCCCCCGCCACCGAGCCGACGCCGGCCGCGACGAGGGCCGCGGTCATCATCCGCTCGCTGCCGCCGAGCTCGGCGCGCACCAGATGGACGGTCACCACGGTGGCCGCCGCGGTGGCGACCGCCGCGACCAGGCTCAGCGCCGCGAGCCCGCGCAGGCCGGGCTCGGCCAGATAGGTCCGCAGGCCGCGCACGACCGACTGCAGCACACCCTCGCGGCCGGCATCCCGGCCGCCCGGGAAGCCGGCGCCGGCGAGCAGCACGGCGGAGGCCACGAACGCCAAAGCCGCCACGTCGAACAGCGCCGGCGCCTCGAGCACGAACAGCAGCAGGCCCGCGACCGCCGGGCTCGCCACCTGCTCGAGCTCGTAGGCGAGGCGCGAGCGGGCGAGCGCCTCCAGATAATCCTGCTCGTCGGGCAGGAGGTCGGAGGTGACCGCCTGCGCGGCCGGCACGAACACCGCCGAGCAGACCTGGAAGACGAGCACGACCAGGAACAGCCCGGCCACCGTCTGGACGAAGGGCAGCACCAGGAGCAGGGCGGCGCGGGCCAGATCGATGCCGACCAGGAGCGGCCCGCGCGGCAGCCGGCGGACCAGGGCCGCGGCGAGCGGGGTCAACAGCACGTAGGTGCCCCTCTCGAGGGCGAGGAGGGTGCCGAAGATCGCCGCCGCGTCGCGCCCGACGAGCCGATAGGCGACCAGCGCCAGGGCCACGGTGGCGAGGCCGGTGCCGACGAGCGCCAGCGCCTGGCCCCAGAACAGCCGCCAATAGGCGCGCTCGAGGACGGCTTCGAGGGTGACCGGCTCAGGCGGCGGCGGGCTCGCCACGTCGCGCCGCCTCGGGCCCCGCGGCGGCGCGGTCGGCGCGGCCGAACCAGGCGAGGTAGAGGGCCGGGAGGAAGACGAGCGTCAGGATCGTGGCGGCGAGGAGGCCGCCCATGATGGCGAAGGCCATGGGCCCCCAGAACACCGTGGGTGCGATCGGCACCATGCCGAGGACGGTCGAGATCGCGGTCAGGACGATCGGCCGGAAGCGGATCGTGCAGGCGTTCACCACAGCGTCCCGGACCGACATCCCCGCCGCCCGGTCGGCCTCGATCTGGCTCAACAGGATGACGGCGTTCTTGATGATGATGCCGATGAGTGCCAGCACGCCCAGAAGGGCCACGAAGCCGAGCGGCCGACCCGAGGGCAAAAGCGCCGCCACCACCCCGATCAGGCCCAATGGTGCCACGCTCAGGACGATCAGGAGCCGTTGGAAGCTCTTGAGCTCGAACATCAGGACGGTGAGCATGATCAGGATCATCACCGGCACGACCGCGAACACCGAGGCCTGCGAGGTCTGGCTCTCCTCGACCGTCCCGCCGACCTCGATCCGATAGCCCTCGGGTAGGGCCGCGCGTGCCTTCCCGATCGTGGGCGCCAGGGCTTCGACCACCTCGGCCGGCAGCACACCCGGCACGTGGTCGGCCTGGACGGTGAGCGAGGCGAGCCGGTCGCGGCGCCAGACGAGCGGGAAGTCCTGGCCGATCTCGAGCCGCGCGACCTGGCTCAACGGCACGGTGCGGCCGTCGGGGACCGGGATCGGCAGCTCGCCGAGCGTCGCGAGCGAGACCCGCTGCTCGTCGGTCGCCCGCACGAGCACGTCGACCAGATAGATGTCGTCGCGGATCTGGGTCACGGGCAGGCCCGAGACCACCGTGTTCAGCACCCGGCCGATCGCATCGGCGCTCAGGCCCAAAAGCCGCGCCTGGTCCTGGTCGACCCGCACGCGCACCTCGCGGGTGGGCTCGATCCACTCGTAGGTGACGTCGGTGGTGAGCCGGTTCGCCGCGACCAGCGCGCCGAGCTCGAGCGCGATCGTGGCCACCGTCTCGGGATCCGGGCCCATGACCCGGTACTGGATCGGCCACCCCACCGGCGGACCGAGCTCCAGGGGGTAGAGCCGGGTCACGAGGTTCGGGAAGCGCTCGGCGAGTGCGCGCTCGAGGCGGTCCTTCAGCCGATCGCGCGCCGCGGCGTCCTTGGCCACGACCACGAGCTGGGAGAAGAACGGGTTGGCGAGCTGGACGTTCAGAGGCAGGTAGAAGCGGATGGCCCCGCGGCCGACATGGGTGCTCCAGCGGGCGACGTCGGGGTCGCCCGCGAGCATCGCGTCGACCTCGGCCGAGACCTTCTCGCTCGCATGGATCGAGGCGTTCTGCGGCAGCGTCAGGTCGATCACGAGCTCCGGCCGGTCGGAGGCCGGGAAGAACTGGCGCGGCACGAAGCCCAGGAGCCAGACCGAGACCACGAAGGCGCCGAGGGTGGCGGCGATCGTCGGGTAGCGGGCCTTCAGGGCCAGGAGGAGGATGCCGCGATAGAGCCGGGTCGCGGCGTCCGGGCCACGCGCCGCACCGGGTGCCGGCGGCTTCAGGAGTGCCGAGCCGAGGAGCGGGGTGAAGAGCACCGCCACGAACCAGGAGACGACGAGCGCGATCGCCACGACCGCGAAGAGGGTGAAGGTGTACTCGCCCGCCGAGCTC
>CAZDFD010000078.1:0-22104 GCA_964504655.1 uncultured Geminicoccaceae bacterium
CGGATCGGCAGCCACTCGTCGGCGATCGCGGCGTAGCCGGTTCGCACCGGGTTGACCGCGACGATCCGCCCGCCGCGCGCCTTCATGGCGGCGAGGCCGAGCTTCAGGGGGTTGCTGTCGTGGTCCTCGGCCACCCCCAGCATGAGGAACAGGCGGGCGTGCTCGAGGTCGGGCTCGCCGAACTCCCAGAACGAGCCGCCGAGCGTGTACATGCCGGCGGCCGCCATGTTGACCGAGCAGAAGCCGCCGTGCGCCGCGAAGTTCGGCGTCCCGAACTGGGCCGCCCAGAAGCCGGTCAGGGCCTGGCTCTGGTCGCGGCCGGTGAAGAACGCGAGCTTTCTCGGGTCGCGTTCGCGGACCTCGGCGAGCCACTCGGTGGCGATCGCCATCGCCTCGTCCCAGGAGATCTCGACGAGCGCGTCGCGGCCGCGCTCGCCCACCCGCTTCAGCGGGGCCCGGAGCCGGGCCGGCGATTCCTGGTGCATGATGCCGGCCGAGCCCTTGGCGCAGACGACGCCGCGGTTGACGGGGTGGCTGCGGTTGCCGTCGATGAAGCGCGGCCGGCCGTCGACGAGATGCACCCGGATGCCGCA
This sequence comes from uncultured Geminicoccaceae bacterium, assembly GCA_964504655.1. GTDB lineage: Bacteria > Pseudomonadota > Alphaproteobacteria > Geminicoccales > Geminicoccaceae > JANXAZ01. Next base: position 594 of record CAZDFD010000078.1, read on the forward strand.
CCGGCAGGCGCACATGTAACAGGTGGTGCAGACCGTCCGGGTTCCCTGGTCGTGCGTGTCGCCTGGCGCCACCGCCGCCCCACATCCTCGGGGCCGCCCGCCGCGACCCGCCCCGCCCGTGGTTACGAGCCCGCTTCCGGCCGGGCAAGCGCCCTGCCGCGGCGCCCGCCCCCCGCTGCCCGGCTCAGAAGTCGATGGTCACGAGCACCGTGTCGGTGTAGCGGCCGACCGGCACCGACTGGCCGCCGGGGATCGAGCCGTAGACCACGAGGCTGCCGGTCCCGCTCGAGGGACTGAACGTCAGCGCGTTCGATCCGGTGCCCCAGACCTTCGAGCGGGCGCTGTCGCGGTAGAGCTGATAGGCGAGCTTGCTGCCGCCACTGCCGACGAGGGTGCGGGCGCTGGTGTTGCGGCTGGTCCCGCCGTCGAGCTCGACCTTGATCTGCGAGGTTCCGCAACCCTCGTAGGCGATGCTGCCCTGGGCCCGCAGATCGGCCGTCTGGCCGGCGCCGTAGGTGCCGAAGCCGAGCGAGGCGGCCCCGACCTTGCAGGTGGCGATCACCTCGACCGACAGCGCCAGATTGCCGGTGGTGGTCGAGGCCGAGGCCGGGCCCGCCGCCGCGGCGAGCAGCGGCAGGAGCCTGGCGAGGCGGAGGGTCCTTCGCATCCTGAGCGTCCGGCTGGTGGCTGGTCCGCCGTCTCGGGCTGGTGCCCGGCGGCTGCCGCCCACTCTGGCCCGTAAAGGTTAAGCGCCAGCTAACGCCGCGGCCGCGACTCCACCGCGCCCGGGCGTTGATGCGACCGCGGTTTCCTGCGCATTCTCGCCGCCGCGTCGACGAGCGGGGCGATGGCCGGGCGAGGCGATGGCCGGGCTGGGCGAGTTCTGGGTCAAGCTCTGGGGGGTGCGCGGCACGGTCGCCTGCCCCGGACCGGCGACCCGCCGGTTCGGCGGCAACACCGCCTGCGTGGAGGTCCGCTGCGGCCCGCACCGGCTGATCCTCGACGCCGGCACCGGCCTGCGCGTGCTCGGCAACGCCATGGCCGCGGCCGACGGCCAGAGGTGCACCGCCCACATCTTCTTGACCCACACCCATCTCGACCACGTGATGGGCCTGCCCTTCTTCAAGCCGGCCTACCGGCCCGGCAACTGCTTCGAGTTCTGGGCCGGCCATCTCAAGCGCGCCGGCCACAGCCTCCAGGAGGTGCTCGGCCGGCTCATGGAGCGCCCCTATTTCCCGGTGCCGCTCGACATCATGCACGCCTGCATCGCCTTCCACGACTTCGAGGCGGGCGAGGTGCTCGAGCCCTTCCCCGACGTGCGCGTGCGCACCGCGCCCCTGGTCCACCCCGGTGGAGCCACCGGCTACCGGATCGACTATGCCGGCCGCTCGGTCTGCTACGTCACCGACACCGAGCATCCCGAGCACGGCCACGACCAAGCCGTGCTGGCGCTGATCGAGGGCGCCCAGATCGTCATCTACGACGCCACCTACACCGATGCCGAGATGGCCCGCTTCCGCGGCTGGGGACACTCGACCTGGGAGGAGGGGCTGCGGCTCGTCGAGCGCGCGGGGGCCGGCCGGCTCGTCACCTTCCACCACGACCCGGAGCGCGAGGACACCGCCCTCGACCTGATCGACGCCGCCTTGAGCGATCTGCGGCCGGGCTCGCTCGTCGGCCGCGAGGGCATGGTGCTCGAGCCTTGAGGGGCCCGGGCTTCTTCCTGCCCTGTCGGCACGCCGACCGGATCCGCCCGCCCGCCCGCTATCCCGAGCTCGAGCCGGTCCTTGCCGGCTGCGAGCGGCGCTTCCTCGAAACCCTGGCGCTCGCCGAAGCCCAGGCGCCGGCGCTCGCCGCGATGCGCGGGCCGGCCCCCGCCCCGCGCCTCGACCAGGACTGGTTCCCGCGGCTCGACGCCGCGGCCGCGTATGCGCTCGTGCGCCGCCACCGGCCGCGTCTCGTGCTCGAGATCGGCTCCGGCCATTCGACCCGCGTCATGGCCAGAGCGCTCGCCGACGCCGGCGGCGGGCGGCTCGTCGCGGTCGACCCGGAGCCGCGCGCGCCGCTGCCCGGCCCGCCGGTCGAGCACCGCGCGCATCTCCTGGGCGAGGCCGAGCCCGCGCTCGCGAGCGAGCTCGGGCCGGGCGACGTGCTGTTCGTCGATTCGAGCCATCTGGCGGTCCCGGGCAGCGACGTCGATCTCCTGGTCTGCCGGATCCTGCCGCGGCTGCGCCCGGGCGTGCTCCTGCATCTGCACGACGTCTTCCTGCCCGACGCCTATCCCGAAGCGTGGGCCTGGCGGGGCTACAACGAGCAGACCGTGGTGGCGGCCCTGCTCCTGGGCGGCCGCTTCCGGCCGCTCTGGTCGAGCCACTGGGTCGCGACGCGGATGGCCGGGCGGCTCGCTTCGAGCCCGCTCTCGGCCCTCCCGCTCCCGCCGGGCGCCGTCGAATCGAGCCTCTGGCTCGAGCTCGCCGTGGGCTAGCGGGTCGCATCCGAGGGCGGGTCGGCCGCGAGCAGCCGCTCCCTGAGCTCGCGCTTGAGGATCTTGCCGTAGGCGCTTTTCGGCAGGGCCTCGAGGAACACCCAGCGCTTCGGCCGCTTGAAACGGGCGATCTGCGCGAGGCAATGCGCGTCGAGCTCCTCGGCGCGCGTCCCCGGCTCGGCCACCACGCAGGCCACCACCTGCTCGCCCCATTCCGGGTCGGGCAGGCCCACCACCGACACCTCCTTGACCCTGGGGTGGGTCGAGAGCGCCTCCTCGACCTCGCGCGGGTAGATGTTGGTGCCGCCCGAGATGATCAGGTCCTTGGAGCGGTCCTTGAGGGTCAGATAGCCCGCCGCATCGAGGCTTCCCATGTCGCCGGTGCGCAGCCAGCCGTCGCCCATCGTCTTCCGGCTCGCCTCCGGATCGCGCCAATAGCCGGGCACCACGCTGTCGCCGCGGGCCAGCACCTCGCCGAGCTCGCCCGGCGGCAGCGTCCGGCCCGCCGGATCGGCGATCTTCACCTCGACCACGATTTGCGCGGTGCCGGCCGACTGCAGGACGTCGCTGCGCCCGGCGCGCGCCGCCGCCTCGTGCTCGCGCTTGGAGAGGGCGGTGATGCACATGGGCGATTCGCCCTGACCGTAGAGCTGGGCCAGACGGAAGCCCAGCACCGCCTGCGCCTCCTCGAGGTCGGCCAGATACATGGGCGCGCCGCCGTAGACGATCGTGGCGAGCCCCTCGCCCGAAAGCCCCTTGGCACGGGCGTGGCGCACCAGCCGCTTGACCATGGTGGGGGCGGCGAACAGGTGCACGCGTCCCCAGGCCCGCCAGAGTTCGAACAGCTCGGCCTCGTCGAAGCCGCCGCTCTCCGGCACGACGTGGCAGGAACCCACGGCCGCGTGCGGGCTCACGTAGCAGCCCGACCCGTGGCTCAGGGGGGCGGCGTGCAGCAGGGCCGAACGCGGCGCCACCGTGTCGACGTCGACGTGGTAGGCGTAGCTCATGGCGCGCAGGTTCCGGTGCGTGATCATGGCGCCCTTCGGCCGGCCGGTGGTGCCGCTCGTGTAGAACAGCCAGGCGAGCGCCTCCGGGCCGACCTCGGCCATGGCCAGAGGCTCGGTCTCGAACAGCCGAGCGTACTCCGTGGTCGCGGTCTCGACCACCCGGCAGCCGGCCGGCGGCGGCGCCTCGGCCACGGCGCTCGCGAGCTTGGCCGAGGTGAAGCAGACCCTGGGCTCGGCGTGCCCCAGAATCCAGGCGAGTTCCTTGGGGTGCAGCTTGGCGTTGACCGGCACGATCGCGCAGCCGGCCCACCAACAGGCGAGCTCGATCTCGAGATATTCCGGCCGGTTCTCCATCACGAGCGCGACCCGCTCGCCGGGTGCGCACGCGAGCCGCCCGGTGAGGCCGGCGGCGAGCCGGGCGGCGCGGTCGACCAGCTCGCGGTAGGTCCAGAGCGTGCGCGAGCCGAGCCCGACCGCTGGCGCGTCGGGATCGCGGCGGGCGATGCGGGCGAACAGGTGCGCGAGGTTCAAGGCCCCGCCTCCGGGCGCGGCGCCGACGCGGCGCAATGGACTTCCCCGGAGGCTCGCCTAAGCTGTCGGTGACGAGGCGCCGACAAGGGCGCCGCCCGGGCACACCGGGCCGAACGGACGCTCGCGGAGGTTGGCATGCGATCCTGGCTCCCCTCGCTCCTCGGCACGACCGCGCTCGCCGCCGGGCTGGTGCTCGCCGGCGGTCCGGCGCTCGCCGGCCCCACGGTCGACGCGATCAAGGCGCGCGGCAAGGTCAAGTGCGGCATCCCGACACCGTCGGCCGGCTTCGCCTTCCCCGACAGCAGGGGCGTGGTCCGCGGCTTCGACGCCGACTTCTGCCGCGCGGTGGCGGCGGCCGTGCTCGGCGACGGCGAGAAGGTCGATTTCGTCCCGACCACGACCCAGGCGCGCTTCCAGGCGCTCCAGTCGGGCGAGGTCGACCTGCTCTCCCGCCAGACCACCTGGACCTTCGGCCGCGACAACTCGCTCGGCTTCAACTTCGCGCCCACCCTGTTCTACGACGGCCAGGGCCTGATGGTGCCGAAGAAGCTCGGGGTCACCAGCGCCAAGCAGCTCGACGGCGCCGCCGTCTGCATCCAGCCCGGCACCACCACCGAGCTGAACATCACCGACTTCTTCCGCACCAACAACATGAAGTTCCGGCCGGTGGTGTTCGAGAGCGCCGACGAGTGGCGCAACGCCTTCTTCTCGGGCCGCTGCGACGTGCTGACCACCGACCGCTCCGACCTCGCCGCGACCCGGGCGGTCGCCAACAACCCGGCCGACTTCGTGGTCCTGCCCGAGACCATCTCCAAGGAGCCCCTGGCCCCGGTGGTCCGCCACGGCGACGACCAGTGGTTCGACATCGTCAAGTGGACCGCCTTCGGCCTGCTCGCCGCCGAGGAGAAGGGGATCACCGCCGCCAACGTCGACGAGATGGCCAAGACCTCGAAGGACCCCGAGGTCCAGCGCATGCTCGGCACCTCCGACGACCTCGGCGGCCAGATGGGCCTCGACAAGGCGTGGCTGGTGCGGGCCGTCAAGGCGGTCGGCAACTATGCCGAGATGTTCAACCGCAATCTCGGCCCCGACACTCCCCTGGGCCTGTCGCGCGGTCCGAACGAGCTGTGGACCAAGGGCGGCCTGCAGTACGCGCCGCCGTTCCGCTGAGGGCCGGGCCGGCCCCTCGGGCGGACGAGCCCGCGCTCGAGGCCTGACGGGCCGGCCGCGACCGAGGGGCCGCGCGTGGCGACCATCGATCGACCGGCCGGGCGGCTCGCCGCCGCATCGCGGGCCGGCCCGTTGCGCCGGCTGCTCTACGACGCGCGGGTCCGCGGCACGCTCTGGCAGGTCGGCCTGGTGCTCGCGGTCGGCTGGGTGGTGTGGTGGCTCGCCCAGAACCTCCAGGTCAATCTGGAGCGCCAGCGGATCGCCACCGGCTTCGGCTATCTGGCGCGCCCGGCCTCCTTCGAGATCGGCGAGACCCTGATCCGGTTCGAGGCGACCGACAGCTACGCCCGGGTGCTGCTCGTGGGCGTGCTCAACACCGTCTACGTCTCGATCCTGGCCAACCTGATCGCCACCGCGCTCGGCCTCGTGGTCGGCATCCTCCGATTGTCGCCGAACCCGCTGCTCGCCCGGCTGATGCTCTGGTACGTCGAGATCCTGCGCAACGTGCCCCTCCTCCTCCAGCTCTTCTTCTGGTACTCGGTCGTCCTGCTGTTGCCGCCGGTGCGCGAGTCGCTGCAGCCGCTGCCGCACGTCTACCTCTCGAACGGCGGGCTGTTCGTGCCGACCCTGCACTGGTCGGCCGGATTGCTCACCTGCCTCGCAGCCGCCCCCCTGGGCCTGCTCCTGTCCCTGCCGCTCGCCCGCCGCCGCCGCGAGGCCGCGCTCGCGGCCGGCCGCGCCCCGCGCACCTGGCCGCTGACCCTGGCCCTCGTCCTGGCCCCGCCGCTCGTCCTGGGCCTCCTCCTCCGCCCCGACGTCGCGGTCGACCTCCCAACGCTCGGCACCTTCCGGATCAGCGGCGGCGCCACCCTCTCGCCCGAGTTCACGGCGCTCCTGGTGGGCCTCTCGCTCGCCACCTCGGCCTCGATCGCCGAGATCGTCCGCAGCGGCATCCAGGCGGTGCCCAAGGGGCAGTGGGAGGCGGCCGGTTCGCTCGGCCTGCACCGCGGGCTGGCGATGCGCCTGGTGGTCCTGCCGCAGGCCCTTCGGGTGATGATCCCGCCGCTGACCTCGACCTACCTCAGCACGACCAAGAACAGCTCGCTCGCCGTGGCGATCGGCTACCCCGACCTCGTCTCGGTCTCCAACACGACCATGAACCAGACCGGCCAGGCGATCGAGGCGATCGCCATCTTCATGGGCATCTACCTGGCGCTCTCGCTCACGACCTCGGCATTCATGAACTGGTACAATGCCAGGGTCGCGCTGGTGACCCGCTGATGGCCGCCTCGAGCCCGCCGCTGCCCTCCCTGCCGGGCCCGAACGGCGCGCTGCGGCCGCCCGGCGGTGGCGAGCTCGGGCGCGCGCTCAAGGCCTACTTCGGCACGCCCCTGAACAGCCTCGTCTCGATCGCCTGCCTCCTGGTCCTGCTCTGGCTCGCCAAGGCCGCGATCGACTGGCTGCTGCTCGACGCCCTCTGGGAGGGCGGGCCGCAGGACTGCAAGGCCAACGACGGCGCCTGCTGGCCGTTCCTGCTCGAGAAGTTGCGCTTCAACCTGTTCGGCTTCTACCCCTTCGACCTGCACTGGCGGCCGGCCGCGGCGGTGGCCCTCATGCTCGCCATGATCGGGCTCACCATGTGGCCGCGCGCCTGGCGGCCCGGGCTGCTCGTCGCCTGGGTCGTGACGCTGGTACTCATGTACCTGCTCCTGGCCGGCGGCGTGCTCGGCCTCGTGCCGGTGCCCACGAGCCAGTGGGGTGGCTTCCCGCTGACCCTGATGCTGGCCGTGGTGGGCTTCGGCGCCGCCTTCCCCTTGGGGATCCTGCTGGCACTCGGCCGCCGCTCGACCCTGCCGGCGGTCCGTGCGCTCGCGGTCGGCTACATCGAACTGATCCGTGGCGTGCCGCTGATCTCGCTCCTGTTCATGGCCTCGATCCTGCTGCCGCTGTTCCTCCCGGCCGGCTGGACGATCGACAAGGTGCTGCGCGCCCAGGTGGCGATCATCCTGTTCGCCGCCGCCTACATCGCCGAGGTCGTGCGCGGCGGCCTGCAGGCCGTCGACAAGGGCCAGCTCGAGGCGGCTCATGCGCTCGGCCTCGGCTACTGGCAGACGATGGGCCTCGTGGTACTGCCGCAGGCGCTCAGGGTCTCGATCCCGCCCATGGTCACGACCTTCATCGGCTTCTTCCAGGACACCACGCTCGTGACCATCGTGGGCCTGTTCGACTTCCTCTCCTCGATCCGCGCCAGCCTGCGCGATCCGCAGTGGCAGGGCATCGCCGTGGTCGAGGGCTACCTGTTCGCGGCCGTCGTGTTCTTCCTCTTCTGCTACGGGATGGGCCGCTACAGCCGCTGGCTCGAGGCGCGCTTCCGTGTCGGCCACCGCTGAGGGCGATCTGCTCGTCCGCGCCGCCTCCTGGACCGTGGTCCAGGACCCGGCGACCGGTACCCACCGCTACGCCCGCGACGTCGACCTCCTGGCGCTCGGCGGCCGGATCCGGCATCTGGGCCCGCCCTGGACCGGCCCGCCGCCGGCCCGGGTGATCGACGGGCGCGGCCTCCTGCTGCTGCCGGGCCTGGTCGACCTCCACTGCCACAGCGCCGACGAGGCCCTCTCCAAGGGCCTGTTCGAGGACGTCGGGACACCGGCCTTCCACGGCAACCAGCTCTACACCTACGCCCAGCTCCTCGGCGCCGACGCCGAGGCGCTCGTCCCCTGCACGACCGCCTCCTTGGGCGAGCTCCTGCTCTCCGGCTGCACGACGGTGGTCGACATCGCCGCCCCCTATCCGGGCTGGCTCGAGGCGGTGGCTTCGACCGGCATCCGCGCCTGGCTCGCCCCCTCCTACCGCCAGGCGCGCTGGCGGGCGCGCGGCTGGCACCGGCTCGACTACGACTGGGACGAGCCCGCGGGCTGGCGCGGCCTCGAGGCGGCGCTCGCCTGCATCGAGGCGGCCCGGGCGCACCCCTCGGGCCGGCTCGACGGCCTCTTGGCCCCGGCCCAGGCCGACACCTGCACCGCCGATCTCCTGCGCGCGAGCCTCGAGCTGGCGCGCGCCCGCGGTCTCAAAGTGACCCTGCACGCCGCCCAGACGATGGCCGAGGTCGAGGAGATGGTCCGCCGGCACGGGCTCGGCACCGTGGCCTGGCTCGAGCGCGAGCGCCTCCTCGGACCCGAGCTGATCCTCGGCCATGCCCTGTATCTGGACCACCACCCCTGGACCCGGCAGGGCTCGGCCGACGATCTCGCCCGGCTCGCCGCGCACGGCGTCACCGTCGCCCACTGCCCGGTCACCTTCGCACGCACGGGCATGACGATGGCGACCCTCGGCCGCTACCTGCGGGCCGGCGTGCGGGTGGCGATCGGCACCGACACCTGGCCGTTCGACATGCTCGCCGAGACCCGCGAGGCGATCCTCTGCGCCCGGGTGACCGCCGGCACCGTCGCCGACCTCGGCACCGCCCAGGCCTTCCATGCCGCCACGATCGCCGGCGCCGACGCGCTCGGCCGACCCGACCTCGGCCGCTTGGCGCCGGGGGCGGCGGCCGACCTCGTGCTGGTCGACCTCGCCCACCCGGCGATGCGGCCGATGCACGACCCGCTGCGCTCGCTCCTGCACGGCGCCGGCCGGGCGGCGGTCAAGGACGTGGTCGTGGCCGGCCGGCCGGTGGTCGAGGACGGTCGCCTGCTGACCGTGGACCTCGCGGCGGCCGCCACTGCCCTCGAATCGGCCCAGGCCCGGGCGATCGCCCGCGTGCCCGGCCTCGACCCCTGGCGCCGGCCGCTCGAGCGCATCGCCCCGCGGAGCCTGCCGGGGTGAGCGGCGTAACGAAGTCTTGACCTGGCGCCGGCAGGATCCGATCCCGTGCTGCGGCTCCTCCTCACCCTCCTCCTGGCGCTGGCCGCCGCGCCGGCGCGGGCCGAGCCCTGGGTTCCGACCCCTGGCCTGCGCTTCGACGTCCAGTTCGCGAAACCGTTCGACCTCGACCGGCCGGTCGACTTCCTGGAGTTGGATCTCTTCGACACCACCGCCGAGACGGTCGCGACGCTCAAGGCACGCGGCATCCGGCTCGCCTGCTACCTGAACGCCGGCGCCTTCGAGCGCTGGCGGCCCGATGCCGCCGACTTCCCGGCCGTGGTGCTCGGCAAGGCCTATGCCGGCTGGCCCGGCGAGCGCTGGCTCGACATCCGCAGGCTCGACCTTCTGGCCCCGATCCTCGAGGCGCGCCTCGACCTCTGCCGCGACAAGGGCTTCGATTCGGTCGAGCCGGACAACATCAACGGCTACGAGAACGACACCGGGTTCGGCCTGTCCGCCGCCGATCAGCTCGCCTTCGACCGCTGGCTCGCCGCGCAGGCGCACGCCCGCGGGCTCTCGATCGCGCTCAAGAACACGGGCCTTCTCGCCCGCGCGCTCGAGCCGGACTTCGACTGGGCGCTGGTCGAATCCTGCTACACCTACAGCGAGTGTCAGCTCTGGGCGCCGTTCCGCGCCGCCGGCAAGGCGGTCTTCGTGATCGAGTACACGACCAGCCGCAAGCGCCAGGCGCGGTTCTGCGCGCTGGCCGGCAACGACGGCTACGCGCTTCTCTTCAAGCGCCGCAAGCTCGACGGCTGGCTCGCCCGCTGCCCCTGAGAGCGCGGCGGTCAGGTCCGGCCTCGACGCCGGGCCTCCGGCAAGCTAGGCAGCGGTGGAGGAGACGTCCGAGGGAGCGGGCTGTGCAGGCACGGCCGAGCTGGGTCGACGACCCGCATCCGAGCATCGACGATCAGCGCCAGGGCACCCGCGGCCTGCGCAAGGCCCTCGGGCTCCTCGGCCGCCTGGTGCCGGGCGGCGAGTACACCCGTACCCTGCTCTGGCGGGGTCTCGTGGCGAAGCCCCGAAAGCTCCTGCGCCGCGCCGTCACCGGATTCTATCGGATCGACCACGTCTACGACGTGCTCCAGGAGTTCGCCCTCGAGGTCGAAGGTCCGGTCTCGGTCCTCGAGTTCGGGACGGCGCAAGGCTACGCCAGCGCCAAGATCCTCTACGCGATCCGCCATCTCGGGCTCGAGGATCGCGTGGCCTTCCACGGCTTCGACAGCTTCGAGGGCCTGCCCGAGGCCGCCAATCCCGAGGACCGGGGCTTCCGCGGCAACGACTGGATCAAGGGCTCCTACCGCGCCAGTCTCGCCCGGATCGAGGAGCACTGCGCCAGGAAGGGCTACAAGAACGCCCGCTTCCACGCCGGCTACTTCGAGGAGACGCTCACTCCGGAGCTGATCGAGGACCTGCGCGCCGCCCCGCCCGTCCTGGTCTGGCTGGATTGCGACCTCTACAGCTCGACCCGGCTCGTGCTGGAGCGGTTGGCGCCGGTCCTCCCCACCGGCTGTGTCCTCTATTTCGACGACATCGACTTCAACCACCGCTCGCGGTTCACCGGCCAGGCCCGGCTGATCCACGAGGTCAACCACGGCCTCCTCGGCGAGGACACCGAGCTCGTCCTCGACCGCGAGCTGTCCTGGGACAGCGACCGGATCCATCGCTGGGTCCGCGTGGGCGAGCGCGCGGTCGCCTACCGCCCGCGCTTCACGCGCACCGACCCGCCCCGGGCGCGCCCGATCGGCGACGGCTCGCCCTTCCCCTGAGCCTCTGCCCTCGGGCGGTCAGTGCAGGCCGGTGAGCGCCAGGCTCAGCCAGGGCAGCGCCACGACGACGGCGAGGCGCACGAGGTCGGCGAGCCAGAAGGGCGTCACCCCCCGGTAGATCGCCGCGAGCGGCACGTCCGGCAGCAGGCCACGCAGCACGAAGACGTTCATGCCCACGGGCGGGGTCAAGAGGCTGATCTCGGTCACCACCACGACGACGATGCCGAACCACACGAGCGTCGCCTCGGGCCCGAGCCCGAGCTCCAGGCCCTGGACGATCGGGTAGAAGACCGGAACGGTGAGCAGGATCATGCTCAACGATTCGAGCACGCAGCCGAGGAGGAGGTAGACGAGGACGATCAGCGTCACCACCGCCCAGGGACCGAGGCCGGTACCGGCGACCAGCCCGGCCAGCATCTCGGGAAAGCCCTCGAGGCTCACCAGGTTGCCGAGCACCAGGGCGCCGATGATCACGGTGAACAGGACCGCCGTGGTGCGCGCGCTCTCGACCAGCGCCTCGAGGAGGCCCGCCGCGTCGAGCGCGCGCCGGCCGAGCGCGATCAGGAGCGCGGCCAGGGCGCCGACCGCCGCCGCCTCGGTCGGCGTGAACACGCCCCAATAGATCCCGCCCAGGATCAGGACGAACAGGAGGCTGGTCGGCAGCACGCCCGCGAGCGCCCGCAGCCGCGCGCCCCAGGGCAGCCGGGCACCCGGCGGGCCGAGCTCCGGGCGGAGCCAGGTCGCGATCACGACCGCGAGGCAGTAGAACAGGATGCCGACCCCGCCCGGGAGGATCCCGGCGAGGAACAGCCGACCGATGTCGGACTGGGTCAAGAGCCCGTAGATGACCAGGATGACCGAGGGCGGGATCAGGATGCCGAGCGTGCCGCCGGCCGCCACCGCCCCGGCGGCGAAGCCCGGGCGGTAGCCGTAGCGGCGCATCTCCGGCATGGCTACCTTGGTCATGGTGGCGGCGGTGGCGAGCGAGGAGCCGCACACCGCGGAGAAGCCCCCGGCGGCCAGGATCGTGGTCATGGCGAGGCCGCCGCGGAGATGGCCGAGCAGGGCGTAGGAGGCCTCGAACAGGCCGCGCGACACCCCGGCGCGGGTCAAGAGGTTGCCCATCACGATGAACAGCGGCAGGACCGAGAGCGTGTAGGTCTGGGCCGCCTCGAAGGTGGTCTGGGCGAGCATCGAGAGCGCCGCCGACCAGCCCACCGCCCGGGCGAAGCCGACCGTGCCCACGACGAGCATGGCGAGCCCGATCGGCATGCGCAGGAGGATCAGGGCGAACAGCGCGCCGAAGGCCTGCGCCAGCTCCACGATCGACGGCCGCTCAGGCGCCGCCCGAGGCGAGCCGACCGCGCGCCTGGGCGAGCGCCGTCGCGAGCATGCCCGGCACGGAAGCGGCGCACGCCGCCGCCATCAGCCAGGCGAGCGGGGCGAGCGGCAGGCCCAGCAGGTTGGTCGCCGCCCGGTCCGCGCGGAGCCTCAGCCCGCGCAGGGCCAGCTGCCAGGCGAGCACGCCGAGCGCCACGGCGGCGAGAAGCGCGGTGGCGCTCGCCGTCGCACGCAGGGCTGCGGCCGGAAGGAGCGGATCCAGGAGGTCGACGACCACGTGTTCGCGGCGGGCGGTGGCGAGCGGCAGGGCCGCGAAGACGGTGACCGCGAGCAGCAGCTGGACCAGTTCGTAGGAGCCCGGCAGCGGCGCGTTCAGGAAGTAGCGGCCGGCGACGTCGAGGACCGTCACCGCCGCCATCGCCGCGAGCGCCGTGGCTGCCAGGAGCCCGGCGGCGCGCCCCGCGTGGGCGACCAGCGGGTGTCCGGCGGGCCTCAAGCGGGCCGCTTGACGCCGGTCGCCGCGCGGATCTCGGCGAGCACCGCCGCCCCGTCGACGCCGCGACCGCGGGCCTCGCCGGCCCAGCCGGCCTCGAGCCGGTCGGAGGCCGCTCCGACCGCTGCGACCAGGGCCTTCGAGCCCTCCTCGATGACGATCCCGGCCGCCTTCATCTGCTCGATCGCGCGCCGGTCGGCCTCGTTCCAGGCCTTGCCCACGAGCCGGGCGAAGGCCTCGCCCGAGAGCCGCTCGACCGCCTCCTTGTCCTTGTCGGCGAGCGCCTCCCACTTGGCCGGGTTCATCACGAGGAACCAGCTCGTGTTGTAGATGCCGCCCGGCAGGGTGGTGGTGTGGCGCACCTGGTCGGTGAGCTTGAAGGAGGTGATCGCCTCGTAGGTGATGGTCACCCCGTCGGCCACGCCCCGCGACAGCATCTCGTAGATCTGCCCGGCCGGCGCCTGGATCGGGACACCACCCAGGGCCTTGACCAGGTCGGAGGCGTGCCCGCCGGGGACCCGGAAGCGCAGGCCCTGCATGTCTTCCGGCACCCGCACCGCCCGCGGCTTGGTGTGGATGTTGCCCGGACCGTGGGTGTAGAGCGCCAGGAGCTTGACCCCCTTGTGCTCCTCGGCCGCCGCGAGGTGCCTCCTGTAGGCGTTCCAGTAGGCGACCGAGAGCGCCTCGGCATCGTCACCCAGGAAGCTGAACTCGGCCGCCCGCTGGAGCAGGAACCGGTCGCCCGGCACGAAGCTGTGCAGGCTGTAGGCGAGATCGGCGACGCCGTCCTTGACGAGGTCGAAATGGGCCGGCGGGCCACCCAGGGGCTGGGCCAGGATGCGGATCTGGACCCGGCCCGAGGTCGCCTCCCTGACCTGCTCGATCCACGGCCGGTAGGCGTTCTCGACGATGGGGTGCTTGGGGGGCAGCCAGGAGGAGAAGGACAGGCTCGCCGTCTGCGCCCGGGCGATGCGGCCGAGGTTGACGAGCGGCAGCGCCGCCCCGGCGCCGACGAGCGTCCGCCGAGCGATCCGCGCCATGGTGACCTCCCGATCGGTTGGGTCGACGGCCGCACTGTCGGCCCGCCGCGGCTGCGGTCAAGGCCGCACGGGCCGCCTGCGGTTGACTTCCGGCCTCATCGCAACATCATGCTCGGCTCGGGGCCGGCGGGCCCGCCCCGCCGCGATCGGAGCCGCCGTCATGAAGCATCACATCCGCTTCCCGCGCCTCGAGGGTCGCTCCAGCCGCCAGGCGCACGCCGACCTGCCGGAGGGCAGCTTCGAGCGGGAGATGGGCAAGGAGGGCTTCTTCGGCCCGGCCACCCACATGTACCACCGCCACCCGCCCACGGGCTGGGAGAGCTGGGAAGGCCCGCTGCGGCCGCGCGCCTTCGATCTCAATGGCATCGCCGGGCCGCATCCCTCGCCCTTCGACGCCGCCGAGGTGCTGGTCAACGCCCATGTCCGGCTGCGCTTCTGGCGGGCGCCCGAGCGCATGGACCATCTGGCGCGCAACGCCGACGGCGACGAGCTCGTTTTCGTCCACGAGGGGTCGGGCGACCTCTTCTGCGACTACGGCCACCTGACCTTCCGCAAGGGCGACTATCTCGTCCTGCCGCGGAGCACGATGTGGCGGATCGAGTGCCGCGAGCCCACCACCTGCCTCCTGATCGAGGCCACCGGCTCGACCTACATGCTGCCGGAGAAGGGCATCCTCGGCCAGCACGCGATCTTCGACCCGGCCGTGCTCGACACGCCCCGGATCGACGCGGACTTCGAGCGGCAGCAGGGCGAGGTCCGTACGCGGGTGGTCATCAAGCGCAACAACGCCCTGTCGGTCTGCACCTACCCCTTCAACCCGCTCGATGCCGTGGGCTGGCACGGCGATCTGACCCCGGTGCGGCTCAACGTCGCCGACATCCGCCCCTTGGCCAGCCACCGCTACCATCTGCCGCCCTCCGCGCACACCACCTGGGTCGCCAACCGCTTCGTGATCTGCACCTTCACCCCGCGCCCGTTCGAGACCGATCCGGGTGCCCTGAAGGTGCCGTTCTTCCACAACAACGACGACTATGACGAGGTGCTGTTCTACCACGCGGGCGACTTCTTCTCACGTGACAACATCAAGGCGGGGATGATGACACTGCATCCCTGCGGCTTCACCCACGGCCCGCACCCCAAGGCCCTCGAGCGGGCCTTCGTCCAGCCCAAGCCGGCGACCAACGAGTACGCCGTCATGCTGGACACCCGCGATGCGCTCGCGATCGGCGCCGGCGCCTCGGCGGTCGAGTGGACCGGCTACGCCGACAGCTGGAAGGTCAAGCGCGCCGAGCCCGCCAAGCTCGCGGCCGAGTGAGCCGCGCGTGCGGCTCGCGAGCCTGCGCGAGGGCGGCCGCGACGGCAGGCTGATCCTGGTCGCGAGCGACCTGGCGCGGGCGGTCCGGGCGGCGGCGGCGCCGACCCTGCTCGAGGCCATGGACCGCTGGAGCGAGGTCGCGCCGGCGCTCGCGGCCGAGGCCAGGGCGCTCGAGACCGGCGGCACCGCCGACACCTTCGCCTTCGATCCCGGCGCCTGCACCGCTGCCCTGCCGCGGGCCTTCCAGTGGATCGACGGCTCGGCGTACCTCAACCACGTCGAGCTCGTCCGCCGCGCCCGCGGTGCGGAGATGCCGCCCTCCTTCCGCACCGATCCCCTGATGTACCAGGGCGGCTCGGACGGCTTTCTCGGCCCCTGCGATCCCGTCCCGCTGGTCGAGGAGGCGATGGGCCTCGACTTCGAGGCCGAGGTCGCGGTCGTGACCGGTGACGTGCCGCTCGGCGCCACGCTCGCCGAGGCGGCCGCCGCGATCCGCCTCTTCCTCCTGGTCAACGACCTCTCCCTGCGCAACCTGATCCCTGAGGAGCTCGCCAAGGGCTTCGGCTTCCTCCAGTCGAAGCCGGCCTCGGCCCTCTCGGCCGTGGCCGTGAGCCCGGACGAGCTCGGCCCGATGTGGGACGGGGCGCGAGTGCACGGGGTGCTGCGCTGCACCCTCGACGGGCGGCTCTTCGGCCGGCCCGACGCCGGCCGCGACATGCAGTTCTCCTTCCCCGAGCTGATCGCGCACGCGGCTCGCACCCGCGCGCTCGCCGCCGGCAGCATCGTCGGCTCGGGCACCGTGTCCAACCGCCAGCCGCTCGAGACCGCCGAGATCGAGCGCGGCGGGGTCGGCTTCGCCTGCATCGCCGAGGCGCGTACGGTCGAGACCATCCGCGACGGCGCGCCCGCAACGCCCTTCCTGCGGCCCGGCTCGACCATCCGCATCGAGATGTTCGACGCGGCCGGCCGCTCGATCTTCGGGGCGATCGACCAGCGGGTCGTCGCCCACAGCCGGAGCCGCGCATGAGCAAGGCCTTCGCGAGCAGCGCCGATCTGGCCCCCAAGCAGGTGAGCTTCGAGGAGATCGGCCCGGGTCTCTGGGCCTACACCGCCGAGGGCGACCCCAACTCCGGGGTGATCGTCGGCGAGGAGGAGGTCATGGTCGTGGACGCCCAGGCGACCCCGGCCATGGCCCGGGACGTGATCGCCCGGATCCGCCGGGTCACCGACAAGCCCGTGACCTGGCTCGTCCTCAGCCACTACCACGCGGTCCGCGTGCTCGGCGCCTCGGCCTACGGCGCCCGCCAGATCCTGGCCTCCGAGGCCACCCGCGAGCTGATCGTCGAGCGCGGGGCGGAGGACATGGCGAGCGAGATCGGCCGCTTCCCGCGGCTGTTCCGCGGCCAGGAGACGATCCCCGGCCTCACCTGGCCGAGCCTCACCTTCGGCTCCTCGCTGACCCTCTGGCTGGGCGGCCGCGAGGTCAGGATCCTGCATCTCGGGCGGGCCCACACCAAGGGCGACACCGTCGTCTGGCTGCCCAAGGAGCGCGTGCTGTTCGCGGGCGACACGGTCGAGTTCGGCGCCACCCCCTATTGCGGCGACGCCCATCTCGCCGACTGGCCCGGCACCCTCGCCCGCATCCGCGCCCTCGAGCCCCGGGCGCTGGTCCCCGGCCGCGGCCCCGCCGCCACGAGCCCGGCCGCCTGCCGCCTCGCGGTCGAGGGCACCGAGGCCTTCACCAACCGGCTCCTGGCCCTCACCCGAGCCCACGCCGCCCGCGGCGCCCCGCTCAAGGAGGCCTACGACGCGGTCGTCGCCGCCATGCGGCCGGAGTTCGGCCGATGGGTGATCTTCGACCACTGCATGCCCTTCAACGTCAGCCGGGCCTATGACGAGGCGCTGGGCCTCGACCGGCCGCGGGTCTGGACCGCCGAGCGCGACCGGGCGCTCTGGGCGGCGCTCGAGGGCTCGGGCGGCTGAGCCGGGAGGGCCGGCATGGCGGCGCCCTTCGTCCCCCCGCACTACCCCTATGTGAGGCCGCCCGAGCTCGAGCGCGGCTCCGGCACGGCCCCGGTCGTGGTCGTGGGCGGCGGGGTGGTGGGCCTGACCGTCGCCCTCGATCTGGCCCGCCACGGTGTTCCGAGCGTGCTCCTCGACGAGGACGACACGGTGAGCGTCGGCTCGCGCGCCATCTGCTGGTCGAAGCGCAGCCTCGAGATCTACGACCGGCTCGGCCTCGGAGCGAAGCTGCTCGAGAAGGGCGTCACCTGGAAGCTCGGCAAGGTGTTCCTAGGCGACAGGCTCGCCTACGCCTTCGATCTTTTGCCCGAGCCCGGCCACAAGATGCCGGCCTTCGTCAACCTCCAGCAATACTGGCTCGAAGCCTGGCTGGTCGAGGCCTGCGCCCGGACCGGGCTCGTCGAGCTGCGCTGGCGCAACCGGGTCGAGGCCGTGGCGCCCGCCGCCGGCTCGGTGCGACTCGAGGTTTCCACCCCGGACGGCCCCTACACCCTCGAGGCCGGCTGGGTGCTCGCCTGCGACGGGGCGCGCTCGACCATCCGCCGCGCGCTCGGGCTGCCCTTCCTCGGCCAGGAGTTCCGCGACCGGTTCCTGATCGCCGACGTCGTGATCGCCGAGGCCGACTTCCCGGCCGAGCGGCGCTTCTGGTTCGACCCGCCCTTCCACCCCGGTCAGTCGGTCCTCCTCCACAAGCAGCCCGACCGGCTCTGGCGGATCGACTTCCAGCTCGGCGCCGAGGCCGACCCCGAGGTCGAGAAGGACCCGGCGCGGGTGGAGGCCCGGATCCGCGCCATGCTCGGCCGCGGCGTCACCTTCGAGCTCGACTGGGTCAGCGTCTACTCGTTCCGCTGCCGCCGGCTCGAGCGCTTCCGCCACGGCCGGATCCTGTTCGTGGGCGATTCCGCCCACCAGGTGAGCCCGTTCGGCGCGCGTGGCGGCAACGGCGGCGTGCAGGACGCGGACAATCTCGCCTGGAAGCTCGCGGCGGTCCTCGGCGGCGGCGCTCCCGACACGCTGCTCGACAGCTACGAGGCCGAGCGCATCCCGGCCGCCGACGAGAACATCCTCCACTCCACCCGGGCGACCGACTTCATCAGCCCGAAGGGTGCCGCCGCACGGGCCTGCCGCGACGCCGTGCTGCTGCTCGCGGGCGAGCATCCCTTCGCCCGGGCGATGGTCAACGCCGGGAGGCTCTCGACCCCGCACGCCTATCGCGCGTCGCCCCTGGCCACCGCCGACGCCGAGCCCTGGCCGGGCGGCCCGGCGCCCGGCGATCCGCTGCCCGACGCGCCCCTGCCCGAGGGCGGCCACCTGCTCGAGCGGCTGGGCGGCCGGCCGGTGCTGGTCCGCCTGGACGCGGGCCCGCCGCTCGCGCTGCCGGGCCTCGAGGAGCTGCGCCTACCGGGAGAGAGCGCGGCCGCGGCACGGCTCGGTGCGGTTGCGGGAGCCGCGTACCTCGTCCGCCCCGACCAGCATCTGGCGGCCCGCTTCATCGCGCCCGAGCCGGACCGGGTGGCGGCGGCGGTCGCCCGGATGTGGGGTCGGGCGCCGGCGCCGACGCGGCGGGCCGCCTGATGGCCGGGCTCGACACCGGCCCGCGCCTGCCCGACCCGGATGCGGTGTTCGTGCGGCTCGTGCGCGCCCATGACGGGCTCGACCCCGAGCAGAGCCGCCGGCTCTGGGCGGCGCTCGTGCTCCTGCTCGCCAACCAACTGGGCGATCCCGCCCTGCTCGAGGAGGCGATCTCGCGGGCGCGGGCGGTGGTCGGCGCCCCGCCCCTTCATCCTCGGCCCGCCGCGGCGGCCGGCTGAGGGTCCGGCGTCCGGGCACGGGCCAATGCCTCGGCGGCGGCCCTGTCCCGGGTGAAGGCCGCGTGGGCCGGGTGGCTGGCATGTTCCACCGCGACCTGGGTGCACGGGCGCAGGCGGCCGTCCCGGAGCCGCTCGACGAGCCGTTCGAGGCAGGCCGAGTCGAGGCCCAGGATCGGCATCAGCGCCGGGCGGAGGTCGCGCGGGTCGCACCGCTCGGTCTCGGCGCGGGCGCGCGCGCGGTCGATCCGGGCGGGCGCGTGTCCGGAGCTGCGCGTCTCGGAGGCTCCGGGAGCGGGAGGAGTGACCCGAGGCATCGAGGCATAATAATCAAATAATCCCAGTACTCAGGGCGATGAAGGGTTGGAGATCCTGGTCGCACAATCTCCAGTCGGATTCCAATCGCTTCGGGCTCGCTGACTGCGCGATTGACGATCACGAATCCTCGTTCAGGATCATGATACAGTGGGGGTTCGATCGCGCAAACAGGGGAGGCGCACTTGGCCAGGATTCTCGGACGGACCCGGGTGCTGTTCGGCGACGACGAACGCATCCTCGGCACCACCGGCGCGGACGAGGTGATCGGCGATCCCTACTCCGGGGGCAACCAGCTCGGCGTCCCGGACAACGGCCGGACGCTCGCGAGCGGCCGCGGCGGCAACGACTGGATCGACAGCTTCGGCGGCGACGACAGGGTCTATGGCGACGCCGCGCTCATCGAGGGCACGGGCCGCGGCGGCGACGATCTCGTCGCCGCCGGCGACGGCAACGACGAGGTCAATGGCGATGCGTTGGAGATCCTCGGCCAGGGTCGCGGCGGGGCCGACCGGATCCTCGCCGGGACGGGCAACGATTTCGTCAACGGCGACGCGGTCTTCATGGGGGAGCAGTCGGTCGGCGGTGACGATACCATCCTCGGCGGGCTCGGAGACGATCAGCTCTTCGGCGACGGCGGCCTCGCCAACAACGCCGCCGCGGGCGGTGACGACCGGCTCGACGGCGAGGTCGGGAACGACCGGCTCATCGGCGATTTCGAGATCGCCGACGAGAGCGCCGCGGGTGGCGACGACCGGCTCGATGGTGGCATCGGGAACGACGAGATCTACGGAGACTTCAACATCGCGAGCGGTGACGTCGCGGGCGGGAACGATCTGCTCCGCGGCGGGATCGGAAACGACGTGCTCTACGGAGATGGGAACCTGGTCCGAGGCAACGTCTCGGGCGGGAACGACGAGCTCGACGGCGGGGCCGGGAACGACGTGCTCGTCGGCGATGCGGGCAGCCCCCGCGACAACGTCTCGGGCGGGAACGACCTGCTTCGGGGCGGGAGCGGCGACGACGCCCTGTACGGCGACTACTCCATCGGCTTCGGCAACGCCTCGGGCGGGGACGACGTGATCGACGGCGGGACCGGGAACGACTTCCTCGCGGGCGACTTCTCCCCGAACCTCGGCTCCGGCGCGGGCGGGGCCGACACCTTCCTGTTCGGGGCCGACAGCGGGCTCGACCAGGTCATCGACTTCGAGGTCGGCAAGGACGTCCTCGACTTCACCGGCTTCGGCGGCGACCCGGACGCCGTGATCGTCGAGGATTTGGGCGGCGACGTGATCGTCGACCTCGACGGCACGGCGGCCGATGTGCAGGAGGTGCTGATCGTCAACCTCACGCTCGCCGAGTACACGGCAGAGCTCGGCAACACGATCCTGTTCTGAGCCGGGCCGAGGGCGCGGGCGCTTGCCGGAGGACGGCCGGCGGCGCTAGGCGGCGGCCATGCCGGTCGTCGCCGAGGCGCTCCTCGTCGTGGCCCTCGTGGTGGCGCTCGGGCTCGGGCTGCGGCGCAGCGGTGCGCTGCCGGCTGCGACCTGGGCGCCGCTCGAGCGGCTGACCTACTTCGTCCTGTTCCCGGCACTCCTGTTCCTCGAGCTCGCCCGCGCCGATCTGGCCGGGGCCGGCGCGCCGCGGGTGGCCCTCGCCCTCGTCGGCGCCCAGCTCGGCATGCTGGCACTCGCCTTCGCGCTGCGCCGGCCGCTGGCCCTCGACGGTCCGCGGCTGGGTGCCCTGGTCCAGGGGGTGGTGCGCTGGAACAGCTACACCGCGCTGGCGCTGGCGCCGCTCCTGTTCGGGCCGGCGGCGCTCGGGCTCGCCGCGGTCGCGGTCGGCGCGCTCACGCCGATGGCCAACCTGGTGAGCGTCTGGGTGCTCACCCGGCACGGCGGCGAGCCGCGGGCGCGGCGTGCGGTGCTGCGCGGGCTCGCCACCAACCCCCTGCTGCTCGCCTGCCTCCTGGGCCTGCTCTGGAACCTCGCGGGCGCGCCGTTGCCGCGGCTCCTGGCCGAGCCCCTGGCGGTGCTCGCGCGCGCCACGCTCGCGCTCGGCCTGCTCGCGGTGGGTGCGGCGCTCGAGCCGGTGCGCGGCGGCACGGCCAAGGGCGTGCTCGCCCTGGCTGTGGCCGGCCGGCTACTCGTCGAGCCGCTCCTTGCGATCGGCCTCGCCCGCGCGCTCGGGCTCGAGGGAACCGCACTCGGCGTGGTGGCGCTGTGCTCGGCCGTGCCGACCTCGAGCACCGCCTACATCCTGGCCCGCCTCCTGGGCGGTGACGCCGAGCTCACCGCCGCGATCGCCACGGTCACGACCGTGCTCGCGATCGTCACCCTGCCGGCGGTGCTGGC
>CAZDFD010000079.1:0-19423 GCA_964504655.1 uncultured Geminicoccaceae bacterium
CGGCTGCGGGCGCTGCGCGGCTCGCGCATGGCGATGATCTTCCAGGAGCCGATGACCGCCTTGAACCCGGTCATGCGCTGCGGCCGGCAGATCGACGAGGTGCTGACCTGCCACCTGCGGCTGAGCGCGGTCGAGCGGCAGACGCGGATCCGCCGCGTCCTCGAGGAGGTCCGGCTGCCCGACCCGGAGCGGATCGCAGCCTCCTTCCCGCACGAGCTCTCGGGCGGCCAGCGCCAGCGGATCATGATCGCCATGGCGCTGGTCCTCGAGCCCGCGCTCTTGATCGCCGACGAGCCGACCACCGCGCTCGACGTCACGACCCAGGCCCAGATCCTGAGGCTCGTCGCCGATCTGCAGGCCCGCCACGGCACCGGCGTCCTGTTCATCACCCACGATTTCGGCGTGGTCGCCGAGATTGCCGACCGGGTCGCCGTGATGCAGCGCGGCCGGCTGGTCGAGGAGGGCCCGCGCGACCAGGTGCTGCGCCGCCCCGAGCACCCCTACACCCGCATGCTGATCCAGGCGGTGCCGGCGCTCGAGCCGCGCCATCGGGCCGAACGCGGCGGCCCGCCCGTGCTGCGCACCGATCGGCTGGGCAAGGCCTACGTCTCGGGCGGCTGGTTCGGCCGGCGGCGGTCGGTGCGTGCCGCCGAGGAGGTCACGCTCGCCGTCCACAAGGGCGAGACGCTCGGGATCGTGGGCGAGTCCGGCTCCGGCAAGTCGACGGTGGCCCGCTGCATCGCGCGTCTGACCGACCCGACCGAGGGGGAGGTCTGGCTCGGTCGGGATCCGATCGGCCGGCTCGAGCGGCGCCGGCTGCGGCCACACCGCCGCCGCGTCCAGGTGGTGTTCCAGGACCCCTACCGCTCCTTGAACCCGCGCCGGACCGTGGGCCAGTCGATCGTCGAGGGTCCGGTCAATTTCGGCACCTCGCCGGCCGATGCGCGCGCCCGGGCGCGCGAGCTCGTTCGCCTCGTGCGGCTCGAGCCCTCCGTCCTCGACCGCTACCCGCACCAGTTCTCGGGTGGCCAGCGCCAGCGGCTGTGCATCGCCCGGGCCCTCGCCATGGAGCCCGAGCTCCTGATCGCCGACGAGGCGGTCTCGGCGCTCGACGTCTCGGTCCAGGCGCAGGTGCTGGAGCTCCTGGACGAGATCCGCGAGCGGCTCGAGCTCGCCGTCCTGTTCATCACCCACGACCTGCGGGTTGCGGCCCAGGTCTGCGACCGGGTCGCGGTCATGCAGGCCGGGAAGGTGGTCGAGCAGGGTCCGGCGGCGGCGGTGCTCACCGCCCCCACCCACCCCTACACCCGGGCGCTGCTCGAGGCCGCCCCCGGCCGCGGCTACCCGTTCGGGGCGGGCTAGACGGCCGGCAGCGGCACCAGATCGTCGAGCCGCAGCTGGCTCACGCCCTGGAGCGTGATCGTCTGCGTCTCCGGGTCGAAGCCGCCGGCCGCCGAGCCGAGGTCGATCACGAGGTCGCTGCCGTCCCGGAACACCGCATCGTCGCCCTCGCCCAGGACGCCGTTCTCGTCGGTGTCGAGCAGGGAGGCGTCGAGGCCCCAGCCGGTGAGGTCCAGCTCGTCCTCGCCCGAGCGGAAGTCCTGGATCACGTCCCGGCCGCTGCCGCCGAACTCGTCGAAGCCGATCCGGTGGAACTGGAAGACGTCGCGGCCGCTGCCGCCGACCAGGATGTCGTCGCCGGTGCCGCCCACGAGCAGATCGTCGCCGGCGCCGCCGTCCAGATAGTCGTCGCCACCACCCTTGCCGTAGAAGCCGGCGTCGAAGCCGATGCCGCTCGGATCCTCGAAGTCGACCCCGAAGGGATTGTCGCCGTAGAGCCGGTCGTTGCCCGCGCCGCCGAAGAGCGTGTCGTTGCCGCCGTAGGCGAGCGATTGCTCGAGCAGGCCGTCGCCGATCAGCACGTCGTCGCCCGTTCCCCCGTCGAGCCGGTCGTCGCCGCCCGTGGTGAAGGTACCCAGATACTCGGCGTCGCCGTGCAGGCGGTCGTTGCCGGTGCCGCCGACGACCTCGTCGTCCCCGCCCTGAACGCGGGTGTCGAGCGAGCGCGCGTCGCCGAACAGCTCGTCGTTGCCGGCCGCACCGAAGATCCGGTCGGCGCCGCCGCCCAGGCCGAAGCCGAGGCCGTCGCAATCGCCGACGATCACGTCGTCACCCGGGCCGCCGTCGATCCAGTCGTCGGCGATCGACTGGAAGGCCGGTCCGCCGGCGCCGTCGCCCCAGATCGTGTCGTTGCCGGCGCCGCCCTTGAGCCGATCGCGGCCGCCCACGAGGCCGGACACGTCGCTCGGCTGCGGTCCGAAATCGCCGTAGATCAGATCGTTTCCGCCCGAGCCGTCGACCTGGTCGTCGCCGCCGAGCGCCTCGATCGCGTCGGCGCCCTTGGTCGGCCGGCCGCCGGGCCGCACGCCGCCGCGCGGCAGGAGGAGGTCGTCGCCGTCCGTCCCGACCACGACATTGACCGGGGCCGCGGCCTGCGCCGAGCGCGGCCGGTCCTCGTCGAGGAAGGCGCCGCCCTTGTGCGCCGAGCTGCCCGAGGCCATGCGTTCCTCCGCCCGGGCGACGACCTCGGGGAGCCGCCGCCGCGAGCCGGAGCTTTAACAAATCGGAAACCGGATCGGCTCGAATCTTCCGCGAATTCATCCGATCGTATGCAGTTCGTTAAGGTTGTGAGGTTGATCAGCAGCTCGGTTGTAGAAACCTTCAATTGAGCCGAAGCTGCCGCGCCAGGCGCTCGTCGCGGCCGTAGACGTCGTCGCGGAACTGCACCGTGCCGTCGGCGTTCACGAACGCGGTCAGATAGGTGACGTAGACCAGAGGCGGGTCGGCGAGCCGGATCGCCCGGCGTGCGCCCGTGGCGATCCCGGCCTCGAGCGCCGCGCGGTCGACACCCTGCGGTGCCAGGAGGAGCTCGGCCAGGCCGAGCGGCTCGGCGACCCGGATGCAGCCGTGGCTGAAGGTGCGTACCGCCCGGCCGAACAGCTCCCGGCTCGGCGTGTCGTGCAGGTAGACGGCGTGCGGGTTCGGCATCTCGAACTTGATCCGGCCGAGCGCGTTCTCCTCACCCGGCTCCTGCCGGAGGCGGTAGGGGAAGCGGCCGCGGCCGAGCCCGGACCAGGCGACGGCGTCCGGATCGACGCGGCGCCCGGCCTCGTCGAGCACCACCATGCGGTTGCGGGCGAGCCAGCCCGGGTCCTTGCGGATCTGCGGCAGGAGCTCGTCGACGGCGATGCTGCGCGGCACGTTCCAGTACGGGTTCAAAACGACCTCGCTCAGCCGCGCGGCGAAGATCGGGGTCTGGTGCCAGCGCGTGCCGACGATCACCGGCCGGGTCAGTACGGTCCGCTCGGCGCGCGGCCCTGCGACCCGGTCGACCACCTTGAGCGCGAAGTCGGCGATGTTGACGAGGAGATGGCGCGGGCCGAGCTCGGGCGGCACCCGCCGGCGGCGCTCGAGCGCCAGGATCACCTGGCGGATCCGCGCCTCGACCGGCACCGCGAGCGCCGCCAGGGTGCGCCGGCCGAGGATCCCGTCGGGCTCGAGCCCGTGGCGGGCCTGGAAGCGCCGGATCGCCTCGGCGAGCGGCGCGTCGATCGTCTCTCCCTCGCCCGGCCCGACCAGATCGCCCGTCTCGCGGAGCCGGCGGCGCAGCGTCGGCACGCCCGGATGCGCATCGCCGGGCGCGAGCCGTGGCAGGGGCGGCAGCGGCGTCCAACCGCCGCCCGCCGCCACCACGCGCAGCTCGGCCAGGAGGCCCACGAGGCGGGCGTAGCGCCCGGTCGGCGGCGGCAGGCCGGCGAGCCAGGCAGCGGGCTCGGACACGGCCGCGAGGGCCCGGAGCAGCGCCGCCGGCTCCTCGCCGGGCAAGGGCGGGCGCGGCGGCAGGCGCGGCAGGTCGCGGCCGCGCCGCACCTCGCGGGCATAGGCGAGCAGGGCCGCCGTGGCGGCGCGCTCGAGGGCGGCGGGGTCGCCACCCGACCGGGCGAGCCGGTGCAGCCCGGCCGGATCGTAGGCCTGCGGGTCGAGCCCCTGCTCGGCCGCCCGGTCGAGCGTGGCGAGCAGCGCCTCGAGCCGCGCCGCGGCCGCGGCCGAGCCGCTCCAGAGGCCGGGCTCCGGCCCGACCGCCCGGAGTGCTGCCCGCTCGTCCGGCAGGAGTGCCGGGGCCGCGGCAGCTTGGGTGGCGAGCGCCGCCGTGGCGAGGACCAGGAGCCGGCGCCGATCGAGCCGAGACATGCGCACCTGCTGCGTGCGGCGACGCCGGAAAGCAAGACGGCCCCCGAAGGGGCCGTCCGTGGCGAGGCCCGAGGCCGGTCCGGCTCAGCCGAAGCCGTTCTCGGTGACGTCGTTGGCATCGAGCACGATGCCCTTGCCGACCACGACGGTGGTGACGTCGATGTTGGCGGTCCCGCCCGCCGCGGCGCCGACGTCGATCTTGACGTTCTTGCCCTTGGCCGAGACGAAGTCGTCGTCGCTCGTCAGCGTGCCGCTGCCGTCGGTGTCCAGATCGTCGAAGGTCAGGCCCAGATTGCCGATGTCGAGGACGTCCTCGCCCTGGACGAAGTCCTTGACCTGGTCCTTGCCGCGGCCGAGATGGAAGGTGTCGTTGCCGGCGCCACCCGTCATCTTGTCGGCGCCGCCGAGGCTCGAGCCGAGCGCCACGCCGAAGTCGCCGAAGATCGTGTCGTCGCCGTCGCCGCCGTCGATCGTGTCGTTGCCGCCCTTGGCGCTGCCCGAGACGTCGAACGCGTCGCCGAAGATGAAGTCGTCGTCGGCGTCACCGAAGAGCTTGTCGTTGCCGCCGGTCGAGCCGTCCTCCATCGTCTGGCCGTCGCCCTGGATGCTGTCGCCGCCATCGCCACCGCGGATGGTGTCGTTGCCGCCGCGGGCACCCGAGGCGAGGACGCCGTCCTCGAACGGTGCGGTGTCGTCGTCCTGGTCGCCCGCATCACCGTAGAGAACGTCGACGCCGCCCCCGCCCGTGATCTGGTCGTTGCCGCCCTTCTCGCCGTCGGCGAGATTGAGCGCGTCACCGACGATGACGTCGTCTTCGTCGCCGCCGGTGAGCTTGTCGTTCTTCGCGGTACCCGTTTGGCCTGCCATCCACGCTCTCCATGCTGGCGCCCGGCCGGGACACCCGTCGGGCCACGCTCGTGCCGCCCCTCAGGGCGCGCTGTGGAGCAGGTAGCGTGGCGGTTGCGACGAGGTCAAGGAAGGGGACTATTAACGATCACCAATATCGCTCCCGAGTATGGCCCTTAGGCAACCTTGACGCGTGGTCAGATCGGTCTGCCTCGCCCGAGCCGTGTAATCGATGCATCGGGATGCCGACGCGCCAGCCGCGCGAGCTGCTCCGGATCGTCGACCAGCCGGCACACGCCGGGGATCGCCACCCGCCACAGGACCTCGGTCCGAGCCGCGGTCACGGGCGGTGCGGGCCGCGGCACGAGGCCGATCGGCAGGCCCGGCCTCGGCGGCGGATCATGGCTCATCGGCGTCCTCCTCCCGAACCGCTCCCCTTGCCCCGACCCCGGTAGCCGAGGCCGGGGGTGGCGGCTGTTACCCGGATCACACAGCGTGGCCGCGCGAGGCCGTCCGGTCAGCCGGGGCGCGAGCCGGCCCGGGCGAGCACCACCATCGAGGCGACCAGGAGGAGCGGCATGCCGGCCAGGAGGCCGAGCGGCGCACCGTCGGCCAGCACCGCGACGAGCCCGGCGAGGCAGCCGGGCACGACCGTCTGCAGCACGCCCACGACCCCGGCGGCCGAGCCGGCGACGGCACCGTGCGGCTGGAGTGCCAGCGCCCCGGCGTTGGCGGCGACGAGCCCGAAGGCGAGGAAGAACAAGGCGAGGCCCGGGACGATCGCGCGCGGGCCGTCGAGGCCGGCCAGGTACAGGCCGAGATTGCCGAGCGTGGCCGCGAGGCCGAGCCCGAGGCCGACCGCGATCGTCCGCTCGAGCCTCAGCCGGCGGGCGAGCCGGGCGTTGAGGAGGCTGCCCGCGGCGGCGGCCGCACCCACGACCGCGAACACCAGCGCGAAGCCGCGCGGCGACAGCCCGTAGCGGGTCATGAACAGCGCCGGCGCGCTCACGAGGTAGAGGACGAGGGTCGAGAGCGCGAGCACGCCGATCGCGACGAACGGCCGCGACCGCCGTTCGCCCAGCACCGCCCGCCAGGTGGCGGCGATCCGGCCCGGCCGCAGCGCCGTCGGGTCGGGGGTCCGCAGCGTCTCCTCGAGGCCACGCGCCACGACCAGGAGGAGACCGCCGCCATAGAGCGCGAGTGCCACGAAGATCCAGCGCCAGGAGGCGGTCTCCAGGATGAGCGCACCGGCCGAGGGCGCCAGGATCGGCGCCAGCACGAACACCGCCATGGCGAGCGAGAGCACGCGCGCCATCTCCGCACCCTCGAAGCGGTCGCGCACGATCGCCCGGCCGAGCACCGGGCCGACCGAGGCGGCGAGCCCCTGGAGGAGCCGCAGCGCCAGGAGCTCGAGGATCCCCGGGGCGAGCGCGCAGGCGAGCGAGGCCAGGACGTAGAGGCCGATGCCGGCGAGCAGCACCGGCCGGCGGCCGTGGCGGTCGGCGAGCGGCCCGGCCAGCGCCTGGCCGGCGGCGAAGCCCACGAAGAAGGCCGTGACGGTGAGCTGCGCCGCCGCGAGCCCGCTGCCGAGCTCGCTGGCGGTCGCCGGCAGCGCCGGCAGGTTGATGTCGATCGAGGCGGCCGACATCGTCATGAGGCCGGCCACCAGGAGCACGAAGCCGCGGCCGGCACGGGCGGGCGGCGGCGACGGGCTCGGCGGGTCGGTCCTCGGCACGCGGCGGCTCCCTCTCCGGCACCGCCGCCGGATTTCTGCATGGGCGCGCTTGACGGAGGCAGCCCGGAGCACAAGCTGCACCCCCGAGGCAAGGGAGGACGCCCGATGTTCGATGCCAAGCGCCTGCTCGATTCGCTCGTTCAGGCCGGAATGACCGATTCGACCGGCCAGCGGGTGCAGAACGCCGTCGGCCCGCAGGGCCTGGGCGGCCAGGCCGGCGGCGGTGGCCTGCTCGACCAGCTCGGCCAGATGCTGGGCGGCGGCCAGGGCGCCGCGGGCGGCGGCGCCGGTTCTGGCCTGGGCGGCCTGCTCGGCCAGGTCATGGGCGGGCTGCAGGGTGCCGCCGGGCGGACCACCGAGGCCGTCAAGAGCAACGACCCGCTGGCGGTGGGCGGGCTCGGCGCGGTCGTGGGGGCACTCCTGGGTGGCCGCGGCGGGGCCGTCGGCGGCGGCGCCCTGGCGCTCCTCGGCAGCCTCGCCTACTCGGCCCTCAAGGGCATGGGCGAGGGCCAGGCCGCGGCTGCGGCGCCGGCCGGCGCCGAGCTCGAGCGGCTGACCTCGGACGACACCGCCGTGCTCCTGATCCGCGCGATGATCACGGCGGCCAAGGCGGACGGCCAGATCGACCGCGCCGAGATCGACCGGATCGCGGGCAAGCTCGCCGAGATCGGCGCCGACGCCGAGGCGCAGCGCTGGGTCATGTCCGAGATGCAGGCCCCGGCCGACGTCGCGGCGCTGGTGGCGGAGGTCCGCGGGCCCGAGGTGGCGGCCGAGGTCTACGCCGCCTCGCTCTTGGCGATCGAGGTCGACACCCCGGCCGAGCGGGCCTACCTGGCCGATCTGGCAGAGCGGCTGCGGCTGCCGCCGCAGGCCGTGGCGCAGATCCACCGCGCGCTCGGGCTCGCCTGAGGCAGCCGGTTCCGCCGCGGCCGGCGTCGCTCGGCGCCCGAGCTCGGCGCCGGCGCTCAGCGCAGGAGGTCGGGCGACACCAGCCGCGGCAGGAACAGCACGAGGTCGGGCCAGACGATCACGAGGAGGAGCACCCCGAGCATCGGCAGGAGCATCAAGCAGGTGTCCTTGAGCGCGTCGATCATCCGGATCCCGGCGATGTGGCAGGCGATCATCAGGCAGAGGCCGTAGGGCGGGGTCACGAGCCCGAAGGCCAGGCTCACGATGCCGATCATCGCGAAGTGCACGGGGTCCATCGCCACCGCCTTGGCGAGCGGCTGCAGGATCGTGCCCACGATGATGATCGCCGGGATGGCGTCGAGGAAGCAGCCGACGACGAGGAAGGTCGCGGCGATGAACAGGCCCGTGGCGGTGAAGCCCAGGCCCCAGCCCTGCACGCCCTCGAGCAGCACCTTGGGGATCTGGTAGTAGGCCAAGAGCCAGCCGAAGGCGGACGCCGTGCCCACGCAGAACAGCGCCACGGCGGCGAGCCGGCCGGTCTCCAGAAGTGCGTGGTGCAGGCCCGCGAGGTCCATCTCGCGATAGATCAGGAGCGAGAGGGTGGCGGCGTAGAGGACAGCGATGCAGGCGCTCTCGGTCGCCGTGAACCAGCCGAAGATCTTGCCGCCGATGATGATCACCGGGGTGGTCAGGGCCGGGGCCGAGACCAGCATCGCGCGCAGGAACTCGACCCAGGAGGCGCGCGGGTAGGTCGGGTAGCCGCGCAGCGTCGCATAGGCGTGCACGGTCGCCATCTGCACGAGGCCGATCAGGAGCCCGGGGACGATCCCGGCCAGGAACAGGGCGCCGATCGAGGTCGTGAGGATGCCGCCCCAGACGATCATCAGGATCGAGGGCGGGACGATCACCGCGAGCACCGCCGAGACCGCGGTGATCGCCGCGGAGAAGCTGTCGTCGTAGCCCTCCTTGCGCTGCGCCTCGATGAAGATCTTGGACTGGCTCGCGGCGTCGGCGGTCGAGCTGCCGGAGATGCCGGCGAAGAAGATCGACAGGACCACGTTGATCTGCGCGAGCCCGCCCGGGAAATGCCCGACCATGGCGCGCGACAGGCGTACGAGGCGGTCGGTGATGCCGCCGACGTTCATGAGATTGGCGGTCAGCAGGAAGAACGGCACCGCGAGCAGGATGAAGCTGTTGTAGGCGTTGAAGGTCTCCTGCACGAGGATCATCGGCGAGAGCCGCGGCTCGAGGAACAGGGGCGGCAGGCAGGCGAGGCCGAGCGCGAAGGCGACCGGCACCCGCAGCGCCAGGAACAGGAAGAACAGGCCGAACAGGAGCGCCGCCGCCTCGCCGGCGGAGAGCACGGCCGCGCCCGGCATCAGCGCCCCCCGCCGCGCAGGACCGCGAGGTCGGCGCGCACCCGCTCGGCCACGAACAGGAGCCAGACGAGGCCGGTGAGCGGCCAGGCCATGTGGATGAGCCAGAGCGGCAGTTCGGCGAGCTCGCTGATCCGGTGGAAGGCGCCGGCGGTGAACCGCCAGCCCCACCACAGGAACACGCAGCCCAGGGCGGCGATCCCGGCCTGGCCCAGCAGATCGAGCAGCGCCCCGGCGCGCGGCCCGAGCGTCGGCCAGAGGTCGACCACGAAATGCGCCCGCTCGCGCACCCCGAGCATGGCGCCCAGCATGATCGCCCAGACGAACAGGAAGCGCGCCATCTCCTCGGTCCAGATGTAGGCCGGGATGAGCGCGGTGTAGCGGGAGAAGATCTGCAGGCTCACCGGCAGGACGAGCACCGCCACGGCGATCACGATCAGGACCTCGAGCAGCGCCGCGAGCGCGTCGTTGAGCGCGGTCAGCGGGCCGCGCCGGCGTCCGTCCATGGCTCCTCGCGCGCTGGCGGCGGCGGGGCGCGGCCGCGCCCCGCCCGAGGTCTCAGAGGCCGTTGATCTTGGCGTAGATGGCCTCGGCGCCGATCTCCTTGGCGTAGGCCGCCATCACCGGATCCACGGCCTTCTTCATGGCGTCGCGGTCGGCGAAGGGGATGCGCTTGAGCTTGCCCGCCTTCTCCATGGCATCGAGCTTGGCGCCGTCCTCGCTCGATTCGATCTGCCGGCCGTAGGCGCCGGCCTCCTTGCCGGCCCGGCGGATCGCCGCCTGCAGGTCGGCGGGCAGGGTCTTGAAGGTCTTGAGCGAGAAGCAGAGCGGGCGGATGGTGATCGCGTGCTGGGTCATCGCCAGGTTCGGCGCCACCTCGTAGAACTTCATCTGCTCGATGCCGGCGGCCTCGTTCTCGCCCGCCTGGATGACCCCGTTCTGGATCGCGTTGTAGACCTCGTTGTAGGCGATCACGGTCGGGCTCATGCCGGTCGCGGCGAAGGTGCGGCTCCAGATCGGCGCCCCCTGCACCCGCACCTTGAGCCCTCGGATCTCCGCCAGATCGCGCACCGGCTTGTTGGCGAAGACGTTGCGCACGCCGCCGCCGGCATAGCCGATCAGCATGACCTCGGCCCGCTTCTCGATCTCCTCGGCCACCGGCGCCAGCACGTCCGCCTCGAGCACCTTGTTCCAATGGTCGAGGTCGCGGAACAGGAACGGCGCGTCGATGAACGGCGCCGCCTTCGAGAACGTCGACATGTGCGCCGGCGAGACGATCGCATAGTCGACCGCCTGGCCCTGCGCCATGTACTCGAAATACTGCTTCTCGAGGCCGAGCGCGCTGTTCTTGTGGAGGACGAACTCGATCGGCTTGCCGTAGTACTGCTTGACGAGTTCGGCGAAGCGGACGAGCGCCTTGGTGAAGGCGTGGTCGTCGTTGAACTGCACGGCCCCGTTCAAGGTGACGGTCTGGGCGCGGGCGGCCCGGCTCACCCACGGTGCGGCGATCGCGCCGGCGGCACCCGCCAGCAGACGGCGTCGAAGCATGCTCGGCCTCCCCCTTGGAGCGTCTGTCCGCGGCGCAGATAGCGCGAACGCCGCGCCCTTGTCATGCCCCGCAGGACCGGGGCCGGACCCTCGCCTAGCCGCCGAAGACGATCGAATCCCAGATCTCGTAGCGCTCGCGGCCGATCCGCACGATCGAGAGATCGCCTTCGCGGGTGGCGCTGAACTCGCCCGGATCGGCCTGGCTGACGTCCGCTCCGGTCGCCCGGCCCTTCTGGAAGACGATCGCGCGGGTGCGTCCGTCGGGCTTGGTCACGGTGACGATCGCCGAGCCCGCCCCCTGGCGCTTCACGCCGAACGGGCAGGAGCCGGTCGGCTGGCCGCCTCCCATCGAGCAGGCGATGGAGCCGGTGGCGTGGAAGTCGGTGCCCGGCACCTTGGCGTCGTGCGGGGGGCCGTGCGCAGCCTGCCCGTGGCCGGTGACGGCGACCGTGAGCGTGTAGTTCGCGCGCTCGCCGCGTCGCGCGGCGCTCCGCATCAGATAGACCCGGATCCTGTAGTCGCCATCCTTGGGCAGACGTCCCGCGAACCGATTTCCGCTCGTCGAGCCGACGTGAAACGCCACGTCGTTCGAGCCGGGCTCCAGAATGTTGAAATAGTTGGCACCGTTGTTGGTCGTCATCTCGACCTCGAGCTGCTGCCCGGCCTTGGCCCGCAACAGATAGTCGATCGTCTGATCGCCCTTGATCTGGGCCTTGATCGAGGTTCCGCTGGTGCCGGGAGCGAACTGAACACGGCGGCTCTCGATCGAGGCAGCGTTCGACGGCGGGCCCGCGAGCCCGACCAGCACCGCAGCGACGGCCCCGGCCAGCATGGATCGGATCATGATCGGCGTTCCTTCCTCATGAGGACGTCGGGCCGGACCGCCCGAGCTCGCCGCGCGGTCCGCTCGGCGAGCCCCGGCACGGAGTCCGACGCCTCGGGTCCGCCACACCGTCTCGAAGACGCCCGAGCGATCGACGCGAAAGCCGGAGGTGGAGACCCCTCGGCCCTCGGACCGGCCGCATCGTGGAGCGCGTCACGTCCTCGGCCACCATGGTCTCGGCACGGGTGCGCGCTCCCGGCATCGACGAGGGCTGGATCCCCTTCCC
Source organism: uncultured Geminicoccaceae bacterium (assembly GCA_964504655.1). Classification (GTDB taxonomy): domain Bacteria; phylum Pseudomonadota; class Alphaproteobacteria; order Geminicoccales; family Geminicoccaceae; genus JANXAZ01. The sequence goes on from CAZDFD010000079.1 coordinate 11,775, forward strand.
GGCGCCGGCGCCCCGTGCCCGGCTTGCGCGCCGGCTAGCGCAGCCCGCGGGTCGAATCAACGGGCGGGGCGTCGGCGGCGGGCGGGTGGGTGGGTCAGGCGGGTCGGTGCAGGGCCGCGAGCCGCCGGCCGGCCAGCCAGATCGCCCATTTGGCCCGGTCGCGCAGGTCGGCGCCGCGGAACGGCCGCGGCCGCAGGCCCAGCCGGCGCAGCGAGCCGTTCAGCCGGTAGACCGCCGTCTGCACGTCGGAGTAGCGCGAGCGGAAGGTGACCGAGAGGGAGATCGAGACCTCGGGCCCGTTCTGCACCCAGTGCGGTGCCGTGATCGGGATGAACAGCCCGTCGCCCGGGCCGAGCTCGAAGGTCTGGGCCCGCGCCGCGAGCTCGTCGCGCCAGGGCAGGTTGCGGTGGGCACCCGCATGGTAGCGCTCGAGCTGCTCCTCGCTCACCGCCTCGCGATCGTCCGGCCGCCAGACCCGCACCGTCTTCGTGCCGGCGATCTGCAAAAGGAAGTTGTGCTCGTTGTCGACGTGGAACGGCGTCACCGAGCCGGGCGAGGAGAGGAACACGTACCCCTCGAGCCGGCCGGGCTCGGGGGTCACGCGCGCCGCCAGCGCCAGCGGGCCCTCGAGGACCGTCTCGAGCAGCGCGCGGTAGGCCGGGTCGCGCTCGACCAGCTTGAGGACCATCCAGGAGCGGCACTCGCGGATCCGCCGGATCGTCTCCTCGACCCCGAGCCCGGTGCGCGGTGTCTGCGCGGGGTCGAGCCCGATCGGCAGCTCGCCCGCATTGTACTCGATCAGCTCGGCCGGCAGCGCCCGGGCGAGCTCGAGCAGCCGCTCGACCGTGAGCAACGGGTGGCCGACCAGCCGGTGGCGCACCCGGAACGGCCGCTCCGGGTAGGCGCGGGCGAAGGTCTCGGGGTCGATCGCGATCGCCGACGGGCCGGTCTGCATGCCGTCCTTCTCCTCTCCGGGATGCCTCGGACTGGTCTCTCCGAGCCTCGCGCGCAACCGGCAGCGGGCGCGGGCGAGTGCTGCGAGGCCGCGTCCGGCCAGGGTCGGCCGGAAGACCGCGAGGTCGACCAGCCGGCGCCGGTCGGGCCAGAGCCGGTCGATCATCGGATGGTCGGGGCCGGCGCAGGAATCGACCGCGGCCGCGAGGCCGCCGGCGTGGCGCCAGCGGGTGTAGTCGACGACCAGGAGCACGCCCGGCGAGAAGGCGGCCCAGGCCTCCGCGAAGGCGATCTTGAAGAGGTAGGTCTCCGGGTCCGGGCCCGGCCCGTGCAGGCAGACGAGGAGGGCCAGATCGTGGCCGTCGAGGGCGAGCCGGGCGACGCTCAGCCGGCCGGCCGGGCCGAGGCCCGCCGCCAGCCGCCGCAGCAGGTCGGCGTGCCGGGCCGAGGCCATGGCGCTGCCGGCCCGGCCCTTCCAGCCCTCGGCCTCGAGTGCCAGGAACGCCTCGACGAGCCCGGCCAGACGCTCGGGCGCGGTCACGACCTCGAACAGGAGCGAGCCCCGCTCGGCCAGGCGGCGGCGCAGCCGGGCCAACTCCTTGCGCCGCTTCTTGGCGAGCGCCGCGGCGAGGAAGGCCTCGGCGCTGGCCGCAGGTCGCATGAGGGCGCGGGCCGTCTCGCCGAGCTCGACGAGCGGCGCCCGGGCCCGCGCCGCAGCCTCCGCCAGCGCCTCGTGCAGGGGGCCGCCGGGCACGCCCGGCAGGAGCAGGGCGTCGGCCTGCGGCAGCTTCCGCCACCACTGCTCGAGCAGGGCCTCGAGCGCGGGCCGGGCGTCGGCCGCGCGGACCAGGGGTGCCCGGAGGAACCCGTAGGCGTGGCTGTGCGTCTCGCGGACGTCGAGCGGGCCGATCCGGCGCGGCTCGGGCGCGAGCGGCAGGACGAGCGCCAGGCCGCCCTCCGGATCGCGCACCAGCAGGAGCTCGGCCCGCCCGGCCGCGCCGAGCGCGGCCGCCGCCGCCTCGAGGAACACGGCACCGTAGAACGGGTTCGGCGCGAGCGCCTGCCTCTCCAGGGCGTCGAGCTCGGCCGCGAGGGCCGGCGCCGGCGATGACCCGACCTCGAGCGTATACATGGCCCCGCGTCGCACAGCCTCCGGTTCTGCCGGCGGTCCCGCGCGCAGCGCTCGGAACAGCCGAGCGTAGGATGCTCGGGGTCGCATCTGCGGCAAGACGGTGCGAGGCGAACAGCACACCCGGATGCACTCGCTCGTCGGGCGCGCGCCGACCGGTGCGGCCGCCCAGGCTGCCACGGCTGCCGCTGCGGGGGGCGCCGCGGGACCCGCCCACCACGCGGCAGCCGGCGGCAGCCACGCCCGCCGCGGCGGCCTTCGGGGGACCCCGACCCAGCGCGGCTGCCACGCGGCTGCCACGGCCGACCGCACTCCCGAGCCGGATCGTGGCGGTTTCGGTAACGGCTTGGGCAGCCGATGGGATTTTTGCTCTTTACAAGCGCCGCGTTCGCCCCCATATGCGCCGTCCCGAGAAGGAAGCCCAAGCACTGCGGCGCGCGCGGCGGCGGCTGACTGATCGTCTTGACTCCCTGAGGGGTTGGGAGGTCGGTATGGCTGACACCTTCGGCAGCGCCGCGGCGCTGCTCGCTCTGCGCTCACCCGAGAACCCGGTGGTCTGCGTTCGCCCGCACCTGATCGAGGCGCGCGCCCGGCGGGTCGTGGGGGCGTTCCCCGGCGACGTGCTCTACGCCGTCAAGTGCAACGACACGCCGGTCGTGCTCGAGGCGCTCTGGCGCGGTGGCGTGCGCCACTTCGACACCGCCTCGATCGGCGAGGTGCGGCTCGTGCGCCGCCTCCTGCCGCAGGCCCGCTGCCACTTCATGCACCCGGTCAAGAGTGCCGAGGCGATCGCCGAGGCCTACCACCGCCACGGCGTGCGCCGCTTCGCCTTCGACCACGAGGACGAGCTCGCCAAGATCGTGGCGGCGACCGGCCGCGCCCCGGACCTCGAGCTGTTCCTGCGCCTCGCGGTCCCGGGCCAGGGCTCGCTGCTGGCGCTCACCGGCAAGTTCGGCGTCGAGCGCGAGGAGGCGGTGCGCCTCCTGCGCCGCGCCCGCGGCATGGCGGTCGAGACCGGCCTCACCTTCCACGTCGGCTCGCAGTGCGTCGAGCCCGAGGCGTTCGGGCGCGCGATCGCGATCGCGGCCGAGGTCGCCCGCCTCGCCGGCGGCATCGACCATCTCGACGTGGGCGGCGGCTTCCCGGCCCTCTACACCGGTGACGAGCCCGAGTTCGAGGCCTTCGTGGCCGCGATCCTGGGCGGGGTCGGGGCGCACGGCCTGCCCTGCCGGCTGCAGTGCGAGCCCGGCCGCCTGCTCGTGGCCGACGGCGCCTCGGTGCTGACCCGGGTGGAGCTGCGCCGCGGCCAGTCGCTCTATCTGAACGACGGCGTCTACGGCAACCTGGCCGAGCTCAAGTGGATCGGGCCGCGCTTCCCGATCCGCCTCGTCCGCCCCGCGGGCGCGGTCGCCGGCCGGACCGCCGCCTTCGACCTCTACGGGCCGACCTGCGACAGCATCGACAGCATGCCGGGCCCGCACTGGGTGCCGCGCGAGGTCGGCGAGGGCGACTGGCTCGAGGTCGGCATGATGGGCGCCTACTCGAACGCCCTGAAGACCGCCTTCAACGGCTTCGAGAGCGAGGCCGTGGCGATCCTCCGCGACCAGGGCTGGTACCGCGAGGCGGTCGGCGGCGAGGCGGTTCGGGGCGAGCCGGTGGCGCTCGCCGCCTGAGCGGCCGGCCCGGGCTCAACCGGCGGCGGTGGCGAGCCCCGCCACCAGCCGCTGGACCGCCGGATAGTCGGTCTTGCCGGTGGCGAGCCGCGGCAGCTCGTCCACCTCGACCACCTCGGCCGGCACCATGAGCTCGACCCGCCCGGCCCGCCGCGCGCCGCGCGCGAGCCGGGCGCGGTCGAGCCCCTTGGCCGTGGTCACGAGCACGAGCCGCTCGCCCTTGCGCGGATCGCTCACCGCGACCACCGCGTGGCCGGCCTCGGGCACGAGCTCGCTCACGAGGTCCTCGGCCGCAGCGAGGCTCACCATCTCGCCGCCGATCTTGGCGAACCGCCTGGCGCGGCCGAGGATGGTGACGAAGCCCTCCGGGTCGACGTCGACGAGATCGCCCGTGTCGTACCAGCCGTCGTCCGGCGGCGCGATCTCGCCCGGACGGTCGGGCAGGAGGTAGCCGAGCATGATGTTCGGGCCCCTGACCAGGAGCCGGCCGCCGCGCTCGAGCCCGGGCACCGGCAGGATCCGCCAGGCGATCCCGGGCAGGAACCGGCCGACCGTGCCCGGCCGATGGTGCATCGGGGTGTTGACCGCCAGCACCGGCCCGGTCTCGGTGGCCCCGTAGCCCACGAGGATGCGGATCCCGAACTTCTCGAACCAGAGCAGCCGGGTCTCCTCCTGCAGCGGCTCGGCGCCGGCGAAGACGTAGCGCAGCGAGCGGAAGTCGTACGGGTCGGCGGCGCGCCCGTAGCCCTTGAGGAAGGCGTTGGTGCCGAACAGGATCGTGGCGTTGGTGTTGTAGATCGCCTCGGGCACGATCCGGTAGTGCAGCGGCGAGGGGTAGAGGAACAGCCGCACGCCGTGCAGAAGCGGCATCAGGAAGCCGCCGGTGAGGCCGAAGCTGTGGAACAGCGGCAGGGCGTTGAAGCAGCGGTCCTGCTCGCTGAAATCGACCCGGGCCGCGACCTGCGCGCAGTTGGCGAGCAGGTTGCCGTGGCTCAGCAGCACGGCCTTGGGCCGGCCCTCGGAGCCCGAGGTGAACAGCACCACGGCCGGCTCCTCGCGGCGCACCGCGAAGCGCCGGTGGAAGGCGAGTGGCCGGCGTGCCCCGAGCCAGGCGCGCAGCCGCTCGCCGCGACCGATCCGCTGGCGCAGATCCTCGAGCCAGAGCAGCCGCGCCTGGCCGCCGAGCGCCTCGATCGGCGCCTCGAGCCTCGCCTGCTCGACGAACTCGCGGGCGCTCAGGACGAGCCGGATCCGCGCCGTCGCGCAGGCCGAGAGCAGGTTGGCGCTGCCGGCCGCGACGTTCAGCATGGCCGGGACCCGGCCGATCGCCTGGAGCGCCAGGAACACGGCCGCGGTCGCGCAGGCGTTGGGCAGGAACAAGCCCACGACCTCGCCGCGCACGGTCTCCCGCTCGAGCCGGCGGGCGAGCGCCAGGGCCGCGACCAGGAGGCGCTCGTAGGTGAGGCTCGTGCCCTTGACGTCCTCGGCCACGACGAGCCCGCCGCCGTGCCGGGCGCGCGCCCGGACCACCGCCTCGAGCAGGGTGTGGCCGAGGTCCGTGGTCTCGAACACCATGGCCGACATGATCTCGTAGAGCTCGAGCGCGGCGCGCTGGCGGCGGGCCCGGCCACGCAGGGTCGGATCGAGCCCGAGACGGCGCGGCGGCAGGACGGTGATCTTGATCTTCGGGAACCAGCGCCGGCGCACCTGGCCGCGGGTCAGGCGGGAGAAGGGCGTCACCTCGGCGCCGTCGATGCGCACCGGGACGATCACCGCCCCGGTGCGATCGGCGATCCAGGCCGGGCCGGCATAGATCTTCATGAGCGCCCCGGTGACGCTGATCCGCCCTTCCGGGAAGATCACGAGCGGCCGGCCCTCCTCGACCGCCGCGACCAGCACCTTGACGTGCTGCGGGCGCGCCGGATCGACCGGGATCAGCCGGAACGCCTCGGCGAAGGGGGCGAGCCACCAGCGCTCGAGCCAGGTCCACCAGACCGCGAAGGCCGGCGGCTCGGGTGCCACCGCCATCATCAGGGGCCCGTCCAGTAGGGAGACGTGGTTGACCAGGACGAGGGTGCGCGGGCCGGTGCCGGCCAGATGCTCGGCGCCCGCGACCTCGAGCCGGAAGGCGAGCTTGAAGAGCAGGCGGAACAGGCTGCGGATGGTGTGCCCGGGCAAATAACGGACGGTCTGCACGGCGAGCAGGAGATTGCCCAGGGCGGTCAGGAGGAACAGGCCGGCGATGCTCACCCCGGCCCAGAGCAGGAGGGCCGAGAGGGCGGCCGCGGCCACCATGTAGAGGGCGTTCAGGAGCGCCGTGGCGCCGAGCAGGCTGGCGCGGCGGTCGGCGGGCAGGCTCGCCTGCAGCCAGGCCATGAGCGGCACCACGAGAAAGCCCGAGGCGGCGGCGACGGCGGTCAGATCGAGGAGCAGGCGCCAGCCCGCCGGCCGGGCGAGGAGCGCCAGGGGCGGCCCCAGCACCACCTCGCGCGCGAGCGTGCCCGCGACCAGCGCCAGATCGAGCGAGAAGAGGGCGAGCGCCAAGGCCGCCATCGGCACCGGGGCGAGGCTCGGGGTGGCACCGGCCAAGCGGCGCACCGCGAGCGCCCCGGCCCCGATCCCGACCGAGAGCAGCGTCAACAGCAGCGCCGCGGTGCCCTCGCCCTCACCCAGCACGCTCGTCGCATAGGCCGGGAGCTGCGCCAGATAGAGCCCACCCATGGCCCAGAACCAGGAGATCGCGCGGGCGGCGCGGAACGGGCCCGGCCGGGCGGCGAGATCGGCCAGGAGCGCGCGCGCCGCGGCGAGCGGGTCGCGCGCGACCGCGGCCAGGGGTGCCGCCGCCGGGCGTTCCGGCAGGAGCCGCCCGAAGGCCCAGGCGAGCCCGGCGAGCCCGGTGGTGAGGAGGCCCGCCAGGAGCTCGCCCGCCGGCAGCGCCACGAGCACGGTCCCGAGCACCGAGCCCGCGAGCACGGCGAGGAAGGTCGAGGCGGCGACGAGACCGTTGCCGGCGACGAGCTCGCCCGGGCGCAGGAGCTCGGGCAGGAGCGCGTACTTGACCGGCCCGAACAGGGCCGCCTGCGCGCCCATGCCGAGGAGCGCCAGGAGCAGGAGCGAGGGGGCACCCAGGACCAGCCCGAGGGCGCCCAGAAGCGCCGCCGGGAGCTGGGCCAAGAGCACGCGCTCGGCGAGCCGGGCCTTCACCATCCGGTCGGCGAGCCCGCCGGCAGTGGCCGACAGCAGCACGAAGGGCAGGAAGTAGAGCGCCATGGCGACGCTCACGAGCATCGGCCCCCGCCCCGCCGTCGCCGCCTCGAGGATCACGATCGTGGCGGCGCCGCGGAACAGGTTCTGCGCGAGCGCCACCAGCGCCTGCCCGGCGAACAGCGGCCAGAAGCGGCGCTCGCGCAGGAGCGCCGCCTCCCCGGCGACCGCCGCGCCCGGCTCCTCCGGTCTCGCCTCCTCGCTCACCCCGCCGCATCCGGCACAGGGGCCGCGGCGCGCAGCGCCTTGGCACCCGCGACGAACCGCTCGAGCGTCCGCGAGATCGCCCCGCGCGGGATCATCGCCTCGACGAGCTGGAAGGGGCCGCGCCGCGCCACCGCCTCCTCCAGCGCGGCCGCGAGCTCGGCCCGGGTGCCGACCCGCCTCCCCTCGCCCCCGAGCGCCACGGCCGCCTCGGCGAAGCGCCAATCGTCGAGGTCGTTGAAGCGGCTCTCCGGCTGGAACACGCGCAGCATCTCCCAGCTCCGGTTGTTGAAGACCAGGACGATCGGGTCGATGCCGAGCTTGCGGCAATTGCCGAGCTCCCACCCGGTCATCTGGAACGCCCCGTCGCCCACGAGCACGAGCACCCGCCGGCCGGTCGTGAGCTGGGCCGCCATCCCGGCCGG
>CAZDFD010000079.1:19523-21661 GCA_964504655.1 uncultured Geminicoccaceae bacterium
TCGAGCTTGCCCGCGCTCACCCCGAAATTCGTGTCGGAGAGGATCACACCCAACAGGAGAAGCCCGTCCGAGCCCTCGACGAGTTCGGCCACTGCCGGATCGCCCGCCGCACCCAGATAGGTGCCCGCGACCGGCGCATCGGCTTCGGAGAGGAGGCCGCGGCCCATGAAGGTCGTGACCACGGGGATCGCGAGCGCCCGGGCGAGGGCCGCCACCCGGCTCTCGAGGCCGAAGCGGCGGATCTCGACGTCGACCAGGAGCACCGGCCGCTCGGCCGCGGCGAGCCGGTCGATCACCGCATCGGCACAAGCCGCCACGGCCTCCGGGTCGAACGGCCAGGGCTGCGACGGTGGCACCGGATCGATCGGCACCGCCACCATGTCGCGCGGGAGCTCGAGATAGACCGGCCGGCTCTCCTCGACGGCCGCCTGCAGCACCCGGGCGATCTCGGCCGGTGCACTCCGCGGATCGTCGAGCCGCGCCTGCGCCACGGTGATCTCCTGGAAGATGCGGAACTGGGTATCGAGCCGCGGGCCCTGGTGGTGGAGGAGCAGGCCCGAGCGGCTCTCGTGCCGGCCCGGTGCCCCGGAGATCACGACCACGGGCGACTTCTCGGCATAGGCCGCGGCCACCGGGTTGACGATGTTGAAGGCCCCCGCCCCCCAGGTGACAGCCGCCACGCCCGGTGCCGAGCGGAAGCGGGCCGCGGCGTCCGCCGCGAAGCCCACCGCCGGCTCGTGCGAGAGGGTGTGCACGGGCAGGATCGCGCTTTTCTCGGCGATCTCGAAGAAGGGCAGCGCGAAATCGCCCGGGATCCCGAAGATCTCGCGCACCCCGCGCGCCCCGAGCGCGCGCAACAGGGCCTCGACCAGGGTCATCCGATGTCCCTCTCGGTTGCCGCGGCCACCGCCCGCGCCGCGACCCTACCACACGCCGCGGCACCGGAGCAGGCGCGCGTCCGCTCCCGTTCACCCCTAACGGCGGCCTGGCATCCCATTGTTCAACCGCTCTTCGCTAGACCCGCTGACCGGCGACAGGTAGGATTAAATCGGCTTCACAACGTCGATGGGAGGGAACGATGGCGAAGATCCTCGGGCGCACGCGTCTCTTTCTCGGAGACAACGAGACCCTGCGGGGTACCGAGCAGGCCGACGAGGTGATCGGCGATCCCTACAGCGCCCAGAACAATCTGGGCATCCCCGACAACGGCCGGACGCTCAACGCCGGCCAGGGCGGCAGCGACGTCATCACCACATTCGGCGGCGTCGACCGGGTCTATGGCGACGCCTGGATCATCGAGGGAAGCGGCCGGGGCGGCGGCGACATCATCGACAGCGGCGCCGGCAACGACATCGTTTTCGGCGATGCTCGGGTGATCCGCGGGTCCGGCGTCGGCGGCAACGACATCATGTTCCTCGGCGTGGGGATCGACCAGGGCTCCGGCGATGCGTTCCGCATGAGCCAGCAGTCCCAGGGCGGCGCGGACACCATCACGGGTGGCGCCGACGGCGACGCCGTGGTCGGCGATGCAGACGAGGGCAACGGCAACGCCCAGGGCGGCGCCGATACGCTCTTCGGCGAGGCGGGCAACGACACGCTGATCGGCGACTTCAGGACCGCCAACGACGATGTCGGCGGCGGCAACGACGTTCTCGACGGCGGCGGCGGCAACGACCTGCTGGTCGGCGACTTTCTCACCGACAACACCACCGACATCGGCGGCGACGACACCTTCGTCTTCGGAAAGAACAGCGGGCTCGACGAGATCTTGGACTTCGAGGTCGGCTTCGACATCCTCGACTTCACCGGCTTCGGCGGCAACCCGGGCGACGTCGTGATCACCGATGTCGACGCCGACGGCGACGGTATGGACGACCTCGACGTCGACCTCGACGGCACGGCGGCCGACGTCCAGGAGGTCATTATCCTCAACATGACCACCGCCGACTTCATCGCCGAGCTCGGCACCACGATCTTCTTCTGACCTTCGCCCCTGGGCGGCCCGGCATCCCCGCCGGGCCGCCCTGTCCCCTGCCGCGCCCGACCAGCCGGCCGGGCCGCCCGGCCCTCGCCGCGAAGGTTGACCGGCGCTCCACCTGTTCGACCCGTCGCCCGTCGACCCGGCGGCCCAGCCGTGG
>CAZDFD010000080.1:0-17516 GCA_964504655.1 uncultured Geminicoccaceae bacterium
GCTCGGATCGGCGCACACGGCTCCCGAGCCGGCCGCGGGACGGTGCCGCGGATCGGCGCACGGAGCTCCCGAGCGGGCCCGCCCGCGGCCCGTTCGGAACCGGGCACGGAGCTCCCGAGGCAGGCGCGCCGGAGCCCGCGCGATCGCGGCACGCGGCTCCCGAGCGGCCGCCGCGTCCGACGCGGAGGGCACCCGGCTCGGCCGGCACGCGGCTCCGGAGCCGCGGCGGGCGGTTGTCCGGAGCGGCCGGACTTCCCATCTCAGGCGCGGCGGCGGCGACGGGAGGAGCGCATGGTGTTCGGCTTCTGGGAAGCGCTGCTGATCCTCCTGATCGTCCTCGTGATCTTCGGGGCGGGCAAGCTGCCGAGCCTGATGGGCGACCTCGCCAAGGGGGTCCGGACCTTCAAGGCCGGCCTCGCCGACGAGCAGCCGCCGCCCCCGCCCGCGGAGCCGGATCGGCTGGCCCCGCCCGGCCCGGCGGCCGGCTCCGAGCGCAAGCCCGGCGGCTGAGGGCACCGCCCGGGGGCTCAGCGCCGATCCCGGAAGAAGTTGCGCAGGAGCTCCGCGGCGCGCCGCTCGCCGATCCCGCCATAGACCTCGGGGCGGTGGTGGCAGGCCGGGCTCGCGAACAGGCGCGGGCCGTGGTCGACGCCGCCCGCCTTGGGGTCCTCGGCGCCGTAGTAGAGCCGGCGGATGCGGGCGAGTGCCAGGGCGTAGGCGCACATCGGGCAGGGCTCGAGGGTGACCCAGAGGTCGCAGCCCACGAGCCGCGGCGTGCCGAGCACCCGGCCGGCGGCCCGCAGCGCCAGGAGCTCGGCGTGCGCGGTCGGGTCGGACAGCTCCTCGACCCGGTTGCCCTCGGCCGCCAGGATCGCCCCGTCGGGGCCGGTCACCACGGCACCGACCGGCACCTCGCCGCGCCGCGCCGCAGCCTCGGCCTCGGCGAGCGCCCGCGCCATCGGCCCCCGGCCCGGGTCAGGGGCCTGGAGCGAGCGACACAAGGAAGGTCTTGGCGGCGAGCGGTGGATCGACGATGCGCGCCTCGAACCGGGTGACCGCGCCGGCCGCGAGGCTCGTGGCGGCGGCCTTGAAGAGCGCCGCATCGAGCTCGCGGCGCTCGCCGTCGAGGAGCGCCACGCGGACCGCGGGCACCGGCCGCTCGACGCTCGACAGATTGTGCACCTCGCCCTCGACCACGAACACCATCAGGCCCTGCTCCTGGACCCGGCGCGAGTCGAGGTTCTTGACCTCGAGGCCGAGCCGGGCGGTGACCGGCAGGCCGAGCCGCTCGTAGGCCGCGACCATGGCCGGGAAGGCCGAGGCGACCTCGTTGCGGCCGACCACGAGGCCGGCCAGCACGAGGAGGATCAGCACCACCACGAGCCAGCCGGCGATCGCCACGCCGCGGCCGGCGGGCGGCGGGCCGAGCGCCGGAGCGGCGGCCAGGGGCGGCGGCGGCACCGGCTCGCCGGGCCCGGGCCCCTCGCGGCCGCTCGCCACCACCGACAGGCTCGGTGGCGCCACCGCCACGGCACCGCCCGCGGGCGGGGGCGGCGGAGCCGCGGCCGCCGGCCGGCTCGGCCCCGGCTCGGGGCGGACCGGCCAGCGATGGCCACAGGCCGAGCAGCGCACCCGCCGGCCCTCGGGCCCGAGCCGGGCCGGGTCGATCCGGAAGCGGGCGGCGCAGTTGGGGCAGGTCAGGATCATGGCTCGACCCGTAGGTTGGAGGGTCGCGTCGGGATCGCCCGTTGGTTGGTTGGTAGTGGACGGATTTCGCGTGATCTGCAATATCGCTGGGCCATGTCGAACGCGTCGGGCAAGCTCGCGGACGACGACCGTGGCCGGGCGACCATCCTCGAGCTGCAGGGGGTCGGCATGCGCTACGGCTCCGCCGACGAGGTGCTGCGCGAGATCGATCTTAGCATCCCGGCCGGCTCGTTCCACTACCTCGTCGGGCCGAGCGGCGCCGGCAAGACCTCGCTGTTGCGCCTGATGAGCCTGTCGCAGCCGCCCTCGCGCGGTCGGTTGCGCCTGTTCGGCCGGGAGGTCCTCGGGATCGACCGCGCCGAGCTCGGTCGCCTGCGCCGGCGGATCGGGGTGGTGTTCCAGGACTTCCGGCTGCTCGACCATCTGAGCGCCTTCGACAACGTCGCCCTGCCGCTGCGCATCGGCGGCGCCGACGAGGAGCAGATCTCGGCCTACGTCTCGCAGATGCTCGGCTGGCTCGGCCTCGCCGAGCGGATGGAGGCCAAGCCGCCGCAGCTCTCGATGGGCCAGCGCCAGCTCGTGACGGTGGCCCGCGCCGTGGTCACGCGGCCCGACCTCCTGCTCGCCGACGAGCCCACGAGCAACGTCGAGCCGGCGCGGGTCGAGCGGCTCATGCTCCTGTTCGGCGAGCTGCACCGGCTCGGCACCGCGGTCGTGCTCGCCACCCACTCGCGCGAGCTGATCCGCCGCTGGGCCTTTCCGGTCCTGCACCTCGAGCGCGGCCGGCTGATCCGCCCGCTGCCCGCAGGTCGGGCCGCGGCGGAGTAGCCCCATGGCCCTGGCCGAGCTCGACCTGCCGCTCGAGGACACGCCGGCGAGCCGCTTCCTCGCCTGGCTGATCGGCGGCCTCACCTATCTGGCGGTGCTCGCCTGCGCGGTGGCGGTGCTCGCCCAGGGCGCGGTCGAGCGGGCGGCCGAGCGGCCGCGGCTCGTGACCGTGGCGCTGCCGGCGGTCGACGATGCGGCCCAGGGCGAGCGCGAGCTCGCGGCCGTGCGCGCCCTGCTCGAGGACCTGCCCGGGGTCGCCTACACCTCGCTCGTCTCCAAGGAGGAGCTCGACCAGCTGGTCGAGCCCTGGCTCGGCAAGGCCTCGGCCGAGGCGGCCCTCGACCTGCCGCTGCCGCGGCTGCTCGACGTCCGCTTCCAGCCGGGCCAGGTCCCCGATCTGGCCGAGCTCACCCGCCGGGTCCGCGAGCTGGTGCCCGGCGCCGCCGTCGACGAGACCGGCCCCGGGCGCGGCGCCCTCGACGAGCTGGCGCAGCGGCTGCGCTGGCTCGGCGGCGGCGCCGGGCTCCTCGTCCTGGCGCTCCTCGTGACGGGCGTGGTGATCCTGACCCGCTCGAGCCTCGAGCTGCACGACCAGACCGTCGACCTCCTGCGCCTTCTGGGCGCGCCCGACCGCTACGTCGCCCGCCAGTTCGAGCAGCACGCCATGGCGAGCGCGCTCCGGGGCGGCAGCATCGGCTTCGCGGCGGCGCTGATCACGCTCCTCGGCCTCGTCCACCTGCCGGCGCTCCTGGGCGTCCGGCTGGTGTCGGTCGAGCCGCGCCCGCTCGACTGGATCCTGCTCGCCATGGTGCCGGTGCTGGCGGCCCTCCTGATCGCGCTCGCCGCCCGGCTGACCGCCGTGCACGGGCTCGCCCGGCTGCGCTGAGCCGGCCGAGCGTCCGGGCCGGCCGGCGGCGGCTTGCCGGAACGGCTTCGGGCCGCTTGGATGGCGGCGGGCGGAGCGGGAGGGGGCGGTGCGGGACGGGCCGATCGTCTGGTTGCGCTCGGCGGTCTTCAACCTCCTGTTCTACCCCTACACGCTCCTGGTCATGCTGGTCGGCCTGCCGGCCCTGCCCTTCCTGTCGGAGCACGGCGCCCGCCGCTACGCCCGTGCCTGGATGCAGGGGGTGCGCCGGCTCCTGGCCTGGACCACCGGCCTCACGGTCGAGCTGCGCGGCCTCGAGCGGATCCCCGAGGGGCCGGTGATCTTCGCCGCCAAGCACCAGTCGGCGCTCGACACGATGCTGTTCCACCTGGTCCGCACCGACGTGGTCTACGGCCTCAAGCAGGAGCTCAGGCGGGTGCCCTTGTTCGCCCTCTACCTGGCCCGCACGGGGTGCATCTTCGTCGACCGGGGCGGTGCCGCGACCGCCCTGAAGTCGCTGGTGCGGGGTGCCCGGGAGGCGGTCGGGCGCGGCGCCTCGCTGGTGATCTTCCCGGAAGGGACGCGCCGGCCGCCCGGGGCGCCGCCGGCCTACAAGTCGGGGGTGGCGGCGCTCTACGCGGCGCTCGCCGTCCCGGTCGTGCCGGTGGCGCTCGACACGGGCCGCTACTGGCCGCGCCGCTCGTTCCGCAAGTGGCCGGGCCGGGCGGTGGTCGAGATGCTCGAGCCGATCCCGCCCGGGCTCGACCGGCACCGCTTCATGGCCCTGCTCGAGGAGCGGATCGAGGCCCGCCAGCGGGTGCTCGAGGGCGGTGGCTGAGCCTCAGCCGGCCGCCCGCATGGCGTGGTAGGAGCGGTACCAGGCGACGAACCGCGGCAGGCCCTCCTCGATCGGCGTGGTCGGCCGCCAGCCGAGGTCGCGGGTGGTGGCCTCGATGTCGGCCCAGGTCTCGGCGACGTCGCCCGGCTGCATCGGGGCGAGGCGGATCTGGGCGCGCACACCCAGCGCCTGCTCGAGCACCGCCACGAAGCGGCGCAGCTCGACCGGCTCGTGGTTGCCCAGATTGTAGAGCCGGTGCGGCGGCGCGCCCGGGGCGCCCGGCGGCGGCCGGTCGAGGGCCGCGAGCACGCCCTCGACCACGTCGCCGATCCAGGTGAAGTCGCGCCGCATCCGGCCCTCGTTGAAGAGGGTGATCGGCCGGCCCGCCACGATCGCGTCGGTGAAGCTGTAATAGGCCATGTCGGGCCGGCCGTAGGGCCCGTAGACCGTGAAGAACCGCAGCCCGGTCTGCGGGATGCCGTACAGATGGGCGTAGGCCTGGCTCAAGATCTCGTCGGCCCGCTTGGTGGCGGCGTAGAGGGAGACCGGGCGGTCGACCCGATCCTCGACGGCGAACGGCACCTTCTCGTTGCCGCCATAGACCGAGCTCGAGCTGGCGTAGACCAGATGGCGGAGGGCCGGCAGGTGGTGGCGGCAGGTCTCGAGCACCACCATGTGGCCCTCGAGGTTGGAGCGGACGTACTCGAACGGCCGCTCGAGGCTGTAGCGCACGCCCGCCTGGGCGGCCAGGTGGACCACGCCGGTGATGGCAGCGCCCTCCTCGCGGGCGAGCGCCGCCATCGCCTCGGCGTCGGCGATGTCGAGCCGGACGAAGCGGAAGCCCGGCTGGCGCTCGAGCTCGGCCAGCCGCGCCCGCTTGAGGGCCGGGTCGTAGTAGGTGTTCAGGCTGTCGACACCGAGCACGGCGTCGCCCCGCGCCAGGAGCGCCCGGGCCACGTGCAGGCCGACGAACCCCGCGACGCCGGTCACGAGCACGGTCATGTGCGGCCGCCCTCCCGGGCCCGATCACTTGACGTCGGCGGCGACCCGGACCTTGACCATGCGGTCGAGCTGGGCCGGCCGGCGCGGCTCGGTGCGGGCGATCTTGTCGACCAGCTCCATGCCTTCGACGACCCGGCCCCAGACGGTGTACTGGCCGTTCAGGTGCGGGGCCGGGGCGAACATGATGAAGAACTGGCTGCTGGCGCTGTTCGGATCCTGGGTGCGGGCCATGCCGACCGTGCCGCGCTCGAACGGCAGCTTGGAGAACTCGGCCGGCAGCCTGCCCTTGGGCGAGCCGCCGGTGCCGGTGCCGGTCGGATCGCCGGTCTGGGCCATGAAGCCGTCGATCACGCGGTGGAAGACGATGCCGTCGTAGAAGCCCTCGCGGGCCAGCTCCTTGATCCTGGCCACGTGCTTGGGGGCGGCCGCGGGCAGCATCTCGATGACCACCCGGCCGCCGGTCGAGAGCTCGACCAGGAGGGTGTTCTCGGGGTCGGCCGCGGCACCGGGCTCGGCCGCGGCGAGGCAGGCCGCGGCGGCGAGGCCGAGGCGGGCGAGGCGGCTCTTCATCATCTGTCCTCTCGGTCGGGCTCGGGCCCGCGTTCTAGCGCAGGACGCGCAGGATGGGAACGTGCGCGGTCACGGCCGGAGCGCCCGGGCGACGGGCCGCGCTTGCGCCCCCGCCAGGTCCGGCCCATCTCTGGCGTCGACCCGCACCTCCCCCGGAGCCGCCCTTGATCGACCCTGCGATCGCCGCCGAGGCCGCGCGTCGGCGCACCTTCGCGATCATCTCGCATCCCGATGCGGGCAAGACCACGCTCACCGAGAAGCTCCTCCTCCTGGGCGGCGCCATCCATCTGGCCGGCGAGGTCAAGGCCAAGGGCGAGCGGCGGCGGGCCCGCTCCGACTGGATGGCGATCGAACAGCAGCGCGGCATCTCGGTCACCACCTCGGCCATGACCTTCGAGCACGCCGGCTGCGTCATCAACCTCCTGGACACCCCCGGCCACGAGGACTTCTCCGAGGACACCTACCGCACGCTGACCGCGGTCGATTCGGCGATCATGGTGCTCGATGCCGCCAAGGGCATCGAGGCGCAGACCTTGAAGCTGTTCGAGGTCTGTCGGCTGCGGGACGTGCCGATCATGACCTTCGTCAACAAGATGGACCGCGAGGCCAGGGACCCGCTCGAGCTCCTCGACGAGATCCACGACCGGCTCGCCCTCGACGTGGCGCCGATGGTCTGGCCGCTCGGCATGGGCCAGGGCTTCCGCGGCGTGGCCGAGCGCGGCGGCGGCGCGGTCCTGCTGCTCGACCCGGATGCGGGCCCGGTGCCCGAGCGGCGGCTCGAGCGCGGCTCGGCCGAGCTCCTGGCACGGGTGCCGGCCGATCTGCTCCAGACGCTCGACGAGCAGCTC
Organism: uncultured Geminicoccaceae bacterium; assembly: GCA_964504655.1. Taxonomy (GTDB): domain Bacteria; phylum Pseudomonadota; class Alphaproteobacteria; order Geminicoccales; family Geminicoccaceae; genus JANXAZ01. The sequence continues at coordinate 6,659 of CAZDFD010000080.1, forward strand.
GAGCTGGTCGACGGCGTGCTGCCGCGCCTCGACCTCGAGGCCTACCGCGAGGGGCACCTGACCCCGGTCTTCTTCGGCAGTGCGCTCCGCAGCTTCGGCGTGCGGGCGCTGCTCGACGCGCTCGCCCGGCTCGCACCGCCGCCGCGGCCGCAGCCGGCGACCGAGCGCGCGGTCGAGCCGGGCGAGCCGCAGGTCACCGGGTTCGTCTTCAAGGTCCAGGCCAACATGGATCCGAAGCACCGCGACCGGGTGGCGTTCGTGCGGCTGTGCTCGGGCCGCTTCGCGCGCGGCATGCGGCTTCTGGCGGCCCGCGACCGCAAGGCGGTCGGGACCGCTGCCCCGATCTTCTTCCTCGCCAAGGACCGGGCGCTGGCCGAGGAGGCCTATGCGGGCGACATCGTCGGCCTGCCCAACCACGGCCAGCTGCGGGTCGGCGATTCCCTGAGCGAGGGCGAGCCCCTGGCCTTCACGGGCCTGCCCGACTTCGCGCCCGAGATCTTGATGCGGGTGCGGCTCGGCGATCCGATGCGCGCCAAGCACCTCAAGAAGGCGCTCGAGGACATGGCCGAGGAGGGCGTGGTGCGGGTGTTCCGCCCGGAGCTCGGCGCCGAGTGGATCGTGGGCGTGATCGGCGCGCTCCAGCTCGACGTCCTCAAGGCCCGGCTCGCGGCCGAGTACGGCCTGCCGGTCGAGCTCGAGCCGGCACCCTACGTGACCGCCCGCTGGTGCGCCGCGGCCGACCCCGAGGAGATCGAGCGGCTGCGGAGCGCCAAGCGCTCCTCGCTCGCCCGCGACCGCGACGGCGAGCCGGTCTACCTGGCCCGCAACGCCTGGGACCTCGGCCGGGTGCAGGAGGACTTCCCGAAGATCCGCTTCACCGCGACCCGCGAGCGGCACGGTGCGGCGCCCGCCCTTGAGGGTGGCGCGCGCCGGGCCACATGATGGCTCGGAGGGACGCATGCACGGGCGGTTCGAGCGGATCACGGTCGTCGGCGGCTCGCCCCGGGCGCTGCTCGGGCTGCTCGGCTGGCGCGGGGTCCTGGCCCTGGCGGCCGGGCTCGCCCTGACGATCTCCCTGGCGCTCGTGGTGGGTGCCCTGTTCCTTTTGATCCTGCCGGTGGTGCTCGCCGGCGGGTTCCTGGCGCGCTGGCTCGGCGGCCGCGGCGGGCGGCCGCTCGGCGGCGCCGATCTGCGGGTCGAGCGGGTCGAGCGGACGGTCGAGGTCGGACCCGAGCGGATCGAGATCCTGCCGCCGCGCCGGCCGCGCTGAGGCCGCGCTCAGACGGTGGCCCAGCGCTCCGGCCGGACCGACCAGACCGGGTCGGAGATCAGCCGCTCGCCGCGCCGGAAGGCGTCGCGGAACCGCTCGAAGCCGTGCAGGCCGCCATTGACCAGCCGGCGGGCGCGGCGCAGATCGCCCTCGAGCAGGGCCTCCTTGATCGGCAGCCGCCGCTCGGCCAGGAACTGGCCGAGCACGAGGCCGGCGATGGCGGGCTCGTTGGCCCGCTCGGGCTCGCGCACGAGCTCGTCGCCGAGCCCGAGGCGGCGGCTCGCATCCTCGTAGTTGGCGCGGCCGGTGAGCTGGACGAAGCCGCGCCCCTTGAAGCGGGCGCCGTCCGGCGGGCCGTCGTTGCCGAGATCGGCGCGGTGGTCGTAGAGGTCGAAGGGCGGGCCGGCCGGCGAGGTGTTGAAGCGCGAGACCGCCTCCTCGACCGGCTCGAAGCCCTCGCTCTCGGCGCGGATGGTGGCGAGCGCCGCGAGCACCATGGGCTTGTCGACCAGATCGAAGGCCTCGAGGCCGGCCACCACGTGCGGCAGGTTGCGGGCGATGGGGTCGAGGGCGGTGCAGGGGAACAGCTGGGCCACGAGCTCGAGGTCGACGCGGTGCAGGACCGCGTACGGGCGGCCCGGCCGACCGTCGAGCAGCACGGCCCAGGTGACCGGGCCGCAGACGCCGTCGGCGAGCAGGCCCTGGGCGCGCTGGAAGCCGGTGAGCGCGGCCTCGGTGGCGGCGCCGAAGCGGCCGTCGATCCGCCCGAGCGGGAAGCCGGCCTTGTCGAGCAGGTCCTGCAGGCGCGCGACCTCGTGGCCGCTGGCGCCGCGACGCAGCACCGGACGCATGGTGGTCTCTCCGAAGCGGAAGCTGTCCTGTCCTATACTGGGAAGAACAGCCGATCAAGAGAAAAGTTTCTCTTGCAGTCGCCGCCATCGCGGAGGACGGACGCATGCGCCTCGAGGGTGAGCATCGCCGCACCGTGCGGGTCGCGGCCGACGGGCGCACGGTCCTGACCTTCGATCAGACCGAGCTGCCGCACGCACTGCCGGAGATCGCACTCACCCGGCTCGAGGACGCCGCCGCCGCGATCCGCGAGATGCGGATCCGCGGCGCCCCCCTGATCGGCGCCATCGCGGCCTATGGTGTGGCGCTCGCCCTGCGCGCCGATCCCTCGGACGGCGGGCTCCTGGCCGCCTGCCGGACGCTCGGCTCGACCCGGCCGACGGCCGTCAATCTGCGCTGGGCGCTCGAGCGCATGACGGCGGTGCTGCGCCCGCTGCCGCCGCCGAGCCGGGTCGAGCGGGCCTGGGCCGAGGCCGGCGCGATCTGCGAGGAGGACGTGGCGATCTGCCGGGCGATCGGCGAGCGCGGCCTGGCCCTGATCGAGGCCGCGGCGCGGCGCAAGCGCCCGGGCGAGCCGGTGAACGTCCTCACCCACTGCAACGCCGGCTGGCTCGCGACCATCGACTGGGGCACCGCCACCGCGCCGATCTATCGGGCGCACCGGGCCGGGATCGGGGTCCATGTCTGGGTCGACGAGACGCGGCCGCGCAACCAGGGGGCGGCGATCACCGCCTTCGAGCTCGGCCAGGAGGGCGTGCCGCACACGGTGATCGCCGACAATGCCGGCGGCCACCTGATGCAGCACGGGCTGGTCGATCTCTGCCTCGTGGGCGCCGACCGGGTGACCCGCCGCGGCGACGTCGCCAACAAGATCGGCACCTATCTGAAGGCGCTCGCGGCGCGCGACACGGGCGTGCCCTTCTACGTGGCGCTGCCCTCGACCACGATCGACTGGACGATCGAGGACGGCCTCGCCGCGATCCCGATCGAAGAGCGCGCGCCCGAGGAGCTCGGCTGGGTGAGCGGCCGCACCGCCGACGGCCGGAGCGAGCGCGTGGCGATCCTTCCGGAGGGGAGCCCGGCCGGCAACTGGGCCTTCGACGTCACCCCGGCCCGCCTGGTCACGGCCTTCGTCACCGAGCGCGGCGTGTGCGCGGCGAGCGAGGCGGGGCTGCTCGGGCTCTACCCCGAGCGCGCCGGCGGCTGAGCCGCGTCCGGCTCAGCGCAGGTCGAGGCCGCGCACCCGGGCGACCAGCGTGCGCTTGCCCTCGATGCCGAAATCGTCGTCGTTGATCAGCATCAAGCTGCCATCGGCGAACAGCGCCATGCCCTCGATCTTGGTCGGCAGCTCCGGGTGGGCGCTCGAGTCCAGGACCAGCCGCTTGCTCACCGGCCGGATCCCGGCTTCGGCGAGGTTGGTCTGCTCGAGGCTCGGCAGGGTCGCCGGATCGTCGAAGCGGCCGCCCAGGATGTCGGTGGCGCCGGCCAGATCGACGCGGAAGATCTTGGTGGTGCGCTCTGTGCGGTCGAGGACGAGCAGGCGGTCCTCGCCGACGGCCAGCATCTCGCTCACCCGCGCGGTGCTGGCACCCTTGCCCTCCTCGCCCTTGAACTCGGCCATGGGCGTGAGCTCGTAGACATATTCGCCGACCGGCCGGCCGGTGGCGCGGTCGATCTTGAACAGGCGCAGGTTGCGCGCCGCCTGGTAGGCCTTGGCGTCCGGATTGGCGAGCGGGTTCTGCACAGCGGCGTAGAGGAAGCGCTCGTCCGGGCTCAGCGCCACCGATTCGATCCCGCGGTTGCCCTGCCGGCGCGAGAGGATCGCGGGCAGGCCGCCCTCGACCGGGTAGCCGGCGTCGCGGAAGTCGGCCTCGGCGCCGGCCGGGACGATGCGGCGCAGGATCCGCCCGTCCGCCGCCACGTGCAGGAGCGAGGGGGCGTTCTCCTCGCCGATCCAGAAGGTGCCGTCGGCGAGCTCGACGATCGCCTCGGCGTCGACCGCGGCGGCCGAGCGCTCGAGGACCCGGCCCGCGGCGTCGAGCGGGGTCTCGGTGGTGGCCCGGCTCAGGGGGTTGGGCAGTCCGCTCACCGGCAGGCCGCGGCCGTCCTTGATCGCGATCTCGTCGACCAGGCGGTAGCGGTCGCCCTCGACCAGGATCCGGTAGATCGCCGGGGCGTAGCCGGGCACCGGGTAGACGCGGCCGGCCTTGGCGTCCCTGCAGAAGGTCTTGCCGTCGATCCCGGCGACGTCCCCGAGGTCGCCGCAGGCGATGTTCGGGCCGCGGTCGGAGACGGTGACGAACAGGCCGTCGGGGGCCTGCGGGCGGCGGAACGCGCCGCTGCCGATGCCGACCGAGAGCTCGAGCGGCCGGCCGCCGGCGATCGTCGTCTGCCCCAGCCGAAGCCGCGGATCGTCGCTGCGGGAGAGCTCGATCACGGGCTCCGCGAGGACGCCCCCGGACAGGCTCGCCAAGGCGAGGCAGGCGAGCGCGAGGCGGCGGTGCACGAGCGACATGATCCCTCCCGGAGGCGGCCCGGGCGGATCTAGCGGTCGCTCGGTGACGGATCCGTGACGATCAGGCGGCGCGCCGGAGCCCGGCGTCGGCCAGGCTCTCGCGCAGCGCCTCGACCAGGCGGTCCATGTGCGCGTCGGTGTGCAGCGGCGAGGGGGTGATCCGCAGCCGCTCCGTGCCGCGCGGCACGGTCGGATAGTTGATCGGCTGGACGTAGAGGTCGTGCCGCTCGAGCAGCCGGTCGGAGGCGGCCTTGCAGGCGACCGGGTCGCCGATCATCGCCGGCACGATGTGCGACGGCGAGGGTGCGACCGGCAGGCCCGCGGCGCGCAGCCGGGCCTTGAGGGCGGCCGCCCGCTCCTGGTGGCGGGCGCGCAGCGCGACGCCTTCCTCGCCCACGAGCACCCGGAGCGCGGCGAGCGCCGCCCCGACCACGGCCGGGGCGAGCGAGCTCGTGAAGATGAAGCCCGAGGCGTGGCTGCGGATCGCATCGACGAGCGCGGCCGAGCCCGCGACGTAGCCGCCCATGCAGCCCATCGCCTTGGCGAGCGTGCCCTGGATCACGGTGACCCGGCTGGCGGCGCCGTCGCGCTCGGCGACCCCGCCGCCGCGCCGCCCGTAGAGGCCGACCGCGTGCACCTCGTCGAGATAGGTCATGGCCCCGTAGCGTTCGGCGAGATCGCAGATCGCCTCGATCGGGCCGAAGTCGCCGTCCATCGAGTAGACCCCCTCGAAGGCCACGAGCTTCGGGCGCCCGAGGGGTTCGGCGCGCAGCAGGCTCTCCAGATGCTCGAGGTCGTTGTGACGGAAGACCGCCTTCTCGCACCCGGAGGCACGGATGCCCGCGATCATCGAGGCGTGGTTCTTCTCGTCCGAGAGGATCAGGCAGCCGGGCAAGAGCCGGCCCAGGGTCGAGAGCGCCGCCTCGTTGGCGACGTAGCCCGAGGTGAACAGGAGCGCCGCCGGCTTGCCGTGCAGGTCGGCGAGCGCCCGCTCGAGCTCGACGTGCAGATGCGTGGTCCCGGAGATGTTGCGGGTGCCGCCGGCACCGGCGCCGTAGCGGCGGAGCGCCGCCGCGCCGCCCGCGAGCACGGCCGGATGCTGGCCCATGCCCAGATAGTCGTTCGAGCACCAGACCGTGATCTCGCGGGTGGCGCCGCCCTCGTGCAGCAGCGCGGTCGGGAAGCGGCCGGCGATCCGCTCGAGCTCGGCGAAGACGCGATAGCGGCCTTCCTCGCGCACCCGCTGCACGGATCCGGCGAACCGGGCCTCGTAGTCGATCACGGCGGCGCTCCCCGTCGGCCCCGATCGAGGGAGGATCGGTCGCCCCGGGCGGCAAATCAACCGGCAGGCTGCCGCAGCGGCAGGGCGTCGCGGTCGCCCGCCGGACGCCGGCCGGTCTCCTCGAGGAACGCCGCGTAGGCGAGCGCGAGGCCGTCGCGCAGCGGGGTACGGGCCCGCCAGCCGAGGGACTCGAGCCGGGTCGTGTCGAGCCGCTTCCTGGGCGTGCCGTCGGGTTTGCCGGGATCGAAACGCAGCCGCCCGGCGAAGCCCACGACCGCGCACACGAGCTCGGCCAGGGCGCGGATCGAGACCTCCTCCCCGGAGCCGACGTTGATCGGCGCCTCCTCGCTGTAGTGGCGCAAAAGGAACAGGCAGGCATCCGCCAGGTCGTCGACCAGGAGGAACTCGCGCAAGGGCGTGCCGCTGCCCCAGACCTCGAGCTCGGGCGCGCCGGCCTCCCTGGCCTCGTGCGCCTTGCGGATCAGCGCCGCCACCACGTGGCTCGTGGCGAGGTCCCAGTTGTCGCCGGGCCCGTAGAGGTTGGTCGGCATGGCGCTGATGAAGTCGGCACCGTACTGCCGGCGATAGGCGCGGCAGAGCTGGAGCCCGGCGATCTTGGCGATCGCGTACCACTCGTTGGTCGGCTCGAGCGGCCCGGTCAACAGCGCCTCCTCCGGGATCGGCTGCGGCGCGAGCTTGGGGTAGATGCAGGAGGAGCCGAGGAACAGGAGCTTGCGGGCGCCGCTCCGGGCGGCGGCACGGATCACGTTGACCTCGATCAGGAGGTTCTGCTCGAGGAAGTCGACCGGGAAGCTGGCGTTGGCGAGGATGCCGCCGACCTTGGCCGCGGCCAGGATCACGACCTCCGGCCGGTGGTCCGCGAACCAGGCCTCGACCGCCGCCTGACGCGTCAGGTCGAGCTCCTGCCGGCTCGCGGTCAGGAGTTCGACCGGCTCGCGGGCGAGCCGGCGCAGGAGCGCCGCCCCGACCATGCCGCGATGGCCCGCGACCAGGACGCGCCGGCCCTCGAGCCGGAACGGAGCGGCTTCCAAGCCGGCTACTCCGCGGCCCGGTCGAGCTGCCGGCCGAGGCCGCGGGCCTCGCGCTCGACCGCCACCAGATCGGCCCGGACCATCTCGGCCACGAGCTCGCCGAAGCCGACCCGGTGGCGCCAGCCGAGACGGGCGCGCGCCTTGCCCGGATCGCCCAGGAGGTGGTGCACCTCGAGCGGCCGGAAGTAGCGCGGGTCGACCTCGACCAGGACGCGGCCGGAGCGCGGCTCGACCCCGATCTCCTCGACACCCCGGCCGCGCCAGGCGATCTCCGTCCCGACCTCGGCGAAGGCGCGCTCGACCAGCTCGCGCACGCTGTGCGCCTCGCCGGTCGCGAGCACCCAGTCGTCGGGCTCCTCGTGCTGCAGGATCCGCCACATGCCCTCGACGAAGTCGCGGGCGTGGCCCCAGTCGCGCCGGGCCTCGAGATTGCCGACCCAGAGCCGGTCCTGCAGGCCGAGCGTGATCGCCGCCACGCCGCGGGTGACCTTGCGGGTGACGAAGGTCTCGCCGCGGAGCGGGCTCTCGTGGTTGAAGAGGATGCCGTTCGCGGCGAACAGGCCGTAGCCCTCGCGGTAGTTCCGGGTGATCCAGTAGGCGTAGAGCTTGGCCGAGGCGTAGGGGCTCTGCGGCCGGAACGGCGTCTCCTCGCTCTGCGGCGGCGGCGAGCTGCCGTAGAGCTCGCTGGTCGAGGCCTGGTAGAAGCGGGTCTTCCGCTCGAGGCCGAGGATGCGGATCGCCTCGAGCAGCCGGAGCGTGCCGATGCCGTCGGCGTTGGCCGTGTACTCGGCGGTCTCGAAGCTCACCTTGACGTGGCTCTGCGCGGCCAAATTGTAGATCTCGTCGGGCTGCACCTCCTGGACGATGCGGATCAGGTTGGTGGCATCGGTCAGGTCACCATAGTGCAGCTTGAAGCGGGCGGCGGGCTCGTGCGGGTCGGCGTAGAGATGGTCGATCCGGCCGGTGTTGAACGAGCTCGAGCGGCGCTTGACGCCGTGCACCATGTAGCCCTTGGCGAGCAGGAGCTCGGCCAGGTAGGCCCCGTCCTGGCCGGTGATGCCGGTGATCAACGCCCGTCGCATGCCCGGATGCTCCCCGCTCGCCCAGTCGTCCTGCTGCCACGCTAGGCGGCGCCGGTAAACAGCCCGTTAACCGCGTGCTACACGACGCGGCGGAGGCCGTCGCCGGAGCCGTCCATGCTGCCCGAGGGTCGGACGCTCGCCGAGATCCGCGCCCGGTTCCGCTGGAACCTGCCGGAGCGCTTCAACATCGCGCGCGGCTGCGTCGACCGGCACGCCGCGACCCGTCCGGAGGCGGTGGCGCTGATCGAGGAGGCCGCCTCCGGCGCCGCGCGAGCGTGGACCTTCGCCGAGCTGCGCCGGCTCTCGCTGCGCGCCGCCAACCTGTTGGCCGCGGCCGGCGTCGGCCGGGGCGACCGGGTCGCGATCCTGCTCGGCCAGCGGCTCGAGACGCTGCTCGTCCACCTGGCGGCCTATCGCCTGGGCGCCGTGGCGCTGCCGCTGTTCGGCGCCTTCGGGCCGGACGCCCTGCGCTTCCGCCTGGCCGACAGCGGCGCCCGGGCGCTGGTGAGCGATGCCGCGGGAATCGCCCGGGTGGCACCGCTCCTGCCCGAGCTGCCGGCCCTCGCCCGGCTGTGGTCGATCGAGGAGGCGGCGCCGCCCGCCGGCTCGTTCTGGGCCGGGCTCGAGCGTGCCGCCGAGACGGATCCGACCGTCGACACGCTCGCCGAGGATCCGGCGCTGTTGATCTACACCTCGGGCACGACCGGCCAGCCCAAGGGGGCCCTCCACGCGCATCGGGTGCTGCTCGGCCATCTGCCGGGAGTGCAGCTGCCGCAGGAGCTCTTCCCGCAGCCGGGCGACCGGTTCTGGACCCCGGCCGACTGGGCCTGGATCGGCGGGCTCCTCGACGTGCTCCTGCCGGCGCTGTGGTTCGCCGTGCCGGTGGTGGCCGGCCGCGCCGCCCGGTTCGAGCCCGAGGCGGCACTCGCCTTCATGGCGCGGCACGGGGTGCGCAACGTCTTCATGCCGCCGACGGCGCTCCGGCTCCTGCGCCGGGCCGATGCCCGACCGGGCGAGGCCGGCGTGCGGCTGCGCTCGATCGGCACCGGCGGCGAGCGGCTCGGCGAGGAGACCCGGCTCTGGGCCGAGGCGGCGTTCGGCTGCGCGGTCAACGAGTTCTACGGCCAGACCGAGGCCAATCTGGTGGTCGCCTCCTGCCGCGCCCTGCTGCCGCCGCGGCCGGGCTCGATGGGCCAGCCGGTGCCCGGCCACGAGGTGGCGGTGCTCGGCCCGGAGGGGGCGCCGCTGCCACCCGGCGAGGCCGGGGTGATCGCGGTGCGCCGGCCCGACCCGGTCCTGTTCCTCGGCTACTGGAACCAGCCGGAGGCGACCGCCGCGCGCTTCCGCGGCGACTGGCTCGTCACCGGCGACCTCGGCCGCTGCGACGGCGAGGGCTATCTGACCTATCTCGGCCGGGAGGACGATCTGATCGCCTCGGCCGGCTACCGGATCGGCCCGGCCGAGGTCGAGGACTGCCTGATGCGGCATCCGGCGGTGGCACTCTGTGCCGTGATCGGCGTCCCCGACCCGGTGCGCGGCGAACGGGTCAAGGCGTTCGTCGTGCCGCGGGAGGGCGTGGTGGCCGACCCGGCGCTGGCCGGGGCGATCCAGGCCTTCGTCCGGGAGCGGCTCGCCGCGCACGAGTATCCGCGCGAGGTCGCCTTCGTCGAGGCGCTGCCCTTGACCGCGACCGGCAAGGTCCGCCGCGCCGAACTGCGGGCGCGCGAGGTCGCCGCCGCGGCGGAAGGGGTGGGCTGAGATGGCGGTGGCGGCAGGGCGTCGGCGCCCGCGACGTCGCCCCCTGGCGGTCGCCGGGCCGGGGCTCGCGCCTCTGTTCCTCGTGACCGGCCTGCTGCTGCTGGCGCTCGCGCTCGCCATGCTCGTACCGATGCTGGCCGATCTGGCGGTCGGCCACCCCGACTGGGAGGTCTTCCTCGCCTCGGCGGCGCTGACCGCGTTCGTCGGCGCGGCGCTGGCACTCGCCAATCGCGGGGCCGGCTTCGAGTCGCTCACGACCCGGCAGGTGTTCCTCCTGACCACCCTGGTCTGGACCACGCTCTCGGCCTTCTCGGCCGTGCCGCTCGCCCTCTCGGGCCTCGGGCTCAGCCTCGCCGACGCGGTGTTCGAGGCGGTCTCGGGGATCACCACGACCGGCTCGACGGTGATGACCGGGCTCGATTCGGGCCCGCCCGGGATCCTCCTCTGGCGGGCCATCCTGCAGTGGCTCGGCGGCATCGGCATCATCGTCACCGCGGTCGCGATCCTGCCGGTACTCAGCGTCGGCGGCATGCAGCTGTTCCGCAGCGAGAGCTCCGACCGGTCGGAGAAGGCGCTGCCGCGCAGCGCCCAGGTCGCCTCGGCGATCGGCGGGCTGTACCTCCTCCTCACCCTCGCCTGCCTGCTCGCCTACTGGTCCCTGGGGATGACCCTGTTCGAGGCGTCGGTGCATGCCATGACCACGGTCGCGACCGGCGGCTTCTCCACCTCCGACGCCTCGATCGGCCGGTTCGCGAGCCCCGGGATCGAATGGGCGGCGGTGCTGTTCATGGCCGCGGGCGGGATCCCCTTCGTGCTCTACCTGCAGGCGCTGCGCGGCCGGCCGGGGCTGCTCTGGCGGGACGTGCAGGTGCGCTGGTACCTGGCCGTGCTGGCGGGGGCGTCGCTCCTGTTGGCCGCTTGGCTCGTGCGGATGCACGGCACCGAGCCGCTCGAGGCGCTGCGGTCGGCCTCCTTCACCGCGACCTCGATCATGACCGGCACCGGCTACGCCTCGACCGACTACGGCCAGTGGGGCACGTTCCCCGTCGT
>CAZDFD010000080.1:17616-21537 GCA_964504655.1 uncultured Geminicoccaceae bacterium
ATGTCCGCCTCGGTCACCGCGCTCTCCAATGTCGGCCCGGGGCTCGGCCCGATCATCGGTCCGGCCGGCCATTTCGGCGACCTGCCCGAGGCCGCCAAGTGGGTCCTCTCGGTCGCGATGCTGCTCGGCCGGCTCGAACTCTTCACCGTGCTCGTGCTGGCGACACCCCTCTTCTGGCGCGGCTGAGCGGACGGTCTGCCGGGCGCCGGCGCGGACCCGGCCGGGCCGCTCAGGCCGACTGCGGCACGAGGTGGAAGGCCGGCCGCGGGTCGAGCAGGCGATCGAGCGCGTCGATCACGAGCGGCTCGACGAAGCGGCGGGCGACGGCCTGGCGAAGCTCGCGGGTCTGGGCCACGAGCTCGGCCCGGAACGCCTCGGGCTCGGCCAGGAGGCGGGGCAGCTCCGGGCTCTCGAAACCGAGTGGCGGCGGGTTCGCGACGATCCCCTCGTAGGCCGTGGCGTTGGCGACCGTCGGGCAGCCGTGCGCCAGCGCCTCGAGGATCTTGGTCTTGATGCCGCCGCGCACGAAGGCCGGCGCCAGCAGGATCGAGCGGCCGTCGTAGACGGCATCGAGGTCGGAAGCCCAGCCGCGCAGCTCGACGCCGGCCGGCAGATCGTGCAGCCGACGCGACTGCTCGCCGTAGACGACGAGCGGGGTGCGCGGCCGCAGCTCGCGCCAGAGACCGATCAGATGGTCGATGGTGGCGCGGTTCTGCAGGAGCCGGTCGCTGCCCACGAAGACGAAGCGGAGCGGCCCCTCGAGGGAGGCCACCTCGCGCTCGGCGCGCCAGGGCGGGCCGATCGCCGCCACGGTCGGCGGCACGAGCTCGGGCCGGTCGGCGAGCCGCGCGTCCAGGAGCCCGGCCTCCTGCTCGGAGATCAGGACGACCGAATCGACGAGCCCGCACAGCTCGATCTCCTCGCGCGCGAGCGCCGCCTCCTCGTGGGCGACGATCCGCCGGCCGATCGCATCGAGGCCGAGCAGCGGGCCGACCCAGCCGGGCACCTTGTCCTGCAGATAGCCGAGGCCGACGCCCTGGCCGGCGGCGAGCCAGGCGGCCATGCGGCGGGAGAGGAGATCGTCCATGTCGAGGACGATCCGCAGCCCCGGAAAGGCCTCGCGCGCCGCCACCACGAAGTCGAACAGGCGGACCGAATCGACCAGGAGCACGTCGGGGCGGAAGCGGGCGAGCGCGGCGAGGGCGGCTGCGATCGCCGGGCGGTTGGCGAACAGCAGGCTCTGCAGCGAGCGGTCGCCCCGCAGGAGCGCCCGGGCGGCCGGCCGCAGCACCGGCAGGAGGCCGCCCAGGCCACCCTGCAGCACGCTGGGTACCACCAGGTTCGTGGTGGTGTAGCGGGCGTCCAGGCAGCGCCGGCGGAAGCGGCAGATGTTGACCCGCCCGGCCGGCTGGGCGGCGTCGTAGTCGCGCGCCCAGACCGCGGCCACGCGCAGGGCGGCACCGCTCGGCGGCGGGACCAGCAGGTCGAGGCCGGCGGGCCGGCGGGCCACGGCGCGGATCGCCCGCGACGGCGGCGCCAGGCTCGAGCGCGGAGAGCGGACGTTCACGCGGAGGGCTCCTGCTCCACCAGCACGACCAGCGACGCAGGCCGGGCCCGCCGCGAGGCGGCCGACCCTTCGGCCGCCGGCACCCCGGAGGGCACCCGACCACGGCCGGCCGCCGGTCGTCGCCTGCCCGGCGTTCCTCCCGGACGGCCGGGACCCGCGGGCCCACGGCCCTCCGGCCACTCGGCTGGAATGCCACGGACGCCCGCGGCCGTCGAGGCGACCCGCTGCACTCGCGGTCCCGGTGTGTCGTTCCGGGCGCGCTCGTGGCCGGGGCGCCTCGCCGTCGGCCCTCGTCGTCCGAGACTATCGAACGATCGGGCCGCTCCCGCAAGGTCGCTCCCGGTCCCCTCGCCTTCCGGTACGCCTGCCGGGACCGACGCCGACCCGCCCCGTCGCCCCGCCACCGCAGCCCGGCCCCCTCACCCGCCCCGCCGCACCAGGGCGCGGCCCAGCACCAGGACGTCCATCCGGGTGCGCAGGAAGCAGTCGAGGGCCTCCTCGGGGCGGCAGACGATCGGCTCGTTCTCGTTGAAGCTCGTGTTCAGGAGGATCGGCACACCGGTATGCCGCTCGAAGGCGGCGATCAGGTCGTAGTAGCGCGGGTTGGCTTCGCGGGTCACGGTCTGCAGCCGGCCCGAGCCGTCGACATGGGTGATGGCCGGCACCTGGGCGCGCCGTTCGGGGCGGACTTGAAAAACCTGCATCATGAAGGGGACGTCGTCCTCCTCCTCGAACCAGTCCGCCACCCGCTCGCGCAGGATCGCCGGGGCGAACGGGCGGAAGCTCTCCCGACGTTTGATCTTGCGGTTCAAGACCTCCTTCATGTCGGCGCGGCGCGGATCGGCCAGGATCGAGCGGTTGCCGAGCGCCCGCGGCCCCCACTCCATACGTCCCTGGAACCAGCCGACCACGGCACCCTCGGCGATCGCCCGGGCGACCCGCTCGACGAGCGCGGCATCGGACTCGACCGTCTCGATCCGGCAGCCTTCGGCCTCGATCCGGGGCCGGTGCGCCTCGAGGAAGCGGGCGAGCTCCTCGTCGCTCCAGCCGGGGCCCCAGGAAGCCCGGCCCATGACGAAGCCCCGGGGCGCACCCGATACCGCGTGCCAGACCGCGAAGGCGGCACCGATCGCCCCGCCGGCGTCACCGGCGGCGGCGGGCAGATAGAGGGAACGGAACGGGGTCTGGCGGTAGATCTTGCCGTTCGCGACCGAGTTCATGGCGCAGCCGCCGGCGAGGCACAGGCGGTCCAGCCCGGTCTCGGCGTGGACCACCTTCAGGAGGTGGAAGAGGGCGCGCTCGTACATCGCCTGGGCGGAGGCCGCGATGTCGGCGTGGTGCTCCTCGAGCGGCTCGTCCTTCCGGCGCGCCGGGCCCAGCAGCTCCTCGAGGGCCGGGGTGAAGATCCGACCGACCTCGGGGTAGCCCCCCTGCCAGACCATCTCCACGCCCTCGGCGTGGTGGCGGAAATGGTCGAGGTCGAGCTCGTAGCCGCCGTCGGGCGAGAGTCGCACGAGCCGCTCCATCTCGCGCATCCGGGTCGGGCGGCCGTAAGGCGCGTAGCCCATGACCTTGTATTCGTCGCCGTACGACCAGAAGCCCAGATATTGCGTGATCGCCTGGTAGAAGAGGCCCAGGGAGTGGGGGAAGAAGACGCGGCCGCGGACCTCGATCGTGGTGCCGCGCCCCACCCCCCACATGGCCGAGAGGAAATCGCCGAAACCGTCGACCGAGACGACCGCCGCCTCCTCGAAGGGCGAGACCAGGAAGGCCGAGGCGAGGTGCGCCAAGTGGTGCTCGACCGCGTGGAGGCGGGCGCGGACGCGCTCGCGCGGCACCTCGAGGGCCCGGGCGAGCTCGTCGAGGGGCGAGCCGACCTTGGCGGCGTTGGCGAGCCGGTCGCGGATCAAGCCGAGCGACGGGCGCCGTTTGAACGCGAACAGGGCCTTCTGGAAGAGATGGGCCTTGGGGTCGCGGTTGATCGCGACGTGGTCGACCTCCTCGAGCCCGATGCCGGCTTCGGCCAGACACCAGCGGACCGCCTCGACCGGCAGCCCGGCCCAGTGCTTGACGCGGCGGAAGCGTTCTTCCTCGGCGGCGGCCACGAGGTCGCCGTCGCGGAGCAGACAGGCGGAGCTGTCGGCGTGCCAGGCGTTGAGGCCGAGGATCAGGGGCATGGCGGGTTCCCGGTGGTCGGATCGTCGTGGCCGGGTGGGCGGTCGAGCACCCGACACACCCGTTCGAGGCCCTCGAGGTCGCCGTTGGCGAGGAGCTGGGCGGAGATCGCCTGGGCGAGGGCCGGGTCGGTTCGGGCCTGCTCGAGCAGGGTCGGGGCCTCGGCGGGCGGGGCCGCC
>CAZDFD010000081.1:0-21214 GCA_964504655.1 uncultured Geminicoccaceae bacterium
GACGCGCTCGGCCAGGCCCCGCGACGCCTCGCCGTGCGCGGCCTCGCGCGCGGCGGTGCGGGCCGTGGCCTGCTCGGCGTCGCTGCGGGCGGCGGCGAGGGTGGCCTCGGCCTCGGCCAAGCGACGGTCGCGGTCGGCCAGGACACGGGCAGCCTCGGTGCGCGCGGCCTCGAGCTCGGCCGCGAGGGCCGTGGTGCGGGCCGTGGCCTGCTCCGCGTCGCTGCGGGCGGCGGCGAGCTCGGCCTCGAGCGCGGCGAGCCGCGCCGCGGCCGTCCGCTGCTCCCGCTCCGCCCGCTCGAGCCGGGCCGCGACCTCCTGGCGCGACGCCTCCTGGCGACCGAGCTCGGAGGGCAGCGGCCGGAGCGCGCGCAGCTCGCCCTCGAGCGCGGCCAGCCGGGCCGGCGTGCCGGCGGCCCCGGCGGGTGCCGCCACCTGCAGCCGGTCGAGCGTCCGGCCGAGCTCGGCCTCGCTGCGGTCGATCCGCTCCTGGGCGAGCCAGCCGAGCCCCGCCGCGACGCCGACCGGAACCAGGGTGGCGAGGCCGGTGCGCCAGCGTCGGCGGCGCTCCCACTCGGCCAGATGCTGCTCGAGCTCGGCGATCCTCGGGTCCAGGGCCATGGCGTCAGCGGCTCCGCTCGGGCGCGTACAACCGCTCGACCAGGTCGATCAGCCCGGCCCGCCGGCGCGCCACGATCTCTCTCGGGCCCGGCTCGGCCCACTCCTCGCCGAGCACCGCGAGCCCCTCCGAGCGCTCGGCGAGCTCGCGCGCGGCGAGCCAGGGCAGGAGCGCCACGGCGAGCGCCACGGCACCGGCCGCGAGCGGCGCCAGACCGCCGCCGGCCTCGCCCCAGGCGAGCAGCGCCGCACCCGCCGCCGCGAGCAGGAGTGCCGCGACGCGGTGCCGCCGGCCGCTCCGCCCGAGCGCCGCCGCCATCCGCTCGAACACGATCGTTCCGGGCACCCCGGCCCGCGGGTCTGGCCGCGTCCCCGGCTCGTTCTCGCGCATCCTCGGACCCGAAGGGTGGGCTCGCCGCCGCGGCGCGCAGAGTGCACGGCCGGGCGCGAATTGCAACGCCGGGCCGGCCCCCGCTCAGCGCGTGGTGAGCTTGAGCTCGATGCGGCGGTTGCGCCGCCACGCCTCCTCGCCGTCGCCGGGGTCGAGCGGCTGGTGCTCGCCGAAGCCGCGGGCCGCCAGACGCTCGGCCGGGATGCCCTGCGCCATCAGCTGGCGGACCACCGAGATGGCGCGCGCGGTCGACAGCTCCCAGTTCGAGGGGAAGCGCGCGGTGCTGATCGGGCGGCGGTCGGTGTGGCCGTCGACCTGCAGCACCCAGGGCAGCTCGGGCGGGATCTCGCCGGCCAGCTGGCGGAGCGTCTGCGCGAGCTTGCCGAGCTCGGCCTGGCCGCCCGGACCGAGCTCGGCCTCGGCCGAGCCGAACAGCACCTCGGACTGGAACACGAAGCGGTCGCCCACGATCCGCACGTCCTCGCGCTCGCCCAGCACCCGGCGCAGCCGCCCGAAGAAGTCGGAGCGGTACTGGGCGAGCTCCTCGACCCGGTTGGCGAGGGCTTGGTTGAGGCGCTGGCCGAGGTCGGCGATGCGCGCGCCCTGGCGGTCGATCTCGGCCTGCTTGCCGGCCAGGGTCTGGTCGAGCAGGGCGAGCTGGCCGCCGAGCGCCTGCAGCCGGGCCAAAAGCCGCTGCGCCTCGGCCTCGGCCAGGCCGCGCCCGGCCGCCTCCGCCTCGCGCGCCCGCAGGAGCTCGGCGCGGACCGCCTCGAGCGCCGCGATCTCGCCGCGCAGACGGGCGAGCTCGCCGAGCTGGACCTCGAGGCGCTCACGGTCGACCGCGATCGTCCGCCGCGCCTCCTCGAGCTCGCGCGCGGTGCGCGCCTGGCGCTGCTCGCCCTCCTGGGCCGCGAGCCGGCTCTCCTCGAGCAGGCGCTCCAGGCTCGAGCGCTCGAGCGCCTGCCGCCGCAGCCGGGTGTCGAGGTCGGCGCGCTCGCCCTCGAGACGGGCCAGGCGGTCCTCGACGTCGCGCCGCTCGGCCTCGGCGGCCTCGAGCCTGCGGGCCTGTTCGGCCACGCTGCCGCGCAGCCGCTGCGCCCCGGCGCGCTCCTGGTCGAGCTGGTCGGTCACCGCCCTGAGCCGCTGCTGCAGCCGCTCGACCGTCTCGTCGCGGCCCTCGAGCATCTGGCTCAGGAAGAACTGGCCGAGCACGAACACCACGAGCAGGAAGATGATCGAGAGGAGGAGGGTCGACAGCGCGTCGACGAAGCCCGGCCAGATCTCGACCGGCTGGCGCAGCTCCCGACGCGAGCGGGCCATCGCTCAGTCCTTGGCGAGCAGGGGCTCGCCGGCGGCGGCGGCCACGGTGCGGGCCAACAGGCGCAGCTCGTGCTTGACCTCGCGCACGAGTTCGCCACGGCCGCGACCGACTTCCTCGACCAGGCGGCCGAGCTGCAGGTCGAGGTTGCGGACGTGGCTGCGCAGCTGCTCGTCGGCGAGCCCGCCCGTTGCGGTCGGCGTGGTCCGGGCGAGGTCGCGGGCGAGCGCCTGCTGGCTCTCCGACAGCCGGCCGAGCAGCTCCTGCTCGCGCTGGATGCCGTCGCCGACCACGGCCAGCCGCTCGCTCAGCTGGTGCAGGACGGCGTGCAGCTGGGCGCGGCCGTCCTCGCCGCGCGCCATCAGGCCCTGCAGCCGGTCGAGGCTCTCGGCGGTCTGCTGCAGGAGCGCCATGACGTAGGCGGGCAGGGGCGGGCCACCGGCCTCGGCCGGCAACGCCTCGCCGACGCCGTGCCGGGTCATCCCGGTCAGCCACTCCTCGAGCTCGTTGGTGAAGCCGTTCTGGGCCTGGCTCGCCTGGAGGTCCAGAAAGCCCACGACGAGCGAGCCGGCGAGCCCGAACAGCGAGGCCCCGAAGGCCGTGCCCATGCCGCCGATCGGCTTGCGCAGGCCCTCCTTCATCTCGTTGAACAGGGACACGAAGTCGCCGCTGCCGATGCTCAGCCCCGAGATCACGTTGCCGATCGCGCCGATCGCCTCGATCAGCCCCCAGAACGTGCCGAGGAGGCCCAGGAAGATCAGGAGGCTCGTCTGGTAGCGGGCGATCTCGCGGGTCTCGTCGAGCCGCGAGCCGGCGCTGTCGAGCAGGTGCCGGGCGGTCACCGGGGCGAGCTGGGCGCGGCCGCGCCGCTGCTGGTCGCCGAGCACGGCCAGGATCGGCGCCAGGAGCTGCGGCGGCTCGAGCCGGCCGAGCGGCGCTCCCATGCGGTGCGCCTCGATCCACTGCAGGGCCGGGCGGAGCGCCAGGATCCGGCGCAGATTGTAGACGATGCCGGTGACCAGCACCGCCAGGATCAGCCCGTTGAGCCAGGGATTGAACAGGAACGCCCGCCAGATCACCGGGAAGAGCACGGCCGCGACCAGGACGGCGATCACGAGGAAACCGATGGCGCGGTAGAGGAAGCGCTGCGGGCTGGACATCGCGACTCCTACCCTGGGTCGAGCGCGGCCACTCTAGCCGAGCGCCGGGCGACTGCCACGCGCCAAGATGGCGGCCGCGACCGCGTGCAGGGTGGCCCGCCCGGGCGCCGCGTGGCAGCATCGGCGCCATCGGTGGTGGGGAGCGAGCGATGCCGACGATCGACCGCGACAAGGTCTGCTGGGTGGTCCTCAAGGCGCGGGTCTACGATGCCAAGGTCGCCGCCGCCGAGGACGATCCGGGCTCCAACCCGGTCGACGAGGAGGTGCGCGAGGTCCTCGAGGACCGGCTCGACGACCCGACCCGCGAGGAGCTCGAGGAGTTCATCCGCGATCTCAACGAGGACGAACAGGTCGAACTCGTGGCGCTCGCCTGGGTCGGCCGCGGCAGCTACACGGCGGAGGAGTGGCCGGAGGCCGTGGCCGAGGCGCGCCGTGCCCACAACGATCGGACCGCCGAGTACCTGCTCGGCATGCCGCTCCTGAGCGACTACCTCCTCGAGGGTCTGGCCGCGTTCGGCCTCGACTGCGAGGAGTAGGCGGCGTCGGGCTCGGGCCTCGGCCACGCGATCCGCTTCCCTTGCACGGGCTCGTCCGGGCCCGCCGGTCGGGCCGCATCCGGACGCTAGCGCGCCATCCCTAAGGCTCGGTTAACGGCCCGGCTCAGCCGTGCTCGCGCAGCAGGTGGCCGGCCAGATAGAGCGAGCCGCACACCAGCACGAGGCCGGGGGGCCGGGCGGTCCGGGCGATCGCCCGCGCCGCGGCCAGGGGCGAGGGCTCCGGCTCGGCCGCGAGGCCCAGCCGCCGCGCCGCCTCGGCCTCCTCGCGGGCGTCGCGGGCGGCCGGCTCGCCGGGCACGGTGACCGTCCGCAGGCTCGCCACGAGCGGCACCAGTGGCCGCAGGAAGGCCTCGAGATCCTTGGTCGCGAGCATCCCGAGGACGAGGTGCACGGGCCGGCCGGCCGCGAGCGCCGGCAGGCTCGCCGCCAGGACCTCGCCCGCGGCCGGGTTGTGGCCGCCGTCGAGCCAGAGCTCGAGCCCGGCGCCCAGGGCCTCGACCATGGGCCCCTTGCGCAGGCGCTGCAGCCGGGCCGGCCAGCGCGCCTCGAGGAGGCCCCGGGCCAAGGCCTCGGGCGGCGGCGTCAGGGGCCCCAGCCGGCGGGCCGCGACCACGGCGAGCCCGGCATTGTCGATCTGGTGCACGCCCAAGAGCGCCGGCGGCGGCAGGTCGAGGGCGTCCGCGCCGTCCCGGACGCGGAGACGGCGATCGCCCGCCCGGGCGTCCCAGTCGCGCCCGTGCCGCACGAGCGGGCAGCCGAGCGCCGCGGCGCGGGCCTCGAGCACGGCCAGCGCCTCCGGCTTCTGCGGGCCCGAGAGCGCCGGGACGCCGGGCTTGAGGATCCCGGCCTTCTCGCCCGCGATCGCCGCCAGCCTGGTGCCGAGGAAGGCCTCGTGGTCCATCGAGATCGGGGTCAGGAGGGTCAACAGCGGCCGCTCGACGACGTTGGTGGCATCGAGCCGCCCGCCGAGGCCGGTCTCGAGCAGGAGGATGTCGGCCGGGGTCGCGGCGAAGACCAGGAACGCCGCGGCCGTGGTGATCTCGAAGAAGGTCACGGGCGCGCCGTCGTTGGCCCGCTCGGAGGCCTCGAGGGCCTCGGCCAGGGTCGCGTCGGCGATCGGCTCGCCCTGGATCAAGATCCGCTCGTTGAAGCGCACGAGGTGCGGGGAGATGTAGCGCAGGGTCCGGCGGCCGGCCGCCTGCAGCATCGCATCGAGCATGGCGAGCGTGCTGCCCTTGCCGTTGGTGCCGGCGACGTGCACGACCGGCGGCAGGCGCCGTTCGGGATGGTCGAGCCGGGCCAGGAGACGCTCGATCCGCCCGAGCGAGAGGTCGATCCGCTTGGGGTGCAGCTCGGCCAGCCGGGCCAGGATCGGCTCAGCCGGGCTCGCCATGGCTCGTCGCCGCGGCACGCTCGGGCGGTGGCGGGGCCGGCTCGACCGGCGCCGGCAGCGGCACCGGCCGCAGCAGCAGGTCGAGCAGCCGGGCCAGGGTGGCGCGCAGCTCGAACCGGTGCACCACCATGTCGACCATGCCGTGCGCGAGCAGGTACTCGGCCTTCTGGAAGCCGGGCGGCAGCTTCTCACGGATGGTCTGCTCGATCACCCGGGCGCCGGCGAAGCCGATCACGGCACCGGGCTCGGCCAGGTGCACGTCGCCGAGCATCGCGAAGGAGGCGGTCACGCCGCCGGTGGTCGGATCGGTCAAGACCACGATGTAGGGCAGGCCCGCCTCCTTGACCTGCTCGACCGCGATCGTGGTGCGGGCCATCTGCACGAGCGAGAGCGTGCCCTCCTGCATGCGCGCGCCGCCGGAGGAGGTCACCACGAGGAAGGCGGCGCGGCTCGCGACCGCGCGCTGCGCCGCGGCAACGAAGGCCTCGCCCACGGCACTGCCCATCGAGCCGCCCATGAAGTCGAAGTTCATGACCGCGAGCACCACCGGCAGGCCGTCCATCCGGCCCTCCGCCGCCTCGAGCGCGTCGGCCGTGCGGGCCTTGGCCTGGGCCTCCTTGAGGCGGTCGGTGTAGCGCTTGGAATCGCGGAAGCGCAGCGGGTCGACCGGCACCTTGGGCAGCTCGATCCGCTGCCAGCTGCCCTCGTCGAGGAGCGTCTTGAAGCGGAACTCGGGGCCGACCCGCATGTGGTGGCTGCAGTGCGGGCAGACCCGCTGGTTGGCCTCCAGATCGCGGTGGAAGATCATCCGCTCGCAGGACGGGCACTGGTGCCAGAGGTTCTCCGGTACATCGGTCTTGGCGGCGCCGCGCTCGACGAGTGCCCGGATCTTCGGGCGGACGTAGGAGGTGAGCCAGTTCAAGACCGGGCCCCGCGGACCGCCCGGGCGAGCGCCTCGACCCGGCCGAGCACGGAAGCGACGAGCCCCTTGCCGGGCCCGCCGGCGGCATCCAGATGTGCCGCCACCTCGCCGACCAGCGCCGAGCCCACGACCGCGGCATCCGCCACCCGCGCGATCGCCGCCGCCTGCTCGGGGGTGCGGATGCCGAAGCCCACGGCGATCGGCAGATCGGTGTGGCGGCGCAGCCGGGCCACCTGCGGCGCCACCGCCTCGGCCATCGCCTGCTTGACCCCGGTGATGCCGGTCAACGACACGTAGTAGAGGAATCCGCGGACGTTGGTGAGGACCGCCGGCAGCCGGGCGTCGTCGGTGGTCGGGGTCGCGAGGCGGATGAAGTCGAGGCCGCGCTCGAGCGCCGGCAGGCAGAGCTCCTCGTCCTCCTCCGGCGGCAGGTCGACCACGATCAGCCCGTCGACGCCGGCGCCCACCGCCTCGTCGAGGAAGCGCAGCCGGCCATAGGCCCAGATCGGGTTGTAGTAGCCCATCAGGACGAGCGGCGTCGTCGCGTCCCGGTCGCGGAAGCGGCGCACGCATTCGAGCGTGCGGGCGAGCGAGCTCCCGGCTGCGAGCGCGCGCAGATTGCCCGCCTGGATCGTGGGTCCGTCGGCCATCGGGTCGGAGAAGGGCATGCCGATCTCGATCAGATCGGCACCCGCCGCGGGCAGGCCCTCGAGCAGCCGCTCGAAGGTCGCAAGATCGGGGTCGCCCGCCACGAGGAAGGTGACGAGACCCGCCCGGCCCTCCGCGCGGAGCTCCGCGAAGCGCCGTTCGATCCGCGTCGTCACAAGGAGACTCCGAGATGGCGGGCGACGGTGTAGACGTCCTTGTCGCCGCGGCCGCAGAGATTGACCACGAGGAGGGTGTCCCCCGGCAGGCCGGGCGCCAGCCGGGCGGTCGCCGCGAGCGCGTGCGCCGGCTCGAGCGCCGGCAGGATCCCTTCGAGCCGGGCGAGGGTCTGGAACGCCTCGAGCGCCTCGCGGTCGGTGGCCGCGGTCACCTCGAGCCGGCCGATGTCCTTGAGCCAGGAATGCTCGGGGCCGATCCCGGGATAGTCGAGGCCGGCCGAGATCGAGTGCGGCTCGACCACCTGGCCGTCCTCGTCCTGCAGGAGATAGGAGCGCGAGCCGTGCAGGATGCCGGGCCGGCCCTTGAGCATGGCGGCCGCGTGAAGCCCGGTGTCGAGCCCTTCGCCCGCGGCCTCGACCGCGACGAGACGCACCTCGCGATCGTCGAGGAAGGGGTGGAAGAGACCCATGGCGTTCGAGCCGCCGCCGACCGCGGCCACGAGCACGTCCGGCAGCCGCCCCTCCTTGTCGAGCATCTGGGCGCGCGTCTCGCGGCCGATCACCGCCTGGAAGTCGCGGACCATGGCCGGGTAGGGGTGCGGCCCGGCGACCGAGCCGATCAGGTAGAACGTGTCCTCGACGTTGGTGACCCAGTCGCGCAGCGCCTCGTTCATCGCGTCCTTGAGGGTGCGCGAACCCGAGCTCACCGGCCGCACCTCGGCGCCCAACAGGCGCATGCGGAACACGTTCGGCTGCTGCCGCTCGATGTCCCGCTCGCCCATGTAGACGACGCAATCCAGGCCGAGCCGGGCGCAGACCGTGGCGGTCGCCACCCCGTGCTGGCCGGCGCCGGTCTCGGCGATGATCCGTCGCTTGCCCATGCGGCGCGCGAGCAGCGCCTGGCCGATGCAGTTGTTGATCTTGTGGGCGCCGGTGTGGTTGAGCTCGTCGCGCTTCAGATAGATCTTCGCGCCACCCAGCTCTTCGGTGAGTCGCTCCGCGAAATAGAGCGGCGAGGGCCGGCCGACATAGTCGGCGAGCCAGTGGGCGAGCTCGGCCTCGAACGCCGGCTCGCGCCGCGCCGCCTCCCAGGCACGCTCGAGCTCGAGGATGCAGGGCATCAGGGTCTCGGCCACGAAGCGGCCGCCGAAGAGGCCGAAGCGGCCGCGCTCGTCGGGGCCGGTCCGCAAGCTGTTGGCGATCGTCAATCGGGTTCCTCCGCGCGGCGCGCGCCGAGCCGCCGCGCCTCCGCCATGAACGCCCGGACCTTGGCCGGATCCTTGCGGCCGGGCACCCGCTCGAGCCCGCTCGAGGCGTCCACGATCGGCGGCCGCAGGAGCTCGACGGCGGCGGCGAGATTGCCGGCCTCGAGGCCGCCCGCCAAGGCCCAGGGCAGGGGTGCCGCGAAGCCCTCGAGCAGGCGCCAGTCGAACGGCAGGCCGTGGCCGCCGGGCCAGGCGGCGTCGCGCGGCGGGCGGGCGTCGAACAGGAGGAGGTCGGCCGCCTCGAGGAAGGACGGCACCGGCTCGAGGTCGGCGGCCTCGCCGACGCGGATGGCCTTCATCACCCGACAGCCGGTGCGCAGCGCGATCGCCCGGACCCGCTCCGGCGTCTCCGCGCCGTGCAGCTGCAGGACGTCCAGGGGCAGGTGCGCGAGGACGTGGTCGAGGAAGGCATCCGTGGGGTCGACCAGGACGCCCACCGTGCGCACCGCCGCGGGCACCCCCGCCCCGAGCTCGGCCAGCCGCTCGGGCGGCACGAAGCGCGGCGAGGGCGGGTAGAGCACGAAGCCCAGATAGCTCGCACCGAGCTCGACCGCGAGCTCGACCGCAGCCGGCTCGGTCAGGCCGCAGACCTTGACGCGGAAGCTCACCCGACGGGCTCCGGGGCGGCGCGGCGGGCGATCGGAGGAGGGCGGGTCACGGATGGGCTCGCGCGCTCGGGCTCGTGGCGCGCGGCTCCTAGCAGATCGGCGGCCGATGAGAAGGGGCCGGGCCCGGCTCGCCGCCGGCAACGCGGACGCAGCCGCCGGTCGGGGTGGCGCGCCCGGCTCGGGCGGGCTAGCCTCGAGAGCATGGGTCTCGGCCGCACGACGCGACGTCTGTCCGCCATCCTGGTGGCGGACGTCGTCGGCTATGCGCGGCGGATGGCGGCGGACGAGGCGGGCGCGCTGGCGGCGCTCAATCGCCATCGGCAGACGGCCTTCGAGCCGGTGGTCGCAGAGCACAACGGCCGCATCGTCAAGCTGATGGGCGACGGCGCGCTCGTCGAGTTCGCGAGCGTCGTCGACGCCGTCGACTGCGCGCTGACCATCCAGAAGGCGGCGGCCGCGCGGACGGCGGCCGCGACCGGGCCGCCGGAGCTCAGCCTGCGCATCGGCCTGAACCTCGGTGACATCATCCTGCAGGGCGACGACATCTACGGCGACGGCGTGAACATCGCGGCCCGGCTCGAGCCGCTGGCGGAGCCCGGCGGCCTGTGCGTGTCCTCGGTCGTGCGCGAGAGCGTGCGCGACCGCTGCGAGGTGACCTTCAGCGACGGCGGCGAGGTCGAGGTCAAGAGCATCCCACGGCCGGTGCGGGTCTGGCGCTGGCATCCCGACCGCAACGCCCACAACCCGGCCGCCGCCGCCCACGCCGCCGCCGCGCCCCGCCGCGAAGGCCCGTCGATCGCCGTGCTGGCCTTCGACAACAGGTCGGGCGACGTCGAGCAGGCCTACTTCTCCGACGGCATCGCCGAGGACATCATCACCGATCTTGCCAAGGTGACGGGGCTCACCGTGATCGCCCGCAATTCGAGCTTCGCCTACCGCGGGCGGTCCGTCGATCTGCGCACCGTCGGGCGCGAACTGGGCGTGGGCTACCTGCTCGAGGGCAGCGTCCGGCGCGCCGGGCAGCGGGTACGGGTCACCGCCCAGCTGATCGACGCGGCCACGGGCACGCATCTCTGGGCCGAGCGCTACGATGGAGATCTGGCGGACGTGTTCGCGGTGCAGGACACGGTCACGCTCAAGATCGTCGAGGCGTTGAAGGTCAGGCTGAGCCCGGAGGAGAGGGCCGGCATCGCCCGGGTGGGCACCGCCGACCCGCGGGCGCACGACGCGTTCCTGCGCATGCGCGATCTCGTGCTCGCGCCGGGGCTGACGCCGCCGACCTGGGCGCGCGCGATGGAGCACGGCCGGCAGGCCGTCGCGCTCGACCCGAGCTATGCGCAGGCGCTCGGGCTGTGCTCGATCTTCCAGTGGCTCGACTGGCACAATGGCTGGTCGGGCGACGCGCCCGAGGTCGTGGCGGCGCGGGCCGACGATCTGGCGGACCGCGCCGTGGCGATCGATCCCACCGAGCCGCTCGCCCAGGTCGCCATCGGCGTCGCGGCGCGCTGGCGGGGCGACTACGCTCGCGCCGCCCGCGCCGTCGAGGAGGCCAGGTCGCGGAGCCCGGACGCCGGCCTTGTGCTGTTCTCGAGCGCCGACATCGCGCTCGGCGCCGGACGGCCTCGCGACGCCATGGGCTTTCTCGAGCGCGCGATCCGGCTCGATCCCGGATGGTCCCACCAGCATCTGCAGTTTCTCGGCCAGGCGCATTTCCTCATGGGCAACTTCGAGACCGCTCTCGTGATCTTCCGGGAACGCCTGCATCTGGTCCGCGACACCGACATCGGCCGCGCCTGGCTCGCCGCGACGCTCGGTCAGCTCGGCGAGACCGAGGAGGCGCGCGCCGTCTGGGCCGAGCTTCTGACGCTCAAGCCGGACTTCCGCCTGGCGCCGCGGCTCGCGCGGTTCCGCTACGCGCGCCCCGAGGACCCGGCGCTGGTGCTGGCGGGGCTCGAGAAGGCCGGCCTGCCCACGGCAGCCTGACGTCCAGGCGCGCTGCGGCCGCCCCGGAGCCGCTTCAGCCGTGCGCGACGCGAGCCTCGGGCCCCGCCGGACCGCGCAGCCGGCAGCCCTCGCGGGCGATCAGGAAGAGCAGGCCGAAATGGTCGTCGGCCAGATCGGCGCGGTACTCGGGCCGGCCCATGAGCCCGCGCCAGGGATGGTCGACCGCCTTGAGGACGGCGAAGCGGCCGCGGGTCACCTCGAGGATCCGCCGCTTGCCGGCGTCGCTGTGGTACTCCATCAGCACGAGCGAGGTCTCGGACAGGTCGAGATGCTCCAGGATCTCGGGCTCGGCGCCCTCGACGTCGAGCTTGACGACGTCGGCGCGCGGCAGGGCCGCCGGGTGCACCACCTCGACCTCGAAGCTCCGGTCGAGCGGCACCTCGGCGAACATCCGGCCGAGCACGCCCACGATCCCGGCCTCGCCGTCGCCCGGATAGCGGCCGAAGTAGCGGGCGCGGCCGGGCTCCGGCCAGACCGCCCGGTTGTGCGGCGTGACGCCGGCGAACGGGCGGGTGTTGCGCTCGAGCATCGCGAAGGTGCCCGGGTGCGGCTCGAAGGAGTCGATCCGGCTGCCGGGCCAGCGCAGCGCCGCCCAGATCGCGAAGGCGCCGACATTGGCGCCGATGTCGAGCACCCGCAGACCCTCGCCCGACCAGCCGGTCTCGTACTCGCCCTCGAGCACGCTCTGCAGCGCCGGGGCCATGCTCTCGGGACATTCGAGGGCCACCGGAACGCGTGCCCAAAGGACCGTACCGCTCATCCCCCGAGCCCTCCCCGACCGTGCCCGACGGCCCGCCGGGCGCCGCCCCTGGCCGCAGCCGACCACAACCCGGCCGCCATCTCAAGCGCGCGGCACCGGCTCAGGCGCGCCGCGCCGGCCCGGGGCCGCCGCTGGGCCGTCCCGCGCGCACCTCTCCGGGCGCCGACAATGGCGGGCTCCGCTCCGGCTCCGTGCCGCGCGCGGGGTCGCTGCCGTCGGCCTCGACCCCGAGCCCGGCCGCCTCGGAGGCGGCCGCCGCGCGCAGCTCCGCGCGGGTCCAGCGCTCGACGATGTGCTGGGGGCAGTTCCAGTCGAAAGCCGCCACCCGGATCAGGATCCCGCGCTCGACGCGCCCGGCCGCGCCCGCCATCGCCAGCCGCTCCACGAGCGCCGGCTCGTCGGCGCCGACGATCCGGGCGCGACCGAGCAGCTTGAGGCGCCGCCGGTTCGCATAGTCCATGAAGAACAGGGCGACCCGATCGTTCGTCACGAGGTTGCCGACGCTCACATACTGCCGGTTGCCGCGCAGATCCGCGAAGCCCAGGGTGCGCTCGTCGAGCACCTGCACGAAGCCCCTGGGCCCGCCCCGATACTGGAGATACGGCCAGCCGGTCTCGGACACGGTCGCCATGTAGAAGCCGTCGCGGGCGCCGAGGAAGGAGATCTCGGCCGCACCCAGCCGGTCGTGATCGAGCGGGCCGTGGTCGAGCCGGGCGTAGGCGGCGCGGCTGCCCTGGGCCTCCTGCAGCGCCCGGACGCTCGGGGTGAAGGCGATCTCGGCGAAGCTGTGGGTCACGGCTGGCGTCCTCCTCCGCGGCCGGGGGCATGCTCGTGGCCGCGCGCAATCAGATGATCATTGCGCGCGCAAGAAGAATGAGCTTCTCTCGAAAGAGACTGTTGCCGAGGATGGAAGGCTGCTCTGGACCGCGTCCGTGCCATGGAGGTGCTGGTCGCCGTCGCCGAGGGCGGGAGCCTCGCCGCCGCGGCGCGCCGGCTGCGGCTCTCGGCGCCGGCGGTGACCCGGATCGTGGCCGGGCTCGAGGGCCGGCTCGGTGCTCGCCTGCTGCAGCGGACCACCCGACGCGTCCAGCTCACCGAGGCCGGCCGCACCTACCTGGCGGCGGCGAGGCGGGTGCTCGCCGACCTCGAGGCGGCCGAGCGTGCCGTCGTGGGAGAGGCTCTCGAGGTCAGGGGCCGGCTCGTGGTCGGCGGCCCGACGACCTTCGGTCGCATGCACCTCGCACCGGTCGTGGCGGCCTTCCTCGAACGCCATCCCGAGGTGAGCTGTCGGCTGCTCCTGGTCGACCGCGTGGTGAGCCTGGTCGAGGAGGGGATCGACGTCACGGTGCGGATCGGCGCCCTGCCGGACTCGACGCTGCTCGCCCGCCGGGTGGGCGAGGTCCGCAGGATGCTCGTCGCGAGCCCGGCCTACCTCGCCCGCCGCGGCATCCCGACCGCACCCGGGGATCTCGCCGGCCACTCCCTCCTGGGCTTCACCGGCACCGCCCCCGGCCGGGTCTGGACGCTCGAGCGGGACGGCCGCCCCCTCCCGATCCGCGTCGAGCCGCGCCTCGAGGTGAACGACGCGGCGACCGCCGTGGCGCTCGCCGAGGCCGGCCACGGCATCGCCTTCGTGCTCTCCTACCAGGCCGCCGAAGGGCTCGCCGCCGACCGCCTGGTCGAGGTCCTGCCCGGCTTCGCCCCGGCGCCCGTGCCGGTCCAGCTCGTGCACGCCGAGCACGCCCTGGTGGCGCCCCGCATCCGCGCCTTCCTCGACCTCGCGGCACCGCTCCTGCGGGCCCGGCTGAAAGCGCCGGCGGCTCAGCCCGCGGCCACGTCGGGCGGGCGGGCGAGCAGGGCCGCGACCCGCTCGACCGCGTCCCGGGTCGAGAACGGCTTGACGATGTAGTCGTCGGCGCCGAGCGCACGGGCCCGCTCGCGCTCGAGGCCGCGGCCGCGCGCCGTCATGATGACGATCCACACCCGTCGGGGCAGGTTCATCGCGCGGATGCGGGCGCAGACGGCGAAGCCGTCGAGCTTCGGCATCATGAGGTCGAGGAGCACCACGTCGGGCGTCTCGCGCGCGACCAGGGCGAGCGCCTCCTCGCCGTCGCCGGCGCTGCGCACCGCGTAGCCCGCCTTGCGCATGAGGAACTCGAGCGACAGCCGGATGTTGGGCTCGTCGTCCACGATCAGCACGCGCGGCGGCTCGGCCATGATCGGATCCTCGGGCCCGGGCGCACCGCACCGGGCCGACCGCGAGCCTGCCCATGCCGGCCCTCGAGGATCAAGCGCGGCCCGGCCCGCACGGGTGCGGCAGGGTGGCGCGATCGCGGAGCTCGGCCGGGGGCGTGTCGGGGGCCACGAAACCGGACGCTCCACAGGTGCCCAAGCGGCGTCGGTGTCCGCTTGCGGCGCTGGGCATCGCGGGGTACCCTCGACCAAAAGGTGTCCGAGATCGCCGTCCGGGAGCCACTCGGGCGCGAGATGGGGAGGGACGCCGATGGCCTCGACCGCCTGGTCCGCAACCCAGCGGCGGCAACCCTGGGCCGTTCGCGGCGACGCGCCCGCGGCGGGCTCGGCCGCGGTCGCGGCCGCGGTCAGCGCCAGCTACGCCGTGCACGCCGCGCGCGAACGCTCGACGGTCGAGCCGCCGGCGCTGCTCGGCGCGCCCGACAGTCTCGACGCCCGCCGCCACTGGCGGATGTACGAGCGGCTGCGGCCCTTGGTCCTGGCCGACCCGGGCGCCGTCTGGCTCACGATCGGCGATTCCGGGGCGGATGCGGCGGCGCTCCGGCGGCTCGGCGCCGAGCGCGTGCTCGCCTCGAGCCTGAGCGCCGCCCCGCTCCGCGAGCTCGCCCGCCAGGGCCTGCTCGACGGCGTCGAGATCCTGGAGCTCAACGCCGAGCGGCTCGACCGGCTCGACCGCC
The DNA here is from genome assembly GCA_964504655.1 of uncultured Geminicoccaceae bacterium. Taxonomy (GTDB): domain Bacteria; phylum Pseudomonadota; class Alphaproteobacteria; order Geminicoccales; family Geminicoccaceae; genus JANXAZ01. The sequence continues at coordinate 14,748 of CAZDFD010000081.1, forward strand.
CGGTCGACTATCTCCTGTGCAAGGAGGCCTACCACCACTTCCCGCGGCCGCCGATCGCCTTCTACGGCTTCCTCGAGACGGCGCGGCGGGCGGTGGCGCTGATCGAGCCGGTCGACATGGGCCGGCGCTTCCCGCTCGAGCTCCTGCGCAGCCTGGCCAAGCGCTGGATCCGTGGCGACCCGCCCGAGCGGCTCCTGTTCGAGGATTGGGGCAACTACATCTTCCGGCTGTCGCTGCCCGAGGTCGACCGGATGCTGACGGCGCTCCAGGTGGAGCGCTGGTACGTGGCCTGCCACAACGACTTCTACCATCCGCGGCTGAGCCCGCGGCCGACCGCCGACCGGCTCGCCGACCGGATCGAGCGGCTGGGCGTGGCGGTCCAGGATCTCGCGGCCGGGCTCGGGCTCATGGGCTACGGCAAGGCCGCGGTCGTGATCCCGACCGGGGGGATCCCCCTGGCCGCGGCCGAGGGCCTCCTGCGCCAGGGCTTCCGCGAGCGCCGCACCGCCCGCAACCCCTGGGCCCCGGCGGCCGCCGGGGCCGGTTGACCCTCGGGTCGACCCGGGCGAGCGCTACCCGGCGCAGCAGGAGAGCTTGGCCAGCTCCCTGCCGAAGCTCTGGGCGGCGAGCTTCAACGCCTCGACCGTGGTGAGATAGGGGAAGATCGTCTCGGCGAGCGCCCTGGCGGTCATGCCGAACTTCAGCGCCAGCGCCAGGGTCTGGATGCTGTCGGCGCCTTCACGCGCGAGGATCTGACCGCCGAGCAGGCGGTCGGTCCCGGCGTCGGCCACGAGCTTGACGAGCCCGCGCGTGTCGCGGGCCGCGAGCGCGCGCGGCACCTGGTCGAGCGGCAGGATGGACGTCTTGACCGCATGGCCGGCGGCTCTCGCCGCCGCCTCGGCCAGGCCGACGCCCGCCACCTGCGGGTCGGTGAACACGACCCAGGGCATGCCTCCATTGTCGTAGACGAGGCTGTCGCCGTTCAGGGCGTTGAGCGCCGCGAGCTTGGCCCCGTAGGCCGCCATGTAGACGAACTGGTCGCGGTCGGTCACATCGCCGGCCGCATAGACGCCTGGTTTCGAGGTACGCATGCGCTCATCGACGACGATGGCGCCGCGGCGGTCCTGTTCGATGCCGGTATCGCTCAAGCCCAGCGCCGCGGTGTTGGGCGTGCGCCCCGTCGCGACCAGAAGCCGCTCCGCCTTCATCTCGATGGGTCTGCCCTCTTCCTGGACGCGGACGGTTACGCCCGTCTCGTCTTCTCGGCAGGCCTCGTAGGCAATGCCGCAATGGAGGGTGATGCCCTCGGCGCGGAAGACCACGGCCAGGGCTTCGGAGACCTCGGGCTCGACCTGCGGCAGGAGCTTCGACCGGCAGAGGATGGTCACGGCGACGCCCATGCGCGCCATCATCTGCGCAAGCTCCGCACCGATATAGCCGCCGCCGATCACGATCAGACTCCGCGGCAGCTCTTCCAGCTCCAGCAGCGTCGTGCTGGTCAGGTAATGCACCTTCTCGATGCCCGGAATCGGCGGCACGGACGGACGCGCACCAGTGGCGATGATGGTCTTTCCGGTGGCCATGGGCGTGTCATCGACGACGACGCCGGCGCCGTTCAGCCGCGCCGCGCCTTCGATGTACGCGATGCCGTCATATTCGGGCAGGAGGTCGACGTATTTCTTCTGCCGCAGCGACGAGACGAGGTCGTCCTTGGCGGCGATCAGCTTCCGCCAGTCATCCACGCCCGCCTCGCCGGACAGCCCCGGAAACCGTCCCGCCGCGCGCGCGTCGTGCAGCGCCTCGGCCGCCCGGATCATGGTCTTCGACGGCACGCAGCCGACATTGACGCAGGTGCCGCCGATGGTGCCGCGACCGATCAGCGCCACGTTGGCGCCCTGTTCGGCCGCGGTGATGGCGGCGGAGAACCCCGCCGAACCCGCGCCTATGACGGCGAGGTCGTAGGCCTTCCTCCGCCTGCCAGTCGTGCAGCAATCGGCCATGTCAGGCTCTTTCCTTGGTAGTTTGCGGCGCGTCGGCGCAGCAGGCCGCCGCACGTTGCCTTCGCCAGAGGCCATAGCCCGTCATGGCCAGAAACAGCGCGAGCGCTGCCAGAAGCACAGAGTCGATCCAGCCGAGCCAAGCGGACAGGCCGACGGCGCCCAATGCGAGCACCAGCACCGGCGTGAGGCAGCAGATCGAGGCGATCACCGCGCCGACAGCACCGGTCTTGAGGATCGTCGAGTCCTTCAAGGGCCTCAGCCTCCGACCACAGCCGGATAGCCCGCCTTGGTGGAGGCCGCGGCGATGGCGTCCTCGTTGGTGACCGACGGGTCGAAGACCACCGTCGCCGTCTTGGCGTCGAAATCCACCGCCACCGACTTCACCCCGGCCACGCCTTCGATCGCCTTCTTCACCGTGACCGGACACAAGGCGCAGGTCATGTTCTCGATGGCGAAGGTCCGGGTCCGGGCGACCGCCACCTGGTGGGAAGCGGACTGGGCGGCGGCCGGTAGCTCGATCGTCCCGGCTGCCCAGCCGAGCCCGCCGAGGGCGAGCAGGGCGGCGGCGAGAACGAGGGATCGTTGCATGGCGGTCACTCCTTGGTTCGGTGTCAGTAGAAGAGTGGCGCCCACCAATTGATGGTCAGCGCGAGCAGGACCACCACGGTGGCGAGCCAGAGGGCGGTCTTGGCGATGCCGGCCGACCGGGGTCTCGCGCACCAGGAGCCGTCCACACAGGCGGGTGCGGGCTTCGCGTAGACCTGCCGGAAACCGAGGCCGATGAACACCAACGCGACGCCTGCGACGTAGGGTTTGTAGGGCTCGAGCGCGGTCAGGTTGCCGATCCAGGCACCCGAAATGCCGAGCGTCACGAACAGCAGCGGAAGCACGCAGCAGCTCGACGCGAGGATGGCGCCGATCAGGCCGGCGGCGGCGAGCCAGCCCTCCTTGCGGGTCGCCGTCACCCCCGCGCCGTCCAGCGCCCCGGTACCCACCCTCGTCTCCAGCATGCGCGACACCTCTCGACGTCCGATGGATGCAGGCTAGGATCTGTAGCAGCTACAGACTCAAGGGTCCCTCGCTTGATGCGCGATCACGTTCCGGCGAGGGGGTTGCGGCGGGCGGAGCTGGCGCGGCGCACCGGCTGCAACCTCGAGACGGTCCGCTACTACGAGACGATCGGCATGATGCCCGATCCACCGCGCACGGCGGCCGGCTACCGCGTCTACGACGCCGGCCACGTCGCGCGCCTGCGCTTCATCCTCCGTGCCCGCGAGCTCGGCTTCACGATCGAGGAGATTCGCGGGCTCCTGGCCCTCGTCGACGGCGGCACGCAAACCTGTGCCGAGGTCAAGGAGCGCACCGAGCGCCACTTGGCCGGGGTACGCGCCAAGATCGCCGATCTGCGGCGGATCGAGCGTGTGCTGGCCGAGATGGCGGCCAGGTGCACGGGCGATCGGATCCCGGCCTGTCCGGTCCTGGACGCGCTCGCCACCTGAGCGGTTCTCACCCCCGACCGGGGCCCCGGGGCGCAGGGCGAGGTGGGGAGGCGGACGGCGCCCGACAGCCCCACCTCGGAGGCAGCCGTCCGAGGGCGTCGGCTCGCGCGCGTGAGCTGGCGGAGGGGGAGGGATTCGAACCCTCGGTACCCGTCGCCGGGTACAACGGTTTTCGAGACCGCCCCGTTCGACCGCTCCGGCACCCCTCCGCGAACGGGCGCGCCCGAGATAATCCCCGGCGGCGCCGGCCGCAAGGCGGAGCGCGGCACCTCGACCCGGGCGGCGCCACCCGATAGGCTCGCCGCATGTCGCACGCAGGTCCGCAGCCGCCGGAGGCCGGGCTCGCCGCCCGGCTCGAGGCGGAGGCCGCTCTGGTGGCCGCGAGCCTCGCCGCCGGCTGCGCCTGGGCCGCGGCCGGGCTGGTGCGGCTCGCGGGCCCGGCCGCGGCCGGCGAGCGGCCCGGGATCGTCCTGCCGACGGCGCATCTGACCCGCCTCGGGGGGGCGCCGCTCGCGGCCCTGCTGCGCCTGGGCGGTGCCCACCCGGTGCCGGTCGGCACGGTCCGCGACTGCCCCGAGGAGGAGCTCCGCGAGGCGCTCGGCGCCGCCGCGGCCGGGCTCCTCGTCGTGGACGCGGGCCTGACCGAGGTGGTGGCCCCGGCCCGCTTCCTCTGGCTCTGCCGCGAGGCCGGGCGACCGGCGCTGGTGCTCGACCCGGCGAGCGGGCGCTGGCCGGCCTGGGCCGACGGCGGCGCCGCGCTCGTCCTCTCCGACGGTGCCGCGCTCGCGGGCGTGGCCTCCGGGATCCTGGCCGGTGCCGCCGCCGCGATCGCCGCCTGCCGCGCGGTGCCGGCGGCGGCCGCGTTCGCGGCACCGGCAGCGGTGCTCGAGGCGATCGCCCGGCGCTCAGTCGCGGGCGAGCCGGCGCAGTGCCAGGGGGCCTAGGAGCGCGCCGGCCGCGACCGTGGCGAGGGCCGCCGTCCAGCCGCCGACGGTGTCGGGGCCGACCAGGTCGAGCACGAGCCCCGAGAGCAGCGGTGCGAGCATCGCCCCGACCGAGCCCAGGAGGGTCTGCGCGGCGAGCGTCTGGCCCTTGAGCTCCGGTGCCGCCGCCTGCACCGTGCCGACCGTGATGGCCGAGCTGTCGGACATCACGAGCCAGCCATAGAGGAGCGTCAGCGCGACCACGACCGGAAAGCCGAGCGGCACCGCCTGGCCCAGGGCCGCACCGAGCGCGGCCGAAGCGAGCATCAGCGCCGCCACCGTCGGCGCCCTGGGCAGCCGGCCGGCGAGCTCGTTGCCGACGAGGCTCGCCGGCAGGCCGAGCAAGAGGACGATCGTGGCGAGCGTGGCGATCCAGGCGCGGTCGACCGCGGCCCCGCCCTCGGCCGCGGCGAAGACGAGGAACGCCACGAGCCAGGTGCGCAGGCCGAACAGCTCGAAGCAGTGCGCCCCGTAGGCGAGCGCGAAGCCGAGGGCGCGGCGCTGCGCCAGCACGGCGCGCGGGCCGCCGCGACCGGTGGCGGTGCGACCGGCCGGGCGGTGGCCGCCGAGGGCGGGCAGGAGGAGGGCCGCGGCCACCGGCAGGAGGCCGGTCACGAGGAAGGCCGGGCGCCAGCCCGCGGCGACCGCCAGGAGCCCCGACAGCCAGGTCGAGGCCGCCGTGCCGACCGAGTAGACCGCGGTGAAGAGCGCCTGCAGGCGCGGCTGACCGGGGCCCGAGGTCCGGTCGGTCAGGGCCTTGAGCCCCGGCATGTAGGTCCCGGCGATCCCGACCCCGGCGACCGCCCGCCACAACAGCGCCGACCAGAAGTCCTGGACGAGGAGCGCGAAGCCGATCCCGGCCACCACCGAGACCGCGAGGCCGACCGCCATCACCGAGCGCGCGTCGATGCGGTCGGTGGCGCCCACGAGCAGCGGCGCGGCGAGCGCATAGGCGAGATAGTTGGCGGTCGAGATCCAGCCCACCTGGGTGGCCGAGAGGGCGAGCTCGCCCTGCAGGTCGGGGATCAGCGCCTGGAAGGTCATGTTGCCGGCGAGCCCCGGCACGAGCGCCAGGCAGAGCAGGAGCGCCGCCCGCCGCCCGCCGTCGCCGGGGCGTGCCGCGCTCAACCCTCCGCGAGCCGCCGCCGCAGGGCCTCGACCGGCGTGCTGTGGAAGGTCTCGGGCAGGCGGATGGCCCGCGCGCGGAGCTCGTCGACGATCGCCGCGACCTCGGCCGCGGCCGCCTCGAGCGCCGCCTCGCCCTTCTGGGCGGTGCCCTTGGTGGCATCGCCGCGCACCCCCGAGAGCGAGCCGGTCGAGAAATACTCCATCATCACGAGCGGCACGGTCGAATCCGGATCCGGCCGGCGGCCGGTGAGGTCCGCCCAGACGTGCGGGCTCCGGCGGAAGGTCTCGTCCCGGACCGCCCGCTCCATCTTCACGGCATCCGGGTCGATCGCCAGATAGGCCGAGGTCTCGAGCTCGCAGGCGTGGCTCGTGAACCGGCTCTCCTGCAACGGCCCGAACACCTCGGCGACCTTGGCGAGCGCGAACCAGGACTGGCCGGCCACGAGGGCTTCCGGGTGCTTCACCTGCGCGAGCCGGACGATCATCTCCAGGATCGGCCGGTTCGAGCCGTGCCCGTTGATCAGGAGGATGCGGCGGAATCCCGAGCGCACGAGCGAGGAGACGACGCAGACCCCGTAGCGGATCAGGACGTCCCAATCGACGTCGATCGTCCCGGGCCAGGCCATGTGGTGCGGCTCGAAGCCGAACGCCATGGGCGTCATGACGAGGGTGTGCGGGTTCCGGCGCGCGGCCCGCAGGCACACCTCCCGCGCCAGCCGGAGGTCGACGTCGACGGGCAAATGGAAGCCGTGCTGCTCGATCGAGGCGAAGGGCAGGAGGATGACCGCATCCCGCTCCGCCGCCTCGCGGATCTCGGGCCAGGTGAGACGCTCGTAGAGGATCTGCCGCTCGGCCAT
>CAZDFD010000082.1:0-20383 GCA_964504655.1 uncultured Geminicoccaceae bacterium
TCGCGATCGGTGGCCGGGTGGTCAACAACGTGCCGCCCAAGGACCGCGACATCGCGATGGTGTTCCAGAACTACGCGCTCTACCCGCACATGACGGTCAAGGAGAACATGGCCTTCTCCTTGAAGCTGCGGAAGGCGCCCCGGGACGAGATCGAGCGGCGGGTGGCGCGCGCGGCCGAGATCCTGGGCCTGCAGCAGTTCCTCGAGCGCTACCCGCGGCAGCTCTCGGGCGGCCAGCGGCAGCGCGTGGCGATGGGCCGGGCGATCGTCCGCGACCCGCAGGTGTTCCTGTTCGACGAGCCGCTCTCCAACCTCGACGCCAAGCTGCGCGTGCAGATGCGCACCGAGATCAAGGAGCTGCACCAGCGGCTCAAGACCACCTCGGTCTACGTCACCCACGACCAGATCGAGGCCATGACGATGGCCGACAGAATCGTGGTCATGCAGCTCGGGCTGGTCGAGCAGATCGGGGCGCCGCTCGAGCTCTACGACCGGCCGGCGAACCTGTTCGTCGCGGGCTTCATCGGATCGCCCTCGATGAACTTCATCGACTGCACGGTGCAGCGCAACGGTGCCGGCCCCGTCGCCGTCACCAAGGACGGCACCCGGCTGCCGCTGCCGCCGGACACCGCGGCGCGCGACGGTCAGCAGGTGGTCTATGGCGTGCGCCCCGAGCACATCGAGATGCGGCGGGACGGCGACGGGATCGACGGACGCGTGGTGGTGGTCGAGCCGACCGGTGCCGAGATCCTGGCGATCGTGCACTGGGCGGGGGGCGAGGTGCAGGTGCTGTTCCGCGAGCGCTACCCGCTCAGCCCGAACGACGTCTTGAACTTGGCGCCCAAGCTCGAGCACGTGCACGTGTTCGACAAGCAGTCCGGCCGCCGCATCTGAGCGACACGGCGCGGGGCCTGCCGGTCAGGGTACCGCGTCCCGTACGGTGCCCCCGGTCGCGCCCGCGACGGTTCGGACCAGCGGGCGGCCGGGCAGGCCGGCCAGGGCCGCCTCGGCGGCCGCCAGGGCATCGGACAGGCGCGGGTCCGAGCCCGTGGCGCGGGCCGCACGGACGGCGGCGTGAGCCTCCCGCAGCGTGGCGAAGGCCGGGCTCGTCGCAACCGCCGCATCGCCGATGAGCGCCCGGAGCCCGGTCGCCTCGCGCGACCCGCGGGTCACCACGGGGTCGAGCTCCAGCCAGGCGAGCTCGGGGGCGCCGCGTGCGGTCTCCTCTCCGGCCAGGATCGGGAAGCCCTGCTCTTTGGTCAGCGTCTCGAGCCGGGCGGCGACGTTCACCGGCCGGCCCAGCGCCGAGTAGCTGAAGCGCTGCTGCGAGCCCATGTTGCCGATGTGGCACTGGCCGGTGTTGAGGCCGATGCCGACCCGCACCCGGGGCCAGGGCTCGCGCCCGTCGCGGCCCTCGGCCTGCAGCTCGGCGTCGAGCCGGGCGACCGCGGCCAGCACGTCCAGGGCCGCCACGCAGGCGCTGCGCCGATGGTCGGGGTCGAGGAGCGGTGCGTTCCAGAACGCCATGACGGCATCGCCGATGAACTTGTCGATGGTGCCGCCGCGGGCCTGGATGGCGTCGCCGATGGCGGTCAGGACCCGGTTGACGAGCACCGTCAGCCGCTCCGGGCCGAGCCGCTCGGTGATGGCCGTGAAGTCGCGGACGTCGACGAACATCACCGTCGCCTCGCGCAGCTCGCCACCCAGGCGGAGCGCCGAGGGGTCGGCGACCAGCCGGTCGACCATGTCGCTCGAGAGGTAGCGCCCGAAGGCGTTGCGCACCGCCTTCCGCCCGGCCTCCTCGCGGGCGTACTTGGCGAACACGAGAAAACCATAGACGATCAGGCCGGCCAGGGCCGGGAAGCTCGTGTCGATCAGGAGTCGGCGCTCGACGAACAGGTAGAGGGCACCACCCACCAGGAGCGCCGCCACCAGCGCGCCGAGCCCGAGCGTGGCGACGGCGCCGAGCCGTGGCACGAGGGCGAGTACGAGCAGGCAGGTGGCGAGGCCGAGCGCCAGCTCGAGCCCGAGGGCGGTGGCCGGGCGTGTGACGTCGGCTCCGGCCAGGATCGCCTCGAGCAGCTGGGCGTGCACCTCGCTGCCGGGCATCGCCGCCGAGATCGGCGTCGCCTTGATGTCGAGCAGGCCGGCGGCCGAGCTGCCGACGATCACGAGCCGGTCACGCAGCCGCGCGGCGGCGGCCGGATCCCCGAGAAGCTCGGCGGCGCCGATCCGCCGACGCGGGTCGGGCGGGGCGAAGTGCACCGCCTTGATGCCGTTGCGGTCGGTCGCGATCCGCCGGCGGCCGACCGTGACCGCGGCGATGCCGGCGGCGTCGACGTGCACCAGGATGGTGGTCTCCCCGGCGGCGACGCGGAGCATCTCGACCGCGAGCGCGGGCACGACGCGCTCGTCCGCGCGCACCAGCAGAGGAATCCGACGGACGACGTTGTCGAGCTCGGCCGGCAGGCCGATGCTGCCGTGTCCGGCGGCGGCGGCCTCGAGCTCGGGAAGGTTGGCGAGGACTGCCGGGAAAGCGGGCAGGTAGGGCCGCGCCGAGCCGCCGAGCTCGGCCAGCGCCGCGCCCGCCGAGCCCGGGCCGGCCGCGCCGGGCAGGGCCTCGAGCAACGGGACCTGGGCGAGCACGACCGGCCGGCCGCGCATCGCGTCGGCCAGGGTTCGGTCGGTTCCCGGCAGGCGAAGGAGCTGCGCGCCGACCTCGGGCGCGTGCTCGGCGAGCCGATCGGCGATCGCCGCCCAGGACAGGCGGTCGGGCTCGGCGAACAGCATGTCGAAGGCGACCACGCGGGGGGCGCCGGCCAGGATGCGCTCGAGGAGGCGCGCCACCAGATCCCGCGGCCACGGCCACTGTCCGTGCACCTGGAGGGCACGGTCGTCGATGTCCACGACGACCGCCGGGAAGGCCTGCTCCCGGCGGGGCGACAGTCGCTGGAAGCCGTCCAGCACCTGCTGGCGCAGCACCACGAGCGGCACGGGATCGACGATGCGCAGCGCCAAGAGCCCGGCCACCAGGACCAGGGCCAGCAGCTCGACCGAGCGGCGGCCGGAGGGGAGGTACCGCCAGCCGGAGGCGATCGCGCCTGCGCTGCGGCGTATCATGGAGCGCGCAACCTCACTCGCGGGCACAATGTGGCGCCGCCGCCGCCACCGCCTGAGACAAGCACGACGGGGCCGTGCTAGCCAGCCGCGGTGACGGGAGGCAACCCTTGGGCGAACACACTGGCAGCGCATCCTCCGGCTCCGGTTCCGGAGCCCCCCGCGACGGCGCGATCCTGCTGGCGCAGGCGATCACGCCGCCAGCCTCGGCTCCGCCGGTCGCGGTGCGGAGCATCGGCCGGGTCGAATCCGTCGAGGGCGCGGTCCGCTCGGCCGCGGCCGGGCCCGCGGTGCTGCGGCCGGGCTCGCCGGTCCACGAGGGCGAGGTCATCGAGACCGGCCCGGACGGCCGGCTGCTGATCCGGTTCGACGACGGCACGACGCTCTCGACCGGGCCCGGCGCCCGGATCGTGCTCGACGAGCTGGTCTACGATCCCTCGGCCGGCAAGGCCTCGTTCGTGCTCTCGGTCCTCAAGGGAACGTTCCTCTACGTGACCGGCCTGATCGCCGGCACGAGCCCGGAGGGCGTCGAGGTCCGCACCCCGGCCGGCACGATCGGCATCCGCGGCACCGCGTTCGGCTGCGTGGTCGACACCGGCACCGTCTGCGTGCTGCTCGAGGATCCGGACGGCAAGGTCGGCAAGATCGAGTTCCGCAACGGCGCCGGCAGGCGGATCGTCGACCAGGCGTTCGAGAGCGTCGCCGCCCGCGATGCCCTGAGCCCGCCCTCTTACGCCCGGCTCGGCGCCGGCGAGGCGCGTGACCTGCTCCTGCCGGGGCTCGAGCGCAGCTCGCCGATCGAGCCGGCGGCCGGTCCGGGCTGGGAGCAGCGGACCGGCGGCGGTGCCGATTTCGCCGGGCTCGGGGAGGGCGTCGGCGGCTCGATCGTCGCGCTCGGCGTGCTCGGACCGCAGAACCCGACGGAGCGATCCGAGGGAGGGATCGGCGACGGCCCCGAGACGGGCCCGCTCGCGACGGCGCCGCGCCTGGAGCTGGCGGCCGCCCGCGACGTCACCATCCAGCAGCCGCTCCTGGCGCCGGCCGCCCGCGACTTCGGCTCGACCGTGGCGCTTCCGGCGCTGACCGACGGCACCGACCTGTTCGCGGGCGCCGCCTTCGCGCAGCTCGGTCTCGCGGTGTTCGGCGACGCCGGCGCGCTCACCGTCGAGCAGCGCCTGCCCTATGTCGACCTGTCGGTGAGCGGCGCGGGCGCCGCCTTCCGCAGCGCGCTCGGCGCCTACATCGTGGGCGCCGACGGCCGGATCGGTCCGCCGACGCTCGTCGCGGCCGATGTGGGCGCGGTCGCGGCCGGCACCAGCTTCCGGGTCGACCCGAGTGGCGAGGGGCTGCGCCCGGGCGAGACGCTCGGCCTGTTCCTGCTCGCCGACGGGTTCCGCCTGAACCCCGAGCTGGCCTCGGCTGGAGCCCTCGAGCTGGCCTTCCGGGAGACCGCGCCGGGCGGCCTCGTGCCGGGAGCTCCCGACGTCGCCGACGCCGGCCTCGAGCTCGTCCTGCTGAACGGCAGGCGCGCGCTCCCCCTCGAAGGAGACCTCTGGCACACGCTCGCCCATGTCGACGGCCTGCCGCTCGCGGGCGGGACGGTCGTCACCCGCGGCCTCAACCGGGACGACCCGGGTCAGGGCCTGCCTCCGGCACCGGACGGCGGGGCGATCACCCAGCATCACCTGCTCGGGCTGGCCGGCGCGGATCGGCTGCGGCTCGCCTTCGAGGACAGCCCGCTCGCCGGAGGCGACCGCGACTACCAGGACGTCGTGGTCGAGCTGACCCTGCCTCCGGCGGTGACCGTCGCCGCGACCGACGGCGGGTTCCGCTTCGGCTTCGCGTTCGCGAGCCGGACCGGCGAGCTGGAGGGCCTCGAGGTGCGGCTCGCGGACCCGGACGGCGGCGGGCGACTGGCGCTCGGTCCGGGACTGGCGCTCGACCCGTCGGGCGAGGTGCTGATCGCGGGCGGGCCGAGCGGCATCCGGCTCGCCGAGCAGAGCGACGTCGTGCTCCGCTTCACCACCGACCGGCCGGTCCCGGCCGACCTGTTCGCGGCCCTGGCCGACGAACTGGCCCTCGAGGGCGAGGCCGGGGCCCTCGAGCCCGGCACCTACACCGTGCTGCTCGAGGCCCGCGAGCCCGGCGGCGATCTCGCGAGCCTGCCGGTCCGCTTCCTGGTCCCCGAGGCACCGCTCGTGGGGTCGGCCGAGACCGACGACCTGATCGTGGGCGGCCGCGGCAACGACGTCCTGTTCGGCCTCGGCGGCGAGGACCGGCTCGAGGGCGGCCGGGGCGACGACCTGGTCGTTGGGGGACCCGGACGCGACATCCTCCTGGGCGGGCCCGGTGCCGATCTCGTCCGCCTGGGTGTGGTGACCGCGCTCGACGTTCCGGGCGCGGGCGAGCCCGACGGTCCGGACGTCTTCCTGGACTTCCGTGCCGGCGACGGCGACCTGATCGACCTGGCACCGCTCCTCGACGGCACCGGCTTCACGGCCGACCGGACCGATCGGTTCGTGCGTTTCGTGCGCGAGGAGACGGAGGGTGCGGTCGCGGTTCAGGTCGACCCCGCCGGTCTCGGCGGGGCGCAGGGGTGGACCACGGCACTCCTCGTCGAAGGCACGCTCGACGGGCGGCTCGTAGCTGGGCGCACCTTGCTCGAGTGAGTGGTCAAGAACGGTTTGCTCAGGAGCGTGTTTGAGAGCCAATGAGTTGGAGCTCCCCGTCGGAAGCGTACGGACCCGAGGCTTGCTCGCAGCGCGGGTGTCATGTTCTTGCAGTGCTGCAGTGCGTGACTGAAGAGATCGCACATGTCAGGGCTGTCTTCGAGCCCCCGGGAACGTCGTGCCCCTCTCGAGGCGGCCGCAAGGAAGAGCGCGCCGGCGACCCGCCTGTACGCTGCGCTCGCTCTGGCACAGCGTCGTGTTCGGATGAGAAGACATCCATTTCGCATCCCCGCACACCTCGAAGCGTCGGCTTGCGTGCCGCCGATCCGGGAGCTGGTTCGGGAATGTCCAATCCTATCCCGAACTGAATGGTCCAATCGTTGTCGAAAACAATATCTTGGTAAAATATTTCGGATCGGATCAAAAGATCCACCCGATCTCCAAAATATTCGAACCTCCATCTATCTAGGAAAGAGAAGTAATACTAGACAATTCGCCTCGTTCCCCTCGGTTTGCTTGGCATGAACGGAAGGCGCCTTGACAGCGCAGCGGTTTCCAGCGCGCGACGATCACCAAGGCCATCGCCATCAGCCCCCTGATGCGAGGACCGCTTTCTGCCTACGCGCCCAGATGGGACAATGAGACGAACTATTACCTAATGCCCGCGAACGCCCCTCCGACAGTGGTCGCGAGGATCCGAACCCGGGTCGGATCGACCGCCATCGCCAGGGCCGAGGGCGCGCTGTCACCGCTCATCTGCAGGATGGGGCAGGCTCGAGTGCCGGCGAGGTGTCACCACAGCACCACCGCAAGCCCGATGTCCGTGGCCGCGAGCCCCCGAGCCACGGCGCGCCCGACTGCAGCGCTACCGCCGAGGCGCCCATCGCTTCGAGCGGGAGCGTCGGCTCGAGACCGCCGCCATCCCCGCGACGGCCATCAGCGCCGGCGTCAGCGGCGCCGTCCGACCCGTCGAGACCGGCGGGATCGCGACGGCGGCCGCGGCGAAGCCGCCCAGCACCCGCGCGCCTTCGGCCCCGGTCATCGTCGGCCCGATGCACGCGGGGATCGCGAAGGCCAGCGCCGTCAGGATCAGCGGCACCAGCCCTCCCGGCGTGTACTGTATCGCGAACCTGCCGCCGAAGCTGCCGCGGCGGAGGAGCTCGAGCTTCCGCGGCGGGCTCGTGCCGCGCACCATTGGGGACACGGAGAAGATGGCGGCCGACAGGAGAAGTGGGCGAGATGGCGTTCCGCGCTCGACGGCGGGGCGGCGTGGCGGACCTGAACATCGGGATGCCGCTTGGCGAGGTCGATCATGAACGGGTCGAAGTAGCCGAAAGAGACGCCGAGCATGAAATCGGCGCCGTCGAGCTTGATGATCGGTCCCATCGACCGCGTCACGTCCTGTGTCTCGGCGACGTCCCCCTCCTCGACCAAGCTCACATTGGCTTGACGGCGCAGGACCTCGATCGTCTCCGCATGGGCTTGGTTCCAGTCGAAATCCTCGCGCCAGCCGACACGGACGGCGCCGAGCTTCACTTGGCTCGGGGCCCGGGCCGGGCGCGCGAGCCGATCGGCAGGGCGGCAGTGGCGAACCCTCGAGCCCCGACGCCGAGCAGCCGGCGGCGGGTCAGGACCGTGTCGGGTATCGGCGGGCTCCTTCTGAGGCTGGAGACTGGAGCCGGTCGCAAGACCCCGAGGGAAGAACCCACAGGCCGCCGATCCGGCTCGAGCTGCAGCATCATTCCGCGCCGATGGAAGTCTCGAACGCCGGAGAAGCCATTCGTCCGATACCTATCCGCCCAACTTTGCGGCGAAGACCGCGCAGGCGACGCACCGGCGCCCCCGACTCACCCGGGGTCAGCTTCGCTCGCAACCCGAGTCCCGGCGCCCGGCCATGGCGGCGACCCGCTCCGCCCCTGTGCGGCGGTCCGCGGCCGTGAGCCGACCCCCCGGTCCGTGTCAGGCCCGTGGGGTCCGCAGGGCTCGCCGCCGTCGCCGACTGGTCAGAGGAACCGGCGCGCCGCGGCGGAATGCGCGGCGATCAGGCGCGCCTGATCGAAGCCCGGGATCACCCCGTCGATCACCCGCCAGACACCGGCCACCATCACCCGGTCGGCCCGGCTCGCCCCGCAATGCACGAGCGCGGCGATGGGGTCGTGCGCCCCCGAGAACCGCAGCTCGTCCAGTGTGAACATCGCGAGGTCCGCCTGCATGCCGACGGCGATCCGCCCGATGTCCGACCGGCCGAGGCAGCGCGCCGATCCCTCGGTCGCCCAGCGCAGCACGTCGCGGTGGGTCACCCTCGCGGCCGACATGTACCCCAGCCGGTTGACCATCAACGCGTGCCGCACCTCCTCCATCAGATTCGAGCTGTCGTTCGAGGCCGCTCCGTCCACCCCGAGTCCGACCGGTGCCCCGGCCGCTTCGAGTTCGAGTGTTTTGCAGAAGCCCGAGGCCAGCACCGCGTTCGAGGTCGGGCAGTGGCAGACGCCGACGCCGTGATGGCCGAGCCTGCGGACCTCTTCACCGGAGAAATGAATGCCGTGCGCGAGCCAGACCCGCGGTTGCAGCCAGTGGCAGTCGTCGAGCCAGTCCACCGGCCGGTAGCCCAGGGTGGTCAGGCAGAAGTCGTTTTCGTCCCGCGTCTCGCCCAGATGCGTGTGCAGCCGGCAGTCATGGGTCGCAGCGAGCGCCGCGCTCTCGCGCATGAGCTCCACGGAGTTGGTGAACGGCGCGCATGGCGCGAGCGCAATCTGGATCATCGCGCCGTCGCTGCGGTCGTGATAGGCGCGAAGCACGCGCTCGCTGTCGGCCAGGATCGTGTCGCGATCCTGCACCGCGGTGTCGGGCGGCATGCGCCCGTCCTTCTGCGACTGCTCCAGCGACCCGCGAGTGATGGTGGCGCGGATGCCCAGCGCCCGCGCCTCCTGCACCTCGATGTCGACCGCATCCTCGAGGCCGCCGAAGACCATGTAGTTGTGATCCATGGCCGTCGTGCAGCCCGAGAGCAGCAGCTCCGCGAAGGCGAGCCGGGCGGCGAGGCGGAACATGTCGCGGTCGAGCCTCGCCCAGACCGGAAAATTGGCCACGAGCCACGGGAACAGCTCGCGGTCCCGCGCGCGCGGATGGGCACGGCTCAGGGTCTGGAAGAAGTGGTGGTGGGTGTTGATGAGGCCGGGAAGCACCACGTGGCGCGAGGCGTCGACGGTCTCGTCGACCGGGGCCGAGGGCGCCGCGCCCGGGGGCAGGAGCTCAGCGATCCGGCTGCCCTCGATCACCAGACCGCCGCCGGCACCTTCGGCTAGAATCGCGAGCGGTGATCTTACCCATGTTCGCGACATCGCGACCTCCGGCATCGGCCCGAGCCGTGCAGGCGCGGGGATGCTTCCCTCAGGCGCGACGCTAGGGACGGGCTTACGGGCTGGTCAAGAACGGCGCGGCCAGGAGGTGCGGTTTACGTCCACGGGGTTGTTGGAGTTCGGGCGCAGGCCGGGGTGGCCATCGGGGTGTGCGGCCGAGGTGGAGTTTGCCGACTTGGCCCCGAGCCGCAGGGTTTTCCGCCCGACGCCGATCGCGGCGGTCGCGTGGGTCGGCTCGAGCCAGGGCTCCCCTCCGTCCCCGCCGGTCCTGCGGACGGGGATGCGGTGACCGCTGCGCAGTGCGGTCACCTTCTCGCGGGTCCAGCGGCTGGCGTGCCCTCTCGGGACGTCGTTCCGGTCGAGCACGCCAGCGATGACGTCGTTCTTGGCGATGAGCGCCGGCGCGCGCGATCCTCAAGCAGCGATCCCGGTCACCGCCGGATGAGCGACAGGGGTCAGGTCACCAGCGCCTCGGCCGGCGCCGCGACGATCACGCCTTCCCTCCATGCGAGATCGGTCTGAACGTGTTCGGGAAGCGTCAGGCGGCCCGTCCGACGAGGGTGGTGATGGCGGTGAGGGTGATGAGGGTCTCGGCGACGGTGGTGAGCTGTTCATGGCCCCGCACCAGGCGTCGGTACATCATGATCCATGCCAATGTCCGCTCGACGAACCATCGGCGTTGGATGACCACGAAGCCCTTCGCGCCGGCAGGGCGCTTCACGATCTCCAGCGCGATATGGGTCTTGTCCTGCGCCCACCGCGCGAAGCGGCCTGAGGGCCGCCGTCGGCGCAGACCTTCTCGACGAAGGGGAAGCGGGCGGACCACGGCTTCCGCACGCCCTTGGCGCCGTCGCGATCCTGCACGGTGGCGGCATGGACCTGGAGCGCGAGGAGGCGGCCGTCGGTATCGGTCAGGATGTGCCGCTTGCGCCCATTGATCCGCTTTCCTTCCGGAGCGCTTGCGTGGCCCCAGCGGGCCCACGGTCGCTCCCCACCATAGCCTCCCGATCGCCTGGTTGATCCGCCGTCCCGACGGTCTGGCTGTCGATGACGGTGGCGGAGGGCGGGGCGTCGCGACCGTTCCGCTCGCGGTCGGCCATGACCAGCGTAGGGTTGACACCTGCCCACGCGCCCCGCGGCTGCAGGCGCAGACAGTCGTAGAGCGTCTGCCAGGCGGGGAAGTCGTGTGGCAAGAGGCGCTACGCGCAGCCCGCCCGCAGGACGTCGAGGATCGCCTCCACGATCGCGTGCTGGTCGGCCTTTCGCGGCCGGGCGCCGCGTCGGGGATCATGGGCGCCACGCCGCCCAGCGAGCGTCGCACGGGTCGCTGGGATCGGCGCGACGGCGGGCACGGCGGGGGATGGGCGCCGATCTCGGTCAGCAGGGCCGCCGCCGCTGCCCGCCTTCAGGAACCTCGTGATCGTCGCCTCGTCGGACTTCTATCGGCTGTGCGGCATGAAGTTCCCCGCGGGGCCGCAGCCTGCGGCCCTGCAGCGCCGTGGTCGCACGTCTCCGGTGGGAGCAAGCGGCTTCGCTTCTGCGCAATCGGCTTTGTCCACGAGCAAACCGCTTCGCCGTCTTTCGTCGGGGCCCGGTCGCCGCCGGCCTCACTCGACCGTGACGCTCTTGGCGAGGTTGCGCGGCTGGTCGACGTCGGTGCCCTTGGCGACCGCGGTGTGGTAGGCGAGCAGCTGGACCGGCAGGGCGTAGACGAGCGGCGCCACGAAGGGATCGACGGTCGGCACCTCGACGCTGCGCCAGGCATAGTCGGCGAGCCGAGCGAGGCCCTCGCGGTCGGACAGGAGGACGATGCGGCCGCCCCGGGCGCGCACCTCCTGCAGGTTCGAGGCGGTCTTGTCGAACAGCTCGTCGGACGGGCACACGACGATCACCGGGACCTCCTCGTCGATCAGCGCGATCGGCCCGTGCTTGAGCTCGCCGGCGGCGTAGCCCTCGGCGTGGATGTAGCTGATCTCCTTGAGCTTGAGTGCGCCCTCGAGGGCGATCGGGTACATGGCGCCCCGGCCGATGTAGAGCACGTCGCGGGCACCCGCGATCTCCTGGGCGATGGTCTCGACCGCGCGGGCGTGCTCGAGGACGCCGAGCATGCGGGCCGGCACCTCGTCGAGCGCCTGGGCGAGCCTCGCCTCGCGCTCCGATCCGAGCCGACCGCGCGCCACGGCCGTCCCGATCGCGAGACAGGCGAGCGTGGCGAGCTGGGTCGTGAACGCCTTGGTCGACGCCACGCCGATCTCGGGACCGGCCAGGGTGCGCAGGACCCCGTCGCTCTCGCGCGCGAGCGTGCTCTCGGGGACGTTCACGACGGCCAGGGTCGGATGCCCCGCGGCGCGGACGTGGCGCAGCGCCGCGAGCGTGTCGGCGGTCTCCCCCGACTGCGAGACGAACAGCCCTGCCTCGCCCGGCACGAGCGGCCAGTCGCGGTAGCGGAACTCGGAGGCGATGTCCCAGTCCACCGGCAGCCGGGCGAGCCTCTCGAACCAGTACTTGCCGACCAGCCCGGCATAGGCCGCGGTGCCGCAGGCGCTCACGAGCAGGCGCGGCAAGGTGGCCGGATCGAATGGCAGGCCGGGCAGCCGGATCCGATGCGTCGCCGGATCGGCGAAGGAGCGCAGCGTGTCGCCGATCACGGCAGGCTGCTCGTAGATCTCCTTCTCCATGAAATGACGGTGGTTGCCCTTGCCGATCAGGGCGCCGCTCAGGGCCGTCTGGAGGATCGGACGGTCGACCGGCCGATCGTCGGCACCGTAGATCCGCGCCCCGCCGCGCGCGATCACGGCGACGTCGCCGTCCTCGAGATACTGGATGCGGCGCGTCAGGGGCGCCAGGGCCAACGCGTCGGAGCCGACATACATCTCGCCCTCGCCATAGCCGATCGCGAGCGGCGCGCCCCGACGAGCCGCGACGATCAGGTCCTCGCGACCGCGGAACAACAGGGCGAGCGCGAAGGCGCCCGTGAGCCGCCGGACGGCGACCCGCGCCGCCTGCTCGGGTGGCAGACCCTGGCCGACCAGCTCGCACACCAGGTGCGGCACCACCTCGGTGTCGGTCTGACTGGCGAACCGCCGGCCCCTGGCCACGAGCTCGGCCCTGAGCTCGGCGAAGTTCTCGATGATCCCGTTGTGGACGATGGCGACACCGTCGACGATGTGCGGGTGGGCGTTGTCCTCGGTCGGCGCCCCGTGCGTCGCCCAACGGGTATGGCCGATCCCGGTGGTGCCGGGCAGCGGCGCCTCGGCCAGCCGGGCGGCCAGCCGGTCGAGCTTGCCCGAGGCGCGCCGCCGGTCGATCCCGCCGTCCACGAGGGTGGCGATCCCGGCGCTGTCGTAGCCGCGATACTCGAGCCGCCGCAGCGCCTCGAGCAGCAGCGGCGCGGCTGCCTCGCGACCGATCACGCCGACGATCCCGCACATCGCTCGCCTTTCCCGACCGCCTCGCACCGCTCGGACGATAGCAGCGGCCGGCGGGGCTAGCGAGGCCGGGCCGCTGCCTGCGGCTCGAAGCCTGCCCGACCGCGGTTAACGCCGCGTGAACCGCCGGCCGGTCGACGGCGCGACCGCGGTTGCCCGAATCGGGATGGCTGCTATGTTCGGAGCGGGAACCGGGGCGCACGGGTCGAGGCTGGGCATGAACGCTTCGTCGGCGTTGGGCGGCACGCTGCTCGTGGTCGTGCTCGGGACCCTCTGGGTCAAGGCCAACGTCGCCGGGCTCCTGGCACCGGTGGCCAGGATGTTGCCCTGGTGAGCCCGCCCGGGCCGAGCTCGCGCCGGATCGGCGGCGCCGCCGCCGCGGCCGGCCCGCCGATCCCGCGCCGAGCCTGGATCCCCAAGCTGTTCGCAGGGCTGTTCCTGTGGCCGCTGGTGATCCGCCTGATGGGCCTCGAGGGAGGCCCGGCGCTGGCGCTGGTCGCAGGGATCGGGCTCCTGTTCCTCGCGAGCGTGCTGATCGAGCGGGGGCTCGCGGCCGAGGCCGAGCTCCAGGGCCGTACCCTGGCGCGCGCGCCGAGACTGCCCGCCAAGCTCGCGGGCTCGATCGCGGCGGCGGCGGGGGCGGCGGTCATCGGTCTGCTCGCGGCGCCCGGCGGTCCGCTCCTCGCGGCGATCTATGGCGGGCTGACCTTCCTGGGGTGCCGCCTCGCCTACGGCCTCGACCCGACCACCGACCGCGACGCCGTGGCCAGGGCGGCCGACCGGGCGGGCATGAAGGCCGCCGACGTCCTGGGCGTCCTCGAGGAAGCGACCGCCAAGATCCGCGCGATCGAGACCGCCGCCGCCTCGCTCCGATCGCGCGAGCTGGGCGAGCGGGTCGGCCGGATCACGCGGCAGGCGCGAGCCGTGCTCGCGCAGATCGAGAAGGACCCGCGCGACATCTCGCGCGCCCGCCGCTTCCTGGTCACCTATCTCGACGGAACCCGCGACGTGATCGCCAAGTTCGGCGACCAGCAGCACGAGCTGGTCGATACGCCGCTGGCCGACAATTTTCGCCGCGTGCTCGACACGATCGAGCAGGTGTTCCGCGAGCAGGAGGAGGTCCTCAAGCGGGACGACAAGCTCGACCTCGAGGTCCAGCTCGAGGTTCTGGAGACCCAACTCCGTCGCGAGGGCGTCCACTGAGCCCGAGTATCCATCGAGCCGAGCCGGAGGGAGAGAGACGATGAGCCAGACCAGCCAGCCCGAGAGCCCGCCCCCGCTGCCGCAGACGGCGCCTCCGGCCGTGGCGGGCGCCACACCCTCCGGCGATCTCGGCACGGCCATCGCGGCGCTCGGCGCCGAGGTCGTGCAGGACCTGCAGATCCGGCTCGACGGCCCGATCGAGCAGCAGATCCGCAGCGTTCTGGCCGAGCTCGACATGTCGAACACCAACTCGATCATCTTCTTCGGCTCGAAGGCGCAGCAGCAGCTCTCCACCATCTCCGAGCAGATGCTGGAGAAGGTGAGGGTCAAGGAGGTCGGGCCAGCCGGCGATCTCCTCAACAACATGGTTCAAAAGCTCAAGGACTTCGACATCCCCGATGTCGACCCGAACGAGAAGCCCGGCTTCATCGCCCGGCTGTTCGGGGTGAAGAGCGAGATCGAGAAGTTCCTCGGTCAGTACGACGACGTGAAGGGACAGATCGAGGGTATCACGACCGATCTCGAGAAGCACAAGACCAAGCTGCTCACCGATGTCACCTACCTCGACAAGCTGTACGATGCCAATCTGAACTACTTCCGGACGCTCGAGATCTACATCGCCGCAGGGCGGGCCAAGCTCGGCGAGCTCGACCAGACCGTGCTGCCGGCGCTCGCCAAGCAGGTCGAGGCCAGCAGCGACATGGTCGAGGCGCAGAAGCTGCGCGACATCCGCGCGGCCCGCGACGATCTCGAGCGACGCGTCCACGACCTCCTCCTCACCCGTCAGGTGACGATGCAGAGCCTGCCGTCGATCCGGCTCGTGCAGGAGAACGACAAGTCGTTGATCACCAAGATCAACTCGACGATCGCCAACACCGTCCCCCTGTGGAAGCAGCAGCTCGCCCAGGCGATCACGATCTTCCGGTCGGGCAAGGCGGCGGAGGCGGTGAAGGCGGCCTCGGATCTGACCAACGACCTGCTCAAGGCCAATGCCGAGAACCTGCAGAAGGTCAACGTCCAGGTACGCGAGCAGGTCGAGCGCGGGGTGTTCGACATCGAGACGGTCAAGCAGGCCAACGCCAGCCTGATCGCGACGATCGAGGACAGCCTGCGGATCGCCGACGAGGGCAAGCGCCGCCGGGCCCAGGCGGAGCAGGACCTCGTCAAGCTCGAGCAGGAGCTCAAGCACGCCCTGGCGGCGGCATCGGCGCGCACCCGGGACGCGGCGGCCCCGGCCGGGCCGGCGGCCTGAGCGGCCGACCCGGCAGCGCCCACAGGAGGAAGGCCATGGTCTGGTCGAAGCTCATGGGCGAGTTCGTCGACGTCATCGAGTGGCTCGACGATTCACCCGACACCATGGTCTGGCGGTTCGAACGGCACGGCAACGAGATCAAGTACGGCGCCAAGCTGACGGTGCGCGAAGGCCAGACCGCGGTGTTCGTCAACGAGGGCGAGATCGCGGACGTCTTCACGCCCGGCATGTACGAGCTGTACACGCGCAACCTGCCGGTCCTGTCGACCCTTCAGGCTTGGCCACACGGGTTCGAGAGCCCGTTCAAGGCCGAGGTCTACTTCTGCTCGAGTCGGATCTTCACCGATCTCAAGTGGGGCACCAAGAACCCGGTGATCCTGC
This sequence comes from uncultured Geminicoccaceae bacterium, assembly GCA_964504655.1. Classification (GTDB taxonomy): domain Bacteria; phylum Pseudomonadota; class Alphaproteobacteria; order Geminicoccales; family Geminicoccaceae; genus JANXAZ01. The sequence goes on from CAZDFD010000082.1 coordinate 15,409, forward strand.
GCGATCCGGAGTTCGGGCCGGTCCGACTGCGGGCCTTCGGCACCTACGCCATCCGGATCAAGGACCCGGCAGTGTTTCTGCGCGAGGTGGTCGGGACCGACGGCCATTTCACCGTCGACGAGATCTCGGACCAGCTGCGCAACCTGATCGTGACCCGCTTCGGCACGGTCCTCGCAGGCTCCGGCATCCCGACCCTCGACCTCGCCGCCAACACCGAGCAGCTCGGCAGTTTCGTGGCCGGGCGGATCGCGCCGGAGTTCGCCAATCTCGGCCTGGAGCTGACCACGCTCCTGGTCGAGAACGTCTCCCTGCCGCCCGAGGTCGAGCAGGCGCTCGACCGCCGGACCTCGATGGGGATCGTGGGCGATCTCTCGCGCTACACCCAGTTCCAGGCGGCCGAGGCGATGCGGGCGGCTGCGCAGAACCCGGGCGCCGCCGGTACCGGCATCGGCGTGATCGTCGGCCAGGCGCTGGGCGCCCAGGCGACCGGCCCCTGGGGGAGCCGGTCCCCCGAGGCTGCGGCCGCGGTCCCGCCGCCACCACCACCGCCGCCTCCCGCACGGGTGTGGCACATCGCCGAGGCCGGCAGGTCCCTCGGGCCGTTCGCTCTCGAGGAGCTGGCGCGGCGCGCCGCAGCCGGCACGCTCGGCCGCGACACGCTCGTCTGGTCGCCCGGCATGCCCGGCTGGACCGCGGCCGGGCTGGTCGAGGACGTGGCCCGGCTGCTCGCCACGACACCGCCGCCCCTGCCCGGCAGCAGCTGAGGCGATGCGATCGAGCCCTTGGGGCCGGCGCGTCGAGAGCGACGACCGGGCAGTCGGTGGCGTGCTCGTGAGCGCGCCGGCCGCGCGCACCTTCGCGTGCGAGCAGTGCGGTGCGGTGCTGGCGTTCGAGCCGGGCGCGCAGCAGCTCGCCTGCCGCTACTGCGGCCACGTCAACAGGATCGTCGAGCCGGGAACTGCGGTGGTCGAGAACGAGCTCGACCGAACCCTGGCCCGCCTGCCGCCGGAGCCGCCGGCGGCACCGGTCGAGCAACGTTGCCGGCAGTGCGGCTACGCCTTCAGCTTCCCGACCACGCGGCACGCCGGACCGTGCCCGTCCTGCGCCAGCCCGGTGGTGCAGGATCCGGCGGCGCTGCGGGCGATCGCCCCCGGCGCGGTGCTGCCCTTCGTGATCGGCGAGCCGGACGGGCGGCGGCTGGTGCGCGACTGGCTGCACAGCCTGTGGTTCGCGCCGTCGCGGCTGGCGCGCGAGGCGCGCAGCGGCGGGCGTCTCGAGGGGCTCTACGTGCCCCACTGGACCTTCGACGCCCGCAGCGCCAGCCGCTATGCGGGCCGGCGCGGCGACGTCTACTACGAGACCCGCATCGTCGAGCGGGTGGTGGACGGTCGGAGGGTCCGCCAGGCCGTCCAGGTTCCAAAGATCCGATGGACGCCCGTCCAGGGCCGGGTGACCCGCGACTTCGACGATCTCCTGGTGACGGCCGGGGCGGAGCTGCCGCGACACCTCGTGGAGCGGCTCGAGCCCTGGGACCTGCAGGGCCTCAAGGCGTATTCGCCGGACTATCTCTCGGGCTTCTCGGCCGAGCTCTACGCCCTTCCCGTGACGGACGCGCACGAGCAGGCCCGGGCCATGATGCGCGCGCTGATCGAGCAGGACGTGCGCTTCGACATCGGCGGCGACCAGCAGGTGATCGAGCGGCTCGACATCACGCTCTCGAACGAGACCTACAAGCTCGTGCTGCTGCCCGTCTGGGTCGCGGCCTTCAGGTTCCTCGGCAAGGACTATCGGGTGCTGGTCAACGGTCGGACCGGCGAGGTGCACGGTGAGCGGCCCTGGAGCCTGTTCAAGATCGCGTTGGCCGTGCTGGTGGGGCTCGTCGTCCTGGCCGGAGTGCTGCTGGCGTTGCAGGCGGGCCAGCCGCTCGGCCGGCTCTAGGCCCTCGGTAGCGGCATCCGCCCCTCGAGCACGACTCGCCCGGCCAGGACCCGGCCGGCGGCGCCCAGAGCACGCAGGACCGCCCGATCGAGCCGGGCCACCGCATCCGAGGAGTCGGGCAGGAAGCGCTGCACCACGAGCAGGTACCAAGTGAGCCGGAGGCCCGGGAAGGCGTTCTCGATCCGGGCCAAGTCGCGCTCGTCGAGCTTGCGCTCGTCGGCGGTGATGTAGGGATCGCGGCCGCCGTAGATCACCTTGGCGACCCATGGATAGAGCCATCGGGAGACCGGCCGGCTCTCCCGGATCCGCTGCAGGGCACGGTGCGTGTAGAGCTCGCTGCCGAGGATCCGGGCGCGCGGCTTGAGCAGCCGGCGAAGCTCGTCGAGCACAGCCGGGATGTCGGCATGATGCAGGATGTCCCTCAGGAGGACACCATCGAAGGTCGCGGCCGGCAACGGCATGCGCTCGCACGGCGCCTCGATCGTCGCGAGCCGCTCGCGCGGAATGCCCGCGCGGCGGGCGCGAGTCTCGGTGATCTCGAGCGACTCCGGCGAGAGGTCGGTCGCCGTGACCTCGGCGCCCAGCAGCGCCAGGCGGATCGCGTCCTCACCGAAGCCGCAGCCCGGGACGAGCCACCGCGTGCCGACGAGGGGCTCGGCCGCGACCCGCGCCATTAGGTACCAGTAGGCGTTCCACGGCCGCTCGCCCAGGCGGTCGAGGACATCGGTGTCGACCGGCTGGTTCCGGAGCTGCGCGTGCCGCGCCGCGTGCTCGCGATGATAGTCGAGCTCGCGCTGCTGCCGCGCGGTCAGCTCCATGCTCCCCCCAACCCGGCCCCGCCTCTTTCGCCGGTGTCGAGGATGCGCCGCCGACGCTCGGCCGGCCAGATGTATTGTGGGCTCGGCGTACCGGGAAGCCGCGACCGCCCGAGCCTACGAGGCGAGCGAGTAGAGGTCGGCAGGTTCGGCCACGAGGTCCCAGGCGAGCCGTGCGCAGACCGCGAGGACCAGGAGCGCGAACAGCACGCGCAGCTGCTCGCCGCGCAGCGCGCTGCCCGCGCGCGCACCGAGCTGGGCGCCGACCACGCCGCCCACGATCATCAGGATCGCCAGGACGATGTCCACCGTCCGGTTGTTGTAGGCGTGCAGGAAGGTGGTGAGCGCGGTGACGAAGCTCACCTGGAGCAAGGAGGTCCCGACCACCACCCGGGTCGGCATGCCGATCAGGTAGATCATCGCCGGGATCATGACGAAGGCGCCACCGACGCCGAGCACGGCGGCGAGCACGCCCACGACCGCGCCGGCTGCGAGCGGCACCAGCGCGCTGATGTAGAGGCGCGATTCGGTGAAGCGGATCTTGAGCGGCAGCCGATGCACCAGGAGATGGCGATGCGCGCGCTGCGGCGGGCGTGCCACCGGCCGGCGCTGGGCCAGGAGCGCGCGGCTGCTCTCGACCAGCATGAGGCCGCCGACCACGGCCAGCAGCAGAACGAACCCGAGCCCGATCACCGTTTCGATCTGGCCGACGGCCGCCAGCCAACGGAACACCATCACGCCTCCGGCGGAGCCCAGAAAGCCACCGGCGGTGAGCACGAGGCCCATCTTGATGTCGACGGTGCCGCGCTTGAGGTGCGCGAGCACGCCCGAGACCGAGGAGGCGAGGACCTGCGGCGCAGCGGTGCCGACCGCCACGGCCGGAGGTATCCCGATGAAGATCAGGAGCGGAGTGATCAGGAAGCCACCACCGACCCCGAAGACACCCGACAGGAAGCCGACCGACCCGCCGAGGCCGAGCAGGATCAGCAGGTTGACGGAGAGCTCGGCGACCGGGAGGTAGATATCCATCGAGCGGGCGGCCCCCGCCGGCAACCTGCGGCACTGACAAGCGCTGGCGCCGCGAGTGTCAAGCAGATGCTGGCTCCGCCCCGGCGATCCCGGGGCGAACGTGGCGTAGGGCTCACGCCCTTCCGGACAGCTCGAGGTCGCCCTCGCGGGCGAGCCTGCGGATGGCCTCGCGGAAAGCGTCCACGGTGTCGGCGAGGTCCTCGGGGCCGTGCGTCGCCGAGGCGAGCATGGCGAGCTGGCCGTTGACGTCCACGCCGCCGATGAGAAGGGCCAGCCGCATTCGCTGCGCCAACCGCGGCGGCCGCGCCTTGAGCTCGGCGAACGGCACGGTGCTCGGATCGAACGCCAGCGGATCGACCGGGCGCCTCTCGGGGTTGAGGAACAGATGGACCCCCGAGAAGCTGCCGTACGCAGCCCACGGCACACCGGCCTCGGCCAGGACCTCGTTGATGCGCCTGCGCAGCGTCGCGGCCGTGGCGTTGGCCCGGGCGCTGGGCTCGCCCGTGGCGATGAGCCCGAGTGCCGCGATCCCGGCGGCGGCCGAGACGGGATTGGCGTTGAAGGTCCCGGGGTGGCCGATCTTCTCCTCGCCGCGCTCGCGGGTTCGCACGAAGTCGAGCGCCTCCAGAATGTCGGCACGACCGCCCACGGCACCTCCGGGCAGGCCGCCGGCCACGATCTTGGCGAGCGTCACGAGGTCCGGCCGCACGCCATAGACCGCCTGGGCGCCGCCCGGGGCGACCCGGAAGCCGGTCACCACCTCGTCGAAGATCAGCAGGGTACCGTGCCGCGCCGTGAGCTCGCGCAACGCCTGCGGGAAGCCGTCACGGGTCGGCACCATGCCGAACGAGGCTCCGGTCGGCTCGAGGATCACGGCCGCGATCTCGCGGTCGGTCTCGAGCACGGCCTCGACGGCGGCGAGGTCGTTCGGATCGCACAGGACGACGCTGTCGGCCACGCCGTCGAGCACGCCGCGGGTGGCGCTCCCGTCCATGTGGGTCTGCCAGCCCGAGGTCATGTGGTCGTGCCAGCCGTGGAAGTGGGTGCGGAAGCGGAGGATCTTCCGTCGTCCCGTGGCGGCTCGGGCGAGCCGGACCGCCATGAGCGTGGCCTCCGTCCCCGAGCTCGTGAAGCGGATCCGCTCGCAGGCCGGCATGAGCTCGCGGATGGCCTCGGCCCAGCGGATCTCGAGC
>CAZDFD010000083.1:0-20052 GCA_964504655.1 uncultured Geminicoccaceae bacterium
TGCCGGTCGCCCAGGACCTGGATCTCGATGTGGCGCGGCTCCTCGACGAACTTCTCGAGGAACACCCGTTCGTCGCCGAAGGAGGAGCGGGCCTCGGAGCGGGCGCGGGCGAGCCCGTCCAGGAGCTCGCGCTCGTCCCGGGCGATCCGCATGCCCTTGCCGCCGCCGCCGGCCGAGGCCTTGACCATGACCGGATAGCCGATCTCGCGGGCGATCCGCCGGGCCTCGTCGGGATCGGCGATCGAATCGAGCGTGCCGGGCACGGTCGAGACGCCGGCCGCGCGCGCGAGCCGCTTGCTCTCGATCTTGTCGCCCATGGCCTCGATCGCCGCCACCGGCGGGCCGATGAAGGCGATGCCCGCGGCCTCGAGGGCGCGCGCGAAGGCCGGCCGCTCGGAGAGGAACCCGTAGCCCGGGTGGACCGCCTGGGCGCCGGTCCGCCGGCAGGCCTCGACGATCGCCTCGATCCGCAGATAGCTCTCGGCGGCGGGCGGCGGGCCGATGCGGACGGCCTCGTCGGCGAGCTCGACATGGAGCGCATCGGCATCGGCGTCGGAGTGGACCGCGACCGTGCGGATGCCGAGCCGCCGGCAGGTCTTGATCACCCGGCACGCGATCTCGCCGCGATTGGCGATCAGGATCTTTTGGAACATGCGGCGCCCCGGACCCGACGTCGCCCTGCAGCTAGCACCTCGCGGGCGGGGCGGCCAGCGCTCTGCGGCGTCGCGACGGGCCGATCGGCGCCGCTCGCCGGCCAGCGACCGGGTCGCGCCACGGTTGCGCCCGGGCCCCCGGCCTCGCGCAATCGCCCGCCTGACAACCACCCCGACCTCGGGTAGCCTAATGACGGGTGTATCGGGAGTCGGGCATGGCGCGGGTCAGCGCCGTGGTGGTCAGCCACAATGGTGGCGACCGGGTCCTGCGCTGCCTCGCCGCGCTCGAGCGGCAGACCCGCCCGCTCGACGAGATCCTGCTCGTCGACAACGCCTCGAGCGACGCGACGCTGGCGCGGGTCGCGGCCGCCCATCCGGCGGTCCGGGTGGTGGCGCTTCCCGACAATCGCGGCCCCGGCACCGCCCGCAACGTGGGCCTCGCGGCCGCCCGCGGCGAGCTCGTGCTCTGGGTCGACCACGACGTCCTGCTCGAGCCGGACGGCCTCGAGCGGATGCTCGCGGCCCGAGCGCGCATGCCGGCCGAGGTGGTGCTGCCGCGGATCCGCCTCCACCCCGAGCGCGAGGTGGTGCAGTGCGACGGCGGCGCGCCGCACGTCGTGGGCACCCTCGTCCTGCGCAACGGCTTCCGCCCGCTCGCCGAGCTCGCCCCCTCGGGCCCGACCTACGTCGACGCGGCGCCGTCGGGCTGCATGCTGGTCGAGCGCCGCGCGATCGAGGCGGCCGGCGGTTTCGACGAGAGCTACTTCTTCTACCTCGAGGACCTCGAGCTGTCGCTCCGCCTGCGCCTGTTCGGCCTGCGGCTCCTGTGCGCGCCGGCGGCCGTCGCGTTCCACGACCGCGGCAGCGGCACCGCGCTCGCCTATCGCGGGCGCGGCGTCTACCCGCGCGAGCGCGCGCACCTCTTGATGCGCAACCGCCTGCGCGTGGTGGCGACGCACTTCGCCGGGCGGACCATCCTGGCGCTGGCACCCACCCTCCTCGCCTACGAGGCCGCGAGCCTCGCGCTCTCGCTCCTGCACGGCTGGGGCGGCGCCTGGCTCGACGCTTGGCGCTGGCTGTTCCGACACCGCCGCGAGATCGCCCTGCGGCGACGCTGGATCCAGGAGCGCCGCCGGCTGCCCGACAGCGCCGTGCTCGCCTCCGGCCCGCTGCCGATCGCCCCGGGACTGCTGCGCAGCGCCCTGCAGCGCCGCCTCGTCGAACTCCTGGGCCTCCTGGTCGCCGGCAACTGGCGCCTCGCCCGCCGCCTGGTCTGAGCCGGCGCCGCCTCAGAGCGGAATGTTGCCGTGCTTCTTCCAGGGATTGTCGAGCTTCTTGTTGGCCAGCCAGCGGAGCGACTGGGCGATCCGCCGGCGCGTGCCGCGCGGCATGATCACGTCGTCGATGAAGCCCCGGTGCGCCGCCACGAACGGATTGGCGAAGCGCTCGCGATAGTCCTGGGTGCGCTGCTCGAGCTTGTCGGGGTCGCCGATGTCGCTGCGGAAGATGATCTCGACCGCACCCTTGGGGCCCATCACCGCGATCTCGGCCGTGGGCCAGGCGTAGTTCACGTCGCCGCGCAGATGCTTGGAGGCCATGACGTCGTAGGCGCCGCCATAGGCCTTGCGGGTGATCAGCGTGACCTTGGGCACGGTGGCCTCGGCGTAGGCGTAGAGGAGCTTGGCGCCGTGCTTGATGATCCCGCCATATTCCTGCGCCGTGCCGGGCAGGAAGCCGGGCACGTCGACGAAGGTCAGGAGCGGGATCCCGAAGCAGTCGCAGAAGCGCACGAACCGGGCGGCCTTCCGCGAGCTGTCGATGTCGAGGCAGCCGGCCAGAACCATCGGCTGGTTGGCGACGATGCCGACCGGGGCCCCCTCGATCCGGGCGAAGCCCGTGACGATGTTCTTCGCGAACTCGGGCGCGATCTCGAAGAACTCGGCCTCGTCGACGACCTTCGAGATCAGCTCCTTCATGTCGTAGGGCTTGTTGGGATTGTCCGGCACGAGCGTGTCGAGCGAGGCCTCCTCGCGCTCGGCCGGGTCCTCGGTCGGGCGGACCGGCGGCCTCTCGCGGTTGTTGAGTGGCAGAAAGCCCAGGAGCCGGCGGATCTCCGAGAGCGCCTCGACGTCGTTCTCGAAGGCCAGATCGGCCACCCCCGAGCGCTGGGTGTGGGTCGAGGCCCCGCCCAGCTCCTCGGCGGTGACGATCTCGTTGGTCACGGTCTTCACCACCTCGGGCCCGGTCACGAACATGTAGGAGCTGTCCTTGACCATGCAGATGAAGTCGGTCATGGCCGGGCTGTAGACGGCACCGCCGGCGCACGGGCCCATGATCACCGAGACCTGCGGGATCACGCCCGAGGCCAGGACGTTCCTCTGGAACACCTCGGCGTAGCCGGCGAGCGAGGCGACCCCCTCCTGGATCCGGGCGCCGCCCGAATCGTTGAGGCCCACCACCGGCGCGCCGACCTTCATGGCGCGATCCATGATCTTGCAGATCTTCTCGGCGTGCGCCTCGGACAAGGAGCCGCCGAACACCGTGAAGTCCTGCGCGAACACGAACACGAGGCGGCCGTCGACCGTGCCCTGGCCGGTCACCACCCCGTCGCCCGGGATGTGCTGGGCGTCCATCCCGAAGTCGCCGCAGCGATGCTCGACGAACATGTCGGTCTCCTCGAAGGAGCCGGGATCGAGGAGGAGCTCCAGGCGCTCGCGGGCGGTGAGCTTGCCGCGCGCGTGCTGCGCCTCGATCCGCCGCCGGCCGCCACCGAGCCGGGCGCCCTCGCGCTTGGCCTCGAGCTTCGCCAGGATCTCCTGCACCGCCCGTCCCCTCCGATCGCCGCGGCCGATCGTGACCGCTCCGTGCGCGCCCGGCTAGCACCCCGCGACGACGCGGCAAAGCAGCCGCCCCTCGCCGCCGCGCCTTCGATCGCCATATGGCGGAACGGTCGGGCGCGGAGCCGGCGATGGGCGAGATCCTGGTCGCGGTGTTCGAGGGTGCCGGGCGCGCCGCCCGGGTGCTCGAGGAGCTCCGCCCGCCCGCCGCCGATACCGCCGAGCTCGCCGAGGCCTGCACGCTGCGCCGCGATCCGGACGGCCGGCTGCGGCTCGAGGTGCCGGTCGGCGCGCCCGAGCGGCGCCGCCTGCCGCACGGCTTCTGGCACCGGCTGGTCGAGCAGCTCCTGGGGCGGACCGACGGCCCGCCCGCGGCCGCCACGCACTGCTTCGGCCGGCCGTTCTGCGAGGCCGTGGCCGAGGCCGTGGGTCGCGACCGCTCGGCCATCCTCCTGCACCTCGAGGAGCCGGCGCCGCCGTGGCTCCCGGCCCGGCTCGAGGGGCTGGGTGCCCGGCTCCTCCGCGCCCCGGGCACCGGCAGCGGCCAGGAGCTCGGTCGCCGCCTCGAGGAGGCGCTGATCGAGGTTCCCCCGGCCCGCGAGCTCGCGCGAACGGCGCGCACGGTCGAGACCGAGCGGCTCCTCCAGGCGCGCGCCCGGCAGCGGGCCGCGCAGGAGGCGCGCCGGCTGGAGCTCGAGCGGCTGCAGGCCGAGGAGCTCGAGCCGGCCGAGCTCGCGGCCGCGATCCGGCGCTGCGCCGAGGCCGCCCGGCGCGGTGCCCGCCGGGCGCTCGTGCTGAGCTTCCCGGCCGAGCTGCTCGAGGACCGCGGCCGGCGGATCCTCCAGCACGAGCCCGACTGGCCGGCGAGCCTGACCGGCCGGCCGCGCGCCTTCCACCGCCTGTTCAAGGGCCGGCTGGCGCCGCTCGGCTACCGGCTCGAGGCCGAGGTCACGGGCTTCGAGGACGGCGTGCCGGCGGCCTTCGGCCTGTTCCTCGCCTGGTCAGGGGACGACCCCGGGGCCGGGCTCGAGCAGGCGGAGGAACCGCTCGCCGGCGGCCAGATCGCGCCGTAGCGCCGCGTGCCGGCGCTCCTGCTCGGGCTCCACACCCCAGCGCTCGATCTGGTAGAGTTCGTCGAGCCAGGCGAGCGCGAAGGCCGTCCGGGCGTCGAGCGCACCGCGCAGGCAGGCGAGGCCCAAGACCACCGAGCCGGTCAGGACGGTGATCGCGTGCAGGCCCACGAGCGGCCAGTCGGCGACCGCCCCGACCGCGGCGCGGACGCCCCGGAGCGCCGCCTCGGGCTGCGGCATCGGGTCGAGCGTGCGGGCCGGGTGCAGGCGGATCCCGAGCTCGGCCGCGAGCCAGTCGAGCCAGGGCTGCCAGCGCTCCTCCTGGCGCCGCGCCAGCTCGGCCGGGCTCGCGACCCGGTAGCAGAGGAGGTCGGTCGGGGCATGGCCCGCGACCTCCTCGAGCGCGTCGGCGCGGCGCGCCGGCATCAGATCCGTGGCCGTGGTGGCGAGCCGGGTGAGCGGCATCAGGGCCGGCTCCACGAGCTCGCCCTGCGCCGCCCACTCCTCGGCCAGGGCGAGCGCCAGCCCGCGGGTCGGCGGACGCAGCGGCCGCCGCGCCGGGGTCAGGAGCGGCCGGCCGTCGAGCAGCACGGCGACCGGGCCGGTGCCCTCCTCGACCCCGACCTCGCGGTAGAGCCGCTTCAAGGGGTCCGCGCCGGCCGGCCGAGCCGGCGCTCGGCCTCGCGCACGAGCTGGACGGTGCGGACCAGCACGTCCGGGGTGACGCTGATCGATTCGATCCCGCACTCGACCAGGAAGGTCGCGACCTCGGGCCAGTCGGACGGCGCCTGGCCGCAGATCCCGACGTGGCGGCCGGCGGCGCGCGCGCCCGTGACCGCCTGGCGCAAGAGGTCGAGCACCGCCGGGTCGCGCTCGTCGAACGAGCCCGCCACGAGCGCGCTGTCGCGGTCGACGCCGAGGACGAGCTGGGTGAGGTCGTTCGAGCCGATCGAGAAGCCGTCGAAGCGCTCGGCGAAGCGGGCGAGCCCGATCACGTTGCTCGGGATCTCGCACATCACGTAGACCTGGAGCCCGTCCCGGCCGCGCACGAGGCCCTCCTCGGCCATCGCCCGGAGCACCGCGTCGGCCTCCTCGACCCGCCGGCAGAACGGCACCATCAGCACGAGATTGGTGAGCCCCATCGCCTCGCGCACCCGGCGCATCGCCCGGCACTCGAGCGCGAAGGCCGGCCGGTAGGCCGGGTGCGCGTAGCGCGCCGCCCCGCGCCACCCCAGCATCGGGTTCTCCTCGACCGGCTCGAAGGCGCGGCCGCCCAGGAGCCGGGCGTACTCGTTGCTCTTGAAGTCGGACAGCCGGGCGATCACCGGCCGTGGCCAGAAGGCGGCGCAGATCGTGCCGACCGCCTCGGAAAGCTTGGTCACGAAATAGTCGGCGCCCGACGGCCAGCCCGCGAGGAGCTCGGCGATCGAAGCCCGCTCGGCCGCGTCGGCCACGCGCTCGGGCTCGAGCAGCGCCATCGGGTGGGCGCGGATGTCCTCCGAGATCGCGAACTCGAGCCGGGCGAGGCCGACCCCGTCGGCCGGCAGCGCCGCGAGGCCGAGCGCCAGATCGGGGTTGCCGAGATTGATCATCACCCGCGTCGACGGCCGCTCGAGCGTGCCCGGATCGATCCGGCGGACCTCGAACGGCACCGCACCCGCATAGACCCGGCCGACCTCGCCCTCGGCGCAGGAGACGGTGACGGTGGCGCCGTCGGCGATCGCGCGGGTGGCAGCCTCGGCCCCGACCACGGCCGGCACACCGAGTTCGCGCGCCACGATCGCGGCGTGGCAGGTCCGCCCGCCGCGGTTGGTGACGATCGCGGCCGCCCGCTTCATCACCGGCTCCCAGTCCGGCGTCGTGGTGTCGGCGACCAGGACCTCGCCGTCGCGGAAGGCCGCGAGCCCGCGCGGGTCGGCCACGATCCGGGCCACGCCGGTCGCGACCTTGACGCCCACCGCCCGGCCGCGCGCCAGCACCGGCCCGCCGCCGGTGAGCCGCCAGGTCTCGAGCGTGCCGCCCCGGCGCTGCGAGGCGACCGTCTCGGGCCGCGCCTGGACCAGGTAGAGCCGGCCGTCGAGCCCGTCGAGCGCCCACTCCATGTCCATGGGCGTGGGCCGGCCGGCGCGGCGCGAATAGTGCTCCTCGACCGCGATCGCCCAGCCCGCGAGCTCGAGCACCTGGTCGTCCTCGAGGCAGAAGCGCTGCCGCTCCTCGGGCGCGGTCGGGCGGTTGGCGACCGGCTCGCGGGTGCGGCCCGGGACGCACACCATCTTGACCTTCTTGGCGCCGAGCCGGCGCCGCAGCACCGCCCGTCGTCCGGCCGCGAAGGTCGGCTTGTGGACGTACCACTCGTCGACGTCGACGGCACCCTGGACCACGTTCTCGCCGAGCCCGAAGGCGCCCGTGACCAGCACCACGTCCGCAAAGCCGGTCTCGGTGTCGAGCGAGAACATCACGCCCGCCGCACCCAGATCGGCGCGCACCATCTTCTGGACCGCCACCGAGAGCGCCACCTGCAGATGGTCGAAGCCCTTGTCGATCCGGTAGGAGATCGCCCGGTCGGTGAACAGCGAGGCCTGGCAGCGGCGGACCGCGTCCAGGAGCGTCGCCCGGCCGTGCACGTTCAGATAGCTGTCGTGCTGCCCGGCGAAGCTCGCCGAGGGCAGGTCCTCGGCGGTGGCCGAGGAGCGCACGGCGACCGCGAGCTCCGGCCCGTACTCGGCGATCAGGCGGTCGTGGGCGGCCAGGATCTCGGCCTCGGCCTCGGGCAGGAGGCCGGCCGCGTAGACGAGTTCGCGGCAGTGCGCGCCGGCGCGGGCGAGCGCCGCGGTGTCGGACTTGTCGAGCCCATCCAAGGCCGCGCGCAGCTTCGGCACCACCCCGGCCCGCCCGAGCGCCTCGCGGAACGCCTCGGCGGTGAGCGAGAAGCCGTTCGGCACCCGCACGCCCAGGGGCTGCAGCTCGCGGTAGAGCTCACCCAGCGAGGCGTTCTTGCCGCCGACCAGCGGCAGGTCCGCCATCGACAGCTCGCCCAGCCAACGGACGTAGCGCGCCTCGGCCATCGCAGCCCCTCCGATCCCGCCCCCTGCCGGCACCCCGGCCGCCGCGCCCGTCGCCCGAAGCACCGGGCTCAGCGCTCGGGCGCGCCCACGTGATCGATCAGCTCGAGGAAGTGCCCGAGCACCCGCACCGCACCCGCCGCCTCGAGCTCGTCGGGCGGATGGTTGCCCCAGGCGACCCCGATCGGTGCCACGCCCGCGGCCCGGGCCATCAGGATGTCGAAGGTCGTGTCGCCGACCATGAAGGCCGCCTCGGGCCGGCAGCCCGTGGCGGCCAGGGCCGCCTCGAGCATCGCCGGATGCGGCTTCGAGGGGTGCAGATCGGCGGTCTGCAGGGTCGCGAACCGCCCCTCGAGCCCGTGCCGCTCGAGGACCGCCTGGAGCCCGCGCATCGCCTTGCCGGTCGCGACACCCAGGAGCCAGCCCTCGGCCAGGAGCCGGTCGAGCACCTCGCGCGCGCCCGGGAACAGCGGCTCTGCGAAGTCCGGCCGGGCGCGGGCGGCGAAGAACGCCTCCTTGTAGCGCTCCGCCAGTCGCCCGGCGCGCGCCGGGTCGGGCTCGCCCAACAGCTCGGCCGTGGCGATCGGCAGCGTCAGGCCCACGATCCGGCGGACCGCCTCGGGCGTCGGCGCCGGCAGGCCCTCGGCCGCGAACGCCGCCTGCATGCAGCCGACGATCGTGGCTTGGCTGTCGACGAGCGTGCCGTCGACGTCGAAGATGGCGAGGCGAACGGTCATGCGCGCCGGTCCGGGGGTCCCGGCCAGAGATCGGCGCGCCCGGCACCGGCGACAAGGGGAGAGGCCTCGATGAGCCGTCGACACGTCGTCCCGCTCGGACCCGAGACCATGGTCATGGGCTATTTCGACGCCGCCCTGCCGCCCGTGCTCGAGGTCGATTCGGGCGACACCGTGTCGCTCGCCGCCTGGCACGCGGGCGGGCCGGCCCGGCTGCCGCCCGAGCGCGGCCGCGTCGATCCGGCGCACCTGGCCTGCCTCGAGAAGGTCCCGCCCGGGCCCGCCACGCACCTGATCACAGGGCCCGTCGCCGTGCGCGGTGCCCTGCCCGGCGACGTGCTGCAGATCGACATCCTCGAAGTCGAGCCGATCTCGGACTGGGGCTTCGTGCTCGTGGCCCCCCTCCTCGGCACGCTCCCCGAGCAGGACGAGCACGCGATCATCCACCCGGCGATCGACCGGGCCCGCGGGGTGGCCCTTCTCCCCTGGGGCACCGAGATCCCGCTGCGCCCGTTCTTCGGCGTCATGGCGACCCAGCCGCCGCCGCACTGGGGCCGCGTCCCCTCGCCGCCGCCGCGCGCCTTCGGCGGCAACATGGACAACAAGGAGCTCGTGGCCGGCACGACGCTCTATCTCCCGGTGTTCGTCTCCGGAGGCGGCTTCTGCGCCGGCGACGGGCACGGCGTGCAGGGCGACGGCGAGGTCTCGATCACCGCCCTCGAGACCGCCCTCTCCGGCACCTTCCGGCTCACCGTCCGCAAGGACCTCGACTATCGCCGGCCGTTCGCCGAGAGCCCGACGCACCTGATCGCGATCGGCCTCGACGAGGACCTCGACGACGCCGCCATCCAGGCGACCCGCGAGATGGTCGAGCATCTCGGCCGGCGCACGACGCTCGACCGCAACCAGGCCTACATGCTCTGCTCGCTCGTGGGCGATCTGCGGGTCACGCAGACCGTCGACGGGGTCAAGGGCTGCCACATGATGCTCGCCAAGGAGCATCTGCGCGGCGTGCTGCGCTGAGGCTCAGGCCGAAGGCCAGTCCTCGAGCGAGGCGCCCGGCAGCTCGGCCGCGCAGAGGCCGAGCCAGGCGAGCGCCGCGCCGAAGGCCGCGGGCGGCTCCGCCACGAGGCGCAGCGGCCGGCCCCGCGGGCCCGGCAGCTCGAGCTCGCGGGCGTGCAGCATGAGGCCCTTGGGGGCGCCCGCCGGGTGTGCCGCCTTGCCGCCGTACTTGCCGTCGCCCAGGATCGGCGCGCCGATCGCCGCGCAATGGGCGCGGAGCTGATGGGTCCGGCCGGTCCGGGGCTGGAGGGCCACCCAGGTCGCGACCTTGCCGGCGCGCGCCAGGACCTTGAACTCGGTCCTGGCCCAGCGCCCGCTCTCCTCCTCCTCTCCGCGCCCGGCCGGCTCGACCTTCTCGCGGCCGGGCGGCCCGCGCTTGCCGAGCGGCAGGTCGATCACCCCCTCGTTGCGGGCCGGGCCCTTGACCAGGATCGCCCAGTAGAGCTTGCGCAGCCGGTGCTGCTGGAAGGCGAAGCCGAGCTCGCGCGCCGCCGCGGCGCTGCGCGCCACCACGATCACCCCCGAGGTGTCGCGGTCGAGCCGGTGCACGAGCCGCGGCCGCTCGCCGCCGCGGGCGAGCCCCTCGAGCAGGGCGTCGAGGTGGCGGGTCGTGCCGGTGCCGCCCTGGACCGCGAGGCCGGGCGGCTTGGCGAGCGCGATCAGCCGCTCGTCCTCGTACAGCACGAGCCCGCGCACGAACGCCCGATCGGCCGCGGCGAGCGGGCGCGGGCCCGCGGGCGGCGGCGCCGCCGCCGCCTCGGGCAAAGGCGGCACCCGAACGGTCTGGCCGGCCACGAGCCGCTGGCCCGGCTGCGGACGCCGTCCGTCGACCCGGAACTGGCCGGTCCGCAGAAGCTTCTGCAGGCGCACGAAGGGCAGGCCCGGGAAATGCTCCTTGACCCAGCGGTCGAGCCGCCAGCCGGCCTCCTCGGGGGCCACCACCCGCTGCCCGACCGCGCTCATCCGCCCTCCCCGCGGCGCGCCGCGCGCAGCCGCTCGAGCTCGGCCAGGCGCTCCTTCAAGCGCGCCTCGCGGCCCTCGCCCGTCGGCTCGAAGAAGCGTTCGCGCGCCATGCCCTCGGGGAAATAGTCCTGGCCCGAGAAACGCTCGGGCGCGTCGTGGTCGTAGGCGTAGCCCTGGCCGTAGCCGAGCCGCCGCATGAGGGGCGTGGGCGCGTTCAGGATGTGGAGGGGCGGCGGCAGCGAGCCGTGCTCCCTGGCCGCCCGCATCGCCCGGCCGAAGGCGAGGTAGACGGCGTTCGACTTGGGTGCCAAGGCCAGGTGCACGACGGCCTCGGCCAGGGCCAGCTCGCCCTCCGGGCTGCCCAGCCGCTCGTAGGCCTCGGCGGCGGCGAGCGCCAGGCCGAGCGCTCCGGGATCGGCGAGCCCCACGTCCTCGCTCGCCATGCGCACGATGCGGCGGGCGAGATAGCGCGGGTCCTCGCCGCCCGCGAGCATCCGGCAGAGCCAGTAGAGGGCGGCGTCGGGGTCCGAGCCGCGCACCGACTTGTGCAGCGCGCTGATCAGGTTGTAGTGCGCCTCCTCCTGCTTGTCGTAGAGCGGCAGGCGGCGCTGCAGCACCTCGGCGAGCGCCTCCACGTCCAGGATCGGCTCGGCCGGCAGGTCGGCGATCGCCTCGACCATGTTGAGGAGGTAGCGGCCGTCGCCGTCGGCGAGCTCGGCGAGCCGTGCCCGCGCCGCCTCGGCGAGCGGCAGCCGCCGCCCGAGGAAGCTCTCGGCGCGCTCGAGCAGCCGGCCGAGCGCGGCCGCGGACAGCCGCTCGAGCACCACGACGTGGCAGCGCGAGAGCAGCGCCGCGTTCAGGGCGAAGGACGGGTTCTCGGTGGTGGCGCCGACGAGCGTCACCGTGCCGTCCTCGACCTCGTGCAGGAGCCCGTCCTGCTGCGCCCGGTTGAAGCGGTGGATCTCGTCGATGAACAGGATCGGGTGGTGGCCGGCGGCGCGCAGCCGGCGCGCCTCCTCGAACGCCCGGCGCAGGTCGGCCACCCCGGCCATCACCGCCGACAGCGCGAGCAGGGGTGCGCCCACGGCCTTGGCGAGCAGGCGGGCGAGCGTGGTCTTGCCGGAGCCGGGCGGGCCCCAGAGGATCAAGGAGGCGAGCCGGCGGCGCGCCAGCATGCGGCCGAGCGGGCCGTCCGGGTCGAGTGCCGCCTCCTGGCCCAGAAGCTCGTCGAGGCGGGCGGGCCGCAGCCGCTCGGCCAACGGCGCGTCGGCCGCCGGCCGGGCCTCGCTCGCGGGTCCGAACAGGTCGCCCAGGGGGTTCAGCCCACCGTCAGCACGAGCTGCTGGTCGCCGCGGCGCACGCCGATCTGCCATCTGCCCTGCGTCCCCCGGCGCACCACCTCCTGCAGCTCGGCCACCGAGCCGACCGCGCGGCCGTTGA
Organism: uncultured Geminicoccaceae bacterium; assembly: GCA_964504655.1. GTDB lineage: Bacteria > Pseudomonadota > Alphaproteobacteria > Geminicoccales > Geminicoccaceae > JANXAZ01. The sequence continues at coordinate 11,822 of CAZDFD010000083.1, forward strand.
GGCTGACGAGCACGTCGCCGCGGCGGAGCCCGAGCCGGCCTGCGAACCGGCCGGGCTCGGCACCCAGCACGACCACGCCCCGCTCGAGGTCCTGCAGCTCGAGCTCCTCGGCGAGGCCGGGGGTGAGCTCGCCCACGGTCAATCCGTCGAGCGGATGGCGCCCCTCGAGGCGGGTGACGTTGCGCGGCCGCCGCTCGGCCGGCTCGAGCGGCACCGCCAGGATCCGCTCCTGGCCGCGCCGCCAGACGGCGAGCCGGGCACGCTCGCCGAGCGGCTTCAAGGAGAGCCGGTATCCGAGGCTCGGCGGGTCGTCGACCGGCTGGCCGTCGACGCTCAGCACCACGTCGCCGGCCTGGAGCCCGGCGCGGGCCGCGGGGCCGTCCGGCACCACCCGGCGGACCAGCACGCCGCGCGGCCGGTCGAGCCCGAGCCCCTTGGCGATCTCCTGGTCGACCGGCCGGAGCTCGGCGCCGAGCCAGGGCCGGGCGAGCTCGCCGCGGCCGCCCTCGAGGGCCGTGAGGCGCGCCGCCACGAGGTTGGCCGGGACCGCGAAGCCGATCCCGATCGAGCCGCCCGAGCGGGTGAAGATCGCGGTGTTGATGCCGACCAGGCGGCCGTCCAGGGTGACCAGGGCGCCGCCCGAGTTGCCCGGGTTGATGGCGGCATCGGTCTGGATGAACGAGACGTCGCGCTCGAGCTCGGGGTGGGTGCGGGCCTTGGCCGAGACGATGCCCGAGGTCACGGTCTGGCCGATGCCGAAGGGGTTGCCGAGCGCCAGCACGAGATCGCCGACCTCGATGCCGTCGGAATCGCCGAGCGGCACGGTCGGCAGCCGCTCGCCGCGGGTCTCGAGGCGGAGGAACGCCAGATCGCTCGAGCGGTCGGAGCCGAGCGGGCGGGCCTTGAAGCTGCGCCGGTCGGCGAGCACCACCTCGATCTCCTCCGCCCCCTCGACCACGTGGTGGTTGGTCACGACGAGCCCGTCCGAGCGCACGATCACGCCCGAGCCCAGCGAGGTCTCGACCCGCTGCCGCGGCCGGCCGGGGCCGCCGAAGTCGCGGAAGAAGAACTGGAAGAACGGGTCGTCGAAGACCGGCTCGCGCACCGCCGCGAGCTTGCGGCTGGTGATGCTCACCACCGCCGGGGCCACCTGGCGGACCACCGGCGCGAAGGAGAGCCGCAGCTGGCCGGCCTCGGCGGGTACCGCCCGCTCGAGCGGCTGCGCCGCGCCCGGGCCGCACCCCAGCAGGAGACCCAGCCAGAGGCCGGCGGCGGCGAGGCCCGGCCCGCGCATCCGCCCGGCCCGCCCCGGCCCGCCTCAGGCGGCCCGGGCCGGCTCCGCCTCGACGGCCGGCTCCGGCCGCGGTCCGGAATCCTGGCCCTTGGCGGCGACGTCGCGGTCGACCAGCTCGATGACCGCGACGGCGGCGTTGTCGCCCTGGCGGAAGCCGGCCTTGAGGATCCGGCAATAGCCGCCCGGCCGCTCCCGGTAGCGCGGGCCCAGCACGTCCAGGATCTTGGCCGCGGTCGCCTCCGAGCGGGTCCGCGCGATCAGGAGCCGGCGCGCGTGCAGGCCGCCGCGCTTGCCGAGCGTGATCAGCTTCTCGACGACCGGCCGCAGCTCCTTGGCCTTGGGCAGGGTGGTCGTGATCTGCTCGTGCTTGACCAGCGCCTGGGCGAGGTTGGCCAGCAGCGCCTTGCGGTGCTCCCAGGTCCGGCTCAGCCTCCGGCCGCGCTTTTGGTGACGCATCGTCCGCGATCCTCGTGCTGCCCGCCGGCGCGGGCTCGGGCCCTACGATCCAATTGCCGCCGCCGGCGGCTCAGAACGGCTCCTCGACCTTGCGGGCCAGCTCCTCGATGTTGTCGGGCGGCCACCCGGTCACCTCCATGCCCAGATGGAGGCCCATCTGCGAGAGCACCTCCTTGATCTCGTTCAAGGACTTGCGCCCGAAGTTGGGGGTCCGCAGCATCTCCGCCTCGGTCTTCTGCACGAGATCGCCGATGTAGACGATGTTGTCGTTCTTGAGGCAGTTGGCCGAGCGCACCGAGAGCTCGAGCTCGTCGACCTTGCGCAGGAGGTTCGGGTTGAACGGCAGCTCCGGCCGCCGCTCGCTCGGCATGGCGAGGTGCGGCTCCTCGAAATTGATGAACAGCTGGAGCTGGTCCTGCAGGATCCGCGCGGCGTAGGCGACCGCGTCCTCGGGCGCCACCGAGCCGTCGGTCTCGACCTGCATGATCAGCTTGTCGTAGTCGGTCTGCTGGCCGACCCGGGCGTTGTCGACCCGGTAGGCGACCTTGCGCACCGGGCTGTAGATGGCGTCGACCGCGATCAGTCCGATCGGCGCGTCCTCGCTCTTGTTGAGGTGCGCCGGGACGTAGCCCTTGCCGCTGTGGATGGTGAGCTCCATCGCCAGCTTGCCGCCCTGGTCGACGTGGCAGATGACGTGGTCGGGATCCATGATCTCGAGGTCGTGGCCGGCCTCGATCATCCCGGCCGTGACCACCTTGGGCCCCTCGACCTTGAGGCCGACGCGGCGCGGCCCCTCGCTGTGCAGGCGCAGCCCGAGCGACTTGAGGTTGAGGACGATGTCGGTCACGTCCTCGCGCACGCCCGGGATGCTCGAGAACTCGTGCAGCACGCCGTCGACGTGGATCGCGGTGACCGCCGCGCCCTGCAGGGACGACAGCAGCACCCGTCGGAGCGCGTTGCCGAGCGTGATGCCGAAGCCCCGCTCGAGCGGCTCGACGACGATGATCGCCTCGCGGTCGGGGCGGCGCCCCGGCTGCACGTCGAGCTTCTGGGGCTTGATCAGCTCCTGCCAGTTCCTCTGGATCAACGAACCACCTCGCATCTGCACGGCTGCGATGCCCAATGCGTCTGGGCCCGCGGGCCGGTCGAACGGCCCGGGGCGGGTTGCGCGAACGATCGACACCGACGGCTCAGACTCGGCGGCGCTTGCGCGGCCGACAGCCATTGTGCGGGATCGGCGTGACGTCGCGAATGGATGTGATCGTGAACCCCACCGACTGCAAGGCGCGCAGCGCCGATTCGCGGCCGGAGCCGGGCCCGCGCACCTGCACCTCGAGGGTCCGCATGCCGTGCTCCATCGCCTTGCGGCCGGCGGCCTCGGCGGCCACCTGGGCGGCGAAGGGAGTCGACTTGCGCGAGCCCTTGAAGCCCTGCGAGCCGGCCGACGACCAGGCGATCGCGTTGCCCTGCGCGTCGGTGATGGTGATCATGGTGTTGTTGAAGGTCGCGGCGACGTGCGCCACGCCCGAGGTGATGTTCTTGCGCTCGCGGCGGCGAACGCGGCCGGTGGTCTCGGTCGCCATGGCTTACTTCTTGGTCGCCTTCTTCTTGCCCGCGATCGGCCGGGCCGGGCCCTTGCGGGTCCGCGCGTTGGTGTGGGTCCGCTGGCCGCGGACCGGCAGCCCGCGCCGGTGCCGGAGCCCGCGATAGCAGCCGAGGTCCATCAGCCGCTTGATGTTCATCGCGACCTCGCGCCGGAGGTCGCCCTCGACCTTGTGCTCGCGGTCGATGACCTCGCGGATGCGCGCCACCTCGGCGTCGGTCAGCTCGTGCGTGCGCCGCTGATGGGCGATCCCGCAGCGGTCGAGGATCACCTTGGAGTTGCTCGGGCCGATCCCGTAGATGTAGGTCAGCGCGACCCAGATCGGCTTCTGGCTCGGGATGTTGACACCGGCGATGCGGGCCACGTCAGAGTCTCCTGGGCTCGACCGGACGCGCGGCGAGCGCGACCGTTCCTTCCGGCCCCGCGCCCGAAAAGCGCGCGGAGTATAGAGGCCGCCGGCCGGCCGTCAATCGCCGACGCCCTCGAGGGCGCGGCCGATCGCCGCGGTCACCTCGGCGATCGGCGCCATGCCGTCGACCGGGCGCAGGAGCCCGCGCGCCGCGTAGAACGGCAGGAGGGGTGCCGTCTGCGCCTCGTAGGCCTGCAGCCGGGTGCGGACCGCCTCGGCCGTGTCGTCCTTGCGGCGGGTGAACTCGGTGGCGCCGCACACGTCGCACACGCCTTCGACCGCCGGCCGCTTGAAGCGGTCGTGGTAGCCGGCGCCGCACTTGGCGCAGGCGAACCGCCCGGCGATCCGCTCGACCAGCGCCTCGAGGTCGACCCGGATCTCGAGCACGGCATCGAGCCGCTCGCGGCGCTCCTCGAGCATCCGGTCGAGCGCCTCGGCCTGCGCCAGGGTGCGCGGGAAGCCGTCGAGCACGAAGCCCGGTGCGCAGTCGGGCTCGGCGATCCGCTCGGCCACGATGGCGTTGATGATCGCATCCGAGACGAGCTCGCCGCGCTCCATGACCGCCTTGGCGCGGCGGCCGACCTCGCTGCCGCGGGCGACCGCGGCGCGCAGCATGTCGCCGGTCGAAAGCTGCGGCACGCCGTAGCGCTCCTTGAGCCACTGCGCCTGCGTGCCCTTGCCCGCACCGGGCGGCCCGAGAAGCACGAGCCTCATCCGCGCCTCCCCCTGAGCCGCGCCTTCTTGATCAGGCCCTCGTACTGGTGGGCGATCAGGTGCGACTGGATCTGCGCCACCGTGTCCATGGTCACCGACACCACGATCAGGAGCGAGGTGCCGCCGAAGTAGAACGGCACCGCGTACTGCGCGATCAGGATCTCCGGCAGCACGCAGACCGCCGCCAGATAGAGCGCGCCCACCGCGGTCAGCCGGGTCAACACGTAGTCGAGATACTCGGCGGTGCGCTGGCCCGGGCGGATGCCGGGGATGAAGCCGCCGTGCTTCTTCAGGTTGTCGGCCGTCTCCTGCGGATTGAAGACGATCGAGGTGTAGAAGAAGGCGAAGAACACGATCAGCGCCACGTAGATCAGGATGTGCAGCGGCCGGCCGTAGCCGAGCGCCGTCGTGATCACGATCAGCCACTCCGGGCCGCCCTGGCCGGTGAAGCTGCCGACCGTGGCGGGCAGGAGGAGGAGCGAGCTCGCGAAGATCGCCGGGATCACGCCCGAGGTGTTGAGCTTCAAGGGCAGGTGCGAGCTCTCGCCGCCGAACATGCGGTTGCCGCCCACCATCCGCTTCGGATACTGGACGATCAGCCGGCGCTGCGCCCGCTCCACGAACACGATGAAGGTGACGACGGCGGCCGCGATCACCAAGAGGAGCAGGATGAACAGGGTCGACATGGCGCCGGTGCGGCCGAGCTCGAGCAGCGCCGCGAGCGCCGAGGGCAGGGCCGCGATGATGCCCACGAAGATGATCAACGAGATGCCGTTGCCGATGCCGCGCGCGGTCACCTGCTCGCCGAGCCACATCAGGAACACGGTGCCGCCGACGATCGTGATCACCGTCGTGATGCGGAAGAACCAGCCCGGGTCGATGACCGCCGAGCCGTTCGGCCCCGAGGTCGCCTCGAGCCCGATCGCCATGCCCCAGGCCTGGAAGGCGGCCAGCACCACGGTCAGATAGCGGGTGTACTGGTTGATCTTCTTGCGCCCGCTCTCGCCCTCCTTCTTGAGGGCCTCGAGCGTGGGCGACACCGCGGTCATCAGCTGCAGGATGATCGAGGCCGAGATGTAGGGCAGGATGCCGAGCGCGAAGATCGACATGCGCTCGAGGGCGCCACCTGCGAACATGTTGAACATGCCGAGGATGCCGCCGCGCTGCTGGGCGAAGATCTGCGCCATGATGGCCGGGTCGATGCCCGGCAGCGGCACGTAGGTCCCGAGCCGGTAGACGATCAGGCAGCCGAGCGTGAACCAGATGCGCTTCTTGAGCTCGGTGGCCTTGGCGAAGGCCCCGAAATTGATCGCACCCGCGAGCTGCTCGGCCGCCGAGGCCATGGTCGCGTCCCTCAGCCGGCGGCCGGCTCGGTCGCGGGCGGCAGCACGACGCTGCCGCCGGCCTTCTCGACCGCCTCGACCGCCTTCTTCGAAGCGTGCGCCACCTCGAGCGTGAGCGCCACCGCGAGCTCGCCGCGCGCCAGGAGCCGCACCCCGTCGCGGGCGCGGCGGATCACCCCGGCCTCGACCAGGCCCGTGGCGTCGAGCCGGGCGCCGGCCGCGATCTTGCCGGCCTCGACCGCCGCCTGCAGGGTGTCGAGGTTGAGGACCGCGAACTCGCCGCGGGTCGGGTTCTTGAAGCCGCGCTTGGGCAGCCGCCGGTAGATCGGCATCTGGCCGCCCTCGAACCAGGGCGGCTTCGGGTTGGAGCGGCGCGCCTTCGCACCCTTGTGGCCCTTGCCCGAGGTCTTGCCGAGGCCCGAGCCGATGCCGCGGCCGAGCCGCTTCCGGGCCGGCCGGGCGCCCGGATTGTCCTTGAGCTCGTTGAGCTTCATCGCCCGCTCCTCAGTCCGCCTCGACCGGCTCGACCTTGACCAGATGGCGGACCTTGGCGATCCGCCCGCGATTGGCCGGGGTGTCCTCGAGCACCCGCGAGCGGTGCAGCTTGTTGAGGCCGAGGCAGACGAGCGTCGCCCGCTGGTCGGCCGGCCGGCCGATCGGGCTGCCGATCTGCGTCACCTTGAGCCGCGTGGTCGCCATACCCGTCACTCCAGGGGCCTCACTCGGCCCGCGCCGGCTCGCCGCCGGCCTCGCGCCGGCCAACGAGATCGGTCACCTTCTTGCCGCGCTTGGCCGCCACGGTGCGCGGCGAGCAGACCAGCTGCAGCGCCGCGAAGGTGGCCTTCACCATGTTGTGCGGGTTGGCCGAGCCCAGGCACTTGGCGACCACGTCGCCGATCCCGAGCGCCTCGAACACCGCCCGCATCGGCCCGCCGGCGATGATCCCGGTGCCCGGCGGGGCGGCGCGCAGCACCACGCTGCCGGCGCCGAACCGGCCGAGCACGTCGTGGTGCAGCGTGCGGCCCTGGCGCAGCGGCACCCGGATCATGCCGCGCTTGGCCTGCTCGGTGGCCTTGCGGACCGCCTCCGGCACCTCGCGCGCCTTGCCCGAGCCGTAGCCGACCCGGCCCTTGCCGTCGCCGACCACGACCAGCGCCGAGAAGCCGAACCGGCGGCCGCCCTTGACCACCTTGGCGACGCGGTTGACGCTGACCAGCCGATCGATCAGCTCGCCGTCGCCGCGCTCCTCGCCGCCCGCCCGCTCGCGTCCTCGTGCCATGCCCTTCCCGCCCTCAGAACAGGAGCCCGCCCTCGCGGGCGCCTTCGGCCAGGGCCTGGACCCGGCCGTGATAGCGATAGCCGCCGCGGTCGAACACCACCGCCTCGATCCCGGCCGCCCTGGCCCGCTCGGCCAAAAGCTTGCCGACCCGCTTGGCGGCCTCCCGGTCGGCGCCGGTCCGGAGCTCCGCCCGGAGCTCCTTCTCGAGCGTCGAGGCCGCGGCGAGCGTCCGGCCCTGCGCGTCGTCGATGATCTGGCCGTAGATGTGCCGGCTCGAGCGGTGCACCGACAGCCGCGGCCGGCCGGACGCCTCGGTCCGCAGCCGGAAGCGGACCCGCTGGGCCCGCCGCGCGAAGCGCTCGGATGACTTGACCATGGCTACTTCTTCTTGCCTTCCTTGCGGACGATCACCTCCTCCGCGTACTTGATCCCCTTGCCCTTGTAGGGCTCGGGCTTGCGGAAGCCGCGGATCTCGGCGGCGATCTGCCCGACCTTCTGCCGGTCGGCGCCGCTGATGGTGATCTGGGTCGGGCTCTCGCAGGTGATCTTCACGTCGGGCGGGATCGCGAACTTGATGTCGTGGCTGAAGCCGAGCTGGAGGGTCAGGATCTTGCCGTCGGCCGCGGCCCGGTAGCCGACGCCGCTGATCTCGAGCTTGCGCGAGAAGCCCTCGGCCACGCCCTTGACGAGGTTGGCCACGAGCGTGCGGGAGAGGCCCCACATGGCGCGCGCCCGCTCGGCCTCGGAGCGCGGCCGCACCACCACCCGGCCGCCCTCGAGCGCCACGCTCACCTCCGCGGGCAGCGTCCGCTCGAGTTCGCCGAGCCGGCCCTTGGCGCGGACCGTCTGGCCCTCGACGACGACCGAGACGGCCGCCGGCACGGGCACGGGATGTTTGCCGATTCGCGACATGGCTCAGAACACCGTGCAGAGGACTTCGCCGCCGACCTTGAGCTCGCGCGCCTCCGCGTCCGAGACGACGCCGCGCGGGGTCGACAGGATCGCGATGCCCAGGCCGTTGTAGACCTGCGGCAGATCCTTGACCCCGGCGTAGATGCGCCGGCCCGGCTTGGACACGCGCTTGAGCTCGCGGATCACCGGCTCGCCATTGTGGTACTTGAGCTCGATCGACA
>CAZDFD010000084.1:0-19860 GCA_964504655.1 uncultured Geminicoccaceae bacterium
CAGGGCTTCGCCTTCGGCATGGGGATCGACCGGGTCGCCATGCTCAAATACGGCATCCCCGACCTGCGCACCTTCTTCGAGGCCGATCTGCGCTGGCTGCGGCACTACGGCTTCCTGCCGCTCGAGGTGCCGAGCAGCTTCGGGGGGCTGTCGCGATGAGGCTCACCCTGCCCTGGCTGCGGGAGCATCTGGAGACGAGCGCCTCGGCCGAGGAGATCGCGGCGCGGCTGACCGCGCTCGGCCTCGAGGTCGAGGAGGTGGTCGACCCGACCAGCGCGCTCGCCGGCTTCACGGTGGCGCGGATCCTCGAGGCGGTCCCGCATCCGCAGGCCGACCGGCTCCGGGTCTGCCGGGTCGAGACCAGGGACGGCATCCGCCAGATCGTCTGCGGGGCGCCCAACGCGCGCGCCGGCCTCTGGGGGGTGCTGGCGGTCGAAGGGCTGACCATCCCGGCGACCGGCGAGGTCCTGAGGCGCGCCACCATCCGCGGCGTCGAGAGCCAGGGCATGCTCTGCTCGGCGCGCGAGCTCGGCCTCGGCGACGATCATACCGGGATCGTCGACCTGCCGGGCGACGGGCTCGAGGTCGGCATGCCGGCCGCCGCCGCGCTCGGCCTCGAGGGCCCGATCCTGACCCTGAAGCTCACCCCGGACCGCGCCGACTGCTACGGCGTCGCCGGCATCGCGCGGGATCTGGCGGCGGCCGGGGTCGGCCGCCTCGAGCAGCGGGACATGGCCCCGGTTCCCCCGGTGGGGGCGCCGGGGCCGGCCATCCGCCTCGACTTTCCCGAGGGCGCCGAGGCCGCCTGTCCGCTGTTCGTCGGCCGCATCGTCCGGGGCGTGCGCAACGGCCCGAGCCCGCCCTGGTTGCGGCGGCGGCTCGAGGCGATCGGCCTCCGGCCGATCTCGGCGCTGGTCGACATCACCAACTACGTCACCTTCGACCTCGGCCGGCCGCTGCACGTCTTCGACGCGGCGGCGCTCGACGGCGACCTCGTGGTGCGCCCGGCCCGGCCGGGCGAGCGCCTGCTCGCCCTCGACGGGCGCGAGCACGAGCTCGAGCCGGGCATGACCGTGATCGCCGATGCGCGTGGGCCGGTGAGCCTCGGCGGCATCATGGGCGGTGAGCGGACCGGGGTCGGCGAGGCGACCCGCGACGTGCTGCTCGAGGTGGCGCTGTTCGATCCCCTGCGCACCGCGGCCACCGGCCGGAAGCTCGGGATCGAGAGCGATGCCCGGACCCGCTTCGAGCGTGGCCTCGATCCGGAGCTCGTGCTGCCGGCGAGCGAGCATGCCACCCGCCTGATCCTCGAGCTGTGCGGCGGTGCGGCCGGGCCTGCCGTGGTGGCCGGCGCCGTGCCCCCGCCGCGCCCGCCGCTCTCCTTCCGCATCGGCCAACTGTCCCGGCTCGCCGGCATCGAGCTCGAGCCCGAGGAGATCCGACGGATCCTCGAGGCGCTCGGCTTCGGCGTCGCGGGGGGCACCGAGACCTTGAGCCTGCGCGTCCCGTCCTGGCGGCAGGACGTCACGACGGAGGCCTGCATCGTCGAGGAGCTGGCCCGGCTGCACGGGTTCGAGCGGATCCCGCCGGTGCCGGTGACCCGCACCGAGGCGGTGGCGCCGGCGCTGCTCACCGCCGAGCAGCGCCGCCGCGCCGCGGTGCGCCGGGTGGTCGCCGCGCAGGGCTTGGCCGAGGCGGTCACCTGGTCGTTCGTGCCGCCGGAGCATGCCGATCTGTTCGGCGGCGCGGCCAGCCGCATGACCAATCCGCTGAGCTCCGAGCTGTCGGCGCTGCGGCCGTCGCTCCTGCCCGGGTTGCTCGCCGCCGCCGCCCGCAACCTCGCCCGCAAGCAGGAGGAGGGGGCGCTGTTCGAACTCGGGCCGCGGTTCACCGGCGGCCAGTCGGGCGAGCAGGTCTGGGCGGTCGCGGGCGTGCGCTTCGGGCGCGCCGGGCCGCGCAGCTGGGCCACGGCCGAGCGGGCCGTCGACGCCCTCGACGCCAAGGCCGACGCGCTCGCGGCCCTGGCCGCGGCCGGGGTGCGGACCGAGGCCCTCGCCACGGCGGCCGGGCCACCTCCCTGGTACCATCCCGGCCGGGCCGGCCGGCTGGTGCTCGGGCCCGGCACGCTGGCGAGCTTCGGCGAGGTCCATCCGCGCGTGCTCCAGGCGCTCGACGTCACGGCACCGGCCGTGGCGTTCGAGATCGACCTCGATGCCCTGCCCAGGCCCAAGCCGCGGGTCGGCAAGGCGCGCCCACCGCTCGAGCCCCTGCCCTATCCGCCGGTCGACCGCGACTTCGCCTTCGTGGTCGACGCCGCGCTGCCGGCCGAGGACGTCCTCAAGGCGGTGCGCGCGGCCGAGAAGCGTCTCGTGCGCGAGGTCCGGCTGTTCGACGTCTATGCCGGCAAGGGCCTGCCCGAGGGCAGGAAGTCGCTCGCGGTCGCGGTCCGCCTGCAGGCGCCCGACCGGACCCTGGCCGAGGGCGAGATCGAGGCGGTCGCCAATCGGATCGTGAGCGCGGTCGAGAAGTCCTGCGGCGCCACGCTCCGTCGCTGACCGTCGGCTTCAGCCCGCGGGCCCGCGGGCCCGGCGGCTGCGCAGATTGTGGACGTGGATCAGCTCGCCTGCGTGCACCGCCCGGGTGAGCTCGCCGATCGGCTCGCCGTATTTGTGGACCGCGGCCCCGGCCTCCAGGTCGACGAGCGCCACCTTGTGGCAGAGCGGCACGGCCTCGCGCACGACCAGGAGGACCCGCCCCGAGGGCGTCCCGATCCGCACCGCCTCGCCCGGGGCGAGCGGGCGGAGCGCCGTCGCCACGGTGTCGCGCGGGTCGAGCACGAGGGCGTCGATCGGCTCGTCCGGCATCGGCGCGCCTCCCGCCTCCTCAGAGCGCCGGCCCGAAGCGAGCCAACACCTCGTCGGTCTCGCCCAGGATCTCGGCGGTGACGCGGCGGCCCGAGGCGACCGAGCGGGCGAGCGCGAACAGGGCGTCCGCCGCCCGCTCGGGGCGCTCGCGTCCGATGAAGACTCCCGAGAGATCGAGGTCGAGCTGGTCGCCGAGCCGGGCGCAGGTCTCGGGATTGGCGCTGATCTTGACGGTCGGTGCCAGGACGCTGCCGTAGGCGTTGCCGACCCCCGTCGTGAACAGCACGAGGTTGGCGCCGGCGGCGGTGAAGCCGGTTACCGATTCGGGCGCATAGGCGGGCGCGTCCATGACCCAGAGGCCGGGCCCGGGCGGCGCCGCGCCGTAGTCGAGCAGGCCGCGGATCGGCCGGCTGCCGGCCTTGGCGACGGCGCCGAGCGACTTCTCCTCGATGCTCGAGAGGCCGGCTGCGATGTTGGTGGCCGACGGGTTGGTGCCGGTCAGATCGATCCCGGCGGCGACCGCCATCGCCTCGCGGCGGCCGGCCGCCTCGCGGATCGCCCGGCCGATCGAGGCGTCCACCGCGCGGGCCGCGAGCCGATGCTCGGCGCCGAGCCACTCGGTCGTCTCGCCCAGGATCGCCGTGCCACCGGCGTCGACCACCCGGTCGACCACGCTGCCCACGACCGGGTTGGCGACGAGGCCCGAGCTCGGGTCCGAGCGGCCGCACTCGAGGCCGAGGCAGAGCCGGTCCAGCCCGACCTCGACCCGGCTGGCCCCGGCGATGGCCTTGGCGAGGCGCAGGCCGGCGCGGATGCCGCGATCGGCGAGCGCCAGGAGGTCGTGGCCGCAGCCGTCGATGGTGAGCGCCTCGACCGGTCGTCCGGCCGCGGCGGCGGCCTCGGCGATCCGCGAGACGAGCGGCGCGTCGCCGCCGACCACGAGGACGGCGCCGGTGTTGGGATGGGCGGCGAGGCCGGCGAGGCAGCGCTCCTGGGCGGCCGCATCGGCGCCCAGGAGCCCGCTGCCATGGGGCGTGCCGACCACGAGGGCGCCGCGCAGCGAGGCCGCGATCCGCCGCGCCGCGGGCCCGGTGAGCCCGGTCACCGAGAGGATCAGGAGATGGTCGCGGGTGCCCACGCGTCCGTCGGGTCGGGGGTAGCCGCGGAAACCGGCGTCCACGGCCGTCGCCTCAGGCGGCCGCGCGGACGGCGGTCGGCTCGCCGAGCAGCACCCGCTTGGCGGCTTCGAGGCCGCTCTCCACCGGCCGCGGCCCGGCGAGCGCGAGGCCCATCTCGACGCCTGCGAGCGTGCCCATGAGCATCAGATCGTTGAAGTCGCCCAGATGGCCGATGCGGAACACCCGGCCCCCGAGCCGGCCGAGCCCGGTGCCGAGCGAGAGGTCGAAGCGCTCCAGGATCAGCTCGCGGACCCGGTCGGCATCGGCGCCCTCGGGCAGGAGCACGGCGGTGAGCGCGCTCGAATATTCGGCCGGGTCGCGGGCCAGCACCTCGAGGCCCCAGGCGCGCACCGCCGCCCGGGTGGCCGCGGCGTGCCGGTCGTGTCGGGCGAACACCTGCTCGAGGCCCTCCTCGAGCAGCATCGCGATCGCCTCGTCGAGCCCGTAGAGAAGGTTGGTCGCCGGGGTGAACGGGAAGAACCCGGTCCGGTTGGCCGCGAGCATGACGCTCCAGTCCCAGTAGCTGCGCGGCAGGCGGGCGCTGGCGTGCGCTGCCAAAGCCTTCTCGGAGACCGCGTTGAAGGACAGGCCCGGCGGCAGCATCAACCCCTTCTGCGAGCCGCCCACCGTGACGTCGACGCCCCAGTCCTCGTGGCGATAGTCGATCGAGGCCAGGGAGCTGATCGTGTCGACCATGAGCAGTGCGGGGTGGCGGACCCGGTCGATCGCCGCGCGGATCGGCGGGATGCGCGTCGTCACACCGGTCGAGGTCTCGTTGTGGACGACGCACACGGCCTTGATCGCACGGGCGCGATCCTCGGCGAGCACCTCCTCGATCGCCCCGGCATCGGCGCCGCTCCGCCAGTCGCCCGGCAGGAAGAGGACGTCGAGCCCGAGCCGCCCGGCCATCTCTCGCCAGAGGGTGGCGAAGTGGCCGGTCTCCGCCATCACCACGCGGTCGCCCGGCGAGAGCGTGTTGACCAGCGCCGCCTCCCAGGCGCCCGTGCCGGAGGCGGGGTAGACGATCACCGGTCCCCGCGTCCTGAAGATCGCCTGGAGCCCCCCGAGCACGCGCCGACCGAGGCGCTGGAACTCCGGCCCGCGATGGTCGATGGTCGGCCGGTCGATGGCCCGCAGGACCCGGTCGGGAACGTTGCTCGGGCCCGGGATCTGCAGGAAATGGCGGCCGGCCCGGCGGCTGGTCATGGGCCTCGAGTCCTCGCGTGGCGGATGCGGCGGCGAGGACGGTCGGCGCCGGCCCGACCCCTGTCAAGGCGGGCTCGCCGGCGCTTTGTCGTCCGGCACCAGGGTCGCCAGGCGCTCGCGCAGCCAGCGCCCGGCTGGGCCGAGCGTGGCGTCGGCGCGGTGCACCACGAACAGCGCCACGCGCATCGCCGCCTCGGCGCGCGCCACGAGGGCCAGGCGCACGAGCCGACCGTCCGCGAGATCGTCCTGCACGAGATGCGCGGGGAAAGTGCCCCAGCCGAGGCCGGCCAGGACGAGCTCGCGGCGCAGGTTCAAGTCGGCCACCTCCCAGACCTGGGCCGCGAGCCGGTTCGGATAGACGGCGCGCGCCCGGCTGCCGGGTACGAGCTGGCGGTGCTCGGCCAGGTCCTCGGCCTCGAGCGCGCGGCCGAGCCGGGCCAAAGGGTGCTCCCGGTGCGCCACGGCTAGGATCGCGACCTCGCCCGCCGGCCGCAGCGCCAGCCGGTCGGCGCCCTCGATCCCGAGGCTCGGCCGACCGACCAGGGCAAGCGTGCAGGATCCGGCGAGCACCAGGGCCGCGGCGCCGCCGATCTCCTCGACGAACAGCTCCAGGGTCAGCGCCGGGAAGGCCGCCTCGAGCGCGCCCAGGAGGGCCATCAGCGGCGGGCGCGGGCAGAGCACGCTCACCGCGAGCGCGAGCCGCGGCTCGAGGCCGGAGGCGAGGCCGCGCGCGCGGGCCTTGAGCGCGTCCACCCGGGCCAGCGCCAGCCGCGCGTCGGCGAGCAGCGCCGCACCCGCGGCCGTGAGCCGTCGCCCGCGGCCGGAGCGCTCGAAGAGGGCGACCCCGAGCTCCGCCTCGAGGCCGGCCACCGCATGGCTCACCACCGACTGTGCCCGGCCGAGGCGTCGCGCCGCGGCGGTGAAGCTGCCGGCCTCGGCGATCGCGACCAGGATCCGCAGCTGGTCGAGGGTCAGCCGATCCAGCATCGCCGCTTCTCCCGATCCGGCCGATCCATCGAGCGCGTCGATCGAAACGGTCGGGCTTTTGCGAGTTCTGTGCAAGCTGGTCCCGGCGCTAATCTCGACGGAAACCGTCGGCGAGGTGTGGCGTGCGCAAGGTGAGGCTGGGTGCGGTCGGTCCCGAGGTCGGGGTCCTGGGGCTCGGCTGCATGGGGATGTCGGACTTCTACGGGCCGGCCGACCGGGCGGAGAGCGTGGCGACGATCCACGCCGCGCTCGATGCCGGGGTCACCCTCTTCGACACCGGCGACTTCTACGGCTCCGGCCACAACGAGCTCCTGCTCGCGGAGGCGCTGCGCGGCCGCGACCGCGGGGCCGTGCAGATCGCCGTCAAGTTCGGCGTGCTGCGCGATCCCGCGGGCGGCTTCCTCGGCGTCGATCTGCGCCCGGCCTCGGTCAAGAACTTCCTCGCCTGCACCTTGCGTCGGCTGGGAACCGACTACGTCGATCTCTACATGCCCGCGCGCCTCACGCCCGAGGTGCCGCTCGAGGATACGATCGGGGCCTTGGCCGATCTGGTGAAGGCCGGCTGGGTCAAGCATGTGGGCCTGTCGGAAGCCGGCGCGTCGAGCCTGCGCCGGGCCCATGCCACCCATCCGATCGCTGCCCTGCAGATCGAATACTCGCTCCTCTCGCGCGGCATCGAGGCGGAGATCTTGCCTGCGGCCAAAGAGCTGGGCGTGGCGGTCACCGCCTATGGTGTGCTCTCCCGCGGGCTGCTCTCCGGCCACTGGTCGCGCGAGCGCCAGGAGCGCGTGCGCGACTTCCGGGCGATCCTGCCGCGCTTCCAAGGCGACGCCCTCGCCCACAATCTGGCCCTCGTCGAGGCGCTGCGGTCGATCGCCAGCCGCCGCGGTGCGAGCGTGGCGCAGCTCGCGATCGCCTGGGTGCTGGGGCGAGCCGAGCAGCTCGGGGCGACGATCGTCCCGCTCGTGGGGGCGCGCTCGCGCGAGCGCCTGCGCGAGTCGCTGGGTGCGCTCGATCTCGAGCTCGGGCCGGACGAGCTCGCCCGGATCGAGGCCGCGATCCCGCCCGGTGCCGCGCGCGGCAGCCGCTACCCCGAGGCCCAGATGGCGATGCTCGACAGCGAGCGCTGAGCGCCCGACCTCCAGGGCGGCGGTCGCCGCCGCGGCGCTTCGGCGCCCGGTTGCCAAGCGCCGACCCCGCATGCGACCTTCGATTCGGGCGATCGAGGGGCGAGCGTTTGGCCACCGTCACGATCCATGCGCGCCGGACACGGCAGGGCGGGACGACCCTGGAGACGCGGCTGCGCAGGGAATTGTGCGGCGAGGTCTTGTTCTCGGCTGCCGACCGCGCCCGCTACGCCACCGACGCCTCGATCTACCACGTCGAGCCCGTCGGCGTCGTCTGCCCGCGCGACCTCGACGAGCTCGCCACCGCGCTCGCGATCGCCCGCGAGGAAGGCGTGTCGGTCATCGCCCGGGGTGGCGGGACCTCGCAGGCCGGCCAGACCGTCGGCCGCTCGCTCGTCCTCGACTGCTCGCGCTGGCTCACCGGCATCCACGACCTCGATCCCGAAGCACGGACGGTCCGGGTCGAGCCCGGCGTGGTGCTCGACGAGCTCAACCGGTTCTTGAAGCCCCACGGGCTCTTCTACCCGGTCGACGTGTCGACCGCTTCGCGCGCGACGCTCGGCGGCATGACGGCGAACAATGCCTGCGGCTCCCGCTCCCTCGCCTATGGCGTGTCGATCGACAATGTGCGGGCGATCGAGGCCCTTTTGGCCGACGGGACGGTCTGCCGGTTGGGTCCTCTCGAATCTTCGTCCGACATCGCAGCTTCGGGCCCGTTACGACGGCTGGTCGACGGCTTACGGGCGATCGCTGCAGAGGTATACGAGGAGATCGAAGCCCGCTGGCCGCGCACCGCCCGGCAAGTGGGCGGCTACGCCCTCGATCGGATCGCCCCCGGAGGCCCCTTCAACCCCGCCTCGATCCTGGTCGGCTCCGAAGGCACGCTCGCGCTCTTCCGCACGATCGAACTGCAGCTCCATCCCCTTCCCGCGCATCGCGTTCTGGGTGTTTGCCACTTTCCCGACTTCGGCTCGGCGATGCGCGCGGCCCCACGGCTCGTCGAGCTCGGTCCCACCTGCGTCGAGCTCGTCGACCGCACCATCCTGGAGCTCGCCCGGGCGATCCCGGCCTTCGCCGAGAGCCTGCCCAAGTTCGTCCGCGGCTCCCCGGATTGCCTCTTGCTCCTCGAGTTCGCGGGCGAGGAGCTCGCTCCGCTCGAACGGTCGCTCGCCCGGCTCGACGAGGCCATGGCGGCCCTCGGCCACGCCCAGGCCGTGGTCGAAGCGACGAGCCCCGATCTCCAGGCCGAGATCGCCAGCCTGCGGACGGCCGGGCTCAACATCGTCATGTCGATGCGCTCGGCCGGCAAGCCCGTCTCCTTCATCGAGGACTGCACCGTCCCGGTCGCCCGGCTCGCCGAGTACACCGCAGCCCTCGAAGACCTGTTCGCCCGGCACGACACCAAGGGCACCTGGTATGCGCACGCCGGTGCCGGCTGTCTGCATGTGCGGCCAGTCTTGAACCTTCGCCTCGAGAAGGACCGGAAAGCCTTTCGGGCCATTGCCGAGGAGGCGGTCGAGCTCGTCCGGCGCTTCAAGGGCACCCATTCGGGTGAGCACGGCGACGGCATCGTGCGGAGCGAGTGGCACGAGCGGGTCTTCGGTCCGGCACTCGTGCGTGCGTTCGAGCGGGTCAAGGACCTGTTCGACCCCGACGGCGTGCTCAACACAGCACCCTCGAAGATCGTCCGCGCGCCCAAGATGGACGACCCGACGCTCCTTCGCTGGCGCGACGCCGACCGGCCCATCGCGCTGCGGACGGCGCTCGACTGGTCGCCCTGGGGCGGGCTCCTGGGTGCGGCCGAGATGTGCAACAACAACGGCGCCTGCCGCGCCCTCGCGGGCGGGGTGATGTGCCCGTCCTATCGAGCGACGCGCGAGGAAGCGCACGCCACGCGCGGCCGCGCCAACCTGTTGCGCGACATCCTGCTCGGCCGCCTGGACGGGGCCGATCTCGCCGGCGAGGAGCTCGCGGCGGCGCTCGACCTCTGTGTCGGCTGCAAGGCCTGCCGGCGCGAATGCCCGACGGGCGTCGACATGGCGCGCATGAAGCTCGAGGTCCGCCACCAACGGCGCGCCCTGCGCCCTCTGCCCTGGCGCGAGCGGCTGATCGCCCATCTGCCGCGCTGGGCGCCGCGCGCCTGGTGGGCGGGTCCGCTGCTGGCCCTGCGGGAGCGGATCCCCGGCCTCGCCGCCCTGGGCGAGCGCGGCCTGGGCCTCGCCGCCGCCCGCCGCCTGCCGCGCTTCGCACGGAACCCCTGGCGGCCGCCGCCCGGCCGACCGGACGGCGCGAGCGAGCGCACGGCCGTGCTCTTCGCCGATACCTTCACGACCTGGTTCGAGCCGGAGAACGCCCTGGCCGCGAGCCGGGTTCTGGCAGCTGCGGGCTGGGACGTGGTGGACGCGACACCGGCGGGGGAACGCCCCCTCTGCTGCGGTCGGACCTTCCTCGCCGCCGGCCTGCTCGAGGAGGCGCGGGAGGAGCTGCGCCGCACGCTCGGGGCGCTGCGCCCGTGGCTCGCCGCCGGAGCCTCGGTCGTGGGCCTCGAGCCTTCCTGCCTGCTCACCTTCCGCGACGAGGTCGAGGCGCTGTTCGGTGCGGCCGAGCGGCGGGCGCTCGACGGACGGATCCTGCACCTGGCCGAGCTCCTCACCGAGCCCGGGGCGCGCGGCCGCCTCGAGCTCGCTCGCGCGGGCGGCCCGGACCGCCGGGTGCTGGTGCACGGGCACTGCCACGAGAAGTCCTTCGGGCTCCTGCCCCGGCTCACGGCGGCGCTGCGCCTCGTGCCCGGGCTCGTGCCGCAGCCGATCGAGTCGACCTGTTGCGGCATGGCCGGTGCCTTCGGCTACGAGGCCGAGCACCTGGCGGTGTCGCGGGCGATGGCCGAGGCGGCGCTCCTGCCTGCGATCCGGGCCGCCGATCCGGCCACCCCGATCGTCGCCTGCGGCACGAGCTGCCGGCAGCAGATCCGCGACGGCACCGGCCGCGCGGCCGTGCACCTCGCCCGGATCCTCGCGGAGGCCCTGCCTTGAGCCCGCTCCTCGTCTCCCTCGAATCCGGCGCGGACCTCGCCCGGGCGGTGGCACTCCGGCTCGGGCAGCCGGTCACCCCGGTCGAGGAGCGCGGCTTCGAGGACGGCGAGCACAAGATCCGACCGCTCGCCAGCGTGCGCGGGGGCGACCTCTACATCGTGCAGTCCCTGCACGGCGGCCCCGGGCTCTCCGCCGACGAGAAGATCGTGCGCACCCTCTTCCTCGCGGCGGCGCTGCGCGACCACGGCGCCCGACGCGTCACCCTCCTCGCCCCCTACCTCGCCTATGCCCGCAAGGACCGCCGCACCAAGCCGCGCGACCCGGTGTCGATCCGCTACCTGGCGCAGCTCGTCGAGGCGGTCGGGGTCGACCGCGTGCTGACCCTCGACGTCCACAATCCGGCGGCGTTCGAGAACGCGTTCCGGATCGAGACCGTGCATCTCGAGGCCCGCGGCCTGTTCGTGCGCCACCTCCTGCCCCTGCTTTCGGGCAGCGAGCCGGTGGTGGTCTCGCCCGATGCCGGCGGGACCAAGCGCGCCGAGGCGCTGCGCCGGACGCTCGAGGCGGCGCTCGGCCGACCCGTGGGGATGGCGATCATGGAGAAGTACCGCAGCGCCGGCCTGGTCACCGGCGAGGCGTTCGTGGGCGAGGTGGCCGGGCGCGTGGCGGTCGTGGTCGACGATCTGGTGAGCACCGGGGGAACCATGCTGCGCGCCGCGCGCGCCGGCCTCGCCCGCGACGCCCGCGCGGTGCACGCCGTCGCCACCCACGGCCTGTTCAACGGCGACGCCGCCTCGGTCGTCGCCGATCCGGCGTTCGCCGGCTGGCTCGTCACCGACAGCGTGCCGCCCTTCCGCCTGCCGGCGCCGCTGGTCCAGAGCCGTCTGGCCGTCCTCCCGATCGCTGCCTATCTGGCCGAGGCGATCCGCCGTCTGCACGAGGGCGGCTCGATCGAGCAGCTCCTGGCCGATCCGGCCGGCACTCTTGCAGCCTGAGGCGGCGAGGAGGACAGGACCCCGCCGAGGTTCCCACCCAGCCGTCGGGAGGAGGTTGCGCGATGTTCGCTGATCGCACCGACGCCGGGCGCCGGCTGGCGGCGCGGCTCGGCCACCTGTCCGGGCAGGATCCGGTGGTGCTGGCGCTGCCGCGTGGCGGGGTGCCGGTCGCCTTCGAGGTCGCCAGGGCGCTGCACGCGCCGCTCGATGTTCTGCTCGTGCGCAAGATCGGCGCGCCCGCCCATCCCGAGCTCGCCGCCGGCGCGGTCGTGGACGGCTCCGAGCCCGTGCTCGTGCGCAACGAGGAGGTGATCCGGGGCTATGATCTCGACGAGGCATGGCTCCGCGCCGAGGTGCAGCGCGAGCTCGTCGAGATCGAGCGCCGCCGGCGGCTCTACTGCGGCGATCGACCGCCCGTTCCGCTGCGCGGTCGCACGGTCGTGCTGGTCGACGACGGGATCGCCACCGGCACGACCGTGCGCGCCGCGCTGCGCGCGCTCGCCCGCCAGGGTCCGCGTCGGCGGATCCTGGCGGTGCCGGTGGCGCCCCCCGAGACGCTCGCCGAGCTCGCCCGGGAGGCCGAGGAATGCCTGGCGCTCGAGCAGCCGGAGTGGCTCGGCGCGGTGGGCCAGGTCTATCGTGACTTCACCCAGACCCCGGATGCCGAGGTGGTCCGACTGCTCGAGGAGGCCCACCGCCTGCAGGCACGCAGCGGAAGTCGGACCACGCGATCGCTCAAAGATTGAACAATGAGCCTATCATAATCGGAATGGTTGCGTCGGCGCTCGGATCGTGGAAATTCCGAGCGACCCGGCTTGCCGGGAGCGGGTGAGGCGCTAGTCCGATCGGCAGCGCTCGTCGCGCCGCGCCTTCCCGGACGGGCCGCGGTGCGATCCGCCAGAAGGAGCCCGCATGAACACCGGCTCGACCGCGGAGTGCCACCGTCCGGGCCGCTGGGGTCGGGCGGAGTTCGGCTTCGCCCTTGCGGCCCTGCTCTTCGGCCTGACGGCGGTCGCCTCGGCCGTGCGCGGAGCGGGCCCTGCGGCCGCGGCGGCCTCGGCGGTGGCGGGCACCCTGGCCCTCGTCGCCGCGGCACGGGCCGCCGGCGCACCCGAGCGAGCCGGCCCGCGTCTCGCCTGGGACGCGCTGGCACTCCTGCTCCTGGCGCTCGCCTGCGACCCACAGGCCCGGCCCTGGGGTACCCCGCAGCACTGGTCCGAGCTGGCCTCGCTGACACCGCTCGGTGCCGGCGCCGCGACCGCCCTCTATCTGGCCGCCGGGGCCTGGACGCTCGGGCGCGAGGGCCGCCTGCCGCACCCGTTGACGAGTGCTGCCTGGCTCGTGGTCCCGTTCCTCCTGAACCCGCTCCTGGCGCTGGGCGCCCGGCCCCTGATGGCCGAGCTCGGCGGCGCCCTGCTGCCGGGAAGCAGCGGCGAGACGGCGATCCTGGTCGGCCGCCTGGCGGTGCTGGCCGGCTTCAACCTCCTGGTCACCGTCGGCATCGGCCTCGTGATGGACCGCCGCTGGACCCGCGATCCCCTGCTCCTGGCCCTGCTCGTCGCGGCGGCCGCGGGCGCGGTCGTCTCGCCGGTCCTGGCCGAGCTCGGCTCGAGCCGTCTCGTGGCCGAGCTTCCGGCCCTCCCCCGGCTGCTCGCCGTGCTGGTGGCCGGCGCGCTCGCCCAGGCGGCACTTTGGGCGCAGGTGTTCCTGATGACCGGCGTGCTGCTCGACGCGCTGATCGTGCGCCGGCCGACCCGCCCGGCCGTCGTCGGGCACTGGCGCGACGGCCTGGCCAAGGGGGCGGTCTACACGCTGGTCTTCCTGCTCGTGATCCACGTCCCGGCGACGCTCGCCGCGTCGCCGCTGCTGCGCGCGGTGGCCGAGGTCGCACCGCTCCTCCTGGCCGTCGCGGCGGGTGCCGTCCTGTTCCCGGCCGCGCGCACGATCGTCGAGACCTTCGACGGCAGTCCCGCCTTCTGGCGGCGGCTGGTGCACGCCGCGGGTCATCCCTGGGGCTATGCGCGCGGTGCCGTGATCGGGCTGGCGGTCGGCCTCGGCCTCTCCAGCGGGCTGCCCGAGGCCGACCCGCTCGCCCGGTTCCTCTTCGGCACCGTGGCCGGCATCGCGGCCTATGCCGGGATCGACATCCTGGCGGATGCCATCGAGATCGCGCAGGGCCGCCGTCGGCGCCTGCAGACCTGGCGGCTCTATGCCCTGGGCGCGCTGCTGGGCGGCATCGCGGGTGGCGCGCTCGCCTGGTACGTCGACGTGGCCCAGCTCGCCACCGTGCTCGACAAGGCGGCTCGCTACGCCAGCGTCCATTTCCCCACCGACGGGCGCGCGGTCGAGCGCTACGTGGTCTATCCGCTGTTCAGCAAATGGGGTGCCCAGGACCTCGGAGCCGTGCCCGGTGGCGTGGCGCTGCTCTACGCCGAGGCGCTCTCCGGCGTGATCAACTGGTCGCTCGCCGCGCCGCTGTTCTCGATCAATCTCGTCCTCCTGACCGCCCTCGTCGAGCGCCGACTGCGCCCGCTCGAGGAGATGTTCTCCTCGCGCGGTCTGGTGGCGCTGGTCGAGCAGGCGATCCGGGTCCTGCGCTGGGGCCTGTGGATGGCCCCGATCATCTACTCCTTCCTCCGACTTTCGCCCGACCCCTCCTGGTACAACCAGGACGGTGCCGTCCGCGCGCTGGTCGCCACGGTCCAGTCGGTGCGGCTCGGGCCCGAGGAGTTCCGCGCCTGGAGCCTCGAGCTGTTCCTGGGGCTGCTCGCCTACGATTGGCTGCGGATGCTCATCTGGTTCGATCACATGGGCCTGCGCGTGGCGACCCTGGTCAACCTGTCCTTCGTCGGCGGCGACGCGCTCGACGAGAAGGCGGCCCGCTTCCTCGGCCACTCCGCCCGCACCCGCTGCATCCCGGAGGGCATCCGCCGGTTCGCGACCTGGCTGCCGCTCTTGATCCCCTTCTACATCCCGCGCGGCGGCGAATGGGACCGGGTCTGGACCGGAGCCGAACAGGTGCGGGCCGCGGCCGGCCCGCTCCTGCCGGCGGTCGGCACGGCGCTGGTCGGCTACGCCTTCGCGGCCGGCCTCTGCTCGCTGGTCCTGGCCATCCTCTACAACGAGCTGGCGCGCGCCCGCCGCCTGCGTCACCCGCGACCGCGCACCCAGCCCGGCGTGGGCTGGGCGCCCGATCGCCCCTGGCTGCTGAGCAACGGCCGCTACACGATCGAGATCGCCGCCGACGGGCGGGGCTTCTCGCGGGTGTTGAGTGCGCTGCATCGCGAGTACGAGCTCGACCTCACGCGCCGCCCCGACGACCCGCTTCGCCGACGCGGCAAGCTGCTCTGGGTCCGCGATCTGGACACGCCCGAGACGCTGCCGCTCGCGCTCCAGGCCTTGCCCGGTACGCTCGATCCGTCCTTCCCCGAGACCAGCCGACCCGCCCCCTGGGCGGTGCGCCTCGCCCGCCGCGGCCTGGGTCTTCGCCTGCGTGCCGAGGTCGCCGTGGCCCCGAGCGACCCGGTCGAGCTCTGGGATCTCGAGATCGTCAACCTCGAGGATCGGCCGCGCCGCCTGCAGCTCACGAGCTACCAGGAGCTGGCGCTGGCTCCGCGCGACGCCTACGAGCGGGCACCGGCCTTCGCCGCCCTCCACGTGGGGACCTGGTTCCTGCCCTCGCTCGGAGCGATCCTGGCCCGCAACCGCATGTTGCCGAACGGGGCCCGGCGGGCCCGCGACGAGCGGCCGTCGCCCGAGCTCGCCTTCCACGCTCTGGCGGCCGCAGGCGACGCGGTGCGGCTGGTCGGTTTCGAGGACAGCCGCAGCCGGTTCCTGGGCCCGGGCGGCATCGCGGCACCCGCCGGCCTCGCGCCCGGAGCGGCGCGACCGGTCGAGGAGGCGGGCCTGCTCTACACCTTCGATCCGGCCGCCAGCCTGACGCTTCGGGTCGACCTTCCCGCCCGAGGCAGCGCCCGCCTGCGCTTCGTCGACGGCTACGCCCGCGATCGGAGCGAAGCGGTCCGCCTGATCACCCGGCACGGCGGCCGGCCGATGCCGGCACCCGACCGTGTCGAGGCCGAGCTCGCAGCGCACCGCGAGCTGCGCGACGCTCCCCTGCCCACGGATTCCACGCCCGAATTCGAGCCCGAAGGAGGTGCCCTCCGACTGCCCGGAACACTGGCGCGGCCCTGGCACCATCTCCTGGCGAGCCCGCTCGGCCACGGCGCCGTCGTCGCCAGCGACGGCGAGATCTACGGCTTCGGCGGCAACGCCCAGCAGAACGCCTGGAACCGGTTCCAGATCGACGCCGTCCCGGTCGACTGGCCGAGCCGCGCTATCCACGTGCTCGACCGCGAGACGGGGATCGTCGAGACGGCGAGCTTCGCACCCGCGCGCCGAGCCGATGCGCGCCACGAGGTCCGCTTCGCGCCCGGATCGGTCCGCTTCCGCAAGGAGCCGCACGACGCCACCGGTCTCGAGCTCGAGCTCGAGGTCGCCGTGATCGACGACCTGCCGGTCCAGGTCGACCTCCTCAGGATCCGCAACCCGTCGAGCCGCAGCCGCCGGCTGCGCGTCATGCCGATGCTGCACGCCGCGCTCGCCGAGCTGCCACGCGACAGTCGCGGCCACCTCGAGGCCGAGGTCGAGGAGACGGGTTCGTTCGCGGTCTATCTGCGGCACGCCCGCAACGACTTCCGCAAGGGCTGGCTGCTCGTGGCGACGAGCCTCACCGCGGACGTCGCCGAGACCCTGCGGGCCCGTGTCGTGGGCATGCCCGACAGCTGGGCCCGGGGCCCCATCCTGCTCGCCGAGGGGCTGCCGGACCCGCGCTGCCGGGACGACGGCGAGCGGCTCGTCGCCTTCGCCGGTGACCTCGAGCTCGCCGCCGGCGAGGAGGCCTGGGTGACGCTCCTGCTCGGCCAGACGAGCCAGCTCGCCGAGGCCCGCGGGCTCGCCCGGCGGCTGCGCGATCCGGTGCAGGCGCGCGCCGCCATCGCGCGGACCCGCGAGCGCTGGGAGGAGCGGCTCTCGGTGCTGCGGATCGAGACCGACGACCCGTCCTTCGACCGGCTGGTCAACGACTGGCTGCCCTACCAGGTCCTGAGCGCCCGCCTCTGGGGTCGCTGCGGACCGCAGCAGCGTGGCGGCGCCTTCGGCTTCCGCGACCAGCTCCAGGACGTGCTGCCGCTCGTCCTGCTCGACCCGGAGCTGGCCCGGGCCCAGATCCTGCTCCACGCGGCCCAGCAGTTCCTCGAAGGCGACGTGGTGCAGTGGTGGCATCCCTCCTGGGAGGGCCGCACCGGCCTCGCGGCGCGCAACCGCGTGGCCGACCCGCAGCTCTGGCTGCCCTACGTCGTGGCCCGCTACGTGACCGCCACCGGTGACGCCGACATCCTCGACGAGCCGGTGCCGTTCCTCGAAGGCCGGGCGATCCCGCCCGAGGCCGAGGGCATCGTGCTGGCGCCCCGGGCTTCCCGCGAGGTCGAGAGCCTGTTCGAGCATTGCCGTCGCGCGGTGACCTTCACCCTGGCCCGACTGGGGCCCGACGGCCTGCCGCTGATCGGCGCCGGCGACTGGAACGATGGGCTCGATCGGCTCGGCCGGCGGGGTCGCGGCCAGAGCGTCTGGCTCGGCTGCTTCCTCCTGGACGTGCTCGCAGGCATGGCGGCTCTGGCCGAGGCCCGAGGCGAGGTCGGCCTCGCCTCGGCCTGGGCGGCGGCGGCCGAACGGCTGCGCGAGGCGATCCGGCGGATGGCGCGCGGCGATCGGTTCGTACGCGCCACCGACGACCGCGGCCGCGAGCTCCTGCTCGACGATGCCCTCTCGGCGGCCTGGCCGGTGCTGTCCGGCGTGGTCGACCTCGAGGAGGGCGTCGCCCTGCTCGACCGCGCCCTCGGCCGGCTCGAGCGCGACGGCATGGTGCTGCTGCTGGACCCGCCCTTCGACGAGGCGAGCGACCCCTATCCGGGCCGGATCGCGGCCTATCCGCCCGGGGTGCGCGAGAACGGCGGCCAGTACAGCCACGGCGTGTCCTGGCTGGTCGATGCCCTGCTCAGGCTGGCGGCATTGGCCGACGCGGCGGATCGGCGGGGCCAGAGCGCCCGGCTGCGGGCCCGCGCGGTCGAGACGTGGTACAAGATCTCGCCCCTCGGCCCATCGGACCCGGCGCGGCTCGCGCGCTACGGTCTCCCGCCCCATCAGCAGCCGGCCGACGTGAGCTTCGGTCCGGGCTACGAGGAGCGCGGCGGCTGGGCCTGGTACACGGGGTCGGCGGCCCGGATGCTGAGCGCGGCCCATGGATTGCTCGGCCTCGAGCTGCGCGGCGGCGAGCTCGTCCTGCCCGACGATCCGCAGGCGCCCCGCGGGGCGCTGCGCCTCAGGCGGCTGGTCTGGCGCGGGCGGGTGCTCGTCGACGCCGGCCGCCGCGCCGGCGCTGCGGTCGCTCCGACGCCGATCGCGGCGCCGCGCACCCTTCCGCGCGACTGCGGCGACCTCTAGGATCGTTGCGGATCCACGAGCCAGTGCCGGAGCCGCCGCCGCATGACAGCCCCGACCCCTCTCATGGCCGGGAAGCGAGGCCTTGTCATGGGGATCGCCAACGAGCGCTCGCTCGCCTGGGGGATCGCCCGGGCGGTCCGTCGGCACGGGGCCGAGCTCGCCGTGACCTATCAGGGCGACGCTCTCCTGAAGCGCGTCCGACCGCTCGCCGAGGAGCTCGGCAGCGAGCTGCTCTTGCCGGCCGATGTCGCCGAGCCGGCCAGCCTCGACGCGCTCTTCGCCGAGCTCGCGACGCGCTGGGGAGGATTGGACTTCCTGGTCCACGCGATCGCCTTCTCGGACAAGGAGCAGCTCAAGGGCCGCTACATCGATACGACCTTCGACAACTTCCAGCGGACCATGGCGATCTCCTGCTACTCCTTCACCGAGCTGGCGCGCCGCGCCGAGCCGCTCATGGCGGCCGGCTCGAGCCTGTTGACGCTCAGCTACATCGGCGCCGAGCGCGTCACCCCGCACTACAACGTCATGGGCGTCGCCAAGGCGGCGCTCGAGGCCTCGGTCCGCTACCTGGCGGCCGATCTCGGCGGCCGGGGCATTCGCGTCAACGCCGTCTCGGCGGGGCCGGTGCGGACCCTGGCCGCTTCTGGGATCGGCGACTTCCGCTACATCCTCAAGTGGAACGAATACAATGCGCCCTTGAAGCGCAACGTCACCATCGACGATGTCGGCGGCGCCGCCGTCTTCCTTCTCTCCGACCTCGGCGCCGGCACCACCGGCGAGGTCGTCCACGTCGACTGCGGCTACCACGTGGTCGGCATGAAGGCCGTCGACGCCCCCGACATCAGCGTGGTCAAGGAGGGCTGAGAGCACATCGGGGCGCCGCCCCGTTCGGAGCCCGCATGGCCGGATCGTCCTTCGGCACCCTGTTCCGCTTCACGACCTGGGGCGAGAGCCACGGGCCGGCCATCGGCGTGGTGGTCGACGGGGTCCCCGCGCGCCTGCCGCTCGCCGAGGCCGACATCCAGTACTGGCTGGACCGCCGCCGACCCGGCCAGTCGCGCTTCACCACCCAGCGCCAGGAGCCCGACCGGGTCGAGATCCTCTCCGGCCTGTTCGAGGGCCGGACCACCGGCACGCCGGTGAGCCTCCTGATCCGCAACGTCGATCAGCGCTCGAAGGACTATGCCGAACTCGCCGAGGTCTACCGCCCGGGGCACGCCGACTTCACCTACGACGCCAAGTACGGGATCCGCGATCCGCGCGGCGGCGGCCGGGCCTCGGCGCGCGAGACCGCCTGTCGGGTCGCGGCCGGGGCGATCGCCCGCAGGATCCTCGGACCGGGGATCGAGATCCGCGGCCACATGGTGCAGATGGGCGCCGATCGGATCGATCCCGCCCGCTTCGATCCGCAAGAGATCGAGCGCAACCCGTTCTGGTGCCCGGACGCCGAGGCGGCGGCGCGCTGGGAGGCCCAGCTCCTCGAGATCCGCAGATCCGGCTCCTCGGTCGGGGCCGTGATCGAGGTCGTGGCCAAAGGCGTGCCCGCGGGTCTGGGCGAGCCGGTCTACGACAAGCTCGATGCCGATCTCGCCAAGGCGATGATGGGCATCAACGCGGTCAAGGGGGTCGAGATCGGCGCAGGATTCGCCGCCGCGGCGCTGCGCGGCGAGGAGAATGCCGACGAGATCCGCATGGGCAACGACGGCCCGCGCTTTCTCTCGAACAACGCGGGCGGCATCCTGGGCGGCATCTCGACCGGCCAGGACATCGTCGTCCGCTTCGCCGTCAAGCCGACCTCCTCGATCCTGACGCCGCGGCGGACGATCACCCGCGACGGTCGCGAGACCGAGATCGCGACCAGGGGCCGTCACGACCCCTGCGTCGGCATCCGCGCGGTACCGGTCGGCGAGGCGATGATGGCCTGCGTGCTCGCCGACCATCTGTTGCGGCATCGCGGCATCTACGCCCGC
>CAZDFD010000085.1:0-17642 GCA_964504655.1 uncultured Geminicoccaceae bacterium
CGGGCGAGCTCGATGCCGTTGACGATGTTGCCCCACTGGTCGGAGCCGCCCATCTGCAGGCGGCAGCCCTCGCGTCGCGCCAGCTCCAGGAAGTCGTAGGCCTGCATGACCATGTAGTTGAACTCGAGCAGCGTCAGCGGCTGCTCGCGCTCCAGCCGCAACCGGACCGAGTCGAAGGCCAGCATGCGGTTGATGGTGAAATGGGTGCCGAACTCGCGCAGGAAGGGAATGTAGCGCAGGTCGTCGAGCCAGGCGGCGTTGTCGAGCAGCAGGCCGCGACCCTCACCGAGCTCGAGGAACTTGGCGAGGGAGCGGCGGATCCCGGCCTTGTTCTGCTCGATGCGTTCCTCGGAGAGGAGCTGCCGGCTCTCGTCCTTGCCCGACGGGTCGCCGACCTTGGTGGTGCCGCCACCAACGAGCGCGATCGGCCGATGCCCGGTCCGCTGCAGGATCCGAAGCATCATGATCCCGACCAGATTGCCGATGTGCAGGCTGTCGGCCGTGCAGTCGAAGCCGATGTAGGCGGTGAGGGGCCCGGCCGTGGCGAGCTCGTCGAGCGCCTCGGGCTCGCTCAGCTGATGGATGTAGCCACGGCTGTCGAGCTCGTGAAGGAACTCCGAGCGGAAGCGGCGCATGGGCGCTCCGTGCGCTGTCGCGGGGCCCGGCGGGCTCAGCGGGCGAGGGCGAGGCTCTCGCCGGCCGGCTTCAGCCGCCGGTCGAGATAGGCCTCGCAGATCGCCTCGACCCGCTCCACCCGACCGGTGAAGTGATGATCGGCCTCCTCGATCTCGTGGAAGTCGATCGTGATCCCGCGCTGCTGGCTGAGCTTGGTGACCAGTCGGGCGACCGAGTCCGTGGGGGTCACCACGTCGCGTTCGCCGTGCACGATCAGCCCCGAGGCCGGGCAGGGCGCCAGGAAGCTGAAGTCGTACATGTTGGCCGGCAGGCTCAGACAGATGAAGCCCTGGATCTCCGGGCGCCGCATCAGGAGCTGCATGGCGATCCAGGCGCCGAAGGAGAACCCGGCCACCCAGCAGGAGGTGCTGTTCGGGTGGTGCAGCTGCATCCAGTCGAGCGCCGCGGCGGCGTCCCGGAGCTCGCCCTGGCCGTGGTCGAACACGCCCTGCGATCGGCCGACGCCGCGGCTGTTGTAGCGCAGGGTCGCGAAGCCGCGCCGCGCGAACACCTGGAACAACATGTGGACGAGGCGGTTGTTCATGGTTCCGCCGTGCTGCGGGTGCGGATGCAGCACGATGGCCAGGGGCGGGGCGCCGCCGTGCCCGGGCACGTAGCGGCCCTCGAGACGCCCGTCCGAGCCGTTGAAGATCACCTCCGGCATCGTTTCCCACCTCGTCTTCTCGACCGGGCCGGCCGACGGTCCGGGCGACCCGCCCGACCGGCGATTGCGCGGCCTCTCGACCCGCCCTATATGCCTTGCTGCGTTGCGTGGACCCGCCACCCGGTCGGGCAGGGCGTCGCGCGCAACACACCTCGACCCGCTGCCGGCATCGCCAGCGGACCCGGGTCTATAGCCGAGGCGCGGGCCGATGTTCAAGGCACTCAAGGAAGATATCCAGGCGGTCTTCGAGCGGGATCCGGCGGCCCGGTCGCGGCTCGAGGTCCTGCTCTGCTATCCGGGCGTCCACGCGCTCGTGCTGCACCGCGTGGCGCATGCGCTGTGGCGGCGTGGCTGGCGGCTCGGTGGCCGTCTGGTCTCCAACCTCAACCGGTTCCTCACGGGCATCGAGATCCACCCGGGCGCCAGGATCGGCCGCCGCTTCTTCATCGACCACGGCATGGGCGTGGTGATCGGCGAGACCGCCGAGATCGGCGACGACGTCACGATCTACCAGGGCGTCACCCTGGGCGGCGTGAGTCTCGATCCGGGCAAGCGGCACCCGACGATCGAGGACGGTGTCGTGATCGGCGCCGGTGCCGCGGTGCTCGGCCCGTTCACGGTGCGCAAGGGAGCACGGATCGGCTCGAACGCCGTGGTGCTCAAGGAGGTGCCGGAAGGTGCCACGGTCGTCGGCATCCCGGCCAAGCCGGTCGGTCCGCAGCCGGCGGCCGAGCTCGAGCACGCCTTCCCGGCCTACGGCACCTGGCCCGGGGTCGCGGCCGACCCGGTGAGCCGGGCGCTCGAGCGGGCCTGTGTGCAGATCGACGCGCTCGAGGCGCGGCTCGAGGCGCTCGAGCGGCGGGTGGCGGGCGAGCCCCTGCCGGCGAACCGGCTCAAGGTTGGCACCTGAGGCGGGGCGGATGGCGGCCGCCTATCTCGACTGGGCGGCCACCGCGCCGGTCCGCCCGGAGGCGGCGCTGGCGATGGCCGAGGCGGCCCGGCTGCTCGGCAACCCGGCCTCGGTGCACGGTCCCGGCCGGCGCGCCCGGGCCCTGCTCGAGGACGCGCGCCGACGGATCGCCCGGGCCTTCGCCGTCGACCCCGACGACCTCGTGTTCACGAGCGGCGGCACCGAGGCCAACCAGCTGGCGCTCCACCAGGCGCGCGGGCCGCTCCTCGTTTCGGCGATCGAGCACGCGTCGATCCTCGAGGCGGCACCGGACGCGACGCGCCTGCCGGTCGGCGGCGACGGCCGGCTCGACCTCGAGGCGGCCGAGCGGCTGATCGCCGAGCACCGGCCGGCACTCGTGGCCTGCCAGCTCGCCAACAACGAGATCGGCACGATCCAGCCCGTGGCCGAGCTCGCCCGCCTCGCCCGGAGCGCCGGTGCGCTCGTCGCGGTCGATGCCGTGCAGGCCGCGGGCAAGCTCGCCTGTGCGCCCGAGCCGCTCGGTGCCGACCTGGTGAGCGTCTCGGCGCACAAGCTCGGTGGGCCCGTGGGCGTGGGCGCGCTCCTCCTGCGGCCGGGCCTGGCGCTGCGCCCGCGTCAGCCGGGCGGCGGCCAGGAGCTCGGCCGCCGCGCCGGCACGCCCAATCTGCCGGGCATCGCCGGCTTCGCCGCGGCGGCGGACCTGCTGCGCTCGGTCGACTGGGCCGCGGTCGGCCGCCTGCGCGACCGCCTGGAGCGGGACGTGGCGTGTCTCGCGCCCGAGCTGCGGGTGGTCGCGGCCGCTTCGCCGCGTCTGCCGACGATCGCCTGCCTGCTGACACCCGGCCTGCCGGCCGAGACCCAGCTCCTGGCGCTCGACCTCGAGGGCGTGGCGGTGGGCGCGGGCTCGGCCTGCAGCTCCGGCAAGCTCGCGCCCTCGCACGTGCTCCACGCGATGGGCTTCCCGGAAGCCGAGGCGCGGTCGGCGATCCGGGTGAGCCTCGGCTGGTCCACGAACGACGCCGAGATCGATCGGCTCGTCGCCGCCTGGACGGCGCTCTACCATCGCTGGCGGCAGCGCCGGGCGGCCTGAAGCGCCGGCGCGGTGGCTCAGCTCCGTTTCAGCGGGATCAGACCCGGCACGGCGTCGGGCCTGCGGTCGGCCGCCGTGCGCTCGACCATGAAATGGGGATAGAGCGGCTCGGGCGGGGCCGCGGCGTCGATCGCCGCCAGATCCTCGGGATCGAGCGCGAGCCCACTCGCACCGAGATTGACCCGGAGCTGGTCGAGATTTCGGGCACCGACGATCACGCTCGTGACCTCGCCGCGGGCGAGGAGCCAGGCGAGCGCCACCCGAGCCGGCTGGGTTCGGTGTCGTTCGGCGATCCGCCCGATCGCCTCCAGGCAGGCGGCGACGGCCGCGCGGTCGACCGGCGGGAAGTCGAACCGGGTCCGTCGTGCGCCTTCGGGAGGCGCCGTCTCGGCATGGTACTTGCCCGTGAGCAGCCCGCCCGCGAGAGGGCTCCAAACGAGGATGCCCAAGCCCTGGTCGCGGGCCAGCGGCATCAGCTCGTACTCGAGGTCGCGCGTCGCCGCCGTGTAGTAGACCTGCATGCTCTCGAAGCGGGCGAGCCCCAGCCGCTCGGAGACGGCCAGGGATTTCATCGCGTACCAAGCCGGCAGGTTGCAGCAGCCGATGTAGCGGACCTTCCCCGCGCGCACGACATCGTCGAGGGCGCGGAGCGTCTCCTCGATGGGTGTCAGTGGGTCGATCTGGTGGGTCTGGTAGAGGTCGACGTGGTCCAAACCCAGCCGACGCAGGCTGGCCTCGAGCGCGTTGACGATGTGCACCCGGGAGAGGCCGACACGGTTGGGCCCGGGGCCCATCCGCAGACGCACCTTGGTGGCGACGACGATCTCGTCGCGCGGGACCGCGAGCCGCCGGAGCGCCTCGCCCAGGATCTCCTCCGAGCGGCCGGTCGCGTAGTAGTCGGCCGTGTCGATCAGGTTGACGCCGCCCTCGAGCGCGGTCGAGAGCTGAAGCGTGGCCTCGTCGATCCCGAGCCCTCCGATCGTGTCCCAAAGCCCGCCCCCGCCCCAGGTCATGGTGCCGAGGGCGAGCTCGGAGACGTACAGACCGGTCCGGCCGAGGAGACGGTAGCGCATGGGTACCCTCCGCGTCGTACCGGCGAGGCTACCCCGCTCGGCCGGCTCCAGCCATGCATCCCACGCCGGCGGCCTTGTCAAACCGGCGGATCGGCGCGATTTGAGGCGAGGCGGGAGCAGGTTCCTGCCTCGGGGTTCGCCAGATGAGTGGACAGCTCTTGAGCCTGACGCCGGCCGCCGCCCGTCGCGTGCGCGAGCTTCTCTCGACGCGCGGCGACGGGGCACAGGGCCTCCGCATCGCCGTCAAGTCCACCGGCTGCTCCGGCTTCTCCTACCAGCTCGATTTCGCCCGCTCGGTAGCGCCCGAGGACCGGGTCGTCGAGACCGCCGGTGTCACCGTGGTCGTCGATCCGAAGGCGGTGCCACTGGTCGAGGGCACCGAGGTCGACTGGGTCGAGGACCGGCTCGGCGCGCAGTTCGTCTTCAGGAACCCGAACGAGAAGGCGCGCTGCGGCTGCGGCGAGAGCTTCAAGGTCTGAGCCGGGTCGCCAATTGCCCGAGGTGGTGTTCGTCCTCCCGGGCGACCGGGTCGTGCGGGTCGAGGTGGCGAGCGGCACGAGCCTCCTCGAGGCCGCGCGCGCCGCGCAGGTCGACATCGAGGGCGCCTGCGGCGGCTCGATGGCCTGCGCGACCTGCCACGTCCAGGTCGACGAGGCTTGGTTCGCCAGGCTCCCGGCGGCCAGCGCGGAGGAGGAGGACATGCTCGACCTCGCTCCCGACTGGTCCCCGACCTCGAGGCTCGGCTGCCAGATCCGGCTCGAGCCCGGCCTCGACGGGATCGCCGTTCGCGTGCCCGCCTCGAGCCTGCTCGGAGACTGATCGGGTGACCGCCATCGGCATCGACCTGTCGGCCGGCGCGCGCGTCGTGGTGGCGATGTCGGGCGGCGTCGACAGCTCGGTGGCGGCCGCCCTCCTGGTCGACGCCGGTCTCGAGGTGGTCGGCGTCACGCTGCAGCTGCACGACCAGCGGACCACCCGTCGCGACGGGCGCAGCTGCTGTGCCGGACGCGACCTCGCCGATGCCCGCGCGGTCGCCGAGCGCCTCGGCATCCCCCACTACGTGGTCGACCGCGAGGCGCGGTTCCGCGAAGCGGTGATCGAGGATTTCGCCGCGTCCTACGCGGCCGGCCGCACGCCGGTCCCGTGCGTGCGCTGCAACGAGCGGGTCAAGTTCACCGACCTCCTCGAGCTCGCCCGCGACCTCGGGGCCGCCGCGCTCGCCACGGGCCATTACGCGCGGCGCCTCGAGGGTACGGCCGGACCTGAGCTGCACCGGGCGGTCGACCGCCGGCGCGACCAGAGCTACTTCCTGTTCGCCACGCGCCCGGACCAGCTCGCCTTCCTGCGCTTCCCGCTGGGTGGGCTCGACAAGGACGAGGTGCGGCGGATCGCCGCGGAGCGCGGCCTGCCGGTGGCCGACAAGCCGGACAGCCAGGACCTCTGCTTCGTGGCGCGCGGCGAGCACGCCGAGCTCGTTGGGACCTTCAGGCCCGAGGCCCTGGCGGCGGGCGAGATCGTCCATGTCGACGGCCGCGCGCTCGGCCGGCACGCGGGCATCGCCCGGTTCACCGTCGGCCAGCGGCGCGGGCTCAAGATCGCCGCCGGCGAGCCGCTCTACGTGACGGCGATCGACGCCGCGCGTGCGCGCGTCGAGGTCGGCCCGCGGCGTGCCGCGCTGGTCGAAGGCTGTGGGCTCGAGGGCTGCTCCTGGCTCGCCGTGCCGGCGGCCCACGAGCGCCTCGAGGTGCGCCACCGCTACAACGAGCCGGCCGTCCCGGCGCGGGTCGAGCCCTCCGAAGACGGCCGCGCGGAGGTGCGGTTCCTCGAGCCGCAGGCGGGCGTGGCACCGGGCCAGGCCTGCGTCGTCTGGCGGGGCACGCGACTCCTGGGCGGCGGCTGGATCGCGGCCACCCGGCCTGCCGGGGCCGACGCGGTCGGCCGCCTTGACGGGCTCGCCCTCGCTCCATAGATGGGCGCGGCCTGCACGAGCGGCGGCGGAGTAGCTCAGCGGTAGAGCAGGGGAATCATAATCCCTTGGTCGGGGGTTCGAATCCCTCCTCCGCTACCACCCTCGCGGGCCTCTGCCCCCAATCCGCCCCTCCGGTGACCCAGCCTGCGGTCGACAGCGGACCGAGCCTGCGCTTTATGCTCGGGGCCCGGTTCGCGCGCGCCAGCGGGGGAGGGGGATGGCCGAGATCGTGCGCTTCGCCGTCGAGCGGGTCGAGATCCTGCGACCCGACGGCACGCTCGCAGCACCTCTGCCCGATTGGGCCGAGGCCGCCGAGGAGCTCGTCCGGCTCTATCGGGCCATGGTCCTGACCCGCACCTACGACACCAAGTCGGTCAATCTCCAGCGCACCGGCCGGCTCGGCACGGTCGCATCCTCGCTCGGCCAGGAAGCCCTGGCGGTCGGCACCGCAGCCGCGATGCGCCCCGAGGACGTGCTCCTGCCCTCCTTCCGCGAGCAGGGTGCCATGCTCTGGCGCGGCGTGCGGGTCGAGGAGCTCTTGACCTTCTGGGGCGGCGACGAGCGCGGCTCGGTTTGGAGCGGCCCGCGCGAGGATTTCCCGATCTGCGTGCCGGTCGGCACGCATGCCCCGCACGCCGCCGGTGTGGCCGCCGCCTTCAAGCTCCGCCGCGAGCCGCGGGTCGCGGTCTGCGTCGTGGGCGACGGCGCCACTTCGAAGGGCGACGTCTACGAGGCCTGGAACCTCGCGGGCGTGTGGCGGCTGCCGATGGTCACCGTGATCAACAACAACCAGTGGGCCATCTCGGTGCCGCGTTCGGCGCAGACCGCGGCCGAGACCTTGGCGCAGAAGGCGATCGCCTGCGGCATGCCGGGCATCCAGGTCGACGGCAACGACGTGATCGCCGTGCGCGAGGTCGTGGGTCGGGCGATCGAGCGGGCGCGCTCGGGCGAAGGGCCGGCCCTCGTCGAGGCCACGACCTACCGGCTCTCCGACCACACGACCGCCGACGACGCCCGCCGCTACCGCGACGACGCCGAGGTGAGCGCCCGCTGGAAGGAGGAGCCGATCGCCCGCCTGCGCACCTTCCTGGTCGCCCGCGGCGCCTGGGACAGGGACCGCGAAGAGAAGCTCTTGGCCGAGTGCGGCCGCGAGGTCGACCGCGCGGTCGAGGCCTGCCTCGCCCGCACCCCGCCCGCCGCGACCGACATGATCGACCACGTCTTCGCCGAGCTCCCGCGGGCGATGGCCGCCCAGCGCGCGGCGATCGCCCGGCGCGCGGCGGAGCGCGCCGAGAACGGGAGCGGTCGGCCGTGAGCGCGCTCACCCTCGTCGAGGCGGTACGCACGGCCCTGGCCCGGGCCATGGAAGAGGATCCGACGGTGCTCGTCCTCGGCGAGGACGTCGGCAAGGACGGCGGTGTGTTCCGGGCGACCGAAGGTCTGTTCGAGCGGTTCGGGCCGGAGCGGGTGCTCGACACACCGCTCTCCGAGGCGCTCTTCACCGGCCTCGCGGTCGGGCTCGGCGCCCAGGGATTCCGACCGGTGGTCGAGTTCCAGTTCGACGGCTTCATGTACCCGGCGCTCGACCAGCTCGTGAACCACGCCGGCCGGCTGCGGGCGCGCACCCGCGGCCGGCTCGGTTGCCCGATCGTGCTGCGGGCACCCTATGGCGGCGGGATCCGTGCCCCCGAGCACCATTCCGAGAGCCCGGAAGCCTTCTTCGCCCACGTCCCGGGTGTGCGCACGGTGATCCCCTCCTCGCCGGCCCGGGCCTACGGGCTCCTCTTGGCCGCGATCCGTGACCCGGATCCGGTCGTGTTCCTCGAGCCCAAGCGGATCTACCGGGCCTTCCGCGAGGAGGTCGCGGACGACGGGACGGCGCTGCCGCTCGACCGCGCCTTCGTCCTCCGCGAGGGCCGCGACCTCACGCTCGCCGCCTGGGGGGCCATGATCCCCCTCTGCCTCAGGGCCGCCGATCGGCTCGCCGAGGAAGGGGTGTCGGTGGAGGTGGTGGACGTCGCGACGTTGAAGCCGCTCGATTCGGCCACGATTCTCGATTCGGTCGGCAGGACCGGCCGCTGCGTGATCGTCCACGAGGCGCCGCCGAGCTACGGCCCCGGTGCGGAGATCGCGGCCCTCCTGGCGAGCGAGGGGCTGTTCTCGCTCCTGGCCCCGGTCGTGAGGGTGAGCGGCTTCGACGTGCCGACGCCCTTGCCGAAGCTCGAGGACGTGTTCCTGCCGGCCCTCGCCGACATCCTCGCCGCGTGCCGCGCGGTCATGGCGTACCGATGAGCGGCGTGCGGCAGCGGGATCTCGCTCCGTCCGCGCGAACCGGCCGCGGGCCGCGGCGAGGGGCGGCCGTCGCCCAGCACCGGGAGGACCCGTGACGACCTTCCGCCTGCCGGACCTGGGCGAAGGCCTCGAGGAGGCCGAGATCGTCGCCTGGCACGTCGCCGTGGGCGACCACGTGGTCGCCGACCAGCCGCTCCTTTCGGTCGAGACCGACAAGGCGGTGGTCGAGGTGCCGGCACCCCGCTCCGGGCGGATCGCGGCCCTCCTTGCCGAGCCCGGGGCGATCGTGAAGGTCGGCGCCCCCTTGGTCGAGTTCGAGGACGTCGAGCGGCCCGATGCCGGTGCGGTCGTGGGGACCCTCGCCCGCGCCGAGGAACCCGCCCCCACGCCGCCGACTGCTCCCGCCACCGCGGAAGGCGCGGTCAAGGCGGCACCCGCGGTCCGCAGGCGGGCGCAGGA
This sequence comes from uncultured Geminicoccaceae bacterium, assembly GCA_964504655.1. Lineage (GTDB taxonomy): Bacteria > Pseudomonadota > Alphaproteobacteria > Geminicoccales > Geminicoccaceae > JANXAZ01. The sequence continues at coordinate 9,154 of CAZDFD010000085.1, forward strand.
GCTCGGCGTCGACCTCGCCCGGCTCGTGCCGAGCGGGCCCGAGGGCACGGTCACGATGGCCGACGTCGAGACCGCGGCGGCCTCCGGCCGGCCTCCGGCGGGCGGCGGGCCGTCCGCCGGCGGGCCTCCGGCCGCCGAGCTGTTGCCGCTGCGCGGGGTGCGGCGGGCGATGGCGCGGACCATGGCGCGGGCCCATGCCGAGGTCGTGCCCGCGACCGTCGTCGACGAGGCCGATGTCGGCCGCTGGCCCGAGGGCACCGACGTCACGCTGCGGCTCGTCCGGGCGATCGCCGCGGGCTGTCGGGCCGAGCCGGCCTTGAACGCCCGCTTCCTCTCCGAGGCCGAGGGACGGGTGCTCGAAGCCCGGGTCGATCTCGGCATCGCCGTCGACCTGCCGGACGGGCTCATCGTGCCGGTGCTGCGCGACGTCACCAATCGGACGGCGGCCGATCTGCGCGCCGGCCTCGACCGCTTGAAGCGCGACGTGCGCGCCCGCACGATCCCCTTGGCCGAGCTCCGCGGGGCGACCCTCACGCTCTCGAATTTCGGCATGCTCGGCGGCCGCTTCGCCCAGCTCGTCGTCGTCCCGCCGCAGGTCGCGATCCTGGGTGCCGGCCGGATCCGCGAGGACGTCCGGGTGGTGGCCGGGGCCATCCGGGTCACCCGGCTCCTGCCGCTCTCCTTGAGCTTCGACCATCGCGCGGTGACCGGCGGCGAGGCCGCGCGGTTCCTGCAGGCGGTGATCGGTGATCTCGAACTGCCCGATTGAGCGACGCGGGGGCGGCACGGGGGGAGGAGGTGTGATGGGACGTGGCTGGTTCGGCTTCGAGGACGGGCTCGGGCCCGAGCAGATCGTCCATCTCTGGCATGCCGAGCTCGGCCTCGAGGCCATCGTGGTGGTCGACAACACGGCCTGCGGGGTCGCGGTCGGCGGCATCCGCATGGCCCCCGACGTGACGCTCGAGGAGTGCTTCCGGCTGGCCCGGGCGATGACCTTCAAGAACGCCGCCGCCGGTCTGCGCCACGGCGGAGGCAAGGCCGTGATCCGCGCCGACCAGGCCATGCCGCGCGCGCGGAAGGAGGAGCTCGTGCGCGGCTTCGCCCGGGCGATCGGCGAGCTCGAGGCCTACGTGCCGGGGCCGGACATGGGCACCGACGAGACCGCCATGGCCTGGATCCAGGACGAGATCGGCCGAGCGGTCGGTCTGCCGCGCGAGCTCGGCGGCATCCCGCTCGACGAGATCGGCGCCACGGGCTTCGGGCTCGCGGTCGCCAGCGAGGTCGCCTGCCGGCACGCCGGGGTCCCGCTCGAAGGCGCGCGCGTGGCGATCCAGGGCTTCGGCGCGGTCGGCCGCCACGCCGCCCGCCGGCTCGCCGAGCGCGGCTGCCGGATCGTCGCGGTGAGCGACAGCAAGGGCACGATCCTCGAGGAGAGCGGGCTCGACGTCGCGGCCCTGCTCGCCCACAAAGCCCGCGGCGAGCCCGTCACGAGCTTTCCCGGAGGCCGCCCTGCGAGTCCCGAGGCGATCGTCGGGGTCGCGTGCGAGATCTGGATCCCGGCCGCCCGACCGGACGTGATCCACGAGGGGAACTTCGACGATCTTCGGGCCCGGATCGTGGTGAGCGGCGCGAACATCCCGATCACCGCCGGGGCCGAGGCGATCCTCGAAGCCCGTGGCGTGCTGCTCGTGCCCGACTTCATCGCCAATGCCGGCGGGGTGATCTGCGCTGCGGTCGAATATGCGGGCGGCAGCGAGTCCGAGGCGCTCGCGACGATCGCCGACAAGATCCGCGCCAACACCGAGGCGGTGCTGACCCGCGCCCGCGCAGACTCGATGGCGACCCGTCGCGCGGCCGAAGCCCTCGCCCGCGAACGGGTCGAGAAGGCGATGGCGTTCCGCCGCTTCGGCTGAGCCGCCGCAGCGGGGGCGGCGGTTCGTGACGAGACCTATCGCCGCGGCTGTCCTGCCGAGACCCGACCGCCGCGGCGCCGGAGGATGGTAGGCCGGGCGGTGCCGCCTACTCGGAGGCCTCCTCGGCCGGCTTCTCCTTCGGGACGATCACCTCCCGGCCGCGGTAGCGGCCGGTCTTGAGGTCGATGTGGTGCGGCCGACGGAACTCGCCGCTCTCCTTGTCCTCGACCCAAGTCGGCATGGAAAGCGCCAGATGCGAGCGGCGCATGTCGCGCCGCGACTTCGAGGTCTTCTTCTTCGGAACGGCCATCGGAGGGTTCCTGGTTGCGGGCAGCCGCGCGACAACACACCAACCTCGCGGCACCACGCAGGGCCCCGCGCGACAGCGGGCAGATAGACCAACGCACCAGGGCGGTCAATCGGCCCGAGCCCGCGCGGCCGTCCGGCTGGCCGGCACGGTCGCAGCTGCTAAGCTCCCCGGACCGCTCGGAGAGCCCCCGCCGATGCGCAAGGCCCTGCTCGGTCTGCTGGCCGCCGTCCTGCTCGTACCGCTCCTGGCGATCGGCTCGCTGGCGATCGCGGGCCTCGATCGATTCCGGCCCTGGATCGAGCGGATGGCCGGATCGGCCCTCGACCGGCCGGTCACGATCGAGGGCGGCCTCGAGCTCCGCTGGTGGCCGCGGCCGACGCTCGTGGTCGAGGGGCTGCGGCTCGGCGCCCGGCCAGACGAGCGCGAGGATTTCGCCCGGATCGGCCGCCTCGAGTTGCGGCCGGCCCTCGGGCGGTTGCTCCTCGGTCGGCTGGAGCTCGACCGGCTGCTCCTCGCCGATGCGACGGTGACCCTGCCGGCGGGCGGCGAGCGGGCAGGTGGTGGCGGCGGACCCGCGGTATCCTCCGGCCGGGAGGCGCCGGCGCCACTGCCGATCGCCCGCGAGGTGCGGCTCGAAGGAGTCCGCCTGCGCGTGCCGGCGGCCGAGGGGCGTCCGTCGGTCGCGCTGCTGATCGCCGTAGCCGACGCGAGACTGCCCGATCCAGCGGGGCCGCTCGCGCTCGAGGGGAGGGGTGAGCTCGACGGCCGGCCGCTCGCGCTCCGCCTCGGACTCGACTCGCCACTGGCCCTCCTGGAGCGCCGGCGGGTGCGGCTCGAGCCGCTCTCGCTCGAGCTCGCCGGGAGCGACCTCGAGGGCGTGCTGGAGCTCGACCCGGGCGGGCCGCGGCCGCGGCTCGAGGGGAAGCTCTCGAGCCGCCGGCTCGAGCTCCCGCTCCTGGCGGCCCTCCTCGCTGGGCCGGCGGCCGGTGGCGAGGCGGGCGCGAGCGGGGGTACGGGTGCCGGGAGCGGACCGCGGTCCGGCCGGGTGATCCCCGATGCCCCGCTCGATCTCGCCGGTCTGCGCGGGATCGAGGCGAGCCTCGAGCTGCGGGTGGGCGAGCTCCTGACCGGCGGCCCGGTGCTGCGCGAGCTCGTGCTGCCGGTCCGCATCGGTAGCGGCCGGCTCCGGGTCGAGCCGGTCACGGCCGAGCTCGCCGGCGGGCGGATCGCCGGGCGGCTCGAGGCCGATGGCGCCCGGCCGCACCCGAGCCTGGCTGGCGAGCTCGAAGTCCGCGGCGTCGCGATCGGGCGGCTGCAGCGCGAGCTCGCGGTCGAGCCGACCCTCGAGGCACCGCTCGACCTCGACCTCGAGCTGTCCGGCCGTGGTGCTACGCTCGCCGAGCTGCTCGCCTCGGCCGACGGCGAGCTCACCGCGGTGCTGGGCGCCGGCCGCGTCCGAGGCGCCGCATTGGACCGGGTCACCGGCGGGGCGAACGCCGGCATCCGAGCGCTCCTGGGCGATCGCGGCGCGCTCTGGGTGGAGCTGCGCTGCGGCGCCTTCGACCTGCCGGTCCGCTCCGGCGTGGCCGAGCTGCGCGTGGGTGTCCTGGACGCCGCCCGGGTCCGGATCACGGTCGACGGCAGGTTCGACCTCTCGAGCGAACGGCTCGATCTCACCCTCGTGCCGCGCGCCCGGGGCACGCCCGCCGTCGCCCTGCCGGTCCGGGTGCGGGGCACGCTCGCCGCGGTCGACGTCACCTTCGACCAGCGCGAGGCGGCGCGCCGCTCGGCGCTCGCCCTTCTGGGGGCCGAGGCCGTCCCACCGGCGGCGTCGGCGAGGTTCGCCGACCTCGGCGCCTCGGACAGCCCCTGCCTCGCGGGCGGGCCGCCCGCCGCCGAGGGCGGATCGCCGGAGGTGGGGCCGGGCCGGCCCGGGTCGGATGCGTTGCGGCGCGGTCTCGAGGGTCTCTTCGGCGGCCGCCGATGACGAGGGGAGAAGCCATGGATCGGACAGAGGCGATCGCGAGGGAGGCACCCGTGCGGGCGGACCCGACCTTCGCCCGGGGCTGCGCCTGGATCGAGGGCGGCTTCGTGCCGATCGAGGAGGCGCGCATCCCGCTCCTCGACTGGGGGTTCCTGCGCGGCGACTGCACCTACGACACGGTGCACGTCTGGCGCGGCCGGTTCTTCCGGCTGCAGGACCATCTCGACCGCTTCCTGCGGAACGTCGGCCGGCTGCGGCTCGCCCTTCCGGTCGGCCGCGACGAGCTCGAGGCCATCCTGCACGCCTGCGTCGCCCGGGCCGGCCTTTCGGACGCCTATGTGCAGGCGATCTGCACCCGCGGCCTGCCGCCCGCCGGCTCGCGCGATCCGCGGCTCTGCCGCAACCGGCTCTACGCCTATGCCGTGCCGTTCATCTGGATCGCCACCCCCGAGCGTCAGGAGCAGGGGCTGCACCTCGTGGTGAGCTCGGTGCAGCGCGTGCCCGAGGCGTCGGTCGATCCGACGGTCAAGAACTTCAACTGGCTCGACCTCCTGGGTGGCCTGTTCCAGGCGCTCGAGACGGGCGCCGATCTGCCCGTCCTCGTCGACGCGCGGGGCGATCTGACCGAGGGCCCGGGCTTCAACCTCTTCCTCGTGCGCGACGGCCGGCTCGCGACGCCGGAGCGGGGCGCCCTCGACGGCATCACCCGCCGCACCGCGATCGAGCTCGCCCGCCTCTTGCAGATCCCGGTCGAGGTCCGGGCCGTCGCCCGCAGCGAGACGGTCGACGCCGAGGAGGCCTTCCTCACCAGCACCGCGGGCGGCATCGTCCCGATCACCCGGGTCGATGGCCGCGTGCTCGGCGACGGCCGTCCGGGCCCGCTCACCCGTCGCCTGCGCGAGGCCTATTGGGAGGCGCACGCCGACCCGCGTTGGAGCGAGCCCGTGCGCTGCGCCTGAGAGGGGCCGGGTCGCTCGCGCATGGACGATCTGGCTCTGGCCCGCGCGCTCCACCTCCTGGCCGTGCTGCACTGGATCGGCGGAGTGACCTTCGTGACCCTGGTCGTGCTCGCCGGCCGCGGCGAGCCTGCGCCGATCCTCGCCACCTTCCAGGGGATCGAGCGCCGCTTCGCCCCCCAGGCGCGCCTGTCGGTGCTGCTCGCCGGGGCGAGCGGCCTGTGGCTCCTCGTCCGGCAGGATCTCTGGTGGCGCTTCCTCGAGGCCGGCTTCTGGTGGATGCATGCCATGCTGGCGGTCTGGCTGGTCTTCACCCTGGCCCTGTTCGTGGCCGAGCCCCTGTTCCTGCACGCTTGGTTCGAGCGTCTGGCCGCGACCGATCCGGAGCGTGCGCTCCGCCTCGCACGCCGTTTCCACGCGCTGCTCCTGGGCCTGGCGCTCACCACCGTGGCCGGCACGGTGGCGGGCGTGCACGGCTGAGCAGCGGGACTCCGCCTCGCCCGCCTAGCGCTTGCGCCAGGCTTGACTGCGGGCGAGCCAGCCGCGGGTGAGGAGCGTGTAGGCGGCGCGCACCAGCGCGGAGGTGAAGAAGATCATCATCGCCATCGCCGCGGCCGGGGCGACGTCGCCGGCATCGTCCATGTTGAGGACCGCGATCGAGGCGAGCGTGGTGCGGGGCGAGTACAGAAAGACGACGGCCGACACCGTGGTCATGGCGTTGACGAACAGATAGATCGCGATGTCCAGGATCGCCGGCAGGCAGACCGGCACGGTGACCCGCAGAAAGGTGCGCCAGAACGGCACCCGCAGCGAGGCGGAGACGGATTCGAACTCGGGATCGAGCTGCTTCAGAGCGGTGACCGCGGTCAGATGCGCGACCGAATAGAAGTGGGTGATCGTGCACACCACGAGGATCGTCATGCTGCCGTAGATGAAGTGCAGCGGGTTCTGCCCGTCGACGAAGAAGAAGACGTAGCCCAGGCCGAGGACGAGGCCGGGCACCGCGAGCGGCAGCAGCGCCAGCAGCTGGACGAGGCCGCGCAGGGCGGCGAAGCGCGGCGTCTTCTCGACGAGCCAAGCGCCGGTGAACACGATCGCGGTGCCGAACAGCGCGGTCGCGCCGGCCATGATCAGCGAGTTGCGGTAGCTCTCCCAGCCGCCGCCGTCCATGTTGTCGAAGTCGTAGTTCTTGAACGAGGGGGTGAGGTCGTAGGGCCAGAAGGTGGCGAGCGAGGCGAACAGGGCGACGCCGATGATCACGAGGATCGCCGCCGCCACGAGGCCGCAGAAGACCAGGGCGGTCGTGTCGACGAGCCGGTCGGGCCTGGGTTCGAACGCCACCGCGCGGGCGGACAGGAGCGCCGCCTGGCGGCGCTGCACCAGCCGCTCGACCGCGAAGGAGAGGACCGCCGGGGCCAGGAGCAGGAGGCCCACGACCGCGCCCATCTCGAAGTTCTGCTGGCCCACCACCTGCTTGTAGACGTCGGTGGCGAGCACGTTGAAGGAGCCGCCGATCACCTTGGGCACGCCGAAGTCGGTGATCACGAGCGTGAACACGACGAAGGTGGCGGAGACGAGCCCGTAGCGGGCGCCGGGCAGGGTGACCGTCCAGAACACCCGCATCGGGCCGGCCTTGAGCGCCGCCGCCGCCTCGTAGAGCCGGCCGTCGGCGAGCGCGAGCGCGGTCGTGAGGATGAGGAGCGCGTGCGGGAAGGTCCAGAACACCTCGCCCAGGACGATGCCGATCGGCCCGTAGATCGAGGCGCCGAAGAGGACGCCCTTGGCCAGGCCCTGGTTGCCGAACAGGTAGACGAGCGAGATCGCCGGCAGGAGCGAGGGGGCGAGGATCGGGATCTGTGCCAGCGCGCGGAACAGGCCCTTGCCCGGCAGACAGGTCCGGGTGAGCGCATAGGCGTAGCCGAACGCCAGGCCCACGCAGAGCAGCGTGCTCGCGAGCGAGATCAGCACCGAGTTGCCGATCGAGGCGACGAGGACCGGGTTGGCGAAGTAGGCCGCGAAGTTGGCGAGGCCCACGAAGCCGCCGTCGGCCGAGCGGAACGCCTTGCCGAGCAGCCACCAGAGCGGCAGGGCGGCGGCGAGCAGGAGCCAGACGAGCAGGACGGCGAGGCCCGCGAGGCCGAACAGATCGTCGCCGGAGAGCCGGCGGCGGAGTGGCCGTACCGGGAGCGAAGGTCGGGACGCGACCGCCGCCACGAGCCTCAGCCCGCGGCGGGTCGATCGGGGAACACCCGCAGGCGCTCCGGCGGCAGGCAGATCCGGATCGTCCGTCCCGGGCGGATCTGCAGGTCGCGCACCGCGTTCATCGACAGATCGGCGGTGATCCCGAGGTCGGTGCCGGTGACGTGCAGGGTGGTCTGGAAATGGTTGCCGATGAACTCCATCACCCCGACCGCCACGCTCAGGACGTTGTCCGCGTGCCGGTCGATCTCGCGCAGAACGACGTCCTCCGGCCGCACGCAGACGGTGAGCGGGGTGCCGGCACCGAGGTCGAGGCCGGGCGCGAAGCGCAGCCGGGCGCCGCGGACCTCGGCGACGTCCGGCTCGACGAGCCGGCCCTCGAGGAAGTTCATCTTGCCGATGAAGTCGGCGACGAAGGCGGTGGCCGGCCGGGCGTAGACCTCGTCGGGCGTGCCCACCTGCTCGATCCGGCCGCGGTTCATGACCACGATCCGGTCGGACATGGTGAGCGCCTCCTCCTGGTCGTGGGTGACCATGATCGTGGTGATCCGCAGCCGCCGCTGGAGATCGCGGATCTCGCCGCGCAGCCGGGCGCGGACCCGGGCGTCGAGCGCGGAGAGCGGCTCGTCCAGGAGGAGGAGGCCCGGGGACAGGGCGAGTGCGCGGGCGAGCGCCACGCGCTGCTGCTGGCCGCCCGAGAGCTGCGCCGGGTATTTGTCGATCTGGTCGGCGAGACCCACGAGCTCCAGGAGCTCGCGCACCCGCCGGTCGATCTCGGCGCGCGGCCGGCGCAGGGCGGCGAGCCCGTAGCCGACATTGGCGCCGATCGGGAGGTTCGGGAACAGCGCGTAGGACTGGAAGACGATGCCGAAGTCGCGCGCGCTGACCGGCAGCGTCGACACGTCCCGGCCGGCCTGCTCGATCGTCCCCGAGGTCTGCACGTCGAGGCCGGAGATCGCGCGCAGGAGCGTGGTCTTGCCGCAGCCCGAGGGGCCGAGGAAGGAGACGAACTCGCCCGGCCAGATGTCGAGGTCGACGTCCTCGAGGGCGGTGAAGGCACCGAAGCGCTTGCCGAGCCCCCGGATGCGCAGATAGGGCGCGGCCGATCGGTCGATCGCCGCCGCCGG
>CAZDFD010000085.1:17742-19717 GCA_964504655.1 uncultured Geminicoccaceae bacterium
GCCGCCGCCGGCCCCGCAGCGGGCGCGGAAGCTGCGGCGTGCGGGTCGGCGGCGTCCACGGGTTCGGTGCGGTGAGCCGGGGGGCTCAGCTCCTGGGCTCGGACTTGCCGTCGTAGCGCCGCGCCCACTCGGCCAGGATGCGCTCGCGGTTCGCGGCGGCCCAGGCGAAGTCGTTCTTGATCAGCATCGCCTCGACGTCGCCCTCGACATGCTCGAGCCTGGAGGCTACCCCGGGCAGGGCCACGATCGCGAAGTTCTGCGCGTAGAGGCGGTTCGCCTCCTCGCTCAGCGCCCAGTCGGCGAGCGCCTTCGCGGCCTCGAGCTTCTTCGTGGTCCTGAGGATGCCGGTGGCCTCCATGTCCCAGCCCAGGCCCTCCCTCGGCAGGACGATGGCGATCGGCGCGCCGTCCTTCTTGGTCTTGTTGGCGCGGTACTCGAAGGACAGGCCGATCGTGTACTCCCCGGCGCCGGCCTGCCGGCAGGGCTTCGAGCCGGAATGGGTGTAGGCGGCGACGTTCTGATGGAGGGCGTCCATGTAGGCCCAGCCCTTCTCCTCGCCCAGCATCTGCAGCCAGGCCGAGACCATGAGGAAGCCTGTGCCCGAGGAGGCCGGGTTGGGCATGGTGATCTGGCCCTTGTAGGCCGGGTCGGTCAGATCCGCCCAGGCGGCCGGCTGCTTGAGCCCGCGCTTGCCCGCCTCGACGGTGTTGAAGCAGAGCGCCGAGGCCCAGACGTCCATGCCGACCCACTTCGGCGGCTCGGCCGGGTCGCGCATCGTGGCCTTGACCTTGTCCAGGCCCTTGGGCGCGTAGCCAAGGAGGAGCCCCTCCTTGTCGAGCAGCATGAGCGAGGTGGCGGCCAGGCCCATGACCACGTCGGCCTGCGGGTTGGCCTTCTCCGCCAGGAGCTTGGCGGTGACGATCCCGGTCGAGTCGCGGACCCAGCGGATCTTGATCTCGGGGTGCGCCTTCTCGAAGGCCTGCTGGTAGGCCTTGAGCTGGTCGGCCTCGAGCGCGGTGTAGACGGTGAGCTCGGTGGCGGCGGGTGCGGGCCGGGCCGCGAGCAGGAGCGCCGCGGTGGCGGCCAGGGCGATGCCGACGAAGCGGCGAGGTGCGGTCATCTTGGTTCCTCCCGGGCGGCCAGGCGCTGCCGCGCCACGAGTTAGAGAGCCACCGTGACGGAACGAGGACAAGCCTGCGACAGGCGACCGCGGCAGCATGCCCTCGGACCGTCACCTTTCCCCTTGCGCGGGCGGAGGGGCAAGGCTAATCAGGCGGTCCGCCGCGTTCGCGCGGCGGATGGTCCGCCAGCACCAGTGCTCGGTTCCTCGGAAGCGGGACGCGCTGGCGGAGGCCCTTTGGACATGGTGGGTTGAGGTTGGGGTAGGGATGTGCAGGCGGCGGCCCTGGGTGGGTCGGTCGTCTGGGCATCTGCCGAGCGGGTCGCGTGCGTGCGGTCCGGGCCTGGGTCCGGGTGGTGCGTGCGCGGTTGTTCGAGCGGCTCGATGCGCCTGTCGGGCGTGCGGTTTCGGGGTGGTACCCGGGGTCGTGCGCCTGGGGTGAAGCTGAGAGTTTGATCCTGGCTCAGAACGAACGCTGGCGGCGCGCTTAACACATGCAAGTCGAGCGGTCGGGGGTTCGCCCCCGGCAGCGGCGGACGGGTGCGTAACGCGTGGGAACCTGCCCCCGGGTCCGGGACAACCGCGGGAAACTGCGGCTGATACCGGATGTCCCCTGCGGGGGAAAGGCGCAAGTCGCCCGGGGATGGGCCCGCGTCCGATTAGGTAGTTGGCGGGGTAACGGCCCACCAAGCCCGTGATCGGTAGCCGGTCTGAGAGGACGATCGGCCACACTGGGACTGAGACACGGCCCAGACTCCTACGGGAGGCAGCAGTGGGGAATCTTGGACAATGGGCGAAAGCCTGATCCAGCGACGCCGCGTGGGTGATGAAGGCCTTCGGGTTGTAAAGCCCTTT
>CAZDFD010000086.1:0-18929 GCA_964504655.1 uncultured Geminicoccaceae bacterium
TTGCCGACCCCGCCGCGGCCGCGCCCTCGGCTCCGGCCCCGCCGGGCCCGCGCGGGGCCACCTCGCGGCCGGCGCGGAAGTCGCCGTAGGCGGGCCGCGTCGCGGCGAGCAGGGCCGGATGCAGGGCCGGGCCCGCGGCGAGCAGCCCGGCGTGGGACGGTTCCGGGCGGTTGAGGCGGAGCGGCGCGCCGTCGGCGTCGGTTGCCACGGCACCCGCCTCCTCGAGGATCAGGAGGGCCGCGGCGATGTCCCAGTCGTTCGAGCGGCGCCAGGAGAGATAGCCGTCGAACCGGCCTTCGGCGACGAGCGCGAGCTTGTAGGCCAGGGACCCGATGGTCACCAGCTCGACGCCGGGCAGGATGGCCCCGAACCGCCGTCGCCCGCCCTCGGTCCGCGAGGCGCACACCCGCGCGCCCTCGAGGCGGGTCGCCCCGCTCGCCCGGATCGGCCGCCCGTGCAGCCTGGCCCCCTTGCCGAGCTCGGCCTCGAACAGCTCGTTCGTCGCAGGATTGTAGACGAAGCCCAGCACCGGCCGGCCGTCGACCACGAGCGCCACGCTCACCGCGAACTCCGCCACGCCCTCGGCGAAGGAGCGCGTGCCGTCGATCGGGTCGACCACCCAGACCCGCCGGCGCACCAGCCGCAGCCGGTCGTCGAGCGTCTCCTCGGACAGCCAGGCGTCCTCGGCGGAGGCGCGGCGCAACGTGGCGTGCAGGTAGCGGTCGATCGCGACGTCGGCCTCGGTCACGAGCTGGCCCGGCCCCTTGTGCCAGCTGTCGTGGCGCTTGCCGAAGTAGCGCAGGGCGATCCGTCCCGCCTCGAGGACCGCGTCGCGGACCCGGTCGCGCTCGCTCTGGGCTGCCGTCATCGCCAGATCGGCCGGCCGGTTCCGGGCAGGCCGTACTCCTGCCACCGGCGCGTCACGAGCTCGATCACCTCGGGGTCCATGCGGATCTTCGTGCCCCATTCGCGGTCGGTCTCGCCCGGCCATTTGTCGGTGGCGTCGATCCCGAGCTTGGAGCCGAGACCCGAGACCGGCGAGGCGAAGTCGAGATAGTCGATCGGCGTGTTCTCGATCACCACCAGATCACGTGCCGGATCGACCCGCGTGCTCAGCGCCCAGACCACGTCCTTCCAGTCGCGCACGTCGATGTCGTCGTCGGTGACGATCACGAACTTGGTGTACATGAACTGGCGCAGATAGGACCATACGCCCATCATCACCCGCTTGGCGTGGCCGGGATAGGCCTTCCGGATCGACACGCAGGCGACCCGGTAGGAGCAGCCCTCGGGCGGCAGCCAGAAATCGACGATCTCCGGGAACTGCTGCTGCAGGAGCGGCACGAACACGTCGTTCAGCGCCTCGCCCAGCACCGAGGGCTCGTCCGGCGGCCGGCCGGTGAAGGTCGAGAGGTAGATCGGGTCCCGGCGCATGGTGATCGCTTCGATCGTGAAGATCGGGAAGCGCTCGACCGCGTTGTAGTAGCCGGTGTGGTCGCCGTAGGGACCCTCCTCGGCGGTCTCCTCGAGCGACACGTGGCCCTCGAGGACGATCTCGGCGGTGGCCGGGACCTTGAGCGGGACCGAGACGCAGTCGACGAGCTCGACCCGCCGGCCGCGCAGGAGGCCGGCGAACTGATATTCGGAGAGCGTGTCGGGGACCGGGGTCACGGCCGCCAGGATGACCCCGGGATCGGCGCCGATCACGGCCGCCGCCGGGAACGGCTCCTTGCGGCTGGCCCTCCAGCGGCGATGGTGCTGGGCGCCGCCGCGATGCGCCAGCCAGCGCATCAGCGTGCGCGCACGGTCGACCACCTGCATCCGGTAGATGCCGAGATTGAACCGGTCCTCCCGGGCCTCGCCGGGCCCTCTCGTGACCACCAGCGGCCAGGTGATCAGGGGTGCCGGCTCGCCCGGCCAGCAGGTCTGGATCGGCAGCCGGCCGAGGTCGATCTCGCGGCCGCGCAGCACCACCTCCTGGCAGGGTGCGCGGCCGACGGTCCTGGGCTTCATGGCCAAGGCCACCTTGACGAGCGGCAGCATCTCCAAAGCCTGGCCGAAGCTCTCGGGTGGCTGCGGCTGGCGGAAGAAGGCGAGCGTGCGGCCGAGCTCGCGCAGGCCGGCGGGCTCGCGGTCCATGCCCCAGGCGACCCGCTCGACGGTGCCGAACAGGTTGGCGAGCAGCGGCATGGTGTGGCCGCGGACCCGCTCGAACAGCACCGCCGGGCCGCGCTCGGCCAGGAGCCGGGTGTGGATCTCGGTCACCTCGAGGGCCGGGGAGACCTCGGCCTCGACGCGGACGAGCCGACCCCGGCCCTCGAGCAAGGCCATGAAGTCGCGCAGCGAGTCGAAGGGCATCGGCAGCCTCGGAGCGGGCCAGGGCGGATGCCTGCGAGAATGGTGAGGCTGGCACCGTCGGCAAGCCCCGGCGACACGATGCGCGGGGTCATGGTGGAGCCGATGGGAGTCGAACCCACGACCTCTAGAGTGCGATTCTAGCGCTCTCCCAACTGAGCTACGGCCCCGCCGGCCGCTTCTATGGGGAGACGGACCCGCGACGTCAAGGACGGCTCGGCGGGCTGGCGGGCCCGGCCGACGCCGCTATAGTCCCGGGCGTCGCCCAGCCGCGCCGGGGACGGTCGGATGAACGCGCTCGCCAACCTCCTCGACACCGCCATCTCGATCTACATCTGGCTGCTGATCGCCGCGGTCGTGCTCGGCTGGCTGATCGCCTTCGGCGTGGTCAACACCGGCAACCGTCTCGTCTACCAGATCCGCGGCTTCCTCGGCCAGATCACCGAACCGGCGCTGCGGCCGTTCCGCAGCCTGATCCCGAACTTCGGCGGGATCGACGTGTCGCCGGTGGTGCTCATTCTGGCACTCTACTTCGTGCGCGATCTGGTCAACGAGTATCTGAGGTAGCGGTGGCCGGGCCGGCCCGCCCCCTCGACCGGGCGATCGAGCTCGAGCTCAAGGTCACCCCGCGCGGCGGGCGGAGCGTCATCGAGGGTGTGCGCGCCGATGCCGCCGGCACCGTGCGACTGGTCGTCCGCCTCAAGGAGGCGCCCGCCGACGGAGCGGCCAATGCGGCGCTCCTGCGGCTGCTCGCCGAAGCCTTCGCGGTGCCGCGCAGCGCCTGCACGCTCGTGGCCGGTGCCGGAGCGCGGCTCAAGCGGGTGCGGATCGAGGGCGAGCCCGCGGCTCTCATGGCGCGCGCCGAGACGCTCGCGCGCACGCCGCCCGGTCCATGACCCGGATCGTCGACGGCAAGGCTGCGGCGGCTCGGCTGCGCGAGCGGGTGGCGCGCGAGGTGGCCGCGCTGCGCGCCGGCCACGGCCTCGTCCCGGGGCTGCGGGTGATCCTCGTGGGCGAGCGTCCGGCGAGCCTCGCCTATGTCCGGACCAAGGAGCGGATGGCGGGGGAGGTCGGCATCGACGGCCGCGTCGAGCGCTTCCCGGCCGACACCTCGGAGGCGGCACTCCTGGCCCGGCTCGCCGCGCTCGACGCCGATCCCGCGGTGCACGGGATCCTGGTGCAGCTGCCCCTGCCGGCGCAGATCGACCCGGCGCGGGTGCTGGCGGCGATCGACCCGGCCAAGGACGTGGACGGCTTCCACCCGCTCAATGCCGGCCGGCTCGCCACCCTCGCGGGTCGCCCGCCCGACGACCTCCTCGTTCCCTGCACGCCGCGCGGCTGCCTCCTCCTGCTCGAGGAGATCGTGGGCGGCGACGGGCTGCGCGGCCGCCGCGCCCTGGTGCTCGGCCGCTCGACCATCGTCGGCCGGCCGATGGCGGCGCTCCTCCTGGCCCGGGACTGCACGGTCACCGTGGCGCATTCGCGCACCCGCGATCTCGCGGAGGAGTGCCGGCGTGCCGAGATCCTGGTGGCCGCGGTCGGCCGGCCGGAACTGGTGCGCGGCGACTGGCTGGCACCCGAGGCGGTGGTGATCGACGTCGGCATCAACCGCGCCGCGGCCGCCGACGGCACGAGCCGGCTCGTCGGCGACGTCGCCTTCGAGGAGGCGGTCGGCCGGGTGGCGGCGATCACGCCCGTGCCGGGCGGGGTCGGACCGATGACGGTCGCCTGTCTGCTCGACAACACGCTGCGCGCCTGCCGGATGCAGCTCGCGGCGCGCCGGAGAGGGTGAGATGGACCAGAAGCTCGAGCTCGAGATCGAAGGGATGGGTTGCGAGGGCTGCGTGGCGGCGGTGGACAAGGCGCTCCGCGCCGTGCCGGGGGTCCGCGGCGTCGCCGTCGATCTCGGGGCCGGCCGCGCCCGCGTCGAGCACGAAGGCGTCGAGCCCGCGGCCCTCGTCCGGGCCGTCGAGAAGGCCGGCTACGATGCGAGGCCGGCCGGATCCGCCCGCTAGAGCCCGATCGGCCCGTAGAGCGCGTCGAGCGGCAGGGGCTCGACCAGGAGCTCCGAGCGGATCGCCTCCTGGCCGCTCACGTCCTCGCCGCGCCAGCGGCCGTCCTCGTCCTTCCGCCACAGCTGGACCTGGCGGTGCCCGGGCCAGACGATCCAGATCTCCTGGAGCCCCGGAAGCTGCATGTAGCGCAGCCGCTTCTCGCCCAGATCGTACTCGGCCGTGCTTTCGGAGAGGATCTCGACCACCGCCTTCGCCTCGGTGAGCCGCTTGTCCTGCCGTTCGCCGCAGACCATCGCGAGGTCCGGGATCCGTTCGTTCCAGCGATCCAGGACGAGCCCCACCGACCCCAGCACTCGACAGGGAGGACGCAGCCGGCGGTCGATCTCCACGGTGAGCCGTGCCTGCAGCTCGCCGTGCGGCTCGGCGGGGCCGGCCATCATCCTGGGCACCCCGTCGACGAGTTCGTACCAGTCCGGCCGGCGGTCCGCCCAGGCCTCGAACTCCTCGACCGTCATCCGCTCGAGCGCGCGCGCCATCGACCTTCTCCACCGAGCGCCGTGAGCCTAGCACCGGGCGCGCACCGGGTCGACGCGCCGGCGCTTCCCCCGGGCGCCGCGCCACGCTAGACGGGCGCCGGGAAAAGCCCGGGAGGAGGCCGTCCGATGATCATCGACCACCGCACCTACACGCTCCATCCGGGCAAGCTCAAATCCTTCCTCGAGGTCTACGGGAGCAAGGGCTATCCGATCCAGACCAAGTATCTGGGCGAGCCCTGGGGCTGGTTCACCTCGATGGACATCGGCGAGCTCAACCAGGTGGTCCACATGTGGGCGTACGAGGACCTGGCCGACCGCGCCAAGCGGCGGGCGGCCCTCCAGGCCGACCCGGCCTGGGGCGAGTATCTGGCGGCAGCCACGCCCCTGATCCAGCACATGGTCAACAAGATCTTGAGCCCGGCGCCGTTCTTCGTGCCGAAGCGTTGAGGGCCACCGCCGTGCGGCGAGCGCCGGGCGGCCGCGGACGTCGCGACGCCTAGAACTTGTAGTTGATGAGCGCGCCCAGGAAGAACTGGTTGGCGTTGCCGCGATCGTCGACGATCGGGCTGTCCGCCGCGTCGCCGAGTAGCAAGGTGTAGGCGGCGGTGCCGCTCAGGATCCAATTGCTCGTCAGATTGTAATCCAGGTTCACGCCGATGCCGATGTCTTTGAAGCCGTCGTCGGCGTCGAAGCGATCGAGACCGCTGCGCGCGGCGTTGGCGTTGCTGACGCCGAAATATTCCGACATGTAATCTTCGCTCGCGTAGGTGCTCGAGGCCTCGACCCGCACGACGCTCGAAGGACCGGTGCGGCCGGCCCATCGACCGCGCAGGGTGCCGAGCGCACCGTTCCCCTCGGCCACGTCGGCGCGCGCATCGAGCTCGATCACGAGATCACGGTCGCGCGCCGGATCGAAGTCGTAGCCGGCGAGCACTCCCACCATGAGCGCGCCGTCGATATTGCGCATCTGGTCGACGCGCTCGTCCTCGACGTCGTCCCGCTCCGGCTTGTACTGGCCGGAGAGACCCAGCCGCAGGTTCGGGTGGGCGAGCAGGTTCGACCTCAGCGAGGTTCCGACCAGTGCCACGAAGGTGTCTTGATGATACAGATTGGAGGCCGTGAGATTCCAGAGGGGGACGCCCGTGTAATCGTCGGACCCCTCGTAGTCCGGGGCGATCCCGGCACCGAGACCGATCCGCAGATCGACAGCCGAGGCCGGAGCGGCGAGCATCGCCCAAAGGGCGAGCGTGGCGATCGCGTAACCAGAGGGCTTGTGCAGCATTCGATCCACCGAGGTGACGGTCCTCCGAGGGACCTGCGAACACCGTATTCCCGATCGATCCCGCACAGTCCAGCGTGACCGGCGCCCGCGGTCGGGCGGGCGCACCGGAAGGGGTCGGCTGTGTCCTTTCCTGCACGCTTGCCCGGGCCCTGCCCGCGTGCGAGGAGCGGGCCGGCCCGGGTCGGGGCGCCGGGCGGCAAGGAGGTGGCGGGCATGGACCTCACGCTCGAACCCCCACTCGAGGATCTGCGGGGTCGCGTCGCCGGGCTCGTCGACCGGCGCCTCCTGCCGCTCGAGGACGATCCCCTGACCTGGGGCGAGGGTGAGCAGATCCGCTGGGACCTCCTCCAGGAGCTGCGCGCCGAGGTCAAGGCGGCCGGGCTCTGGTGCCCGCAGATGCCGCCGGAGCATGGCGGGCTCGGCGTCGGCCCGGTCGGCATGGCGGTGCTCTACGAGGAGATGGGGCGCTGCCGGTTCGGGCCCGCCTGCTTCAACTGCGCCGCCCCCGACGACGGCAACATGTGGGTGCTCGAGAAGGTCGCGAGCCACGAGCAGAAGGCCCGCTGGCTCGACCCGATCGTCCGCGGCGAGGTCCGCTCGGCGATCGTCATGACCGAGCCGCATCCGGGCTCCGGGTCCGACCCGGCCGGGATGATGCTGACCCGGGCCGAGAAGCGCAACGACCGCTACCGGGTGTTCGGCCGCAAATGGTTCATCACCGGTGCCGAGGGCGCGCAGCACTTCCTCCTGCTCGCCCGCACCTCCGACGATCCGCGCCGCGGCCTCACCGCCATGCTGTTCCACGCCGACCAGCCCGGCTGGCGGCTGCTGCGCCGCATCCCGATCATGGGCCCCGAGGAGCATGGCGGCCATGGCGAGCTCGAGCTCGACGGGCTCGAGGTGCCGTTCGAGAACGTGCTCCTGGGCGAGGGACTGGGCATGAAGGTGACCCAGATCCGCCTCGGCATGGCCCGGCTCACCCACTGCATGCGCTGGATCGGGATGGCGCGCCGCGCGCTCGAGATCGCGCTCCCCTGGGTGCGCGAGCGGCGCGCCTTCGGCCAAGCGCTCGCAGAGAAGGAGAGCGTCCAGGGCCTTCTGGGCGAGGCCGCGATGCAGATCGCCGTCGGCCGCCTCCTGGTGATGCGCGCGGCGGTCAAGCTCGGCCGCGGCGAGAAGGCCCAGGCCGAGGTCTCGATGGCCAAGGTGCAGGTCGCCGACGCCCTGCACCTGGCGGTCGACACGGCGATCCAGCTCCTGGGCGGCAGGGGCTACTCGAAGGACACGCCCCTCGAGTGGATGTACCGCTACGCCCGCCAGGCACGTCTGGTGGACGGCGCCTCCGAGGTCCACCGCATGCTGGTCGCGCGGGCGCTCCTGGCCGAGGGGCGCGGCTTCTTCGCTTGGCCGTGACCGCCGCCCTGGCTCCCGAGGAGCGCCACCGCCTCGAGCAGTGGCTCGCCGCGGCGCTGGCGGCACGGCAGGTGCGCGTCGCGGACGCCCGCCGGCTCGCGGGCGGGGCGATCCAGGAGAACCTCGCGCTCGAGCTCGACGTCGCGGGCGGACCCAGGGCCGGCACCCATCGCGTGGTGCTGCGGCGCGACGCGGCCTCGACCGTGGCGGTGAGCCGGCCGCGGCTCGAGGAGTACGCACTGCTCTCGGTCGCCCATCGGGCGGGCGTGCCGGTCGCCGAGCCCTGGGCCGCCTGCGGCGATCCGGACGTGCTCGGCAAGCCCTTCTACCTGATGGCCCGGGTCGAGGGGGAGGCGCGCGGCGCGCGGCTCGTCAAGGACCCGGCGGTGCTGGCGCGCGGCGGCGAGCTCGTGGCCGAGCTCGGAGGAGTGCTCGCCCGGATCCACGCGCTCCGCCCGCCCCTGCCCGAGCTGCCCTTCCTCGTCGCACCCGCGGACCCGCTGGCCGCCCGGATCGCCGAGCTGCGCAGCCACCTGGACGCCCTGGACGAGCCGCAGCCGGTGCTCGAGTGGGGCCTGCGCCTGGTCGAGCGCGCGCCGCCCCCGCCGGGTGGGATCGTGCTCGTGCACGGCGATTTCCGCACCGGCAACCTGATGCTGCGCGGCGGCCGGCTCGTGGCCGTGCTGGATTGGGAGTTCGCGGGCCTCTCCGATCCGCTCGAGGATCTGGGCTGGATGCTCGCCAAATGCTGGCGGTTCGGCGCGGTCGAGCGCGAGTGCGGCGGCCTCGGCCCGCGCGAGCCCTTCCTCGAGGCCTATGCGGAGGCCGCCGGGCGCGCGGTCGACCGCCGCACCGTGCGCGTCTGGGAGCTCGTGGCGACCCTGCGCTGGGCGGTCGTGGCGCTGATGCAGGCCGAGCGTCACACGAGCGGGCGCGAGCGGTCGCTCGAGCTCGCCCTGACGGCGCACATCGTCCCGCAGCTCGAGGCCGACGTGCTCGATTACGCGGCCCTTCTCGAAGGGGAGGGGCCGTGAGCCTGCCCGCCGAGCTCGCCGACCTTCTCGACACCGCCCGGGCCGTCCTGCGCGAGCGGATCGCACCCGCCGTGCCGGCCGAGCTGCGCTTCGAGACGGCCATGGTCGCCAACGCCATGGCGATCGCCGCGCGCGCCGCCCGGGGCCTGCCCGGTGCCGCCGAGGCCCGCGGGCTCGCCAGGCTCTACCCCGAGGCGGGCGACGCTCCGCCCGAGGTGCTGCGCCGACGGCTGGTCGCCGACATCCGCGCCGGGCGCCTCGACGCGGCCGGCCGGCACTTGGCCGCCCATCTGCTGTGGCCGCGGGTGCGCGAGCGGCTGGCCCTGTCGAGCCCGGAATATCGCACCGGCCTCTGACGTCGGTCACAGCGCGCCGGTGCGGCGCGGTCGGCCGGCTTGCCGTCGGGCGGGGCGGCCGGTAGGACGGGCACCCGCCGGGCCGACCGCGGCCGGCGGAACCCCGCCTCGAACGCGACACGAACAGAAGGTCGCCGCGATGGGACGCCTCATCATGCCACGCGCCGGGCGCACGCTCCTGGCGGCGGGGCTCCTGGCGCTCGCCGGCTGCGCCGAGCCGGCGCTCCGCTCCGAGATCGGCGACACGATCGACGACGTGTCGTTCGAGCCGCCCCGACGTGGCCGCGGTGGCTCGGTCGAGCCGGGCCGGTCGGTCGGCGCGGCCCCGGCGCGGGGCCGGCCGGAGGTGTTCCTCGCCCGCGGGGTCGGCGCCACGCCGCAGCGCGCGCCCGGAGTGCTGCGCTCGTCCGACGGCGTCCAGGTGAGCTTCGACGGTGCGGAGGTGAAGGAGGTCGTCCGGGTGATCGTGGGCGACATCCTGAAGCGCCCGTTCACGATCGATCCGCGGGTCGCGGGCACGGTGACGCTCTCGACCGCCGGGCCGGTCGCCGAGCGCGACCTGCTCCTGGTCCTCGAGACCGCGCTCCGGATGAGCGGCGCCGGCATCGCCGAGAGCGGGCCCGGCTTCATCGTGGCGCCGGCCGAGGAGCTGATCGGGCGGAGCGAGCTCCGGCCGATCGGCGGCAGCCAGCCGCCGCTGGTCTCGCCCGGCACCGGTGCGACCGTGGTGCCGTTGCGCCACATCTCGGCCGCGACCGCCGCCCAGTTCGTCCAGCCGCTCCTCAACAAGCCCGAGGACATCCGGGTCGACCCGGCGAGCAACCTGCTCTTGATCGCCGGCACCGCGGCCGAGCGCCAGGCGGCGCTCGACACGCTCGCGATCCTGGATGCCGACTGGCTCGCCAACAAGTCGGTCGGCATCTTTCCGCTGCAGTACGCCACGCCCGAAGCGCTCATCCCCGAGCTCGAGGCGCTGTTCGCGGAACCGGTGCCGACCGGCACCGGCCAGCGCGCCGCGGTCCAGTTCCTGCCGATCGCCCGGCTCAACGCGGTCCTGGCGCTGACCGGCTCGCCCGGCCAGATGATCCAGGTCGAGCAATGGGTCGGCCGGCTCGACCGCGGCCGCACGGCAGGGCCCCAGTTCTTCGTCTACGAGCTCAAGCACGCGAGCGCCGAGGAGGCCGCCAAGGTCCTGAACGAGCTGTTCGGGGAGGCCGGCCAGGCGAGCCCGGGGCCGGCTCCGATCCCGCCCTCGCTCGCCGGGCTCGGCGCCCCGCCCGGCCAGGGCAGCGCGGCCGAGGAGCCCGCGACCGGGACCGCGGCGCTGGCCGCCCAGGCGGTGCGCGCGCCGGCGATCGCCTCGGGCCCGCCCGGTGGCGTCAAGGTGGTCGCCAACAAGGGCACCAACTCGGTCGTGGTGCGGGCCACGCCGCCCGCCTGGGAGCAGATCGAGGGCACGCTCCGCCGGCTCGACGCCGCGCCCGCCCAGGTCCTGATCGAGGCGACCATCGCCGAGGTCCTGCTCAACGACGCGCTCCGCTACGGGGTGCAGTACTTCATCGAGGCGGGCAATGTCCGCTTCGGCTTCAACAGCACGGCGCCGGGCGCCAGCGGCACCACGGGGTTCCGCAACCTCGAGCCGCTGGCGCGCGTCCCGGGCTTCAACTTCATCTTCACCGGCGGCGACACCAACATCACGATCGACGCGCTGTCGCAGGTGACCGACGTGCGGGTCCTCTCCTCACCCTCGGTCGTCGTCCGCGACGGCGCCGAGGCGGTCCTCACCGTGGGCGACGAGGTGCCGATCACCACCCGCACCGCGGTCAGCGTCGAGAATCCGCTGGCGCCGACGGTGAGTTCGATCGAGTACCGCGACACCGGTGTGATCCTCCAGGTCCGGCCGCGGATCAACAGCTCGGGCGTGGTCGGGCTCGAGGTCGCCCAGGAGGTGAGCCGGGTGGTCGACACCGGCCAAGCCGCGACCACGACGCCGACGCCCACGATCCAGCAGCGTCGGATCAAGAGCCGGGTCGACGTGCTCGACGGCCAGACCGTGGTCCTGGGCGGCCTCATCCAGGAGGCCGAGGAGCGTGGCCGTCAGCGGATCCCGGTGCTGGGCGACATCCCGGTGCTCGGCGCCCTGTTCGGCTCGACCTCGACGGCGCAGCGGCGCACCGAGCTGATCGTGTTCATCACGCCCCGGGTGATGCGCAACGCCGAGGACGCGCGCGACATCTCCGAAGAGCTGCGGGCGCGGATGCGGGCGCTGCGGTCGCGCTCGCTCGGGCCGCCCGCTCCGCCGCCGGGGGCCGAGCCGGCCCGGCCCGGCCGTGCCGCCGGCGCCACGCCGGTCCCGGCCACGCCGGCCCCGCTGGCGCCGGCCCCCGGGCCGACCGCGCCCCCCGCCGCGCCGATCCTGGCGCCGGCGCCGCCGGCGGCCGTCCCGCCCGCGCCGGCGGCGCGGCCGAGCCTGGCGCTCGTGACCGGCGAGCCGGTGCCGCTGCCGCGACCGCGGCCGGGCGAGCGCCCCGGCTCCGGCCCACCCGCCGATCCGTTCCTGCGCGCGCTGCGCACCGCCAGCCGCTGAGCCCGGCCGCTCCGGCCGGCCCGCGCCGGCCCGGGCTCAGCCGTGGATGTAGCTCTCCAGCTGCTCGATCAGCTGGTGCTGCTCGCGGATGATGTTGTTGACCAGATCGCTGATCGACAGCATGCCGAGCAGCCGGCCGTTCTCGATCACCGGCAGATGCCGGATCCGGCGCGCGCTCATCGTCGCCATGCACTGCTCGACCGTGTGGTTGAGGCCGACGGCGATGATCGGCGCCGACATGACCTCGCGGACCAGGGTGTTGGGCGAGGTCTTGCCCTTGACGAAGACCTTCCGGACGTAGTCGCGCTCGCTGAAGATGCCGACCGGCCGATCGCCCTCGGCCACGACCAGGGCGCCGATGTCCCTCTCGGCCAGGATCCGGATCGCATCGAGCACGGTCTGCTCGGGGCCGACCGTCCAGACCGTCTGGCCCTTCTCGGCGAGGAGCTGCTTGACCGTGGTCATGCGGGCCTCCGCTGCGCGCCGAGGCGGCGGCGGTCGCCCGCGTCGCCTCCGGCCGTTCTCGGGCGACCATAGCACGCCGCGGCGAGCCGCTCCAACGGGCCGCCCGCGGCCGCACTGTTGGCAGCCGGGGGGCGGCTGCTGTATGCAGCGCCGATCCGGCGGCGGAGCGACCGCGGCCGGTCGCGCTGCGGGCGTGGTGGAACCGGTAGACACGCGGGATTTAGGTTCCCGTGGCGCGAGCCGTGCGAGTTCGAGTCTCGCCGCCCGCACCAGCCGCGCGGCGGTGGGCGGTGGTGGGCGAGCGGGGAAGAGACGGAGACGATGCAGGTCACCCAAGTCGCGGCCGAGGGCCTCGTCCGCCAGTTCAAGGTGGTCGTGCCGGCCACCGAGATCGAGGAGCGGGTGGCGACCCGCCTCGAGGACCTCAAGGGGCGGGTGCGGATGCCCGGCTTCCGTCCCGGCAAGGTGCCGCTCGGCCTGTTGCGCAAGCAGTACGGCAAGGGCCTGCTCGGCGAGGTGGTCGAGGCGGCGGTCGACGAGGGCGCCAAGAAGGCGATCGGCGAGCACCAGCTCAAGCCGGCGCTGCGCCCGAAGATCGAGATCACGGCCTTCGACGAGGGCAAGGACCTCGAGTTCGCGCTGCGGGTCGAGCTCCTGCCCGAGGTCCCCGACGTCGACATGAAGGCGATCGCCCTGACCCGACCGGTGGCGGCGGTCGAGGAGGCCGCGGTCGACCGCGCCCTCGAGCGGCTCGCGGAGGCGCGGCGCGGCTTCGCGGCGCCGGCCGAGCCGCGCCCGGCGCGCTCGGGCGACCGGGTCACGATCGACTTCGAGGGCAGCGTCGACGGCCGGCCGTTCGAGGGCGGCAGCGGCAGCGATCTGGCCGTCGTCCTGGGCGCGGGCGGCATGATCCCGGGCTTCGAGGACCAGCTCGTCGGCGCCGTCGCCGGCGAGGCCCGGACGCTCGAGGTGACCTTCCCCGAGAGCTACGGCGAGCCCGGCCTGCGCGGCAAGGCCGCGCGCTTCGAGGTGCGCGTCAAGACGGTCGAGGAGCCGCTGCCGATCGCCGTCGACGACGCCCTCGCCAAGTCGGTCGGCCTCGACGATCTGGCGGCGCTGCGGCGCTCGATGCGCGAGCGGCTCGAGGCCGAGCTCAAGGCCGCCTCGCGGCAGCGGGTCAAGCGGCGACTGCTCGACCATCTGGCCGAGGCCTATCCCTTCGGTGTCCCGGCAGGCATGGTCGACATCGAGTTCGAGGCGATCTGGCGCCAGGTCGAGCGCGAGATGAAGGAGCGCGGGCTCACCTTCGAATCGGAGGGCAAGACCGAGGAGGAGGTCAAGGCCGAGTACCGGGCGATCGCCGAACGGCGGGTGCGGCTCGGGCTGATCCTCTCCGAGCTCGGCAACAAGCACGAGATCAAGGTCGAGGGCCACGAGCTGCAGCAGGCGGTGATCGCCCAGGCGCAGCGGTTTCCCGGCCAGGAGCGCCAGGTGGTCGAGTACTACCGCTCGAACGCCGGCGCCCTCGACGCTCTGCGGGCCCCGATCTTCGAGGACAAGGTGGTCGACTTCATCCTCCAGCTCGCCAACGTGACCGACCAGCCGGTGACCCCGGAGGAGCTGATGCGCGAGGAGGAGGACGAGCCGGCGAGCGGCCCGGCCGCCGAGTCCGCGCCCGCCCCCGCCGCCTGACCCGAGCCCGAGCCGAGGCCCAGCCCATGTCGACCTTCGCCCAGCTCGTGCCCATGGTGGTCGAGCAGACGGCGCGCGGCGAGCGCGCCTTCGACATCTACTCGCGGATGCTCAAGGAGCGGATCATCTTCCTGATGGGGCCGGTGGACGACCACGTCGCCAGCCTCGTGACCGCCCAGCTCCTGTTCCTCGAGGCGGAGAACCCGGACAAGGACATCAACCTCTACATCAACAGCCCGGGCGGGATCGTCACCGCCGGCCTCGCGATCTACGACACGATGCAGTACATCCGGCCGGACGTGGCCACGATCTGCATCGGCCAGGCGGCCTCGATGGGCTCGCTCCTCCTGGCCGCCGGCGCGCAGGGCAAGCGCTACGCCCTGCCGCACGCGCGGATCATGACCCACCAGCCCTCGGGCGGCTTCCAGGGCCAGGCGACCGACATCGAGATCCACGCCCGCGAGATCCTGCTCATGAAGCAGCGGCTCAACGAGATCTACGTCCGCCACACCGGCCGCACCCTGCCCGAGGTCGAGGCCCGGATGGAGCGCGACACCTTCATGAGCGCCGAGCAGGCCAAGGAGTTCGGCATCATCGACGCGGTCATGGACAAGCGGCCGGTCAAGCCCGCCAAGGACTGAGCCGGCGGGCTCAGATCACCCGTCGGGCGCGCAGTTCGGCGATCTCCTCCGGGCCGAGGCCGAGCTCCTCGAGGACGGCTCGGCTGTGCTCGCCGAGCCGGGGCGGCGGACCCTTCGGGCCGGGATCGCCCGAGGCCAGCCGGAAGCCCGCCCGGACCAGCCGGAGCGGGCCCTCGAGCGGGGCCGGGGCCTCGACCTCGCGGATCGCCCCGCGCGCCCGCACCTGCTCCTGCGTGAGGGCCTCCTCGAGCGACAGGACCGGGCCGGCCGGGACCCCGGCCGCGTTCAGCCGGGCCGCCCAGCCGGCGGCACCGTCGCCCGCGAGCGCCCGCTCGATCTCGGCGGTGAGTTCGGCGCGGTGCCGAAGGCGCCCCTCGCGCTCGGAAAAGCGCGGGTCGGTGGCGAGCTCGGGGCGGCCGAGCACCGCGCACAGTGCCAGGAACTGCTCCTGCTTGTTGGCGGCGATGTTGAGCGGGCCGGCCGCGGTGCGGAAGGTGCCCGAGGGGGCCGCCGTGGCATTCTCGTTGCCCATGCGGACCGGCGCCCGGCCGGCGATCAGCCAGTTCGAGACCGGCCAGCCCATGGCCGAGAGCATCGCCTCGAGCATCGACACGTCGATCGTCTCGCCGCGTCCGTCCCGGCCGCGGCGGACCAGGGCCGCGACGATCGCGAACGCGGCGGTGAGCCCGCCGATCGTGTCGGCGACCGGGAAGCCGGTGCGCAGCGGCGCCGCATCCGGATCGCCGGTGATCGCCATGACCCCGGAGAGCCCCTGCACGATCTGGTCGTAGGCCGGGTTCTGGGCGAGCGGCCCGTCGGCGCCGAAGCCCGAGATCGCGCAGTAGACGAGGCTCGGGCGGAGCGCCCCGAGCCGCTCGGACCCGAGCCCGAGCCGGTCCATCACGCCCGGGCGGAAGTTCTCGACGAGCACGTCGGCGGTCGCCAGCAGGCGCTCGAAAAGGGTCCGGCCCGCGGCCTGCTTGAGGTCCAGGGTCAAGGACCGCTTGCCGGCGTTCTGGGCGAGGAACGAGGCGCCGAGCCCCTGGCGGTTGAGGGCCGGGTCGGCACCGAGCTCGCGGGCGAGGTCGCCCTGGCCCGGGACCTCGATCTTGATCACCTCGGCGCCGAGCTGGGCCAGGAGATAGGTGCAGAACGGCCCGGCCAGGACGTTGGTCAGATCGAGCACCCGCACGCCCGCGAGCAGGTCGGCCACGCGCCGGCTCCAGCCCATTGCCCGGTCAGGGCGGGAAGGCTAAGTGCGGCGGGGCGACGACGTCAATTCGTCGGTCGGGAAGACGGGGGAGGCGGCGATGCGGGCAGCGACGAGGCGCGAGGCGGCGCTCGGCGGACTGGCGGTGCTCGGGCTCGCGGGTGGTGTCCTCGGACGGCCCGGGACGGCCGCGGCGGCGATCGACCAGCTGCAGCTGTTCGTGCCGGCAGCACCCGGCGGCGGCTGGGACCAGACCGCGCGGACGATGGAGGCGGTGCTGCGCGGCGCCGCCATGGTCAAGGGCGTGCAGATCAGCAACGTGCCGGGCGCCGGCGGGACGGTCGGCCTGCCGCAGTTCGTCAACCAGTGGAAGGGCCGCCCCAACGCCTTGATGGTCGGCGGCATGGTCATGGTCGGCGCGGTGATCGCCAACAAGGCGCCGGTCGGCCTGCAGGCGACCACGCCGATCGCGCGGCTGACCGGCGAGTTCGAGGCGATCGTCGTGCCGGCGGCCTCGCCGCACAAGGACATGGCGAGCCTCGTTGCGGCCATGAAGGCCAACCCGGGCTCGGTCTCCTGGGCCGGAGGCTCGGCCGGTGGCACCGACCACATCCTGGTCGGCCTGATCGCCAAGGCGGCGGGCGTCGACCCCAGGGCCGCGAGCTACGTCGCCTTCGCCGGCGGTGGCGCCGCCCAGGCGGCGATCCTCGGCAACCAGGTCACGGCCGGTGTGTCCGGCTGGGGCGAGTTCGCCGAGCAGGTCAAGGCCGGCAAGATGCGCGCGCTCGCGATCTCGGCCGACCGGCGCCAGCCGGGCATCGACGTTCCGACCCTCAAGGAGCAGGGCCTCGACGTCGAGCTGTTCAACTGGCGCGGCGTGTTCGCCCCGCCCGGCCTCAAGCCGGATGAGGTCAAGGCGCTCGTGACCCTGGTCGAGGCCATGGCCGCGACCGAGGGCTGGAAGGCCGAGCTCGCCAAGCGCGAGTGGACCGGCATCCTCCTGACTGGCGAGCCGTTCGCGGCGTTCCTCGCGGCCGAGATCGTGCGGATCGAGGGCATCCTCAAGAGCCTGGGCCTCGCCTGAGCGTGGCCGCGTCGGGCCGCGGCGGGCCGGTCGCGCTCGCCTCGGGCGTCCTCGCCCTGGCCCTCGTGGTGGCGCTCGGGGCGGCGCAGATCCCGCACTCGGCCTACGCCGTGGTCGGCCCGCGGGTGGTGCCGTTCGCGGTCGCGGCCCTGCTCGGCGGCCTGGGCCTCTTGCTCCTGGTCCAGGCGCTGACCGGGCAGCTCCTGGCCGAGGAGGGCTTCGCGGGCGAGCCCCTCGACCGGCGCGCGCTCGGCTGGGTGGCGGCCGGCCTCGTGCTCAACGTGACCCTGATCCAGCCGCTCGGCTTCGTGCTCGCCTCGACCCTCCTGTTCGTCTGCGTGGCGCGCGGCTTCGGCTCGACGCGGCCGGTCCGCGACGCGCTCCTCGCCCTGGCGCTCGCGGTCGCGGTGTTCCTGGGTTTCAGCCGGCTTCTGGGAGTGCGCTTCGGCGGCGGGCTGGTCGAGGACCTCGTGGGCCTCGTGCCCTAGGGAGACGGTCTTGGAGACCCTCGCGGCGCTCGGCCAGGGCTTCCTCGTGGCTCTCCAGCCGGTCAATCTCGGCTGGGGCCTTCTGGGCGTCACCCTCGGCACCTTCGTGGGCGTGCTGCCGGGGCTCGGGCCGGCGCTCACGATCGCGCTCCTCCTGCCGATCACCTACACGGTCGACGCCACCGCCGCCTTCATCCTCTTCGCCGGCATCTATTACGGTGCCATGTACGGCGGCTCGACGACCTCGATCCTGCTCAACACGCCGGGCGAGAGCGCCACCATCATCACCGCGCTCGAGGGCCACCGCATGGCGCTCGCCGGCCGCGGCGGGCCGGCCTTGGCCACGGCCGCGATCGGCTCCTTCGTGGCCGGCACGATCGGCACGCTCGGCTTGACCTTCCTGGCGCCGACCGTGGTCGAGATCGCGCTCCGGTTCGGCCCGGCCGACTACTTCTCCTTGATGATCCTGGCCTTCGTCACGGTCTCGGCGACCCTCGGCAGCCATCCCTTGCGCGGGCTCACGGCCTTGGCCTTCGGCATCTGGCTCGGGCTCGTGGGCGTCGACCTGCAGACCGGCCAGGCGCGCTTCACCTTCGGCCTGCTCGAGCTCCTCGACGGCATCAACGTGATCATCGTCTGCGTCGGCCTGTTCGCGGTCGGCGAGACGCTGTGGCTCGCGCACCGCGCCAGCCTGCGCCGGAGCTCGATCGTCCCGGTCAAGGGCTCGCTCTGGCTGTCGGCCGAGGACTGGCGACGGTCCTGGCCGGCTTGGCTCCGGGGTGCCGGCATCGGCTTTCCGATCGGCGCCCTGCCGGCCGGCGGCGCCGAGGTGCCGACCTTCCTCTCCTACTGGCTCGAGCGCCGGCTGGCGCGCCGCCCGGAGGAGTTCGGCAAGGGTGCGATCGAGGGCGTGGCCGGCCCCGAGGCCGCCAACAACGCCTCGGCGGCGGGCGTGCTCGTGCCCATGCTCACGCTCGGCCTGCCGACCTCGGCCACGGCCGCGATCGTGCTTTCGGCGTTCCAGAGCTACGGCATCAACCCCGGGCCCCTGCTCATGGAGACCCAGCCGCAGCTGGTCTGGGGCCTGATCGCCAGCCTCTACATCGGCAACCTGCTGCTCCTGGCCCTGAACCTGCCGCTCGTGGGCCTGTGGGTGCGGGTGCTCTCGATCCCCCAGCCGCTCCTCTACGCCGGCATCCTGGTGTTCGCCACGATCGGCACCTACGGCATCAGCCAGTCGCCGATCGACCTCTTGCTGCTCTACGCGATCGGCGCCGTGGGCTTCCTCATGCGCCTCTACGATTTCCCGACCGCGCCCGTGATCATCGGCATGATCCTCGGGCCCCTGGCCGAGCAGGAGCTGCGCCGGGCGCTCACCATCTCGCAGGGCGACATAAGCGTGCTCGTGACCCGGCCCCTCTCGGCGAGCCTGCTCCTCTTGGCGGTCCTGGCGCTGTTCGCCCCGCTGCTCTGGCGCCGGCTCGTCCGCCGCAACCTCGCCGGCGGCTGAACCCGGCGCCTCGGGCCGCCCGGAACCCTCGCTCGCGTCGCGGGTTGTGCACCCCGGCGGGCGCCGCTACCATGCTCCCCGGGACCGCGTGGGACGGTTGGATGATGTCCAAGGGTAGCGGCGACTCCAAGAACACCCTCTACTGCTCCTTCTGCGGGAAGAGCCAGCACGAGGTCCGGAAGCTGATCGCCGGCCCGACCGTGTTCATCTGCGATGAATGCGTCGAACTGTGCATGGACATCATCCGCGAGGAGAACAAGA
>CAZDFD010000087.1:0-18319 GCA_964504655.1 uncultured Geminicoccaceae bacterium
AGGACGTCTGGCCGGACACTCCGGCGTGAGGGAGCGGGGCGGCGGAGTAGCTCAGACGAGGCCGAGGGCGAGGGCGATGCGGCGGCGGATCTGCTCGAGGGCTTCCGGGCCGATCCGCCCGAGGGTGTTCTCCTCGACCCGACGCAGCGAGGTCGCCGTGACGGCGTGGGCGAGCGCCCAGGAGGGCCTGTCGAGGCCGTTCTCGGGTGTGGGCTCGATCCGCACCGAGAGGCTTGGGATGGCGAGCCGCTGATCGCTGGTCAGCGGCACGAGCACGACGTTCGGCCAAGCTGGATCGAACAGCTCGGCATCCTCGACCACGATGGCCGGACGGCGCTTGTTCGCCTCTTTCGGGAGCGCGTCACGCCAGTCGACCAGGACGATGGTGCCTGCGGCGTGCCGGGACACGGCCTAGCCGACCTCGCCACCCGCCTTGCCCCAGTCCTCGTACAAGGCTCCGGCCTCCGGGTCGCGCGCCAGGTGCTCGGCCACGGCCCGGCTCTCGTCCCGGATGCGGCGGCGGCGCGCCGCCCGTGCGGCGTCGGCCGCGAGCTCGCGGAGATAGGTCGAGAGCCCGATCCGGCGCGCCCGCGCCTCGGCCTCGAGGACCTCGCGCACCGCGGGATCGAGCCGCACCGACACGGGCCTGCTCAACGCACCGCTCCCGGGCGATGAACGTGGGACGAGAGGGTAGGACGAAGGCGGGTGACGGGCAAGCTCGGCACGGCCGCCGGCGCGGTCGGGCTCGATCCGCCGGGCGCCGGGCGCGCGGGACGGTGACAGTGGCGGGGGCGGGGGGCATATCTCCCTCGGGTCGCGACCATCGGATCGAAGCCATGCCGCGCAGTCTCGGACTCCTGGCCGTCCTCCTCCTGCTCGCCGGCTGTGCCGGGACGCAGGAGACGGTGGGCGAGTACGACAAGACGGTGATCGGGGCGGCGGCCGGGGCCGTGATCGGCGGCGTGGCCGGGGCCGTGCTCGACAAGAAGGACAGCCGCGGGGTGCCGATCGGGGCGGCCGTGGGGGCCGCGATCGGCGGCGGGATCGGCTATCTGTTCGACCGCCAGGAGCAGGAGCTCCGGGCCGCGGTGGCGCGCGAGCAGGAGGCCGGCCGCGCCGAGGTCGAGCGGGTGCGCGAGGATCTGTTGAAGATCACGCTGCAGAACGAGGTGCTGTTCGACTTCGGCAAGGCCGAGGTCAAGCCGGCCTTCGCCCCCACCCTCGACAAGCTCGCTTCCGTGCTCGTCAAGTACGACCGGAGCTTCGCCACGGTCATCGGCCACACCGATGCGGTGGGCTCGCAGGCCTACAACCAGCGCCTGTCCGAGCGCCGTGCCGAGGCCGTGGTCGATGCGCTCGCCGGCCGCGGCGTGGCGCCCGGGCGGATGTCGGCCGCCGGCCGCGGCGAGGGCGAGCCCAGGGCCGAGAACGGCACCGAGGCCGGGCGCCAGCTCAACCGGCGGGTCGAGATCCTGGTCACCCCGCAGGCCTGAGCGGCCCGCCCCGGACCGGTTGCGGCCCGGGGCGGGAGCCGGGTCAGGCGGCGGCCGCGAGCGCAGCGGCGCGGTCGCGGCGCAGCTCCCAGAGCTGCCAGGCCGCGATGGCCAGCGGCACGCCGAAGGTCAGCGCCCAACGGGCCAGGATGAACTCACCGGTTTCCATGGTCGATCTCCAGTTCCGGACGCAGTCGTTCGGTTCTACGTGCGCTCCGGAGCCCGGATCATTCGCAGGGCATGATGAAATCTCGGTCATCTCGGAAGACGAAAGTGATCCGAGATCGCCTTCGCTGCGTCTGGCGATTTGTCAGTCGGTGGGGACGACGGACGTGTCGGGGTGGGTCGACGGTGCGAAGCTCAGGCCGGGGGTGATGCCGCCGGCTCCAGCTCCGGCGCGAGCAGCCCGTACTTGACCCGCACCACGCTCGCCTGGCGGAAGAAGGCCACGAGATCGCGCCACGGCCGCTCGATCCGCGCGAGCCCGGCGAGGGCCGCCACGACCGTGCCGACGTCGCTCCGCCCGTCGAGCACGAGCAGGCCGCCCAGGAGCAGGATCGCGGCGGCACCGAGCCCGCCGATCAGGGTCGAGGCGGCCTTGGCCGCGAGCTTCACCCGGGTGAGGCGGCGGCGCGCCGTGTAGACCCGCTCGAGGGCCGCGGGCACGGCCGGGTCGGCCGGCCCCGGGCGGGCCTCCGCCACCCCCTGGGCGGCATCGCGCAGCGCCTGCACCCGCTCGCCCACCCGGGCGTTGACGACGCGCTGCGCCCGGCCGGCGATCGCCGCCTGCGGCGCCACCACGGCGAGCGCCACGAGCCCGAGCCAGGGCTCCTGGACCACGAGGAAGGCCACGACGCTCAGGAGCGTACCGATCTGGACCAGGGGCTGGGCGATCGCGGCGCCGGCGAACTGGCCGACGCTCTCGGCCTCGCCCGTGAGCATGGCGACGAGCCTGCCGTCGCCCGCGCCCGCGCCCGGGCCCGGCTCCGGCGGCCCCGCCAGCCGGGTGGCGTAGAGCCGCTCGCGGATGCGCAGCACGACCCGCTCGCCGACCAGCGTGATCCGCTCGTTGAGCAGGAGCTTGAGGCCGGCACTGGCCGCCACCGCGGCGAGGAACAGGCCGCACAGGAGCACGAGGTGGCCGGGTGCGGTGCCCGCCACGAGGCCGTTGACGACGAGCTGCTGGACCTTGAGCGGGGCCGCGGCCAGCCCCGACACGGCCAGGGCGAGCAGGACCAGGAGGAGCTGGTCGCGGCCGCTCACCCGGAGCACGGCCCGGTAGAGCCGGCTCAGCGGCACCGGCGGCTGCATCGGCATGGGCCCGGCTCCTCCGCGGGCGGCGCTGCTTGTGGCTCGCCGGCCCGCCGCGTATAGGTCGGACCGGGTGTCGACGGAACAGGGGGGCTGTCATGCGCGGCTCGTGGCTCGAGGGAATCAGGAACGGCGCCGCGGCGGCGCTCGTGGCGACCGGTGCGGCGCTCGCCGCCGGGCCGGCCGCGGCCGACATCGACCGGGTGCGCTGGCCCGTGCCGATGGCCTTCGCCTCGAACCTGACGGCGCTCGGCGACGCCATGCCCTGGGTCGCCGAGCAGCTCAAGGCGCAGAGCGACGGCCGCATCGACCTCAAGGTGTTCGAGCCGGGCAAGATGGTCCCGGCGCTGGGCATCTTCGATGCCGTCAGCGAGGGCAAGGTCGAGGCCGGCTACACCTGGATGGGCTACGAGATCGGCAAGGTCCCGGCCTCGGCGCTGTTCGGGGCGGTGCCGTACGGCATGGAGCCCTGGGAGTACGCCGCCTGGTTCTACTTCGGCGGCGGCAAGGATCTTCTGGCCGAGGTGTACAAGCCGCACAACATCCATCCGATCTTCTGCGGCACGATCAGCCCCGAGGCGGCCGGCTGGTTCCGCTTCGAGATCACCTCGCTCGACCAGATCAAGGGCCTCAAGTTCCGCGCCGCCGGGCTCGGTGGCCGGATCTGGCAGAAGCTGGGTGCCTCGGTCACGCTCCTGCCCGGCGGCGAGCTCTTCCAGGCGCTGGAGAAGGGCGTGCTGGACGGCACCGAGTTCTCGCTGCCGACGATCGACGAGCAGCTCGGCTTCTACAAGGTCGCCAAGTTCTACTATCTGCCGGGCTGGCACCAGCCCTCGACCTCGCAGTATCTCTACGTCTCCAAGAAGGCCTGGGACGGGATCAACAAGCAGACCCAGGCGCTGATCGAGACGACCTGCACGGCGGCGGTCACCATGGCGATCGCCAAGGCCGAGGCGCTGCAGGGGCCGGTCCTCTCCAAGTTCGAGAAGGAGGGGGTCAAGCTGGTGCGCTGGAACGAGCAGATGCTCGCGGCCTTCAAGAAGGCGACCGAGGAGGTGATGGCCGAGGAGGCGGGCAAGGACGCGCTCTTCAAGAAGGTCTACGAGTCGCAGACGGCGTTCCAGGCGGCGCACTCGCCCTGGCGGCGCTACGCCTTCCTGCCGCGCTGAGCCGCGGTCGACGACGTGGCGGCCGGGCCGACCGGCCCGGCCGTCACGGTCCGCGCAACCGCCCAGGGGCCCGGGAACACGCCCATGAGCCAGACGCCGCAGGGCGCGGCCGCGCCGACCGTCGGCGAAGCCGCCGAGCAGGTGTTCCACGAGCTCGAGGAGAAGCACCACTTCCGGCTGCCGCGGACCCGCGCCTCCGACCGGCTCGAGGGCGTCGTGCTCGCGGTCAGCCACGCCGCATCCTGGCTCTGGGTCCTCCTCGTGCTGATCATCGTGGTCGCGGTCGGGATGCGCTACCTGTTCGGCCGCGGCTCGATCATGATCGAGGAGATCCAGTGGCACATCTACGGGATCGGCTTCATCCTCGGTCTCTCCTACTGCCTGGTCGCTGACCGGCACGTGCGGATCGACGTGCTGGCCGAGCGGCTGCCGCTGCGGCGGCGCGCCTGGATCGAGCTTCTGGGCCTCGGCCTGCTGCTGATCCCGCTCTGCCTCGCGGTCATCCTCGAGGCGATCCCCTTCGTGCTGCGCTCCTGGCAGCTCAACGAGATCTCCGCCGCACCCGACGGCCTGCCGCATCGCTGGATCCCCAAGTCCTTCATCGTCTGGGGCTTCCTGCTCCTCCTCCTGGCCGCGGTCGCGCGCCTGCTCCGGGTCACCGCACTCCTCTTCGGCCGGCCGGCCCCGCTCGCCGAGCGCGGCGTCTGAGCGGCCGCCCGAGCCCGCCCGCGAGCCAGCCAGGAACGCCAGGATGCCGGCCTACGAGATCATCGTCCTGATCTTCCTCCTGAGCTTCGTCGGGCTGCTGTTCACGGGCTTCCCGATCGCCTGGATCCTGGGCGGCCTGTCGATGCTGTTCGCCCTGCTGGGCATCGTGCTGAGCCACGTCTTCGACGTCGACACCTTCCTGTTGGCCGACTGGTCCCGCTTCGCCATCCTGGTCGACCGGATCTGGAACCAGATGGAGAACTGGGTCCTGGTCTCGCTGCCCATGTTCGTGTTCATGGGCCTGATGCTCGACCGGTCGGGCGTGGCCGAGACGATGATGCGCAACTTCGTCTCGCTGTTCGGCCGCTTCAACGGCGGGCTCGCGCTCACCGTGGTGCTGATCGGCATCCTCTTGGCGGCCTCGACTGGGATCGTCGGCGCCTCGGTGGTGCTCCTGGCCGTCTTGTCCCTGCCGATCATGCTCGAGCAGGGCTACTCCAAGCGGCTCGCCTCGGGGGTGGTGGCCGCCTCGGGCACGCTCGGCATCCTGATCCCGCCCTCGATCATGCTCGTGATCATGGCCGACCAACTCGCCCTCTCGGTCGGCGACCTGTTCATGGGCGCGGTCGTCCCGGGCCTGCTCCTGGGCCTGTTCTACCTGCTCTACGTGCTGGGCGTCGGGCTCCTGTTCCCCAAGGCGGCGCCGGCGCCGCAGGGCCTCGAGCCCGTGAGCTGGGCGCTCCTGCGCGCCACCTTGACCTCGATCCTGGCACCCCTGTTCCTGATCCTGGCGGTCCTGGGCTCGATCTTCGGCGGCATCGCCACGCCGACCGAGGCCTCGGGGCTGGGTGCCTTCGGCGCCACGCTCCTGGCCGCGGCCAACGGCCGGCTGAGCCTCGCCACGCTGCGCGAGGTGGGCCGCGAGACGATGCTCACGACGGCCTTCATCTTCGGGATCTTCCTGGGTGCCACCGCCTTCGCGCTGGTCATGCGCGCGCTCGGCGGCGACGAGCTCGTAGCCGAGACCCTGAAGGGCCTGCCCTTCCCGCCGGCCGGCGTGGTCCTGTTCATCCTCCTGATCGCCTTCGTCGCCGGCTTCTTCCTCGACTGGCTCGAGATCACGCTGATCATCCTGCCGCTGGTGGCGCCGGTGGTGAAGGACCTGGGCTTCGAGCTCTCCTGGTTCGTCGTCCTGTTCGCGGTCTGCCTGCAGACCTCGTTCCTCACCCCGCCGGTGGGCTTCTCGCTGTTCTACCTGCGCGGCGTGGCGCCCAAGAGCATCACCACCTTCGACATCTACAAGGGCGTGGTGCCGTTCGTGATCCTGCAGCTTCTGGCGATGGCCGCGGTGTTCCTCTGGCCGCAGCTCGTGCTGTGGCTGCCGGCCAAGATGTACGGCTGAGGCTCAGCGCGCCGCCAGCGAGGTGGGCCGGGGTGCGGCCGCGACGAAGACGTCGAGCATCTGGCCGACCTGGACCGGCAGGGCGCCGGGCTCGAGCCGGTAGATCGCCTCGACCACCCTCGTGTCGACCCGCTCGCCCGGGGCGTTCGACAGGAACCGCTTGGCGCGCGCCAAGGGCTCCAGACGGACGAAGACGAGCGGTGCGGAGCTTCTGCCGTCGCCCCTGAGGAAGGCCGTGGCCGGGGCCGCCGGGTCGAGCCTGGGCGCATCGGTCTCGTCGAGCTGGACGCGGACGTGCAGGGCCCCGAGGTCGCCCAGCACGAGCAGCGGCTCCTCGGCACCCGGCTGGGCGTGCTCGCCCGGGCGGGCGTCGACCCGCAGCACGGTGCCGTCGATCGGCGCCCGGAGCACGGTCTTGTCGAGCTCGACCCGGGCGCGGGCGACGCTCGCCCGGGCCTGCTCGAGGCCGGCCTCGGCGGCGGCGATGCCGGCCCGGGCGAGCGCCACGGCCGCGTCGGCGCGGCGCGCGGCCGCCTCGGCGGCCTCGAAGCGCTGGCGCGAGGAGGCGACCTCGGAGCGGGCGAGGTCGCGGTAGCGATCGGCGTCGAGGGCGGCGCGGCGCTGCTCGGCCAGGGCGTCGGCCAGCCGCGCCTCGGCCGAGCCGAGCCCGGCGCGGCTCGCCACGAGCGCGGCCTCGGCCTCGGCGAGCGCCGCCCGCTGGCGGCGGTCGTCCAGGGTCAGGAGGGCGGCGCCGGCCGCGACCCGCTCGCCCGGCCGGACCAGCACAGCGGCGATCAGGCCCGCCGTGTCGGTGCCGATCCGGATCGCCTCCGAGCGCGGCTCGACCTCGCCCAGGCCGGCGACCGCGGCAGCGAAGGGGTTGCGCGGCGGCGAAGCGGGCGGGTCGGCGCGCGCCGGCAGGCCCGGCTGCGAGGCGATCGACCAGGCGGCGAAGCCGGCGCCGAGGAGTGCCAAGGCCGGCAGGGCCCATTGCAGCGAGCGGCGCGCGGCCATCGCCTCGACCTCCCTCAGTGCGCGACCGCCAGCCGGCGGATCGCTTGCGGATCCTCGATCAGCTCGACGATCCGGCCGTCCTCCATGCGCGCGATCCGGTCGGCGAAGCCGAGCACGCGCGGGTCGTGGGTGACGACGATCACCGCCCGGCCGGGCCGCACCGCGGCCTCGCGCAGCCGGCGCATCGCCTCGTGGCCGGAGGCGGCGTCGAGCGCCGCGGTCGGCTCGTCGCAGACGATCAGGGGCGGGTCGTGGACCAGCGCCCGGGCGATCGCCACCCGCTGCTGCTGGCCGCCGGAGAGCTGGCGCGGCAGCTTGCCCGTGTGCCCGGCGAGGCCCAGCTCCTCGAGCAGCGCCTCGGCCCGGCGCGCGGCCCGGGCGAGCGGCAGGCCGCGGATCACGAGCGGGATCGCCGCGTTCTCGGCCGCGGTGAGCGTCGGCAGGAGATTGTACTGCTGGAAGATGAAGCCGACCGTGTCGCGGCGGAGGCGAGCCGCGGCATCGGCCGCGAGCCCGCCGAGGTCGCGGCCCAGGATCTCGACCCTGCCTTCGGTCGCGCCCAGGATCGCGGCCAGGATCGAGATCAGCGTGGTCTTGCCGCAGCCCGACGGGCCCACCAGCAGCAGGAGCTCGCCCGAGCGGACCTCGAGGTCGACGCCGTGCAGCACCCGCACGCTGCCGTCGCCCGAGGGGAAGTCCTTGACCACGCCGCAGGCGGTGACGATGGCCTCGGCGGTCGCCACGGGCGCGCTCACCGGAAGACCTCCGCCGGGTCGAGCCGGAGCGCCTTGCGGATCGAGGCGAGCGAGGCCACGAGGATCGCCACGAGCACGGCCACCGCGACGCCGGCGGCCACCCACCAGGGCAGGAAGAAGCCCCGCAGATCGACGTTGGTGCGGCCGGTGACCTCGAAGAACAGGGCCGCGAGGCCGATCCCGATGCCGAAGCCGACCGCCGCCACGGCGAGTGCCTGGACCAGGACCATGGCCAGGAGGGTGCGGTTGCCGACCCCCATGGCCTTGAGGGCGCCGAACTGGCGCAGATTGTCGAGCACGAACAGCATGAAGGTCTGGCCGACCACGGCGGCGCCGACGATGAAGCCGAGCGCCACGGTGATGCCGAAGTTCACGGGAATGCCGGTCCGCGCGACGTAGTAGCGGATCGTGGCCCAGGCGAAGTCGCGCCAGCGCAGCGCCAGGAGGCCGGTCTCGGCGCCGATCCGCTCGGCGAGTGCGCCCGGGTCCTCGCCCGGGCGGGCGCGCACCAGGATGAAGGAGAGGGGCTTGCGCGGCGGCGGGGCGAAGCGCAGCGCCTCGCTGTAGCGGGTGTAGACGACCGGGAACGTGGTGAACGGCGCCGAGGCCTCGGCGATGCCGACGATGGTGGCGCGGCGGTCGGCGAGCTCCAGCACCTTGCCCGGCCGCGGCTCCTCGCCCGGCCAGATGAAGAGCGCCCCCACCCGGTCGATCACCACGGCACCGGGCCTACGCAGATCCTCGACCGTGCCCTCGAGCATCCGCGGCGGTGCCCCGGCCAGGGAGGCGTCGTCGACGCCCAACAGGAACACCTGCTGCAGCCTCCCGTCCGGGGCGCGGGCGACCGCGAGGCCCTTGAAGAAGGGGGTGGCCCAGTCGACGCCCGCGACGCCGCGCACCCGCCAGAGCGCGCTCTCGGGCAGAGGCTCGACCTCCTCGACGTAGATCACCCGCGGGTCCATGACCCAGAGGTCGGCGTCGACCACGTCGATCACCTGGGCCGCGGTCCGGAGCATCAGGCCCACGAAGATCGCCGATTGCTGCGCCATCAGCATGACCGCGAAGGCCACGCCGACCACGAGGCCGAGGCAGCGGGCGGTGTCGCCGGTGAGCATGCGCAGCGCCACGCGGAGCACGACGGGTTCTCCTGAACGGTGTTCATATGAACGCTGTTCATATGGACTCTTGCGGGGCGCCCGGCAAGGGCCTATCGAGGCGGCCGGGCGCAGCGGGGGCGGCATGGACGGCAGGGCGGCGCGGCGGCCGGCGCGGCGGCGGCGGGGCCTCGAGGAGCGCCGCCGCGAGGTCGTGGCGGCGGCCCGCGGGCTCGTGCTGCGCGAGGGCTTCGAGGCGCTCACCATGCGCCGCGTGGCCCGGCTCGCGGGCGTGTCGAGCTCGGCGCTCTACCTCTACTTCGCCGACCGGCTGAGCCTGATGGCGGCGGTCGCCGACGAGCTGTTCCAGGGGCTCCTGGCCGCCTTCCGCGAGGCCGCCGCGGGTGCTGCCGAGGATCCCGACCCGCGCGCCCGGCTGCGCGCGCTGATGTCCGCCTATGTGCGCTGGGGCCTCGCCCACCCGCACGAGTACCGGGTGATCTTCATGACCCCGATCGCCGGCGTGGCGGGCCATCGCCCGGGGGCGGCGGACGGGCCCGCCGCACCCTCGGGCCAGGCCACCTTCGCGCTCCTCGAGGCGGAGGTGGCGCGGCTGGTCGCACGCGGCGTGCTGCGGCCGGCCGCACCGCAGGTCGTGGCCGAGGCGATCTGGGCCGCCGGCCACGGGCTCGTGGCGCTCCTGATCACCAAGCCGGAGTTCCCCTGGAGCCCGCGCGAGGAGCTCTTGCGGACGCTGGGCGAGACGCTGCTGCGCGGCCTGTCGGCCTGAGGGCGCGGCTCAGACGGCGGCGGTGCGGCTCTCCTCGACCAGCCACTCGGTGAAGGCGCGCACCCGCGGGCTCTCCGGCATCCCTTCGGGGCGGACCCTGTAGTAGCCGAAGTCGGCCTTCATGGTGAGCGCGAAGGGCCGGACCAGCCGGCCGGCGGCCAGATGCTCGCCCGAGAGGCTGGTCCGGCCGATCGCCACGCCGAGCCCGCGCACCGCCGCTTCGGTCAGCATCACCGAATCCGGGAGCTGCAGGCCGCGCTCGGCCGGGAGATCGGCGAGGCCGAGCTTGGCGAGCCAGGCCGGCCACCCCAGCCAGGTCTCGCCGGCGGTGAGGTCCCAGTCGTGCAGGAGCCGGTGCCGGCGCAGATCGGCCGGCCGGCGCAGAGGCGGCGGGCCGTCGAGGAGGGCCGGGGTGCAGACCGGGAAGGTCTCCTCGCTGAACAGGAACAGCGGCTCGACCCCGGGCCAGCGGCCGGGCCCGTAGCGGATGCCCACATCGATCCCCTCGCGCACCAGATCGACCGGCCGGGCCGAGCCCAGGATCACCACCTCGACCTCGGGCCGGGCGGCGAGGAAGCGGCCGAGCCGGGGCAGGAGCCAGAGCTGCGCGAAGGAGGGGATCACCGTCACCCTGAGCTGGCCCGCGAGCCCGCCCTCGTGGGCCGCCTGGACCGCCCGGGCGACATGCGCGAAGCCGCGGCCGAGCTCGGGCAGCATGGCCTTGGCCGCCTCGGTCGGGACCAGCCCGCGCGGCAGGCGGTGGAACAGGGCGACCCCCAGGATCTCCTCGAGCTGCTTGACCTGGTGGCTGATCGCGGCCGGCGTCACGTGCAGCTCGGCCGCCGCCTTGACGAAGCTCTCGTGGCGGGCGGCGGCCTCGAAGGCGCGGAGCGCGTTCAAGGGCGGCAGGGGGGCGGCCAAGGCTCAGCTCCGTTTGGCCTCAGGGTCAGAACATCTCGTTTGTGGGCCAAGGTAGCTGACCCCATTCTGTCGGTCGAGCCGGCGACGCGGATCGTCGCGGCAGCCTCGGAGAGGGATCCATGCAGACGCAGGCGAGCCTCCACGGCACTCCGGCCCGGTCGGCGACCGGCCGCGGCCTCGGCCCGGGGATCGTGCGGGTCCTGGAGCTGGTCGACACCTGGCTCGGCCGCCGCCGCCAGCGCCTCGACCTCGGCCGGCTCGACGACCGGATGCTCAAGGATCTGGGGCTCACCCGCGCCGACGTGGCGCGCGAGGCCGGCAAGCCGTTCTGGCGGGCCTGACCCGCCCGCGCCCGGGAGCCCGGCCGGGGCTTCCGGGCGCGGCCTCGAGCCGGCCGGCCGCCGGCGATGACAAGGGCGCCCGGGCGCGGCAAGATCGGACCAGGAGGATCGGGACGGGGTCGGGCGATGTGCTGGAGCCTGCAGGCCTCGGCGCTCCTGGCCGGTGCCGGGGCGGCGACGGCGGTCTGGACGGCGCGACGCGGCGAGCCGCGGGCGATCACCGCGACGGTCGCCTACTTCGCGCTCATGGAGGGGCTGCAGGCGGCGACCTGGCCGGTGATCGACCGCTGCGATCTGCCGGCCAACCAGGTGCTGACCGTGCTCGGCTACCTGCACATCGCCTTCCAGCCGCTGTTCATCAACGCCTTCTCGCTCTGCTTCGTGCCGCAGGCGGTGGCGCGCCGGGTCGCACCCTGGGCCTATGCGATCGCCGCCGCCGCGGGCGTGCTCATGATCGTCCAGCTCCACCCCTTCGCCTGGGCCGGCGCCTGCCGGGCCGGCCGGCCGCTGTGCGGCGAGATCCTGTGCTCGCTCACCGGCTCCTGGCATCTCGCCTGGTCGCTGCCGGTCAACGGCCTCGGCAACGACCTGGGCGGCGGCTTCTGGGGCTGGCTGTTCGACCACGGCTTCCCGGGCTATGCGATCGCCGGCTTCCTCCTGCCCATGGCCTACGGCGCCTGGCGGCTGACGCTGTTCCACTACCTCCTCGGCCCGGGCCTCGCGCATCTGTTGACCAACGATCCGCGCGAATGGCCGGCGGTCTGGTGCCTCTTGTCGATCGGGATCGTGCTCGTGGCGCTCCTGCCGGCGGTGCGGCCGTGGCTCTGCACCCGCTCCTGGCCGCTCTGGCCACGCTCCGACCCGGGCGGGCCGGACGGGCTCGTCCCGGCGGCGCTCGTGCGCGCCTGAGCCGGACGGGCCGTCACTCGGGCAGGTGGCCGCCGTCATAGTGGGCGGCGATGCGGCCCAGGGCGGCGCGCACGCGGTCGCTCGCGAGGAGCGCCTCGAGGAGCGCGGCGCGGGTCGCCGCCTCGGGCAGGGGCGGGTCGCGGCCGGGGAACTCGGCCTGGCCCACGAGGAGCTCGCGGAGGGCGGCGCGCTCGGCCGCATCGGGCACCGCCAGGGGCTCGCGGCCGGCCGACAGGAGCTCCACGAGGAGCTCCGTCCCGAGCCGCGGCAGGGCGGTCAGGAACGCCTCGAGCAGGGCCCGGGCGAGCGCGTGGTCGGGATGGCGCGGGCTCGCGGCCGCGGGACCGTGGTCCCAGGCGTGCTCGACCGCACCCCAGTCGGCCTTCTCCCGCGGCAGGCGGGCACGCAGTGCCGCCTCCTCGGGGCGCAGGTACCAGCGATTGAGGCCGTCGAACCAGGCGCAGGCGTAGCCGGCCGCCAGCAGCAGCGGCTCGAAGGCCGCGTGCGCGGGCGCCATGCTGCCGGGTACCACCGCCTCGACCAGCACGAGGCGCGGCCGCAGCGAGGCGAGCTCGGCCCCCTCGAGCACCGCCGCCTCGGCGCCCTCGACGTCGATCTTGAGGAGGTCGACGGCCTCGAGCCCGTGCGTCCGGCAGAGCCCGGCCACGGTCTCGACCGGCAGCCGGCGGGTCCGGTAGCCGGCGCCGAAGGAAGCCGCCCCCCGGGCGTGCTCGAGGACCGTGGTCGACAGCCCGTGCAGCCGCTCGACCTCGAACAGCTCGGCCTCGCCCGGGGCGGCGCCGGCCAGGGCGCAGACCGCGACGTCGCGCGGGCGCACACCGGCATAGAGCCCGGCCCAGCGCGCCTGCGGCTCGACCACGAGGCCACGCCAGCCGGACAGGTAGAGGTGGAAGGTGACGTTGTCGGCGACCGGGTGGCCGGCGCCGACGTCGACATAGAGGCCGGGCGGCTCGCCCGCGAAGACCTGCGCCAGGTGCACGTCCTCGAGGTTCTGGGCGTAGGAGAGGCGCATGGCGGGGCTCCGGCGCGGCCAGGGCTCCCCTCCTGCCACGCCCCGTGTCGGCGGTGAACCGGCCGGTGGTGCGCTTGCCCCGCCCGGGCGGCCGGCCTAGGCAGGCCGCATGTCGCGCGAGCTGCGGGCCCTCGAGCGCGAGCAGCGGCCGCGCGCCCTGGGCGATCGGGCGGCGCTCCGCATCCTCCTGCCGTTCGTCTGGCCGGCCGACGATCCGGGCTTCCGGGCGCGGCTGGTCCTGACGGTGGCGACGCTCGCGCTCGCGGCACTCGTCAACGCGGCCGTGCCGCTCCTCTTCGCGCGGGCCGTCGACACCCTGGCCGAGCCGGGCCTCGCCGCGGCGGCCGCGGCGATCCTGCTCGCCTACGTGGCCGGCGGCTGGCTCGCCAAGCTCCTCAACGAGGCGCGCTGGGCGCTCTACGGGCCGATCGAGCAGCGCGTCCGCCGCCGCCTCGGCCGGGCCGCGCTCGCGCATCTGTTGGACCTGCCCTACCCGTTCCACGTCGAGCGGCGGACCGGGCAGGTGAGCCGGATCCTGGAAAGCGGCCTCTCGGCCGTGCGCGAGCTCCTGTTCGATTCGGTCTTCCTGATCCTGCCGCTGTTGGCCGAGATCCTGTTCGTGGGCGCCATCCTGGCGACGCGGGTCGAGGCGGGGCTGGCGCTGATCCTCCTCCTCACGCTCGCGGCCTACGCGGTCGTGCTCGTGGTGGGCTCGGAGTGGCTGCGGGCGCACCAGCGGCGGGCCACGCGCGAGGCGGCGGTCGCGCACGGCCGGGCGGTCGACGCGCTCCTCGGCTTCGAGACGGTCAAGCTCTGCTCGGCCGAGGCCGCGACCCTCGACCGCTACGACCGGGCGCTCGGCCTGGTCGAGCGGCTCACCGTCAAGGCGCTCGCCTTCCGCACGCTCACCGGCGCCGTGCTCGTGAGCGTGCTCGCCGCCGGGACCGGCGCCATCCTGCTCGTGGCGGCGGCGCGGGTGCGGGCCGGCAGCATGAGCGTGGGCGAGCTCGTGCTGGTCAACGTCTACCTCCTGCAGCTCACCCGGCCGATGGACCGGCTGGGCCAGCTCTACCGCTCGATCAAGCAGTCGCTCGTCGATCTGGGCCAGCTCCTGGAACTCCTGGCGCTGCCGGCCGAGCGCGACCGACCGGGCGCCGTGCCGCTCGCCGAAGGCGGGCCGCTCGGGGTCCGCCTCGAGGGCGTGTCGCTCGCCTACGGCCCCGACCGGCCGGTGCTCGACGGCCTCGACCTCGACATCCCGGCCGGGCGGACGGTGGCCCTGGTCGGGCCGTCGGGTGCCGGCAAGACCACGATCGCCCGGCTGCTGTACCGCTTCCTCGAGCCCGTGGCCGGGCGGATCACGGTCGACGGGCAGGATCTGGGCGCTCTCGAGCTCGCGAGCCTCAGGGCGAGGATCGCGGTCGTGCCGCAGGACGTGGCGCTCCTGAACGACACGCTCGGCGCCAATATCGGGCTCGCCGACCCCGGGGCCGGGGCCGACGCGATCGCGGCCGCCGCCCGCGCCGCGGCGCTCGGCGAGCTCCTCGACGCGCTGCCGCAGGGGCTCGACACGCTCGTGGGCGAGCGCGGC
The DNA here is from genome assembly GCA_964504655.1 of uncultured Geminicoccaceae bacterium. Taxonomy (GTDB): domain Bacteria; phylum Pseudomonadota; class Alphaproteobacteria; order Geminicoccales; family Geminicoccaceae; genus JANXAZ01. Next base: position 14,532 of record CAZDFD010000087.1, read on the forward strand.
ATCAAGCTCTCGGGCGGCGAGCGCCAGCGCGTGGCGGTGGCGCGGGCACTCCTCAAGCGGCCGCGCCTCGTGATCCTGGACGAGGCGACCTCGGCGCTCGACAGCGCCAGCGAGGCGCGGGTCCGCGCCGGGCTCGCGGCCCTCTGCCGGGGCGTCACCACGCTCGTCATCGCGCACCGGCTCTCGACCGTGGTCGAGGCCGACCAGATCTGCGTGCTCGACGGCGGGCGGATCGTCGAGCGCGGCCGCCACGCCGAGCTGCTCGCCCGGGACGGGCTCTACGCCCGGCTCTGGCGCCGCCAGGTCGAGGAGCGGGCGACGCCGCCGGCCTAGGCCGGCGGGCTCAGGCCTTGGCGCCCTTGGCGCCGGCCCCGAGCAGCGGCTCGGCCAGAGGGTCGAGCGGCCAGCGGGCCCGCGCCGGCACGTCCAGCGGGTCCACGAGGCCCAGCTCCAGCCGCTCGATCCCGGCCCAGGCGACCATCTGGGCGTTGTCGGTGCAGAGCGCGGGCGGCGGGATCACGAGCCCGACCCGGGCCTCCCGGGCGAGCCCGGCGAGGGCCGCGCCGATCCGCCGGTTGGCGGCCACCCCGCCGGCCACGACCAGGGGCGGGACCGTCCCGAGCCGGCGGCCGGCGAGCCGGAGCGCCCGGCGGGTGCGGTCGACCAGGACGTCCGCCACCGCCTGCTCGAAGGAGGCGCACAGATCGGCCAAGGCGGGCGGCTCGAGCACCGCCGGCCCGAGCTCGAGCACGATCCGCCGGGCGGCGGTCTTGAGGCCGGAGAAGGAGAAGTTGCAGCCGGGCTCGCCCAGGAGCGGCCGCGGCAGGGCGAAGCGGGCCGGATCGCCGCCGCGGGCCAGGGCCTCGATCCGCGGCCCGCCCGGGAAGCCCAGGCCCAGCATCTTGGCGAGCTTGTCGAAGGCCTCGCCGACCGCGTCGTCGAGGGTGGTGCCGAGCCGGGTGTAGCGGCCGACGCCGTGCACGAGCTGGAGCTGGCAGTGGCCGCCCGAGACCAGCAGCACGAGGTAGGGGAAGGCCTGCCCGTGGGTGAGCCGGGCGGTGAGCGCGTGCGCCTCCAGATGGTTGATCGCCATGAGCGGCTTGTCGTGGACGAGCGCCAGCATCTTGGCGGTCAGGAGGCCGACGGTGAGGCCGCCGATCAGGCCGGGCCCGGCGGTCGCGGCGATGCCCGCCAGCTCGGACAGGCCGGTGCCGGCCTCGGCGAGTGCCCGGGCGATCAGGTGGTCGAGCCGCTCGAGATGGGCGCGGGCGGCGATCTCCGGCACGATCCCGCCATAGGGCGCGTGCTCGGAGAGCTGCGAGACGAGCGGTGCGGCGAGCACGACGCGATCGTCGCGCACGAGTGCCGCCGCGGTCTCGTCGCAGCTCGTCTCGATGCCGAGCACGACCCGGCCGGAAATCGCTGGCAAGGGCATGGGCGCGAGGCTAAGGCCCCTCGGGCGAGGCGGACGGCGCGCGGGGCGTCGGGCCGACGGGAGGGGGATAGCCGGCTTCGATGGGCGTGGCGAGGGTCCTGCGGATCGGCACGCGCGGCTCGCCCCTGGCGCTGGCCCAGGCGCGGCTCGTTCAGGCGGCGCTGGCCGCGGCCGATCCGGCGCTCGCGGCACCGGGTGCGGTCGAGACGGTGGTGATCCGCACCACCGGCGACGCGGTGCTCGACCGGCCGCTCGCCGAGATCGGCGGCAAGGGGCTGTTCACCAAGGAGATCGACGAGGCGCTCCTGGACGGCCGGATCGACCTCGCGGTGCACTCGATGAAGGACGTGCCGACCGTCCTGCCCGAGGGCATCCTGATCGCGGCGATGCCGGAGCGGGCCGACGTGCGCGACGTGCTGCTCGCGGCCGGCGCCGGCCGGCTCGCCGAGCTGCCGGCCGGCTGCGTGGTCGGCACCGCCTCGCTCCGGCGCGCCGCCCAGGTGCTCGCGGCGCGACCCGATCTGGCGGTCGTGCCGCTGCGCGGCAACGTCCAGACCCGGCTCGACAAGCTCGCCCGGGGCGAGGTCGGCGCCACCCTCCTGGCGGCGGCCGGGCTTGCCCGGCTCGGCCTCGGCAGCGCCGGCGGCGTGCCGCTCGACCCCGACGAGATGCTGCCGGCGGTGGCGCAGGGCGCCATCGGCATCGCCTGCCGGTCGGACGACGCCCCGGTGCGGGCGGCGCTGGCGCCGCTCGGCCACCCGCCGACGATGCGCTGCGTGGCGGCCGAGCGGGCGCTGCTCGCCACCCTCGACGGCAACTGCCGGACGCCGATCGCGGCCCTGGCGGTGCTCGGGCCGGACGGGCTCGAGCTGCGCGGCCTCCTGGCCGCGCCCGACGGCGGCCGGGTCGCCCGGGTGGCGCGCCGCGGCGCCGCGGCCGAGGCCGAGCGGCTCGGCCGCGACGCCGGCGACGAGCTGCTGCGCGCCGGGCAGGGCTGGGCTTCGGGCTGAGGGGAACGGAAAGGGCTGGCCGCCGCGGCGACCGGGCTGCTAGGTTGGTTCTCATGCGCATCCTGCTCACCCGGCCGCGCCAGCAATCGCTGGCCACGGCCAGAATGCTGCACGCGAAGGGGCATCGGGTGCTGATCGACCCGATGCTCTCGGTCCGCCACGTGCCGCACGATCCGATGGCCGGCGAGGGCGTGGCGGCGGTCGTGCTGACCAGCTCGAACGCGCTGCCGGGCCTCGACGACCCGCTCCGCCGCCTGCCGATCCTGGCGGTCGGCCAGGCCACCGCCCAGGCCGCGATCGCCGCCGGCTGCGCGAGCGTCCTGACCGCGGCCGGCGACGGCGTCGAGCTCGCCGGGCTGGTCCGCGAGCGGATCCCGCCCGAGGCCGGCACCATCCTGCACGTCTGCGGCGAGGAGGTCCGGGACGGGCTCGAGGCGGCGCTGGTCGAGGCCGGCTACCGCTACCAGCGGCTCGTGGTCTACCGCACCGAGACGGCGGCTCGGCTGGCGCCGCGCACCGTGCAGGCGCTCGAGGGCCACGAGCTCGACGCGGTGCTGTTCTACTCGCCGCGCACCGCGCAGGTGTTCGCCCGGCTGGTCGAGCGCGACGGCCTCACCGGCCATCTGGCGCACGTCAGCGCGGTCTGCCTGTCGGAGCCGATCGCCGCCGAGATCCGCGGACTGCCCTGGCGCTCGGTCGAGGTGGCGCAGCGACGCGACCAAACGGCGCTGCTCGCCTGCCTTGAAGACCTGGCCGCGGCGATGATAGCGCAACACGGGGTGGTTCCCGACCGGGGGCCGTACCCGCGCGGGCGCTGAGCGGAGGGCGCCCGGGCGGATCCGCGCCCGGTCGGAGCGGAGGCGGGCACATGGCCGAGAGCAGCGAACCTTCGGCCGCCGGGGCGGCCGCGAGCCCGCCCGAGGCGGCGGCGCCGGCGCGGCGTCGACGGGTTCTCACCGCGGCCGTGCTCGGCGGGGTGATCGGTGCCGCGCTCGTCGCCGCCCTCTCCTGGGCCTGGCTGCGGCCGGCGCTCGACCGCACCGCGGATGCCCGCCGGATGGCCGGGCTCGAGCAGCAGCTCGGCCGGCTGGCGGGGCTCGAGGCGCAGCTCGCCCGACTGGCCGCGGTCGAGGGCCAGCTCAAGGGGCTCGAGGCGGTGCCCGACCGGCTGGCCCGGCTCGACCCGCTCGAGCAGCGGGTGGCCGGCCTCGCCGGGCTGGAGCCGCAGGTCGGGCGGATCGCCGGCCTCGAGCAGCGCCTGGCCGAGCTCGCCACGAGCGCCCAGCGGCTCGACCGGGTCGACGCGCTGGCGGGCGAGCTCGCCGCCACCAAGGAGGCGCTCG